>NZ_CP093342.1:0-610477 GCF_022637555.1 Microbacterium sp. H1-D42 | reverse complement strand
TGGATCCCACCAGATGTGGAACGTGTCAACAGCCGCACCAACGGCTTCCGGAGCGAAGTCGGACGCGATGTCGAGCGCCTGTCCGAGCGTCGAGACGACGCAGCGATCAGATCCGAACATCGGATGCAGTGGCTCGATCGCCAGCGTCACACCGGCGCTCTGCGCGTAGGGCACGAGCTCGCCGATGGCGTCACGCACCCGCTCACGCGCCCCGATCAGGTCGCGCGACCCTTCGGGCAGGCCACCGGCGACGAGAACCAGCACGGCGGTTGAGCCCTCGGCGCCGGCCGCCGCGAGGGCTGCCGTCTCGTCGATGGCTCGGCGGTTGTCCTCGAGTGCGGCATCGCGCTCCGGGCCTGCAGGCAGCGTGAAGAACCCGCCGCGGCAGTGCGTCGAGAAACGCAGACCGGAATCGGTGAGCATCTTGGTGGCCGTGTCGAGGCCGACCTCGTTCACCGGCTCGCGCCAGAGTCCGATCGACTGCACGCCCGCATCCGCTGTCACGCGCAGGGCGGTCTCGAGGTTCGCGTACTTGATGGTTGCCTGGTTGATCGACAGGCGGGGATGCGGGACGGTCATCGGGTCGCTCCGTTCGCCAGTGCCGGGTACGGCTGGCGGGAGCTTGAACGCTTGGCAGGAGGAAGCCCGGCGTGTCGCCCGCCATCCGTGATTTCGCCCGCCATCCGTGTAGTGGCCGCGAGGTTGATACGGCTCATGCGTCCAATCCGTTCACGCTGATGCCGTTCAGGAGCAGCATGTCGTGCCAGCGCCCGCGGGCCAGCTCCGGATCTTCCAGCGCCAGCGAGGCGTTCGCCAGCTCGACGATGCGCGAGAGGTGAGGAAGGCTGCGTGCGGAGTGCAGCCCGCCGACCATCTGGAACGCCGGCTGGTGGCCGTTCAGCCAGGACAGGAACGCGACGCCCGTCTTGTAGTAGAACGTGGGAGCGGCGAACACCTGGCGGCTGAGCTCTTCGGTCGGGCCGAGGATCTTTTCGTACAGCGCGTGGTCACCGGCATCGAGCGCCTGGATCGCCGCCGACGCGACCGGCGTGATCGCCGCGAAGGCGCCGAGCAGGGCGTCGGAGTGCGTGCGCTTGGCGTCGGAGGCCCCGGAGTCGCCGATCAGGCCGACGTAGTTGAAGTCGTCTCCGGTGAACATCCGCACCTGTTCCGGCAGACGAGAGCGCACCGAGAGCTCGCTCTCGGCGTTGAGCAGACTCATCTTCACACCCGAGATCTTCGCCGGGTTCTCGTTGATGATCTCGAGCAGGACGTCGGATGCCGTCTGCCAGTCGGTCGCGCCGAAGTAGCCTTCCAGTGCCGGGTCGAATGCCGTCCCCAGCCAGTGCAGCACGACCGGCGTGGTCGCGGACTCGAGCACCGCCCGGTACACCCGGCGGTAGTCGTCGGCGCTGGTCGCGACGCGAGCGAGATGACGGGATGCCATCAGCACGGGCCCTGCACCCTGCTCTTCCGTGAAGTGCAGTTGCGACTTGTACGCGTCGATGATCTCGTCGAGCGAGATGCGTTCCTCGAGAATGTGGTCGGTGTTCACGCCGACCACGACCGAGCCGCCTTCTTCGCGGGCGACCTCGGCACTGCGTGCGATGAGCTCGCGGGTCGCGGTGGCGTCGAGGCCCATGTTCCGCTGCGCGGTGTCCATGGCATCGGCCACGCCGAGGCCCCACGAGTACACGTTGCGCCGGAACGCGAGCGTCGCGTCCCAGTCGATGTCGGCGGGCTGGCCGGGGGTGTTGTCGGCGTGCACCTTGGGCACGACGTGCGCAGCCGCGTACGCGACGCGGCTGCGCAGCGGCGACACAGGGCGCGTGTACGCACCGGAGTCGTTGAGTGCGGCATCCGACGTGGTACCGGATGCTGACAGCAGGCGGAGCTGGGTCATGACAGGCTCAACTGGTCGAGCACGACCTTGCGGCCCTCGGCGCTGGAGGTGAGGCCGGCCTCGGCGAACTGCACGCCCTTGGCGCCGGCCAGCAGGTCGAAGGCGTACTCGGTGCCGAGCACGTACGACTCCAGGTACTCCTCCCACTGCTGGCGGAAGCCGTTGAGGAAGACGTCGTTGGTGGGGACGTTCTGCCAGTCGGCGTCGTAGTCGTGCGTGTCTTCGAGGTCGGGGTTCCAGACCGGCTTCGGGGTGGCGTTGCGCGGCTGGATCTTGCAGCCGAACAGTCCGACGACGGCCGAGCCGTGGGTGCCGTCGACCTGGAACTCGACCAGCTCGTCGCGGTTCACGCGCACGGTCCACGAGGAGTTGATCTCGGCGATGATGCCGCCCTCTATCTCGAAGATGCCGTAGGCGGCGTCTTCGGCGGTGGCGGTGTAGTGTTCGCCCTTCTCATCCCAGCGGTCGGCGATGTGCACGGCGGCCTGCGCGTAGACGCTCTTGACCTCGCCGAACAGGTTCTCGAGCACGTAGTTCCAGTGCGGGAACATGTCGGTGATGATGCCGCCGCCGTCTTCGGTGCGGTAGTTCCAGCTGGGCCGCTGCGCGGGCTGCCAGTCGCCCTCGAACACCCAGTAGCCGAACTCGCCTCGCACCGAGAGGATGCGTCCGAAGAAGCCGGAGTCGATGAGGCGCTTGAGCTTCTGCAGACCGGGCAGGTAGAGCTTGTCGTGCACGACGCCGGTCTTCACGCCTGCGGCCTTGGCGAGGCTGGCGAGTTCGAGGGCTTCTTCGAGCGACTCGGCGGTGGGCTTCTCGGTGTAGATCGCCTTGCCCGCCGCGATGGCCTTGCGGATCGCCGTGGCGCGAGCCTTGGTCACGAGGAAGTCGGCGTAGATCTCCCACTGCGGGTCGGCGAGCGCCGCGTCGAGGTCAGTGGTGTAGTCGGCGATGTCGTGCTTCGCGGCGAGCTCGGCGAGCTTGGCTTCGCTGCGTCCGACGAGGATCGGCTTGACGGTGACGCGGGTGCCGTCGGAGAGTTCGATGCCGCCCTGGTCGCGGATCGCGAGGATCGAGCGCACCAGGTGCTGGCGGTAGCCCATGCGTCCGGAGACGCCGTTCATGATGATGCCGATCTCACGCACGTCGGTCATGGTGGTCCGTTCTCTCAGTTGCTGGAAGTCATCGCGCTACACCCGACTGGGTAAGCGCTTTCCGCCATAAAACCAGGTTCTGTGCGCAAGCGCAACCTCGGGGGCGCCAGAGAACTGCGCGAGCACCAACTCAGCGAGCGTCGGCGGTGAAGAGCTCGTTGATCATGCCGTAGCCGGCCCCGCGGGCGAAGACATCGGTGTCGGCGGGGGTCAGCGCCAGCGGCGGAGCAGGCGTCTCGCTGTGCGCGTACTCGAGGGTGAAGGCTTCGCGGCACGCGCGCTCGAACGCCGTCCCCTCCAGTTCCGGCGCCTGCACGAGAACCAGCTGCTCGGGTCCGAACATCTTGGCTGTGTTCGCCATGGCGATGCCGAGATGGCGACCGCCGTCGTCGAGCACCGCACCAGCCTCCTGGCCATCCAGGGCATCGCCCGCGCTTCCGCGACGCTCGATCTCGGCGCGCATGCCCCCGATGCTGCTCCACGTCTCCAGGCACCCGACGTCACCACAGTGGCATGGCCTGGCCTCATCGCGCGGCCCGGGCGCACCGTGGGCGAAGCCCCCGGCGGCGCCCGCATGTCCGCGGTGGATCCGACCACCCACGAGCACCGACGCGCCCAGACTCACCCCCACGCTGAAGATGATCGCATCGCGCTCGGCGAGATCGTCGTCGAGCAGCAGCAGCCCGGTGGCGAACGCGTTCACCAGGCTGTCGATCACCACGCGTGTGCTGCAACGCTGCGCGACCATTTCGGCGAACGGCACGTCATGCCAGCCGAACGAACCGCTGTGTCGCACGATGCCGCGAGGGCGATCGACGATGCCCGACAGTGCGACGCTCACTCCGAGCATCCGAGCGTCTGCAACGCGTTCGCGCACGGCGCTGACGGCGGCCGCGACAGCGTCAGCCGCGGCATCCGGCGAGACGTTCTGCAGCGACTCCTGATGCGTGGCGACCACGTCGCCGCGCAGATCGACGAGCACGACCTCCACGCTGTCGATGGAAAGCCGCACGCCGGCCGCGACGACCGCGACGCTGCCGAGCTGGAGCAGACGCGCGGGGCGTCCGCCGGTGCCGCGCAGCACCTGACTCTCGATGAGCAGTCCGTCCCCCACCAGCTGCGCCGTGATCCCCGTGACGGTCGCGGGACTCAGGCCGGTGATGGCAGTGATCTCCGCACGCGAGGTCTCGCCGCGTCGGCGAACGACGTCCAGCACCAGGGCCTCGTTGATCTCGCGGATCAGCGCCTTGCTGCCCACGCGTGCCGCGGACCGCTGCACCTCTGCATTCGATGCCATCGCATTCACGCCGTCTCTCCCGCCGTTCGCCGTGTCCCTCATTCTATTATTTTTGTCATTGACAAAACGAATCTGGGCTGATTGAATTCTCGGCATGCCGAACGAAGCCGTCCGCCAGCACCACAGTGAAGTGCCGGGCACAGAGCCCCGCCTCCTGGTGAGCATCGCGCCCCACGAGCGCGCCGCATTCTTCCCTGCGGGCCCCGCTGCGGCGCTCGCCGACATCACCGAGTCGATCGACATCATCGACCCCGCCGACATCGCGGACGCAGACCTGCGACACATCGACATCGCCGTGGTCGCGTGGGGATTCCCGGCATTCGACGCCGCGCTGCTGGCTCGCATGCCGCGACTCGATCTGGTCGTCAACGCTGCCTCCTCGGTGCGGGCCCTCGTCACCGATGATTTCTGGAACGCCGACATCCCGATCACCCAGTCCGGCGCCGCCATGTCGCCCGCTGTGGCCGAGATGTCTCTCACCCTCACTCTGTCGCTGCTGCGCCGAGTGCACCGCATGGATCACGCGCTGCGGACGGGCGCCGCCTGGGATGAGGCCCGCACAATCTCCCGCGCCCGCGAGATCTCTGGTGCCCGCATCGGCGTCGTCGGCGCGTCTCGCACGGGTCGCGAGTACATCCGAATGTGCGCAGCTCTCGGTGCCGACGTGCGCGTCTACGACCCCTACGTGACCGACTCGGATCCACTGCACCCGCACGTTCTCGGCCTCGACGAACTGCTCGCCTCCAGCGATGTCGTGGCGCTGCACGCGCCCGCCACCGACGAGACCCGCGGCATGATCGGGCGGCGCGAGCTCGCGCTGCTGCGCGATGGGACGTCGCTCATCAACACCGCCCGCAGTTCCCTTGTCGATGAGGACGCCCTCTACGAGGAAGTGGCATCCTGTCGAATCGACGCGGCACTCGATGTCTTCGATCCGGAGCCTGTCGCCACGGACGACCGCTGGCGCAGCCTGCCGAACGCACTGCTCACCGGTCACGTCGGTGGCGCCACGGCGGAGTCGCGCGCTCGCGCAGGCCGCATCGTCGTCGACGAGGTCGCCCGCTTCCGGGCCGGCGCCCCCCTTCAGCACGCAGTGACCCGCGCGACTCTCGAAAGGATGGGCTGAGATGTCTCGCAGCATCCTCATCCTGCACTGCCACGACCTCGGTCGATTCGCCGGCGCATACGGCGTGGAGACCGTGAGCACCCCGCACATCGACGCGCTCGCCGATGGTGCCACGCTGTTCGAATCGGCATTCGCCACCGCTCCGCACTGCAGCCCGGCCCGGGCCTCGCTGTTCACCGGGAACTACCCGCAGCAGCACGGTGTGCTGGGCTTGGCGCACCAGCCGTTCGGCTGGGATCTGATCGACCCGAGCACCCACATCGCGCACCGCCTGCGCGACCAGGGGTACCGCACCGAGTTGATCGGCGTGCACCACGAGTCCGCCGACCTGCCGGACGACCAGATCGCCACACGCCTCGGCTTCGACCGCGCACGCACCGCCAGTGATCGTGACACCGTCGTCGCGCGGGCGCAGGAGGCGCTGGCGCTGGCCGCGACCTCCGAGCGCCCGTTCTACCTGCAGGTCGGCTTCCATGAGCCGCACCGCACACCCTCCGACCGCGATGACACCGGCATCATGGGATTCCTCGGCGATGCCGTCGATCCCGACTCTGCCGACGGCGTCTCGGTGCCGTCGTACCTGGCCGCGACAGATGAGGCCCGCGCGGAGATCGCGGAGCTGCAGGGCGCCGTGCGCTACATGGATGAGGGAGTCGGCTCGATCCTCGCCACGCTGGAGCGACTGGGGCTCGATGAGGACACCGTGGTCGTCTTCACCACCGATCATGGCCTCGCACTCCCCCGCGCGAAGTGCACGCTGTATGACGCCGGCGTGGGCGTGGCGCTGATCATCCGCGTGCCCGGCCGCCCGCTATGGGCGGCTCGCCGCATCGGCGGACTCGTGAGCCATGTCGACGTCCTGCCGACGCTGATGGAACTGACCTCGGCAGGCCCCGTCGCCGACGTCGCAGGCAGCAGTCTCGTCCCGCTGGTCGAGGACGACGTGCCCGCCCGCGAGCACGCGTTCGGGCAGCTGACGTACCATACCTACTTCGATCCCAAGCGATCGGTGCGCTCGTCGGATGCCAAGTTGATCCTCAATCTGTCGAACGCTCCGCAGGCGATGGACCCGACGCAGTCGTGGATGCACCGCAGCGTGCCGGTCGATCTGCGCGGGCCGACGATCGGCACCAGCCCCGTGCTGGAGTTCTACGATCTGCGGACCGACCCGAACGAACTCGACAACCGCATCGACGACACTGCCTATGCAGATCGGATCGCCGAACTCGCCGAGGCCCTCCAGGACTGGATGCGGCGGGTCGATGATCCGCTGCTCTCGCAGCCCACCTCACCCCGCCATGCCCAAGCACTGTCCACCCTCGCTCAGATCGTTCGCGCACGCCCGACCGCGGACGCCGCGCTCGCGATCTGAACCCACCCCGAAAGAGAGATCCCTGCAATGACGCACCGCATCGCCCGCGCGGCGGCCCTCACCGCGGCAGCAGCACTCGTGCTGACCGCCTGCTCGTCCAACGACTCTTCGTCCGAACCCGCCGCTGACGGCGAGGTCTCGGGTGAGGTCACCATGTGGATGTACCCCGTCATCAAGGACGAGGCCGCCAGCAAGGAGTTCTGGACCGGCGTCGAGAAGGACATCGAGGACGCGAACCCCGGAGTCGACCTGAGCATCGAGCTGCAGCCGTTCGCCAAGCGGGATGAGAAGATCTCCGCAGCTCTCGCCGCCAACTCCGGACCGGATCTCGCCCTGGTCACCCCCGACATGGCGGCCACGTACCTGAACGTCGGCGGCGTGCTGCCGATCGACGACGCCCTGCCCGAGTCCGAGCGCGACGCGTTCGTGCCCAGCTCGTTGAAGGCGACCACCTTCGACGGCAAGCTGTACGGTCTGCCGATCTTCCAGAACGTCGCCACCAACGTCGTCAACACCAAGATCTTCGAGGATGCCGGCCTCGAGGTCCCCGACACGTGGGACGAGGTGCTCGAGGCCGCGCCGATCCTGGCGCAGAAGGGCATCGCCGTGATGGACTACGCCGGCACCACCGAGCAGACGCTCAACCTGTCGTTCTACCCGTTCCTCTGGCAGGCCGGCGGCACCGTCTTCACCGAGGACGGCTCGGACATCGCCTTCGATTCGGATGCCGGTGTCGAGGCGCTCTCTTTCCTCGTCGACCTGTACGAGATGGGCGGACTGCCGGATGAAGCGCCGACCGCCTCGATCAACGTCGACGGCTCACCGTGGGCCGCGGGCAAGGTCGGCATCCATACCAACGGCCTGCCGGCTGAGGTCGAGCCCCTGCGCGCCGCCGTGGGCGGAGAGGGTGTCGAGGTCGCCCTTCCGTTCGAGAACGAGGAGCGCGTGACCTTCGGCAATCCTGGTCTGCTCTCGCTGACGTCGATCAACAAGGACGAGAACCGCGCCGCTGCGCTCGCCGTGCTGGAATACCTCGCCACGCCGGAGTTCCAGACCGAGCTGAGCGTCGCGTCCGGCAACTTCTCGCCGCGCACCGATGTCCCCGCGCCGGGCGAGGGTGCCGACTACGAGACGCTGCAGGAGGTGCTCGAGTTCTCCAACCCCGGCGAGCCCAGCCCGGCAGCACGCCCCGTGATGGCCGCGCTCGCACCGTACATCCAGTCCGCGCTGCGAGGCGATCTGTCGCCCGAGGAGGCTCTCGACAAGGCCGCCGCCGAGGCGCGTGCGATCCTCGAGCGCAGCTGACCACTTGTGTGGGGGCCGTGACCCGCGACGGCCCCCACACACTTTCCACACTTCCGCCGAGAAGGGCCTCCTCATGTCCACCGCAACATCCGCATCCCGACGGTCCGACGCGATGATGCGCCCCGGCAGTCGCGCCGCACGACGTCGTGAGGCGATCGCCGGCCTGCTGTTCGTCCTGCCGACGATCGTGATCTTCGTCGTGTTCAAGTTCATCCCGATCGGCGGCGCCGGGGCGATGAGCCTCACCCGCTACCGCCTCAATGGCGACGTGGAGTTCATCGGCGCCGACAACTACACCCGCCTCTTCCAGGATCCGCACTTCTGGCAGTCGCTGTGGGTGACGATCGGCTATGTTGCGATCTTCGTCCCATTCATCATCGCCGTATCGCTCGTGGGCGGGCTCCTGCTCAACGGGCTCTCCCGAACCAGTTCGCTGTTCCGCGCCCTGCTCTTCATCCCCTATCTCAGCTCGTTCGTGCTCGCCGGCATCATCTGGAAGTGGATCTTCGCCGCCGACGGACCGATGAACGCCGCATTGGGCGCGGTCGGCGTGGGTCCGATCCCGTTCCTCACCGGGGATCAGTGGCTGGTCCTCGCCAGCCTCGCCGCCGTCGCTGTCTGGAAGGGGTTCGGGTATTCGATGCTGATCTTCCTGGCCGGCCTCAAGGCGCAGCCCGCCGAGGTGCATGAGGCCGCCCGCATCGACGGCGCAGGACCTTGGAAGTCCTTCTGGCACATCACTCTGCCATTGCTGAAGCCCGTGGTCTTCTTCGTGCTCGTGATCGAGACGATCGTCGGCTTCCAGGTCTTCGACACGATCTACGTCATGACCGGCGGCGGGCCATCGCGCGCCAGCTACAGCATCATCTACTTCCTGTTCGACCAGGGTTTCCGGTTCTTCGACTTCGGCTACGCAGCCGCCATCGGACTCGTCCTGTTCGCGATCGTCCTCATCCTCTCGCTGATCCAGCGCTACTTCTTCGAAGGCAGGGAAGAGAAATGACAACCGTCTCATTCGAAGCGCCCGTCGCGGCCACCGACCCGACGACTCCCGGTGGCCGACGCCCCATCACCCGCCGCCGCAGGCCGAAGACGAAGCCGTGGCCGATCATCGCCCTCAGCGTCATCTCGCTGTTCACCGTCGCCCCGCTGATCGCCGTCGTCATCCTCGCGCTGACGCCCGAGCACGCGCCGACGATCCCGTACACATGGCCGTCCGAGTTCACCTTCGACAACCTGACGCGCATCTTCAACGTCGGCGCCTTCCCGCAGTGGATCTGGAACTCCCTCGTGTACTCGGTGGTGTCGGTCGTCGTCATTCTGCTGACGGCGTCGATGGCCGCCTACGCACTGGCACGCAAGCGATTCCCCGGCCAGAACATCGTGTTGTGGTCGATCGTCGCGACCCTCATGGTGCCGATGCAGGCGACGCTGATTCCGATGTTCATCATGATCGCGGACTGGGGTGGCGTGAACACCCTGTGGGGACTGATCCTGCCGACGCTCGCGAACGCGCAGGCGGTGTTCCTCATCCGCCAGTTCGTGAAGGGGATGCCGGACGAGCTGTTCGACGCGGCACGGATCGACGGTGCCGGCGAATGGCGCACCTTCGTGCAGATCGTGCTGCCGCTGATCAAGCCGGTGCTCGCGACCCTCGCCATCTTCGTCTTCCTGTGGCACTGGAACGATCTGCTCTGGCCGCTCATCATCGGCCAGTCCGATGAGGCGCGCACGCTGACGGTCGGCCTCGCGTCGCTCGACAGCGACACGATCTCGACGTCGAACATCATGTCGGCGGCCCTGATCAGCTTCATCCCCTGCCTGATCATCTTCATCTTCCTGCAGCGCCACATCGTGGAGAGCATCGCTGCGAGTGGGATCAAGGGATGACGACACGGCAGCTCCGCTTCGGACTCATCGGCATCGACTCGTCGCACGCTCCGCAGTTCACCCGCGTGTTCCGCGACGGTCGCGTCGAGGGCGGGCGGGTGGTCAGCGCATGGCAAGCACCCGCGGTGACCGACTTCCCGCTCAGCCGGCGTGCGGAGGATCATGCCCTGGTGCTTCCGCAGCTGGGCGTGCAGCTGCTCGAGACGCCAGAGGCCGTCGCGGCAGCATCCGATGCTCTGCTGCTGGTCGCCTCCGATGCGCGCACCCGTTTCGAGCACGTCCGTCGCCTCGCACCTCTCGGCCTGCCGATCTACGTCGACACCCGGTTCTCGGCTTCGCCGGAGGAGACGGATGCCCTGCTGAGACTCGCCGCTGAGCACGACACCCTCGTGCTCAGCGGTTCGCCCAAACGGTTCACGCCCGAGTTCGCCCCCGTGCGCGCAGCGGAGGTCGAGACCCTCGAGCTGACCGGCCCGATGGTGGCGCAGCCAGGGCATCCGGGGCTCGCCTGGTATGGCGTGCATCTCGTTGATCTCGCCGTCGCCGTGTTCGGCCCGGGATGCACTCGCGTGGAACCGGCAGGAGAGCGCCTCAGGTTGGAATGGCCCGATGGGCGCTCCGCGACCATCGGCGGATCGGCCGAGTGGGAGCCGTGGACACGGGGCACGGCACGCACGGTCGACGGCGGCACGATCGATTTCGCGATCGAGGCCGACGAGCACATGCTGATCGGCCTGCTCAACAGTGTCGTGGAGTCGTGCCGCTCAGGCGAGCCGAACATCACGGCGCCCGAGATCCGCGAGATCTCTCGGGTCGTCGCGGCAGGCACTGCTGCACTCGCCGACGACGCACCCGTGTCGCTGCGCTGACCGCTCCGGGTACACCGCCGCTCAGGGAGCGGTGCCGTTGTGCAGGAAGTCGCGTCGCTCGATGCGAGGCGGGCGCTGCACCGCCACTCTGAGCCCGAAGCCATCCTGCAGATCGACGGAATCGGGAAGGTGCACCCGCAGGGCGTCGCCATCGCGCCGCCAGACGAGCGGCTCGAGATCGCCGAGCAGCACGACCGACTCCACCTCTCCTTCGAGGAGATTCAGCTCGGACGCCAAGCTTCGCACCACGACATCACGCGACTCGGCAGTCACCGCGAGCACGTAGAGGTAGTCGACATCGGCATTGGTTCGCCAGGTGAAGCGGAAGTCGCCGTGCGCGAGCTCGAACGGCGCCGCATCGATCATCGCCCCTGCACGGGATGCCGTGGGCCCCTCACCGAACACCCGCCATGGCCGGGTTCCGTAGACGCCCTCGCCGTTGACGTCGAGCCAGCGACCGACGCCTCTCAGCAGCTCCGCCTCTTCGCTCGGCAGAGTTCCGTCAGCCTTGGGCCCGACGTTCAGCAGCAGGCATCCGTTCTTCGAGATGACGTCGACGAGCTCGCTCACGATCTCGCGCTGCGTCTTGTAGTCGTGGGTGTCGATGTGGCCCCACGCGTTGCGTGACACCGCGGTCTCGTTCTGCCAGATCTCTGGGCGGATGCCGGCGGATGCTCCGCGTTCGACGTCGAAGACGGCCGTCCCTGGGCGGAACGCCTCGTTCTTGTAGAACAGCACGACGCCCCGCCCCCACTCGGCCGCGCGGTTGTAGTAGTACGCCGCGACCTTGCGGAGGTAAGGCTCGAAGCCGGGTGCCTCGATGTAGAAGTCGAACCACAGCATCTGCGGGCGATAGCGATCGATGATGTGCACGGTGCGCAGCAGCCAGTCCTGGAGGAAATCCTCGTCCGGGCTGACCTCCTCGCGAGCGGCCGGGCCGTACAGGTCACTCCACTCAGGCTCCTGCACATCGGTCTCGCCGACTCTGCCGCCATTGAAGAACCACCAGTTCTCCGCACGGTGCGAGGAGGCGCCGGCTATCATGCCGAGTTCACGGGTGGCCTGCGCGAGTTCACCGAAGGCATCACGACGGGGACCGACGAGCGGTGCCCGCCAACGCGTGCGCGGCTCGTCGTACATCGTGAAGCCGTCGTGGTGCTCGGCGACCGGAACGACGAATCGGGCGCCGGCCTGCCGGAAGAGCGCCGCCATCTGCGGCGCGTCATAGTCGGCCATCGTGAATCTCGGCAGGAAGTCCTTGTAACCGTGCTCTGCCAGCGATCCATGGTGCTCCCGGTGCAGAAGGTGCTCCTCGCTGCCCCGGCGGTACATCAGACGCGGGTACCACTCGCTCATAGTCGCCGGGACGGACGCCGCACCCCAGTGGACGAAGATCCCGAACTTGGCATCGATGTACCAGGTCGGCGGCTCGTACGCTTCGAGCGATTCCCAGGTGTCCGAGAACGGGCCCTGCGCGATGATCCGTTCGACCTCGCGAACCTCGGCGGCGTCGTCTTCGCTCGATGGGCGGATACGGGGCGGCACCCACGTCAGATCAGGCATGCATGAACTCCTCGTGCCTCTGCAGCAGCCAGTCGGCTACGCCCGACCATATGGGCCGACCGCAGTTAAGTCAATCATTGAAATAACTCTGTCACGGTCGTTAGCATGACTGCCATCGCTAATTTTTGTCACTGATAAAAGTGCGGAACTCCCGCCCGATCGAAGGAGATCACCCCGTGAATGAGAACCTCACACTGACCCGCCGTCGCGTCCTCCAACTGGGCTCCATCGGAGCGGTCGCCGTCGTCTGCGGAGTCGGCATGACCGAGGCCGCATCCGCCTCGGTCTCGCACAGCGCGTTCGGCCCGGCCGTCGAGAGCCTCGGCGCCGGTGTCGTGCAGTTCGGCTCGAAGAGCGCGGTGCAGGTCGGAGACACGATCTACATCGGCTCGCGCAACATCGAGCCGACCTACGTCGCCGCCTTCCACATCCCGACAAGGCGCATCATCGCGACCGCGGCGATCCCCAACGGACGCTCGATCCAGGGCATGGACGGGTCGGCGGACGGCAAGTGGCTGTACTTCGCGATCGAGAGTCCTGCGGGCGACCAGGACACGGTGTACCGGTGGGACCTCACGGACCGATCCCTTCCCGCCGAGCCACTCGGCCGCGCAGCGGACGTCACGATCTGGAACATGAGCGTCGCCCCGGACGGGTTCGCCTACTTCGGCGGCAAGGAGGCTCCCCCGACGGTGTGGCAGTACAGCCCGGCAGATGGACAGATCACCTCGATCGGCACACCAGAGGCGACGGCCACCGGCATCCGCACCGTTCTGGCGACCGACGAGACCGTCTACATCGGCTCCGGCACCGTGCTCAACGGCAGCGAGACCACCAGCAACGCCGTCCTGGCCGCCTACGACCGCGCCACCGGTGAGATGCGCCAGATCCTCCCGCCCGAGTTGGCCGATGACGAGACGGTGCGCTCGCTGGCCCTCCACGACGACAAGCTGGTCGTCGGCACGTACGGCGGCTCGGTGCCGAGCAAGCTCGCGGTCATCTCCACCGTCGATCCGACTTCGTACCGCGTGCTCGAGACGGCCGCGGTGACCACGCGCGCACCGTTCGTGCACGACGGAGACCTGTACTTCTCCGCTGGAGCGAACGATGTGCGCATCGTCTCCCTCGACACGCTCGAGATGACGTCGCTCGAGATCGAAGGCGTCGACTTCGGCGAGGTCTGGGGCATGGGATGGCTCGACGGACGACTGCACGTCGTCTCGGCGTACGGCTTCGTCGCGCACGTGGACGTCGCCGGTCGCACGGCGGAGCTGACCGGGCTCATCGACGCCGGCGCTCCCGCAGAGCCACAGCTGGCGATGAGTGTGACAGCGGGCGGCGGGTACGCGTACGTCGCCGGCACCGGATCACTGGCGCGCCACTCGCTCGACGATCACACGGTGCTCAACCTGATCGCCGCGGGCGAGACGAAGCACGGCGAGGTCGTCGACGGCAGGCTGTACATGGGCCAGTACGCCGGTCTCGGTCTGTTCGGCTACGACCCTGCGACGGGCCGGCTCCCCGCACAGCTCGCACCACTGCCTGCTTCACAGAACCGTCCCGTATTCGTCGGATGGGATGACGTCAACAAGCGGGTGATCATCTCCACCCAGTCGGACATCGACGGGGGCGGCGCCGTCGGCGCGTACGACCCTGCCACCGACGACATGACGGTGCACATCAACCCCATCGACAGTCGACAGCTCATCCGCTGGGTCGAGACCCGGGACGGCATCGCCTATCTCGGCGGCGACAACGCCCAATCCGAGGGCCCGCGCGGTGAAGTCGTCGCGTTCGACCTGATGAGCGGCAAGGAGCTCTGGCGGATCGACCCTCAGCTGCCGGGGGGTGTCAGCTCTCTGGCCTTCCTGGGTGACCTGCTCTACGTCAGCGTCAACAAGGGCAGATTCTGTGTGATCGATGTCGTCAAGCGCGAGATCGTGCACACGGCGGACATCCGCGAGCTCGGCACCAACCGCTCCTCACTCGCCGTCAGCGGCGGACGCGTCCACGGCGTGTCGAGCACGACGCTGTACCGGTTCGATCCAGTGACGTTCGAGCCGACGGTCGTCGTCCCCGAGCTCAACGGCGCGTTCTACGGTGGTCACACCAAGATGGACGTGGACGAGAAGGGCGACATCTACACGATGCGCGATCGCGAGCTCGTCCGCATCACCGTGCCCGCCTATCCGGCGATCGAGACGACCGTCGCGACGCGCTGTGCGGGCAGGAACGTCAAGATCTCGGTGACGGTGCGCAACACGGAGTCCGTCCCCGTCGACGTCGTCATCACGACCGACCGGGGAACCAAGACGATCCGCGATCTCGCCCCCGGCCAGAGCAGCACGCGTCCGTTCAACCTGCACCGACCCTCCTCGACCGCAGGAGCCGTCGTCGTGGAGGCCACGGCCACGGTCGCCGGCGCGACCCTCACCAGCCGCAGCACCACCAGCTACGAATCACCGGTGTGCTCGTGACAAGCTGAGGGCTCTTCTCAGCGCCCGAGAGCATCCAGCAGGTCTGCGAAGTGCTCGAGATCGGCGGCCGACCAGGTGCGCAGGCGGTCGCCGATCCGGCCCTCGTACTGTGCACGCGCGATCGCCACGCGCTCCTGCGCGAGGTCGGTGGCGACCAGCCGTCTGGCACGACGGTCGTCGGGGTCGCGGACGCTGTCGACGAGGCCGAGCTGCTCCAGCTGGCGCACATGCCGGCTGACCGCCGACTTGTCGGTCTGCAGCCGCTCGATGATCGCACCGGCCGAGTTCGCCTTGCCACTCGCGATAGAGGTCAGCACCTGGTACCCGAGCGGCTGAAGGTCGGGATGCACGGTGGCCGCCGCCTCGCGCCAGCCGACCCTGATCCGTGCGAAGAGCCGACCCAGCTCATGCTCGACGCGGGTGACCGCCTGATCGAGAGCGTCCCCTGCGAGAGTGGCGTCAGCAGGGTGGTCGGACGGGTCGCTCATGTTCGCCAGTGTACGGCGCCGAGACCTTGCGGCCGGTGCCGCATCACGCCTCTGCGAGCGCGTTGAACACCTTCGACGCGGCCCGCAGCTCTTCGGGTGTCAGCTGCACGAGCGCAGACCGCAGCCACGCCGAGTGGTCCGCCCGCACTGCTGCGAGCGCCGCGACGGCATCCGGTGTCGCCTCGAGCACCCGCAGACGACCATCGCTCTCGTCCGGGCGCGACTGCACGAGACCGAGCTCCTCCAGCATCCGCACCTGCCTGCTCACGACCGACTTATCCATCTCGAACGCCTCGGCGAGCTGGTGGGCGCTGGCGCTCCCCGCTCGGGCGATGAATGTCAGCAGCTTGTACCCCGCCGGCGACAGTTCGCCGTGGACGCGCGCCGCGGACTCCTTCCACACCGTGCGGGCCCTCGCGAAGACCAGGTGCAGCTGCCCCTGGAACTCAGCGACCGCCTCGTCGGAGTCGACGGGCACCACGGCACGGACCGTCATCTCAGCGTCCCCGGCCCTCGTCCTCGGGCGCGGCCGAAGACTCCGCGTCCTCACGCTCGAGCACGGCCACGCGATTCGTCGAGGTCTGATCCGCGCCGACGACCCGGATCGCACCGGTGGTGTTCATGGATGCACCGACCTCGGCCTCGCCGACGTCGATGACGGACTCCTCCGCCTGCTCGCGCAGCTGCTCGGCGGCGTTCTTCGTCGACAGCGGCTTGTTCCTGATGAAGGCGATCGCGAAGACACCGAGGACGGCGAGCGGGATGGCGATGATGAAGGCGTCGGCGATGCCGAGACCGTAGGCGGATTCCACGACCGTGCGGATGGCGTGCGGAAGCTCACCGACGTTCGGCACGTTGCCGGAGGCGAGGTGCCCCAGCGCTTCGACCTCGTCGGCGGACGTCGGTGTGAAGCCCTTCAGACCGTCGGAGACGTGGGTCGCGACGCTGCTCGCCATCACCGAGCCCATGATCGTGACGCCGATGGTGCCGGCGATCGTGCGGAAGAAGTTGACGTTCGACGATGCCGCGCCCAGCTGCTGGGGTGGCGTGTCGTTCTGCACGATCAGCGTGAGGTTCTGCATGACCATGCCGAGCCCGGCGCCCAGGACGAACATGTACACCGCGACCAGCACGAACGGAGTGTCGTAGCGCAGCGTCGCCATCAGGCTGACGCCGATCAGCGCCAGGATCGAGCCGGTCAGCATCCACCCCTTCCACTTGCCGAAGCGGCTGACGAGCTGACCGATGATGATCGACGCACCCATCTGCCCGACGATCATCGGGATCGTCATCAGACCCGACTCGGTGGGAGTCGCGCCGCGCGCGAGTTGGAAGTACTGAGCAAGGAAGACCGAGGTGGCGAACATCGAAACGCCGATGGCGATGGATGCCACGACCGACAGCGTGAAGGTGCGGTTACGGAACAGCGACATCGGCACGATCGGCTCTTTGACGAAGAACTCGACGGTGATGAACGCGGCGATCGTGACCGCAGCGATGGCGGCGAGGATGATGCTGGTGCTCGAGTCCCAATCGAACTGGCTGCCGCCCATCGAGACCCAGATCAGCAGGGTCGAGACGCCGACGGCGAGCAGCACGATGCCGAAGTAGTCGATCGAGACCTTCGCGGTCTGCGGCTTGGGGAGGTGCAGGGTGAACTGCAGCAGGATCAGCGCGATGATGGCGAACGGCACGCCGACGAAGAAGTTGGCACGCCATCCCCACACATCGGTGATGAAGCCGCCGAGCAGCGGGCCACCGATCGTGGCGAACGCCATGATGCCGCCGACGACACCCATGTACTTGCCGCGCTCACGCGGCGAGATGATCAGTGCCACTGCGATCATCACCAGCGACATCAGACCGCCGACGCCGATGCCCTGCACGACGCGGACGGCGATGAGCATGTTGGTGTCGGTCGAGAATCCCGCGATCACGGTTCCGACAGTGAAGAGGATCAGCGAGAGCTGGACGAGGATCTTGCGGTCGACGAGGTCGGCGAGCTTGCCCCAGATCGGGGTGGAGACTGCCGTGGCCAGGAGGCTGGCCGTGATCACCCAGGTGTACTGCGACTGCGTGCCGCCGAGGTCGGCGATGATGACCGGCAGCGATGTCGAGACGACGGTGCCGGAGAGCACCGCGACGAACATGCCGACGACGAGGCCGGAAATCGCGGTGAAGATCTCACGGGGCGAGCTCGCGGTCTCGGAGGTGGTGGATTTAGTGGCGTTCAAAAGGCGGATGCTCCCGATAGAAAGTTGACAGACGTCAACCATACACGAGTAGTTGCACTTTGGCAACTATTGCCGAGCGTCAACCAGTTCACGGATGCCCGTTGCCCGTTGCCCGTTCGCCAGGATCTATCGTTGACAGCGCCGCCCGATCTCAGGAGACTCCATGACTGCTCCGCGCCCTCGCGCCCTGCTCGCCATGTCGGCGGATGCCGCACAGACCGTGTTCGACGACAGCCGTCTGACCCGGCTGGCAGAGTTCAGCGACCTGGCATCCGCCGTCCCCGTCGACATCGACGCGATCTCGGATGCGGAGCTGGGCGACATCGAAGTGCTCATCACCTCATGGGGCGCGCCGACGCTGGATGCCCGACGCCTGGCCCGTCTGCCGAAGCTGCGCGCCGTCTTCCACGCCGCCGGCAGCGTGCGCGAGATCGTCACGGACGCGTTCTGGGACCGAGGCATCCTGATCACCTCCGCCGCGGATGCCAACGCCGTGCCGGTCGCGGAGTTCACGTTCGCGGCGATCGTGCTCGCCGGCAAGCGCGCATTCGTGCACCTGCGCACGCCGGTCGAGAAGCGCGCCCAGCTCGGCCTGCTCGACTACACGAACATCGGCAACGTCGACCGCACGATCGGCCTGGTCGGCTTCTCGCGCATCGGCAGGCGGGTGGCGGAGATGCTTCGGGCGCTGGATGTGCGGGTCCTGGTCGCCGACCCGTTCGCTGAAGCGGCGGCCGTGGCTGCTGCCGGCGCAGAGCTCGTGCCCCTCGACGATCTGCTTCCGCAGGTCGACGTGCTCTCGCTGCACGCCCCCGACCTGCCCTCAACGCACCACATGATCGGGGCAGCGCAGCTCGCCGCGCTGCCCGACGGCGCGACCGTGATCAACACCGCGCGCGGGCGCATCCTCGACCACGACGCGCTGCTGGTGGAATGCCGCACCGGACGCCTGGACGCCGTGCTCGACGTCACCGACCCCGAACCGCTGCCGGCCGACTCCGAGCTGCACCGGTTGCCGAACGTCGCGATCACCCCGCACATCGCCGGCTCTCTCGGCACCGAGCTGCGCCGTCTCGCGGACTCGGCCCTGGACGAGCTGGCGGCGTACACCGCGGGGGCCGCGCCCCAGCATCCGATCACCGCCGCCGATATGGCGACCTCGGCATGATCGCTCTGCCCGGCGACGATCGCACTCTCTCGCCGTACACCGGATGGACGCGCGCCCACTGGGAGCGCGTCGCCGATGCGATCCTGGACGGGGCCGTACGGCACGCCAGCCCGGCGCAATCTCTGATTCGCTATCCCGGCGAACCCGGCGGCCTCGGCCGCGACATCGACCACCTCGAGGGGTTCACGCGCACCTTCATGCTCGCCGCATTCCGCATCGCCGGCGACCCGGCCGGCACGACAGCGCTGGCCGAGCGCTATGCGCGCGGTATCGCCGCCGGGGTCGATCCGCAGCATCCGCAGCGCTGGGTGCGCATCGACGAGCACGACCAGGCCAAGGTCGAGGCGGCGGCACTCGCGCTGGGTCTGCACCTGACCCTCGACACGGTGTGGGCCAGGCTCGACGATCGTGCGCAGCAGCAGACGATTGACTACCTCGCGACGTTCATGCGCCGGCCGTACCCGCCGAACAACTGGGCGTGGTTCCGGATCATGGTCTCGTACTTCCTCGAGAGCGTCGGCGGGCCTTTCTCGGAGACCGACCGCGCGGAGGACTTCGCACTGCTCGACTCGTTCGATCTGCCGGGCGGCTGGATCGCCGACGGTGTCGGCCGCAACTTCGACCACTACTGCGGATGGGCGCTGCCGTTCTACCCGGTCATCTGGGCGCAGATGGTCGAGGGCGACCCGGGGCACTCCGCGCGCATCGCCCGCTACCGCGCCCGCCTCGACGACTACCTCGACGACGCGCTGCACCTGATCGGCGCCGATGGCGCGCCGCTGCTGCAGGGACGCAGCCTCACCTACCGCTTCGCCACGGCCGCGCCAGCGTGGGCGGCCGCGTTCCACGGCGGATCCCGGCACGATGCCGGACTGCTGCGCCGCGCCGCGAGCGGCCAGATCAAGCACTTCGTCTCACGCGGTGCACCGGATGCCGATGGCATCCTCTCCCTCGGCTGGCACCACCCGTGGCGGGCCATCGCGCAGAACTACTCCGGCCTCGGATCACCGTATTGGGCGTCGAAGGGGATGCTGGGGCTCGCTCTGCCGGCGACTCATCCGGCGTGGACGGCAGTCGAGAAGCCCCTGCCGATCGATGAGGGGCCTTTCGCGCGAGCGCTGGTGACGCCAGGATGGCTGGCGGTCGGGACATCTGACGGCATCGTGCGCGTGGTGAATCACGGCACGGATCACCGCGTCGAGGGCTCTCTGGAGCCGGACTCCCCGCTCTATGCGAAGTTCGGCTACTCGACGGCGACCGCGCCTGTGCTGGCCGGCCCCGGTGTGGCGGCACCCGTCGACGGCACGGTCGCGCTCGTGCGCGATGGGTTGCCGAGCCACCGTTCGGGGTTCGTCGTGGGTGGGTCCTGCGCACTCGACTCGACGACGCTGTCTGGGTCCTCCACTGCGCGGGCGCACTGGCCTCTCGGATACGAGGTGCGGCCGAACCACGGTGTCGACACGCACACCGGGCACACCGACATCGGGCCACTCATCGACACCGTCTCGGTCGTGCACGGGGCGTGGGAGGTGCGTTTCGTGCGAGTTCACGCCACTGGCCTCGCGCTCCGCGACGTGCTGCGCGTCGGCGGGTGGGCGCTCACCGGAGAGGTCACGACCCATGAGGGTGCCTGGGCGCAGACTCCACGGCTTGCGAGCAGGGTCGTCACGCTGGCCGGATCGAATGCTGCAGCCTCTGACCCGCCGACGCAGTCCGGCGCCCTCGTGCAGGACGACGTGACGCCGCTGGCCGGCCGCACCGCCGTGCCGTGGGTCGAGGTCGCCCCTCGTCCCGGGGAGTGGCAGGTCTTCGGCATCCACCTCGGCGCCTCCGGCGACGCGACGGCCCCTGTCGTCACGTCCACCCACACGATCACCTGGCCCGACGCCCACACGACCACCCCCGCGCTGCCGGCCTGACCTCTCACCAGGTTGGAGTCCAGCGCCGCAGAAAGTGCTCGCGCCAGGACCGCTGCGGTGGTGGACTGAGCACATGCGCGCTGTCATCATGCACGGACCCGGCGATGTCCGGGTCGAAGAAGTCCCCACCCCTGAGATCATCGAACCGACCGATGCGATCATCAAGGTCGACACCACCTGCGTCTGCGGGTCGGACCTGTGGCCCTACCGCGGCGTCTCGAAACTGTCGCGCCCGACGCAGATGGGCCACGAGTACATCGGGACCGTCGAGCAGGTCGGCGCGGATGTGCAGGGCATCAAGGTCGGCGACTACGTGGTCGGCTCGTTCATGGCATCCGATGGCACGTGCGAGATCTGCGCCGCCGGGTACCAGTCCCGCTGCGCCCACGTCGTGGGCATGGGGTCAGTCGGCACACAGGCCGAGTACGCCCGCATCCCGTGGGCAGACGGCACGCTGGTCAAGGTCGAAGGAGACGTGACGCCGAGTCGCCGGCGCGGCCTGCTGGCAGCATCCGACGTGCTCGGCACCGGCTGGTTCGCAGCAGTCGCCGCCGAGGCGGGGCCGGGCAAGACCGTCGCCGTCGTCGGCGACGGAGCGGTCGGGCTGCTCGGCATCCTCGCCGCATCACGGCTGGGCGCCGAGCGGATCATCGCGATGTCCAGGCACGCGAGCCGCCAAGCACTCGCACAGCGATTCGGCGCGACCGACATCGTCGAGGAGCGCGGGGATGCCGGCATCGCACGCATCAAGGAGATGACGGGCGGCTACGGAGCGCACTCCACGATCGAGGCGGTCGGCACCCAGGAGGCCATGCAGCAGTCGATCCGCTCGACGCGCTCCGGCGGGCACGTCGGCTTCGTCGGGGTGTCGCACGGGGTGACGATCGACGGCAGCGCGCTGTTCGGCGCGACGGTGCACCTGCACGGTGGTCCGGCTCCGGTGCGGCGATTCCTGCCCGAGTTGATCGACCTGATCATGACCGATCAGATCGATCCAGGCGCCGTGTTCGACCTGACGCTGCCCTTCGACGAGGCCGGCGAGGGCTACCGTGCGATGGACGAGCGGCGCGCCATCAAGACGATGCTGGAGTTCTGAGCGAGGAACCCTGTGGGCAAGGCGCGGAGCGCCGGACGTCGCTCAGGCGCTGGCGCGCAGGACGAGTTCCGGCGCGAGGCGCAGGTCGACGGGCTGGGTGCCTTCGATCAGCGCGACCAGGCGCTCGACGGCCTCCTCGCCAAGGGCGTCGAAATCCTGGCGAACCGTGGTCAGCGGCGGGCGGAACTGCGCAGCATCCGCGATGTCGTCGAAGCCGACCACCGCGACATCCTCCGGCACTCGGCGACCCGCCTCGGCGAGCGCCCGCAGCGCGCCAAGCGCCATCTGGTCGTTGGCCGCGAACAGCGCGGACAGGTCGGGGGCGCCAGCTGCCAGCATCCGCTCCGTCTGCTCGAAGCCGGACGCCGCACTCCAATCGCCGCGCGCGATCTCGGGTGCCTCGGCGCCGGAAGCGGCGAGCGCATCGCGCCAGCCGCGCTCGCGTTCGGATGCTGCGAATGAGCCGACCGGGCCCGCGAGGTGGTGCACGGTCTCGTGTCCTGATGCGAGCAGGTGCGCCGCCGCGGCACGCGCGCCGGTGGCGTGATCGGTGCTGACGACGGTGAAGCGGGGATCGGGCGGCGAGTCCACGACGACGAGTCGGATGCCGGCGGCAGCCACCTCGCGAGCGAGCGCGGTGGCCTCGTTCAGCACGATCGCGCCATCGACCCCCTGATCGTGCAGCCGCTCGAACGCCTGGGCGATGTCACCGTCGTCGCCCAGCGTGACGATGGTGAGCGCGTAGCCGCGGGCGGATGCCGCGTCGGCGACCGCCTGCAGCATGCGGGAGTTTCCCACGGTCGCGAGGGTCTGTGCGACGAGGCCGAGGGTCTGCGTGCGACCGGTCCGCAGGGCGCGGGCGGCGCGGTTCGGACGGTAGCCGAGTTCGGCCATCGCCTGCTCGACGCGCTGCCGGGTCTCCGGATCAACGCGAGGGCTGTCGTTGGCGACGCGCGAGACGGTCTGCCCTGACACTCCGGCCCGCGCCGCGACCATCGCCATCGAGACGCGCGTGGTCTTCAGCATCCGATCTCTCCTCTTCGACTCCGGCTCCGCCGCAACTCCGGCGTGTTGACGTTACCACGCTCGATGCGTTACCGTGTTGACGTGAACACGAGCGAAACTCCGGAGATGCAGACGACCGAACTCGGCGCCGGCGTCGTCAAGCGCAGCACGCGCCTGGCCGACGGTCGCGAGCTGTTCTACTTCGATGACCCCGGCACCGCACTCGGCCCAGAGCGCAATGTCGACGCCCGCATGCTCGACGAGCGCCCCGAGACCGCGACCATGCGGCAGGACATCCTCACCGGCGACTGGATCACCTTCGCCACCAAGCGGCAGAACCGCGTCATGATGCCCAGCGCCGACGCCGACCCGCTGGCCCCGCAGACGCCGACCAACCCGTCAGAGGTGCCATCGCGGTACGACGTCGCCGTGTTCGAGAACCGCTCCCCCGCGTTCGGTCCGGCACTGAACCGGGCCACCGGCGGCGTGCCCGCCGCCGTGAACCCCACCCGCGGACTCGACGACCTGGCCGAGCTCGGCATCGGCCGCACCCGCACGAGCGTCGGCCGCTGCGAGGTCGTCTGCTTCAGCCCCGAGCACGAGGGGTCGTTCGGCAGCCAGTCGGTCACCCGCGCCCGCACCATCATCGAGGCCTGGGCCGACCGCACCGCCGCGCTTTCGGCACTGCCCGGCGTCGAGCAGGTGTTCCCGTTCGAGAACCGCGGCGAGGCGATCGGCGTCACGCTGCCCCACCCGCACGGCCAGATCTACTCCTACCCGTACGTGACCCCGCGCACGCAGCAGCTGCTCGACAGCATCCACCGCACCATCCCCGCTCTATTGGGTCAGGTGCTCGATTTCGAGCGGACCTCTGAGCGGGTCGTGCTGCAGGGCGAGCACTGGACGGCCTTCGTGCCCTTCGCGGCACGCTGGCCCCTCGAGGTGCAGATGATGCCGCACCGGCACGTGCCCGATTTCGCCGCGCTGAACGATGCCGAGCGCGACGAGCTCGCCCCGCTCTACCTGCAGCTGCTGCGTGGAGTGGATGCCCTCTACGAGACGCCGACCGCGTACATCGCCGGCTGGCATCAGGCTCCCGTGCACGTCGGCCGCGACACGGTGCGCATGCGCCTCGAGCTGACCAGCCCGCGGCGCGCCGAGGACAAGCTGAAGTTCCTCGCCGGGTCCGAGGCCGCCATGGGCGCCTGGACCGCTGAGATCCTGCCCGAGGTGTCTGCCGATCGCCTGCGCACCGCGATCGCCTCCGTCTCCTGAGCCCGCCCCTCGCCTTCACCGCACGACTCCCCACCACCTCGTTTGGACACGCCATGACCGCTCTCACCGCCGCCCGCGATCTGTTCACCGACCTGACCGGCAGCGCCCCGGACGGCATCTGGTCGGCGCCGGGCCGGGTGAACCTGATCGGCGAGCACACCGACTACAACGAGGGCTTCGTGCTGCCCTTCGCAATCCAGCACCGCACCTATGCCGCGGTCGGTCTGCGCGCAGACGACCGGATCCGCGTGACCTCGAGCTTCGCGCACCTGACCGTCGATTGCGCACTGGCAGATCTCGACCGGATGTTCCCCGTCGAATCTCAGGGTGCCGACCGTGACGTGCCGGAGTGGTCGGCGTACGTGCTGGGCATCGCGTGGGCGCTGCGTGCGCTGCGTCCCGATGCCGTCACACCTGGCGTCGACATCGCCATCGCCTCCGACGTGCCGGTCGGCGCTGGACTGTCATCATCCGCCGCGATCGAGGGATCAGTGGCATCCGCCCTCAACGATCTCTGGTCGCTCGGACTCGACCCCGTCACCCTCGCCCAGGTCGGCCGCCGCGCCGAGAACGAGGCGGTCGGCGCCCCCACCGGGATCATGGACCAGATGGCATCCATGCTCGGCCGCCCCGATGCCGCCACGTTCCTCGACTGCCGCACCCTCGAGACCCGCTCCGTGCCCACCAGGTTCACCGCCGAGCACCTCGAGCTGCTGGTGATCGACACACAGGTCACCCACGCGCACTCGACCGGCGGATACCGTGAGCGCCGGGCGTCGTGCGAGCTGGGCGCCGAGCTGCTCGGCATCCGCTCGCTGCGCGATGCCGACACCTCAGACCTGCCCCGCGCGGCCGAGCTGATGGACGACGTGACCTTCCGTCGCGTGCGCCACATCCTCACCGAGAACCAGCGGGTGCTCGACACGGTCGCCGCGCTCACCGAACAGGGCCCGCGGGCGATCGGAGACCTGCTGGTCGCCTCGCACGCTTCCATGCGTGACGACTTCGAGATCTCGGTGCCAGAGCTCGACCTGGCCGTCGAGACCGCGCTTGCGCACGGCGCGATCGGCGCGCGCATGACCGGCGGCGGTTTCGGCGGGGCGGCGATCGCCCTGATCGAGCACGACGCGGTCGCGTCGGTG
Source organism: Microbacterium sp. H1-D42 (assembly GCF_022637555.1). Classification (NCBI taxonomy): domain Bacteria; kingdom Bacillati; phylum Actinomycetota; class Actinomycetes; order Micrococcales; family Microbacteriaceae; genus Microbacterium; species Microbacterium sp. H1-D42. The sequence goes on along the minus strand of NZ_CP093342.1, from coordinate 585,194 downwards.
TCGGATGCTGTCGCGCAGGCCTTCGCGGATGCCGGCTTCACCGCCCCGAACATCTTCACCGTGCATCCGTCCGAGGGACCGCGCCGTGACGCGTGAGGCTGCATCGCTGACACAGCTGCATCGCTGACACAATGGACACCGCGCACCTGCGCGGCGAGAGGAGCACCATGTCGTGGCTTGTCACCGGCGGAGCCGGCTACATCGGAGCGCACGTGGTGCGCGCACTGGCGGCGGCGGGACTCACCCCGGTCGTGCTCGATGATCTCTCCAGCGGGCGCCCGTCGTTCGTGCCAGAGGACGTCGCGCTCGTCGAGGGCAGCATCCTCGACCGCGACGTCGTCGAGAGCACGCTGCGCACCCACTCCGTCGAGGGCGTCATCCATGTCGCCGGGTTCAAATACGCCGGCGTCTCGGTCGACCGGCCGCTGCACACCTACGAGCAGAACGTCGAGGGCACGCGTGTGATCCTTGAGGCGATGGCGGCCGCAGGCGTCACCAACATCGTGTTCTCGTCCAGCGCTGCGGTCTTCGGCACGCCGGACGTGGCACTGGTCACCGAGGACACCGCCAAGAAGCCGGCGAGCCCGTACGGCGAGTCCAAGCTCATCGGCGAGTGGCTGCTGCGCGATCAGGGTGTGGCGACGGCAGCATCCGACGCTCCGCTGCGGCACACCTCACTGCGCTATTTCAACGTCGTCGGATCCGCAGACCCGACCGTGTTCGATGTCAGCCCGCACAACCTCTTCCCGATCGTGTTCGAGGCGCTGATCGAGGGCCGCACCCCGGCCATCTTCGGCGACGACTACGACACCCCCGATGGCACCAACGTGCGCGACTACGTGCACGTCGGTGACATCGCGCTCGCGCACGTCGCGGCCGCGAAGCGCCTCGCCGGCGGCGAGCCGATCGAGCCCGCCTACAACCTCGGCTCGGGTGACGGGCTGAGCGTGAAGCAGATCATGGATGCCATGGTGCGCGTCACTGGCATCGACTTCGTCCCGGCGGTGGGTCCGCGCCGGCCGGGCGATCCCGACCGGATCGTCGCCACCGGCGAGCTGGCCGCACGCGACCTGGACTGGCAGATGCGCCACACGGTCGACGAGATGGTGCGCTCGGGCTGGGCCGCGCGCCGCAACGCCGGCTGAGTCCCACGTTCCGGTCGCGGGCCTGCGAGTGCGAACGCCGTCACACTGACCGAACGTGCGACCGGAGATGCACGAGGATGGTGCGATGACGAACGATCGGATGCCTGCGAATCGGATGCTGGTGCGCAATGCCACCGTCGCCGATGCCCATGATCTCGCCGTCGTGCATGTGCGCGGATGGCAGGAGGCGTACCGCGGACTGATGCCGCAGGACGTGCTCGACGGCCTCTCCATCCCCGAGCGCGAGGCGAACTGGGCGCGGTTCATGGAGGATCCGGAGCGCAGTTCGCGCACCCTGGTGGTCGAACGCGACGGACACGTCGTCGGCTGGGCGGGATTCGGCTCCGCCCGCGATGACGATGCCCCTGGAACCGGCGAGCTGTGGGGCATCTACGCGCACCCTGATACCTGGGCGACCGGAGTCGGGCACGCTCTGCTCACCGCGGTCGAAGCGGCGCTGCGCGCCGAGGGTCACGAGGTCGCGTACCTCTGGGTGCTGGAGGGCAACGATCGGGCCGCGGGCTTCTACGAGCGCCACGACTGGCGCGCCGACGGCGGCACGAAGATCGACCGCCGCCCCGGCCTCGTGCTGCACGAGCACCGCCACGTGAAACGCCTCGTCTGACGCGCCCCCTCGCCTGACGCGTCCCCGCGCCCCGCGCCCCGCGTCCCCCGCGTCCTGCTCAGGTCGCGATTTCTCCCGCCTGGCGTCTGATCGCGCTATTCAGGTCGCGATTTCTCCCGCTCGACGCGAGTCCAAGCGGGAGAAATTGCGACCGGAGCGATGAGAGGTGTTCGGCCGCGGCCGTCGCCAGCAGTCAGTCCCAGGCGGTCATCACGTGCTTGATGCGCGTGTAGTCGTCGAAGCCGTACTGCGAGAGGTCCTTGCCGTAGCCGGAATGCTTGAATCCACCGTGCGGCATGTCTGACACGAACGGGATGTGCGTGTTCACCCACACGCAGCCGAAGTCGAGGTCGCGCGTGAAGCGCATCGCGCGGCTGTGGTCGCGCGTGAAGACCGATGCCGCCAGCGCGTAGCGCACGCCGTTCGCGAAGCCCAGCGCCTCGTCGTCGTCACTGAACGACTGCACGGTCAGCACCGGGCCGAAGATCTCGTTCTGCACGGCCTCGTCGTCCTGGCGCATGCCCGACACGATGGTCGCCTCGAAGAAGTAGCCGGTGTCACCCTGACGACGCCCGCCGGTCTCGACCTTCGCGTGCGCTGGCAGCCGGTCGATGAAGCCCTGCACCTGCGCGAGCTGCGCCGCGCTCGAGAGCGGACCGAAGAAGACGCCCTCCTCGTGCGGCCCGCCGGTGCGGGCATGCGCCTGCGTCCGAGCCACGAGTGCGCGCACCAGCTCATCGTGCACCGATTCGTGCACGATCACGCGGGTGGCGGCGGTGCAGTCCTGGCCGGCATTGAAGAAGGCTGCTGCGACGATGGCATCCGCTGCCTTCTCGATCTCGGCGTCGTCGAAGACGACCGCCGGCGCCTTGCCGCCGAGCTCGAGGTGCACACGCTTGAGATCGGATGCTGCCGACTCGGCCACTGCCATGCCGGCCCGCACGGAACCGGTGATCGCGACCATCTGCGGCACGGGGTGTGCGACGAGCGCGGCGCCGGTGTCGCGGGCGCCGAGCACGACGTTCAGGGTGCCGGCGGGGGTGTGCTCGGCGACGATCTCGGCGAGCAGCAGCGTCGACAGCGGGGTCGACTCGGCAGGTTTGAGCACCACGGTGTTGCCCGCGGCGAGCGCGGGGGCGATCTTCCAGACCGCCATGTTCAGCGGATAGTTCCATGGTGTGACCTGCCCGATCACGCCGATCGGCTCTCGGCGCACATAAGAGGTGTGCCCCGCGAGGTACTCCCCCGCCGCACGTCCCTCCAGGCTGCGAGCGGCACCGGCGAAGAAGCGCAACTGGTCGACCGACTGCATGATCTCGTCGTCGACGAGGCTCGCGCGCGGCTTGCCGGTGTCCTGCGACTCGAGGTCGGCGAACTCTTCGGCGCGCGCGGCCATGGCATCCGCGATTCGGAACAGTGCGAGCTGACGCTCGCCCGGCGTCGCGTCGCACCACGTCGGGAACGCCGCCGCTGCCGCCGCGTAGGCGGCATCGATGTCGGTCTGATCGGACAGCGGGATGCTGGCATATACGCCCTCGGTGGCGGGGTCGATCAGGTCGAGCCGCTCGGTGGCGTGGGCTTCGCGGTACGCACCCGCGATGTGGTTCTGCAACGTCTTCGTGGCCATGAACCCCACTTTAGCCGGCTTTCCTACGGAATCGGAAGTATTCCGTCAGTAATTCTGCGGAATCAGTTGCATTCCATCGTTTGGAGTGTCAAGATCGACACGTGAGCGACAAGTCGAAAGCCCCCGTCCTTGACGACGTCTCGAAACAGATCATCGAGCTGCTGCAGCAGGACGGCCGGCGCCCCTATGCCGACATCGGCCGCGCGGTCGGACTCAGCGAAGCCGCAGTCCGGCAGCGCGTGCAGCGCCTGACGGACTCAGGGATCGTGCAGATCGTCGCGGTGACCGACCCGCGTCAGCTCGGCTTCGCCCGGATGGCGATGATCGGCATCCGCACCAGCGGCGACCCGCGCGAGCTGGCCGAGGCGATCAAGGCGATCGACGAGTTCGCGTACGTCGTCGTGACGCTCGGGTCGTTCGACGTGCTCGCCGAGGCGATCTGCGAGACCGATGAGGACCTGCTCGAACTGCTCTCGACGCGCGTGCGCACCATTCCCGGCGTCACGCACACCGAGAGCTTCCTCTACGCGGGCCTGCACAAGGACTTCTACAACTGGGGCACCCGCTGACCCGGGACGCACCACGCAACCACCCTCACCTACTACTGGAGTGAAGAACATGGGCACCACCGTCTTCGAGCGGTTCCCCCCTGCCGACGCGCTGATCGATGACGCCCTGCGCGACACCAAGCACGAGACCTTCTGGCTGGAGGACGTCGAGCGTCCGGCCTACCCGCCGCTTCGCGGCAGCATCCACACCGACCTCGTCGTCGTCGGCGGTGGCTACGCGGGACTGTGGACAGCCGTGCGCGCCAAGGAGCGCAACCCCGAGCGCAAGGTCGTGCTGCTCGAGGCGGCGCGTGTGGGCTGGGCAGCTTCCGGCCGCAACGGCGGCTTCTGCGAGGCGAGCCTCACGCACGGCTACGAGAACGGCATGAGCCGCTGGCCCGACGAGATGGAGCATCTCGAGCGACTGGGGCTGGAGAACCTCGACGGCATCGAGGAGACCGTGCAGCGCTACGGCATGGACGTCGACTGGGAGCGCACCGGCCAGATGGGCATCGCCACGGAGCCGCACCAGATCGAGTGGCTCGAGGGCGACGACTTCCTGGATCAGGACGCCGTGCGTGCCGAGGTGCACTCGCCGACCTTCCTCGCCGGCAGCTGGGACCGTGAGGGCTGCGCGATGGTGCACCCCGCCAAGCTCGCCATCGAGCTCGCGCGCGTGGCCACCGAACTGGGCGTGGAGATCCACGAGCAGAGCCGCGTGACCGGGATCACCGGCAAGGGCGCGCAGACGATCACCATCGACGGCGGCGGCACCGTGGTCGCCGAGCACGTGGCACTGGCGACCAACGTCTTCCCGTCGCTGCTGGTGCGCAACAAGCTGATGACCGTTCCGGTGTACGACTACGTGCTGATGACCGAGCCGCTCACCGACGAGCAGGTCGACGCGATCGGCTGGAAGAACCGCCAGGGCCTCGCCGACACCGCGAACCAGTTCCACTACTACCGGATGACCGCCGACAATCGCATCCTGTTCGGCGGGTACGACGCGGTCTACCACTTCGGCGGCAAGGTGCGCGCCGAATGCGAGAACCGGCCGGAGTCGTGGCGCAAGCTCGCCTCGCACTTCTTCACGACGTTCCCGCAGCTCGAGGGTCTGAAGTTCACGCACCAGTGGGCCGGCGCGATCGACTCGTGCAGCCGCTTCTGCGCGTTCTACGGCGTCGCCCGCGGCGGACGCGTCGCGTACGCCACCGGGTTCACCGGCCTTGGGGTGGGCGCGACCCGTTTCGCCGCCGACGTCATGCTCGACAAGCTCGAGGGGCTGAAGACCGAGCGCACCGAGCTCGAGATGGTGCGCACGCGCCCGATCCCGTTCCCGCCCGAGCCCGCCGCCGCGATCGGCGTGAACCTGGTGCGCCGTTCGATGGACCGCGCCGACCACAACGAGGGCAAACGCAACCTGCTGCTGAAGACCCTCGATGCGATCGGGATGGGTTTCGACTCATGAGCGGGTTGCCGTTGGAGGCCGCTGGCGCGGTGTCGGATGCTGGCGAGCTGACCGTCGTGCACGAGCTGCTCCCCGCCAATGACGTCATCGATGGCACCCCGACCGCCGGCGTGCACGAGCTGGGAACGTTCGCGGGCGTCGAGCTGGGCGTCTGGGAGATGAGCCCGGGAGTCGCGACAGACACCGAAGCCGATGAGGTCTTCATCGTGCTGTCCGGCCGCGCCCGCATCGACTTCACCATGCCCGCGCTGCCGTCGATCGAGGTGAGCCCTGGTTCGGTGGTGCGCCTGACACAGGGCATGCGCACTACGTGGACCGTCACCGAGACGCTCCGGAAGGTGTACCTGGTCGAGGCCTGACAACGACAGCCCGCCCCGACTACGCACTCCGGGTAGCAGCTGATAGGGGCTGGACCCGAGAATGCGCTCGACGCCGCGGGCCTGCGTCAGCGCGCAGGGATGGCCTGCAGTTGAGAGACACTGTAGGGGGTCAGCGCGTCGCCATCGGTCGAGGTCGGCGCGAATCCAACGTCAGTCTGACTGAATATGCCCGCCGGACCACCGGTCGTGTAAAAGCCGGGACGCTCGGCGAGCATGCTGTCGCTGAGCATCAGAAGGTACGTTTCACCTTCTTTGAGAAGTTGATAGGGCGTCTCCCACCCCTTGCCACCAAGCTGCATCACAGTGACGGTCACTCCGGTCCTGATCTGCGTAACAGAGGAATCAGTCAGCTTCGCTGCGAGCCCCTTTGGCGCGTAGCTTGTCTCGACCTTCACTTCCGAGAACGTGGTCGGAGCCATATCGCCATCAAGCTGCGTCTCGGACTGTGACACTACTGTGCCGGTGACCATCGCGTTACTCGACTCGATGACGGCTTCGTTTGACGAGTAGATCTCATGCCTGGCGCCCTCCAGACTCTTCTCTGATGGCGCGCAGCCGATCAGCGCGGAGGCCAGCACTGTTCCAACAAGAGCAGGCACCAAGCGCCGAATCAGCCTCGTATTCATGATGTTCTCCTTACCGCTAGTAAATCGCGTTCATGCCCTTTTTGTCGTCGTCCTGCGGGGTGTAGAAGCCGTTGGTGTTGTACACGCACGCCGGGCACTTGTACATCATCTGTTTATTGCTGGTCACGTGGTTCAGTCCGAGCGTGTGCCCGAACTCATGTACAGCAATAGCCCTCAGCTTGTTGACGGCCATGCCAGTTGTGTAATGAGTGTTGAACCACCACTCGGCCGAGATGGTGACGTTCAGGATCGGGCAGTTCCACACTGCGTAGCCGTCATATCCATCTGCTCCCTTATTCTTGGAAGATGCCTTGAGGTTGGAGGAGTAGGACATGGTCATGTTCACGTCGGTTGACGAGCTCCAGGAAGCGGCCGCCGCATTCGCCGCCGTGGCGTAGTTCCCGGTAACCGCTCGATTCCACGTCACTGGATTGTTCGGCCAGTAGCAGCCGGTCTTCACGTACGCCATTGCTGGCGCTGGGAACAAAATGACTGTGAGAAACAACAATGCTGTTGCGATGAGGGCGATGCCTCGAGATTGCCCGCGCCTGCGTGTCGATATCTCCATCTCAGATCACCAATCCACTTCATTTTGCACTGGGCCAGGACCGAACGCCCCTCTGTTGGGCATAGATACTGGCCGCAATGGAGACCGGTGTCAATAGAGGACATTCGCTTGCCAGGTCGCCGCCGTTCTGGTCGTCGTAGCGGATCAGGGGCGCGAGCATCCGCTCACTATGCTCCTGCAGACGGTGATCGTCGCCGAGCTCGGTGACCAGCCGGGTCAGCGGACGGTCGTCGACGCGCCGCACCTCGCCGGTGCCGAGCCGCGCCGCCAGCGGCCCGCAGCAATGGCAGGCTGCTGCTGGCGGCGTTCATGCGGGGGAGGGCCGCCGGGTCGCGCGGAAGCCGAGCCCCGGCGCCGGTGTAGGAGCTCTCCTTGCTTTCCATCGGGGTATCGGTCAGGGTAAGTCGCACAGCAGGACGATGTGGTCCCGCCCGATGAAGGAGTCCAGATGAAGCTGCCGTATTTCAGACGGGCACTCGCCCTCATCTTCGCGCCGGTACTCGCGTCCACCACCGTGCCCGCGAATGCCGCTGGACGTCAGCGCAGTCCACGCACAACCTGATCTACACGACGTCCTGAATATGACGAGCACGGTGCGGAAGATGCGCATCGCCCTGGCGTGCACGATGATCGGGATGACGACCCTGCTCGCATCGTGCTCCTCGGCAGGAGTGGCAGACTCGCGCGAAGCCGGGATCCCCGAAGGTGTGGAGGTCCCGGAATTCGACACTGACCCCCGACGGTGTTCGCGTTCAATGACGGTTCAGTGAAGGTCGTCACGTATGGCAGCGGTAGCTGCCCGGCGACGGCGACAGCGATCGAGAACGATGGCTCGCTTCTCGTCATCGTGTTCGAGGTCGATGCGGCGGGCCCGTGCACCGCGGACATGGCGCCGACCACGCACTCGTTCTCAGCTGAGCACGTCGGCGAGGTGATCCCCGACAAGGCCGTGGTGGTGTTCCCCGAGATCAACGAAGAGCACGTCGTCGACATCATCCGGGGCTAATCCGTATCCGCGGAGAAGCCCTCATCGGCCACCCTCGGGCCGTCCCGTTGACGACTCTCACCGCGCTTGGTCTCAAGGCGATTGCATGGCGCCGCTGGGGCGGGTCGACCTCGGTTCAGACCCGGCGTCACCCCGCCAGGGCCAGCAGCGCCAGGTGCAGGGCGGCGAGGGTCTCGCCGTCGTCGAGGTCGGCGTCCAGCAGATCTGCGATCAGCGCGAGCCGCTGGTAGAACACCGACCGCGACAGGTGCGAAGCCCCGGCGGCTGCCGTGCGATTGCCGGGATGCGCGACCACCGCGCGCAGCACCCGCACCAGGTCACCGCCGTACTGCTCGTCGTAGCGGATCAGCGGTGCCAGCATCCGCTCACTGTGCTCCTGCAGCCGGTGGTCGTCGCCGAGCTCGGTGACCAGCCGGGTCAGCGGACGGTCATCGACGCGGCGCACCTCGCCGGCACCGAGTCGCGCCGCCAGCAGTCGCGCGGGGCGCATGGATGCCAGCAGCTCCGCCACCGACGACGCCGGCGCCCCGATCGCGAGCCCGGCCGGCAGCCCTTCGGCGGCCCGTGACAATTCGTCCGGCGTGAGCTCCCGAGCCGACGACACGACGATCACGCCGTCGCCGTCGAAGACGGCCCCGAGCGCCCTGACGTCAGCATCCGACGATGTCAGCGAGCCGACAACCGCGGCCACCGCCGCGGCCTCTACCCGCTCGGCGACCAGCACACTCAGCATCCGGCCACGCAATGGCAGCCCCGCAGCCTCGATCCGAGCCGACACGTCGTCGACGCCGGTGTGCCGCCCGCCGGCGATCGCCTCGACGATCTCACGCGCCGGCAGCGCGGCCCACGCCGCCGGACCGTCCGCGAGCCGCGCCAGTGCCAAAGTGGTCGCTGCGGTCTCGAGCACGGTCATCACCCCGGCCGGATGCGCCGCTCCCGGCAGCGCGACAAGCGTGCCCCAGCGCACGCCGCGCGCCTGCACCGGCACGGCGAGCAGTTCGGCGTCGGCTCGCGATCGCGCGGCCCAGCCGTTCAGAACATCGGATGCCACGGCATCGCGCGCATCGGCGGTGACCACCTCGCGGCCCGGCGTCTCGAGCACCACCGGCGCCCCGAGCACCCGAGCGGTCTCACGTACCACCGTGTCGGCCGGCGCCCCGCGCAGGCTGAGCTCGGTGAACAGCTCGTGCAGCCGTTGGCGCTCCTGCAGCGCCTCCAACTGCCCAGCGATGATCTGCCGATGGACGGCCTCGGTGACCGAGACGAACTTCACCACGCGCTCGAGCGCGATCAACGCGAGCCCGCGCGCGCGGCACGCGGCGACCAGTGCCGGCGGGGCGACGGCGAAACGGTTGCCCAGCTCGACGACGATCCCGGCCACTCCGGCATCGGCCAGGCTGTTCGCCATGGCGCGCAGGGCGGCATCCGATCCCGACCACCCCGCGGCGGTCGTCAGCAGCAGCTCACCGCCCTCGAGCAGGTCGGCCACCTGATCACTGTCCGAGACATGGGCCCAGCGCACCGGGACGTCGAGTGCGTCCCCGCCGACGAGCACCTCAGGACCGCCGCGGCGGACCGCCTCGACCTGCAGCACGTCGCGCACCGAAGGCAGCGCGACAGCATCCGGACGATCTGTATGGATCGCGCTCAAGTCCTGACGATCTGCGGGCACCAACCCATCCTCGCCTCTGTCAGCATTGGAATCAAGCCGCCCGGTCATTGTGTGCGGCACCCCACCAGAACTCGATGAGGAGCAATCCCGTGACCATCATTCGTCACTTCATCGGCGGCGCAGACGCCGGCGAGACCACCCGCACCCTGCCGGTCTACAACCCCGCAACGGGTGAGGCGCACCGTCAGGTCGCCGCCGCCTCCGCCGCCGAGGTCGAGCAGGCCATCGCCACCGCGAAGGCCGCCGCGGCCGACTGGCGCCAGTCCACCCTCATCAAGCGCGCTGACGTGTTCTTCCGGCTGCGCCAGATCCTCGCCGAGCGCACGGATGAGCTCGCCGCGATCGTCACCAGCGAGCACGGCAAGGTGCTCTCGGATGCTGCCGGCGAGGTCTCGCGCGGCATCGAGAACGTCGAGTTCGCCGCGGGCCTGCTGCACCACCTCAAGGGCGAGCGGGCAGAGCAGGTCTCGCGCGGCGTCGACGTGCACTCCGTCAAGCAGCCGGTCGGCGTGGTCGCATGCATCACCCCGTTCAACTTCCCCGTGATGGTTCCGCTCTGGATGGTCGCCTCGGCCATCGCGTGCGGCAACACCGTCGTGCTCAAGCCCAGCGAGAAGGACCCGTCGGCCGCGATCTGGCTGGCCAAGGCGTTCCAGGATGCGGGCCTGCCCGACGGCGTGCTCAACGTCGTCAACGGCGACAAGGTCGCCGTCGACACCCTGCTCGACTCGAAGGACATCGGCGCGGTCAGCTTCGTCGGCTCCACCCCGATCGCGAAGTCGATCTACTCCCGCGCATCGGCGAACGGCAAGCGCGTGCAGGCACTCGGCGGGGCGAAGAACCACATGGTCGTCATGCCTGACGCCGACCTCGAGGGCGCCGCAGCGGCTGCGATCTCGGCCGCATACGGTTCGGCCGGCGAGCGCTGCATGGCCGTCTCGGTGCTGGTCGCTGTCGGCGACATCGCCGATGACCTCGTCGAGGGCATCCGCTCGCGCATCGGCGACCTGCGCATCGGCGCCGGCACCGACCCGTCGAGCGAGATGGGACCGCTGATCACCCGCGAGCACCGCGACAAGGTCAACTCCTACGTCGCCGGCGCCGCTGCCGAGGGTGCGACGGTCATCGTCGACGGCACGCAGAAGACGTTCGAGGGCGACGGGTTCTTCACCGGCGTCACGCTGCTCGACAACGTCACGACCGACATGAAGGTCTACCAGGACGAGATCTTCGGCCCGGTTCTGACCGTGGTCAGAGTCGAGAGCTACACCGAGGCCGTCGAGCTGATCAACGCCAACCACTTCGGCAACGGCACCGCGATCTTCACCCGCGACGGCGGCACCGCCCGCCAGTACGAGTACGACATCGAGGTCGGCATGGTCGGCGTGAACGTGCCGATCCCCGTGCCCGTCGGCGCCTTCTCGTTCGGCGGCTGGAAGGACTCGCTGTTCGGCGACTCGCACATCTACGGCCCCGAGTCGATCAACTTCTACACGCGCTCCAAGGTCGTCACCACCCGCTGGCCCGACCACACCCCCGCCCAGATCGACCTCGGCTTCCCGAGCAACCACTGAGCCCCGAAACTCGGAAAGGAATCGACATGGCACAGTTCACCGACCGTCACGGCGCGCAGCACGCGCTTCCGGCGCCGGATGCTGAAGCGCAGGTGCGTGCGGACGACCGCAACCACGTGTTCCACTCCTGGAGCGCACAGGGTCTCATCGACCCGCTGCCCGTCGCCGCCGGCGAGGGCGCGACGTTCTGGGACTACGAGGGCAAGGACTACCTCGACTTCTCGAGCCAGCTGGTCAACCTGAACCTCGGTCACCAGCATCCGGATCTCGTCGCGGCCATCCAGCATCAGGCAGGCCGTCTCGCGACGATCCAGCCGGCCATCGCGAACGACGTGCGCGGCGAGCTCGCCCGTCTGATCGCCGAGGTCGCACCCGACGGGCTGAACAAGGTGTTCTTCACCAACGGCGGCGCCGACGCCAACGAGTACGCCGTGCGCATGGCCCGCCAGGTGACCGGCCGCCGCAAGGTGCTCTCGATGTACCGCAGCTACCACGGTTCGACTGCCACCGCGATCTCGCTCACCGGCGACCCGCGGCGCTGGGCGACCGAGGTCAGCGACGCGGGAGCGGTGCGGTTCTTCGGCCCGTATCTGTACCGCTCGGCATTCCACTCCGAAACCATCGAGCAGGAGTCGCAGCGCGCCCTCGAGCACCTCGAGCAGACCATCCTGCTGGAGGGCCCCGCCACGATCGCGGCGATCATCATCGAGACGATCGTCGGCACCAACGGCGTGCTCGTGCCGCCGCCCGGATATCTGCAGGGCGTGCGCGACCTGTGCGACAAGCACGGCATCGTGTACATCGCCGACGAGGTCATGGTCGGCTTCGGCCGGCTCGGCGAATGGTTCGGCATCGACGCCTTCGATGCGAAGCCCGACCTGATCACCTTCGCGAAGGGCGTGAACTCGGGGTACGTTCCGCTCGGCGGCGTCGTGATCTCGGATGCCATCGCCGAGCGCTTCGACAAGGTCGCGTTCCCGGGTGGGCTCACCTACTCCGGGCATCCGCTGGCCTGCGCTGCCGGCGTGGCGACGTTCGAGGTGTTCCGTCGCGACGGAATTCTCGAGCGCGTGCGCGACCTCTCCTCGCGCGTCGTCGAGCCGACGCTGCGCGCGTGGACTGAGAAGCACCCCAGCGTCGGCGAGGTCCGCGGGCAGGGCCTGTTCTGGGCCGTGGAGCTGGTGCGCGATCGCGAGACGCGCGAGCCGCTGGTGCCGTTCAACGCGTCTGGGGCGGATGCTGCGCCGATGGGCGCGTTCACCGCTGCCGCGAAGAAGGGCGGCGTCTGGCCGTTCACGCACTTCAACCGCATGCACGTCGCGCCTCCGCTGATCATCAGCGAGGACGACCTGGTGCGCGGTCTGACGGTGCTCGACGAGGCGCTGACCGTGGCGGACGAATACACGACTGCCTGAGCCGAAGCCGCTGACCGAACCCGCTCCCGTATGAGTTTCTGTCGCCTGATCGCGGGATCAGCGACAGAAACTCATACGGGAGCATCGTGGTTTCGGAGCGCCTCCGCCCGGCTCACACCACCGGCACCGGCACCGAGTCGATGAGCAGGCGGGTGTACGGATGCTGCGGATCGGCCAGCAGCTGTGCCGTGGCGCCCCGCTCGACGATCTCGCCCTTGCTCATCACGATGGTCTGCTCGCACACCTTGCGCACGACGGCCAGGTCGTGGCTGATGAACAGCAGCGTGAGGCCCTGCCTGCGGCGGATGTCGGCGACCAGATCGAGCACCTGCGCCTGCACCGAGACATCAAGGGCGCTGGTCGCCTCATCCATCACCAGCAGGTCGGGCTCGATGGCCAGCGCACGGGCGATCGCGACGCGCTGTCGCTGGCCGCCCGAGAGCGTCTTGGGCCGCGCCTTCAGGTGCTCCTCACCGAGGCCGACCGACGTCAGCAGCTCGAGGGCACGAGCCCGCGCCGCGGCGCCGTCAAGACCCTGGTGCAGCTTCAGCACGTCTTCGATGGCGCGCCCGGCAGGGATCCGCGGGTCAAGCGACAGGTACGGATCCTGGAACACCATCTGCACGCTCTTTGCCCGCGCCAGTCGCTCGACCTTGTTGCGCGGCGGCGTCGTGGCATCCTGTCCGCCGATGCGGATGTCGCCGGTGTCGGCTCCTTCGAGGCCGACGATCATGCGGGCGAGCGTCGACTTGCCAGACCCGGACTCCCCCACGACGGCAAGCGCGCCGCCGACCGGGATCGTCAGCTCAGCATCCACCACGGCCCGCACCTGATGGCCGCCGCGGATGCTGTACGTCTTCGACACTCCGGTGACGGTGACCATGGCATCCGAATCGGCGGCGGCACCGCCCGTCGCGCCGCCCTCGCCGTGCAGGCGCGGCGTCGCCGCGACCAAGCGGCGGGTGTAGGCGTTCTGCGGGTTGACCAGCACCTCGCGCGCCGGTCCCTCTTCGACCACGACGCCGTCCTTCATCACGACGAGGCGATCGCACAGCGAGCCGGCGAGGTTCAGATCGTGCGTGATGAAGAGCATCCCCATCCCGCGCTGCGCGCACTGCTCGCGCAGCACCTGCACGATCTCGGCCTGCGTCGTGACGTCCAGCGCCGTGGTCGGCTCGTCGCAGACGAGCAGCCGCGGCTCGGTGGTCAGCGCCCCTGCGATCATGACGCGCTGCAGCATTCCGCCGGAGAGCTCGTAGGGATGCTGGTCGAGGTGCGCGGCCGGCGACGGCAGCCGCACGGCGGTCAGCAGGTCTTCGGCGCGCTTGCGCGCGGCGCTCTTCTTCCAGGCCGACTTGCCGGGCGCTGGAGCGAGCCGCAGCCCCTCGGTGACGTGGTCGCCGACGGTGCGCATGGGGTTGATCCCGGCGCGCGGATCCTGGAAGACCATCGCGGCATCAGAGCGTCGGATGCCCTGCAGCACCACTCCGCCGTCGAGCGGCGACTGGCCGTCTACCGTCACGCTGCCGCCGATGACGGCCCCGTCGGGCATGAGCCCGAGCACCGTACGCGCAGTGAGCGACTTGCCAGAGCCGGACTCGCCGACCAGGCCGACGGTCTCGCCGGCGGCGACCGTGAGGCTGATGCCGTCGAGCAGTCTCGTGCCGTTCGGCAGGTCGAGGGTGAGATCGTCGATGTCAAGAAGAATGGTCATGCCGGGATCTCCCCTCCGATGCGGTCTGACAGCTCTTCGCCGATGATGTTGACGGCCACGACGATGAGCACCACGACCACGGCCGGGGCGATCGCCGGCAGGAACTGGCCGGCGAGGAGGCCGGACTGCGATTCGTTGATCATGGCTCCCCAATCGGCGGTCGGCGGCTGCACGCCGAGCCCGAGGAACGAGAGGCCGGCGAGCTCGGCCAGCACGTAGCCGAAGTTCAGCGTCGATTGCGCACCGACGATCGGCACGACGTTGGGCAGCACTCGGCGCAGCGCGATCCACGGGCCGCTGAAGCCCTGCACCTGGTAGGCGGCGACGTATGGGCGAGTGCGTTCGGCGGCGATCAGGCTGCGGGTGAGGCGCGCCACGAACGGGGCGTAGGCGATGCTCATCGCGATGACCGGGGCGAGCAGGCCCTTGCCGAACAGCGCGACGGCCATGATCGCGATCAGCAGCGACGGGAACGAGAACAGCACGTCGAAGACTCGGCCGAGCACGGCGTCGATCCATCCGCCCCGCCACCCGGCGATGAGGCCGAGCAGGATGCCCAGGATGGTCGAGAAGATGACGACCGCGAGCGGCCCGACCAGGGCCGTGCGGCCGCCCCAGATGATGCGGCTGAGCAGGTCGCGACCGAGCGCATCAGTGCCGAGCCAGTGCGCTGCCGACGGCGGGGCGTAGAAGGCGGAGAAGTCGACGGCATCCGGGTCGTACGGGGCGACCCAGGGCGCGAAGATAGCAGCGAGCGTGACCACTGCGAGCACGATCACGCTGATCGTGAAGAGGAGGTTCGCACGGGCCGCCCTCGGGGCCTTCAGGATGCGAACGGCCAGAGTGGGCGTCGGGGTGGCGGTCATCTGGCACCTGCTCCTGCTGCGGATCGAGGGTCGACCCAGGGTTCGAGGATGTCGACGATCGCGTTCATGACCACGAACGCGGTCACCACGAGAAGCACGATCGCCTGGACGACGGGGAAGTCGAGCCGGTCGACGGACTGCACCAGCAGCGAGCCGATGCCGGCGAGGCCAAAGGCCGCCTCGACGATGGTGCTGGCGACCATGAGGCCGGCGACCAGCACACCCGAGACGGTGAGGATGGGCATCAGCGCGTTGCGCAGCACGTGGCGGCGCAGCACTGTTCCAGAGGCGATGCCACGGCTGGTGGCCACCTCGACGTGCTCGCGGCCGAGTTGTTCGACCATGGCCGAACGGGTCACCTTGCCGACCAGCACGATGAAGACGATGCCAAGCGCGATGGAGGGCAGGATCAGGTGGTAGATGCGATCCCAGAACCCTTCACCCGACCCGAAGGTGGGGAACCAGCCCAGCTGCACGGCGAAGACGGCGATCAGCACGATCGATCCGACGAAGGAGGGGATGGCGCCGAGCACGGTGAGGAAGATCAGAATGGACCGATCCAGTGGCTTGCCATGGTTCAGAGCCGCGATGGCACCGGAGATCAGGCCGACGACAGCGATGATGAGCCCCGCCATGGCGACGAGGGTGAGGGTCACCGGCAGTCGCTCGCCGATCACGACCGAGACGTCCTGGCGGTACTGCAGCGAACGGCCGAAGTCGCCCTGCAGCAGGCCGAGGAGCCAGTTGATGTACTGCTGCCACGGTGGCAGATCCAGCCCGTACTGGGCGGTGATCTCGGCCACCGCCTCGGGCGAGGGCTTGCGCCCTCGGAGCAGGAAGCTGATCGGGTCGCCGGGGACGACGAAGCGTGAGAAGAAGACGAGCAGGGATGCCAGGAAGAGCGTCAGCAGCAGTCCTGCGAGCTTTCCAGCGACGCGTCGGGCGGTCTTCATAACCGGTGACCTCCGTGGAAGACGTGAGAAGAAGCGGTTCGGATGCCGCGGCGCAGGGAGTTCGCCGCGGCATCCGAGATCGGTCAGCGGGCGCCGAGCTGCGCTGCCCACGGGAAGTAGAGGAACATCATCGAGGGCTGTACGCCCGTGATGCGCTCACCCATGAACAGCGAGATCGGTCCCTCGTAGAGGGGCAGCCAGGGCAGCTCGGCGTTCGCGATCTGCTGCGCCTTGGCTGTCAGCGCGCCGCGCTCAGCAGGGTCCATCGTGGTGACGGCCTTGTTCACGGTCTCGTCGAACTCGGGGTTCGACCAGTTGCCGTAGTTGCTGAAGTCGCCGGTGCGCAGCACCGAGTACATCTCGAGGGCGTCCGGGCTGGAGAGGTACCAGACCGTGTAGAACATGTCGACGCCCTCACGCGCGCTCGGGTCCGAGAACAGCGCCGTGTATGCACCCGGGCTGACCGACTCGATCTTCATCTTCAGACCGATGGACTGCGCGGCGGCCGCGGCGGCCTGCGAGATGACCGCGAAGTCGTTGCCGATCGGGGCGGTGACGAAGGTGATCTCCTCACCCTCTACACCGGCCTCGGCGATGAGCTTCTTGGCCTCTTCGAGGTTCTGGTCGTAGTGCGTGATGTCCTCGAACGCGGCCTTGCGGTCAGCATCCGATGCCATGCCCCACACCGACTTCGTGGTGTGCACGTCGGTGACCTCGCCGACACCGCGGGCGGCGGCCTGAAGGACGCCCTCGCGGTCCAGCGCAAGCATCAGCGCCTTGCGGACGCGCACGTCACCGAGCGGGCCATCGAGGTTGCTGATCACGAGCTGGCTCACGGCGGTGCCGGGTCCGAAGAGCACGTCGCCCTTGCCGGAGGCGCGCAGTTGGTCGACAGCTTCGATCGGCAGCATCCACGAGCCATCGACATCACCGGACTTCAGTGCGTTGACGCGCGCGTTGCTGTCGCTCATGAACACGAACTTGACCTCGCCTGACTTGGCGGCCTTGTCCTTGTTCCAGTAGTCGTCGTAGCGGGTGAGGGTGATCGACTCGCCGGACTTCCATTCGCTGAGCGAGAATGGACCGGTGCAGTTCACACCGCCGGTGGAGTTGCCGTAGTCGGCACCCGCCGCAGCGAGGGTGGCGGCCGATTCGATGACGCCGGCCGACCCGCCCATGCCCAGGTTGAACTGCGAGTCGGGGGTGGTCATGTGCACGGTCACCTGCAGGTCGCCGGTCTGCTCGATCGATGCGACGTTCTGGTAGGCCGAGAACCACGACGATCCGACCTCGGGGTTGATGTGCCGGCTCATCGATGCGACCGCGTCAGCGGCGGTCAGCGGGGTGCCGTCGTGGAAGGTGACGCCCTCACGCAGGTTGTAGACCCACGTCATGTCATCGGGCTGCTCGAACGACTCGGCAAGACCGGGGGTCAGCGTGAAGTCCGGGTTGAGCAGCAGCAGCGACTCGCAGACGTTCGCGAGCACCTGGTTGTCGGGATAGTCGAATGCGTAGGCGTAGTCGAGCGAGTACGGCTCGGCATACAGCGCGAAGCTGAACGAGTCGATGTCGCCGCTGGGCGCATCGGTCTTGGTCGTCAGCTCCCACTGCAGTGACTTGCTGTCGTCGCCACCACCCCCGCCGCCATCATCGGCGGCAGGCGTGCAGGCGGCGAGGCCCACTGTGAGCAGGGCAGTCGCGCCGAGGGCGACGACCCGGGACGTGCGTGAAGAGTTCATCAGGACTCCCTGTTGTCAACGGATACGGATACTGCTGGTGCGGGTACTGCTGCGGTGCGTTCGTAGACGCGGGCTCCGCCGATCCAGGTCGAGGAGATCTCGGACTGGTAGAGGTCGGATGCCGGGAGCTGGAACGGATCTGGGGAGATCACGACGAGGTCTGCGAGGTAGCCCTCGCGGATGCTGCCGGTGTCGTGATCGCGGTGGTTCACCCATGCGCTGCCCGACGTATACGCCGCCATGGCGGTGGCGAGGTCGAGACGCTGGTGAGCACCGCCGAGCGGCTCCTGCGTGGAGCCGGGGTACGTGCGATTGACGGCGATGTGGATCGCGTCGAGCGGGGCTGCGCTGGACACCGGCCAGTCGCTGCCTGCGGCCAGCCGCGCGCCTGCGCGCACGAAGTCGCCGAACGGGTACTGCCTGGCCTCCTGGCCGTCCTGCAGGAACGGCAGGGTGAGCTCGTCGAGCTGGTCCTCGTGCGTGGCCCAGAGCGCCTGGAGGTTGGCGACGGCATCGAGATCGGTGAAGCGCGGGATGTCCTCTTCGGCCACGATCTGCAGGTGCGCGAGGTGGTGGCGGCCGTCGGTTGCCCCATTGTGCTCGCGGGCGACGGCGAGGGCATCCAACGCTTCGCGCACGGCACGGTCGCCGAGCGCGTGCATGTGCACCTGCATTCCGGCGGCGTCGAGAGCCGTGACGTACTCGCGCAGCCGCTCGGGATCGATGAAGCTCAGCCCGTGATTGTGGGTGTCGTGGCCGTGACCGTCCCGGTACGGCGTGAGCATGGCGGCGGTCTGGTTCTCGGCGACGCCGTCGACCATGATCTTGGTGGTGCCGACACTCAATCGCCCTGCGGGCTCGAGCGCTGCGACGCGGGCGCGCTCCGCGGTCATGTGCTCGACCTGCTCGATGCCGCCGGTGCGGGTCCACCACTGGGCACCGGTGACGTGCACCTGCAGAGCGCCTTCGGCGAGTGCGCGCTCGTAGGCGGGAAGGGGATCGGCGATCGCCGCTGCGCCCTGACCGACCATGGCGTCCTGCCAGCCGGTGATGCCAAGGGGGACGAGCTCTTCCTGCGCGCGCAGCAGCCCGCGGTAGATGAGCTCGGAGTCGGTCTTGGGGCGGACCTCCTCGAACAGGTCGGCCGCTCCTTCGTGGAAGGTGCCTGCCGGGTACCCGTCTGCCTCGCGCTCGACGCGTCCGTCCTCAGGGTCGGCGGTCGACGCGGTGATCCCCGCCAGCTCGATCGCGGCGGTGGAGGCCCAGGCGCTGTGGTGGTCGCGACTGACAAGCAGCACCAGGCGCCCTGGGACCGCCTCGTCGAGCAGGGTGCGCACCGGCGCGCCACCAGGGTAGTGGTCCATCGACCAGCCGCCGCCGAGGATCCACTCCTCGTCGGGGTTCGCCTCGGCATAGGCGCGCACCATGGCGACGGCGTCTTCGGCGGACTCGGAATCGCTGAGGTTGCACTGCAGCAGCTCGATGCCGCCGCCGACGGCATGGATGTGCGCGTCCTGGAACCCAGGCGCCAGCAGCGCGCCGTCCAGATCCACTCGCTCGGCATCGGGGCCGATGTGCGCATCGATCTCGGTCTCACTGACGAGGGCGGTGATGCGCCCGTCGGTGACCACGACCGCGTGGCCCTGCAGCGGTTCACCTGAGCCGGTGAAGATCGCTCCGCCCTGGAAGACGACTTGGGTCATTCGTCTTGTTTCCTTCCTCGTCGAAGTGGTGGATCGCATAAACGTATGGGACAGTCCACATTGCTGTCAACAGTGTTGACAGCAATGTGATCAAGGCGCAGACTCACATGGCACGATGGAAGCGACCGAAGGGGTGAGATGAAGGCCAACGCAGTGGAAACCGAACGAGGGTCCTCCCGTGTCCGACTCGACCGCGCAGGGATCATCGAGGCTGGGCTCGAGCTCGCCGCGCGGGCCGGCGTCTCATCGATCTCGGTGCGGGAACTCGGCCACCAGCTGGGCGCCGACCCGACCGCGATCTACCGGCACTTCCGCAGCAAGGACGCACTGATGGCCGCCCTGCTCGACGAGCTGAACGCCAGGGCAGCCGCCGACGTCGACGTGCCCGTCGAGGAGTGGGCCGACCGGCTGCGCACACTCGCCAAGGCGACGCTTTCGTGGTTCACCCGGCATCCGGCGATCGCCGTCGAGGCGATGTCGATCACGACGCACGGCCCGGGTGAGCTCGCCGTCATCGAGTTCATGCTCGATGCATTCCACCGCGCAGGCCTCCGCGACGGCGAGCTCGTGCGTCACTACGCACTGATGGCCACGCACGTGCTCAGCGTGTCCGCCGGCATCGCCCGCGGACACGCTGAGCGTCACGATGGCGACAACGACGGCAACAACAACGCCTGGTTCGATTCACCACTGCTGGCCGATCCGCGTGCGTACCCCCTGATCGCCGCCAACAGCGTCGCTCTCGCCGACCTGCAGGACGACGAGCTCTTCCTGATGGGAGTCGATGTGATCATCGAATCCGCGGCGCGCACCGCAGCACCCTGACCCTTCCTGCCACCACCTGGAGACGATCAATGAAGATCATCATCGTCGGCGCGGGCATCGGCGGCCTTGCCGCCGCGCTCAGCCTGCACGCCGCCGGATTCGACGACATCGAGATCCACGAGCGCAGCCGCGAGATCCGCGGCCTCGGCGTCGGGCTGAACCTGCTGCCGCACGCGATCCGCGAACTGACGGAACTGGGTCTTGGCGATCGGATGCACGAGCTGGGCGTCGCCCCGCGCGCGCTCAGCTACATGAACCGCCACGGACAACTGATCTGGAGCGAGCCGCGCGGCGTGGACGCCGGTTACCGCTGGCCGCAGCTGTCGGTGCATCGCGGCCGACTGCAGCTTGCGCTGGCGGATGCCGTCACCGAGCGCCTCGGCGAGGTGATCCGGCTCGGAAGCCGGCTGGTCGACGTGCACTCCGCCGACGCCGGCACCGAGATCGCCCGCTTCGAGACCGCGGACGGCGATTCCGTCGAGGTCGAGGCCGACCTGGTGATCGGTGCCGACGGCATCCACTCCGCTCTACGCGCACTGCGCTACCCCGACGAGGGGCCCCCACCGTGGAGCGGCCTGACGCTGTGGCGCGGCGTCGCCACTGTGCCGCAGTTCCTCGACGGGCAGACGATGATCATGGCCGGCGATGCCGAGCAGAAGTTCGTCGCGTACCCGCTCGCCAGGGCGGAGTCGGATGCTGACGAGGGTGCGATCCGCGTGAACTTCATCGCCGAGCGGCGCGGGGTCGGCTCGGCGGATGCCGACTGGAACCGCACCGTGGACCCGGCCCCGATCGCCGAGCTGTTCGACGACTGGCGGTACGACTGGCTCGACGTCCCGGCGGTGATCGCCGCGGCCGACGAGATCCTCGAGTACCCGATGGTCGACCGCGACCCCCTGCCGCAGTGGACGTTCGGCCGCACGACACTGCTCGGCGACGCCGCGCACGCGATGTACCCGAACGGATCCAACGGCGGGTCGCAGGCGATCCTGGATGCCCGCACGCTGGCGTTTCACCTCGCCACGTCCCCCGACGTCGACAGCGCTCTGGCGGCATACGAACAAGCTCGACGCCCCGCGATGACGGCGCTGCTGGCATCCACCCGCGCCACGGGTCCAGAGCGGGTGATGCAGCTGGCACGAGAGCGCGCCCCAGAGGGCTTCGCCGACATCCACGACGTGATCCCGGCTGCCGAGCTGGAAGAGGTCGCCACCGGCTACAAGCGCGCCGCCGGCTTCCACCCCTCGACGCTCAACGACCGTGCGTCCCTGAGCGCCACGCGGCAGGGCACGCCCGAAACAGGGGCGGACGTCGCGGGATCATGAGCGACTTCGACTCCCTGCCGGTGCCGACGCTGACGTTCGCGTTCGATGTCGCCGTGCAGCTGGGGCGGCCAGAGGACCATGGCGCCACGAGCGCTGGCATCCGACGCGTCGTGCCGATCCTCGGCGGCGAAGTGACCGGCGAGATCGAAGCCGAGATCCTGCCGGGCGGCGCCGACTGGCAGCTGATCGACGCCGACGGCACGATCCGCATCGACGCACGCTACTCGGCGCGCACGTCCGCGGGAGAGCTGGTGCTGCTGCACGCCGCCGGGCTGCGCGCCGGGTCACCTGAGGTGCTGGAGCGCCTGGGCCGGGGCGAGGACGTCGATCCCGCCGCGTACGTCTTCCGCACCACGGTCGACATCGAGACATCGGCCCCGAGGCTGGCTCATCTGCAGCGCTCGATGTTCCTGGCATCCGCCCGCCGTCAGGCAGCGACCGTCAGCTACCGCACGTACCGGATCGGCTGACCCCCGAATCAGCTGACCACCCTTCGCTCCCGTATGAGTTTTTGTCGCCATATCGCGCGATAGGCGACAGAAACTCATACGGGAACGAGAAGCGGTTCGCGAAGCGAGTTCGCGAAGCGCACGGGCGACTTCGCGAAGCCGGGGGGGAAGCTGCGCGAAGTGGCTGGGGGGGTCAGTCGGCGTTGCCGAGGGCGATCAGCTGCGCGACCTGCGCGCGGTTGACGCCCATGCCGGGGAAGCCGGCCAGGCGTCCGATCGGGAACGACGCCATCATCTTCGCCATGTTGTCGTCGCTCATGATGCCGGCATCCGCCGCACCGTCCGAGAGCTCCTGCACGCCCGCCAGCTGCGCCTGGACGATCGGCCCGACTACCGGGTGCGCGAGCAGCTCGCCCACCGACGAGTTCATCGTCAAGGGCATCCGCACCTCGTCGCCGGCGACATCGACGCTCGCACTGCCCCGCAGATCGCGGCTCGAGGCGCCGATCTCGACGAGGTACGCACCGCCCTCGACGATCCAGCGGTCGACGCGGATGTCCCAGTACGCCAGGTCCTCCCGGCGCACCGTGAGCTTGACGTCCTCCGAAGCCCCGGCGGCGATCTCGACCGACGCGAAGGCCTTCAACTCGCGCGGAGCCCGCTCGACGGCGGACTCGGCGCGTCCGACGTAGACCTGCACGACCTCGCGGCCGTCGCGGTCGCCGGTGTTGGTCACGGGCACGCGCACGCTGACATCACCGGTCTCAAGAACGGATGCCACGGGCGCGCCGTACTCGAACGACGTGTACGACAGTCCGTGCCCGAACGGGTAGGTGACGGCCATGTTGCGCTGGTCGTACCAGCGGTAGCCGACGAACAGCCCCTCGCCGTAGCGGACGTGCCCGAACGAGCCGGGGAACGAGCCGTACGCCGGGGTGTCCTCGAGGCGCCGCGGGATGGTCTCGGCCAGACGCGCCGACGGGTTCACGGCACCGGTGAGCACGTCGACCGTCGCCGATCCGCCGGCCTGGCCGAGCAGCCACGCCTCGGCGATCGCCGGCACGCGGTCGGCGAACGGCAGCGCGACGACGGCGCCGTTCGAGAGCACGACGACGACGTTCGGGTTGGCAGCGATGACAGCATCCAACAGCTCGAGCTGCACGACGGGCAGGTCGATGTGCGTGCGGTCGAAGCCCTCCGACTCCTCCGCTTCGGTGAGGCCGAGGAAGACGACCGCGACGTCGGCAGCGGATGCCACGGCCGCAGCCTCTGCGCGGAGCGCCTGCGCATCCGCACCGTCGAAGGCGAAACCGGCCGCGAACGCGACCCGCTCCCCCGCGATCTCGCGGAAGGCGTCGAGTGCGGTGTCGACGCGGGTCGGGTTGATGTGCGACGAACCGCCGCCCTGGAAGCGCGGCGTGCGGGCGAACTCGCCGATCACGGCGAGTTTCGCATCTGTTGCCAGCGGCAGGACGCCGTCGTTCTTGAGCAGCACGATCGAGCGCGCTGCGGCCTCGCGGGCCAGCGCGTGGTGCGCGTCGACGTCGAGCGGTCCGGTCACGGAGGGGCGCGCCTGCGCCTTGCGCACCAGATCGACCGCGCGGCCGGCGGCCACATCGAGCACGCTCTCAGCCAGGGCGCCCGACGAGACAGCTGCGACGATCTCAGCATCCGTCTCTCCGCCGCCACCCGGCATCTCGAGATCGAGCCCGGCGACGAGGCCAGCGACGCGGTCGTTGACGGCGCCCCAGTCCGAGACGACGAGACCCTCGAAGCCCCAGTCGTCGCGCAGCACCTGCGTGAGCAGCCACGGGTCCTCCGAGGCGTACACGCCGTTGATGCGGTTGTACGAGCACATCACGGTCCACGGCTGGGCGTCCTTGACGACCCGCTCGAAGCTGCGCAGGTAGAGCTCGCGCAGCGGACGCGGGTCGATGTCGGCCGACACGCGCATGCGGTCGTCCTCCTGGTTGTTCGCCGCGAAGTGCTTCAGCGATGCGCCGACCCCCTGCGACTGGATGCCGCGGACGAGCCCTGCGCCCATGACGCCGGAGAGGATCGGGTCCTCCGACATGTACTCGAAGTTGCGTCCGCACAGCGGCGAGCGCTTCAGGTTGATGCCGGGGCCGAGGATGACGGCGACGTCCTCGATCGCGGACTCCACACCCAGCGCGGTGCCGATGCGCTCGGCGAGCGCGGGATCGAACGTCGAGCCGATCGCCGCCGCGGGCGGGAAGCAGGTGGCCGGCACGCTGTCGTTCAGTCCGAGGTGGTCACTGTCGCCGGCCTGCTTGCGCAGCCCGTGCGGTCCGTCTGTGAGCATGACCGAGGGGACGTCACCGACCGCCTTCGTCGTCCAGAAGTCCGCGCCGCTGGTCAGCGACGCCTTCTGCTCGGTGGTGAGGGCTGCGAGGGTTTCGGCGATCTTCTCGGTCATGAGCTCTTTCCTGGGTGAATCGAATGTGGTGCGGTTTTGCGGTGGTCGCGTCTGTCAGGCGGCGGATGCTGTCGCCGGTGCCTGCACCGGCTTCAGGAACCACGGGCGGCGCCCGTAGTCGCGGTTCAGCCAGGGCCAGAACGCCCACCACAGCACGAGGGCGACGCCCATGCCGGCGAGGATGCCGACGACGGTGTCGCTGAACCAGTGGGCGTTGATCAGGGTGCGCTGCCAGATCATCCCCATCGTGAGCAGCACCGAGATGACGGCCCAGACGATGCGCCAGGTGCGGCGGGTCGGCGGGATCAGCGCGAAGATCGTGACGATGATCACGCCCATGCTCATGGAGTGCCCCGAGGGGAACGAACCGTGATCGACCATGACGAGTGGGCCGAACAGTCCTGCCGCAGCGTCCTCTGCCGGACGGGGACGGTCGACGATGTTCTTCGCCAGCTGCGAGACGAGTCCAGGGCCTGCGAGCTGTGCGGCGATGACGAAGAGCATCGAGCGCCACCGCCCCACGATCGCGAGGGCGGCGGGCAGGATCAGCATCATCAGCGCGAACCCTGGGATCGCGCCGATCTCCTGGAACAGCATGGCGATCGGACCTGTGGCCACGGCATCATCCGGTCCGGCGCCGACGGCTGCCCGCCAGGCGTCATCGAGCGCCTGGGTCCAAGGGGCTTCGGGGGCTGCGAGGATCGCAGCTCCCTGCAGCACGAGGATCAGCAGCAGACCGAGACCCACCCACAGCAGGGTGCGATTGCGCGGTGGGGTCTGCACGCCACTCACAGCAGCGCCTTGACGGACGCGTACGCGTCGACCATGTCGCGCGTCGGGACGTCGAAGACTCGGGCGACGCCGGTGGCGTCCAGCTGCGGCCAGCCGGGGTCGCCGCTGTTGATGAATGCCACCGCCGCGCCGTGCACCTCGTCAGCGAGTTCCTGCGGCGGGTTGGGCCCTGCGAGCGGCACCATGGCCGGGCCGTCGAGGCAGTCGAAGAAGAACGGCACGTCGAGGCAGTGCTCGGCGAAGCCGAAGGTGCCGGACGGCCAAGAGAAGCGGTACAGCCAGGTGGGTGCGGCGCCGCGGTCGCCGGCGATGTTGAGCACCGAGGTGCGGAACATCCGGTCGGTGAGCACACGGCCGGCGAGGCGCGCCTTGCCCTTGGCGACGACGTCGGCGTTCGCGGCGAGGTAGGCCTTGCGACGGTCCTTCGCGACGCCGAACTTGCCGAGCAGCATGCCCTTCGGCACCCAGCGCAGCACCTTGGCCGCATCGCCCATCGCCATCGAGAACTCATCATCGGTGGTGCCCATGACCAGCGGCTTGTCGGCGCCGACCCCGGCGCGAAGAGACTCGCGTGTCGACCGCGGGATCAGATCGCCGTCGATGGTCGGCCCCAGACCGAGTCCCTCATCGAGCATCTTCTCCATGGCAGCAGGATCGAGCTCGGTCGCCTTCTTCTGCAGCTCGAGCACGCGCTCCTCGGACAGCGAGCGGAAGCCGGCCATGGTCGGCTGCACACCGGCCGAAGCTGCGAGCTTGCGCCCGAACTCCTCCGACCGCTCAGGGGTGACATCGGCGAGCGCACCCGAGACGGCGTACACACCGTGGAACAGGTGCTGTGCCTGCTCCATGCCGAGCAGCGTGAGCACCGCACCGCCACCGGCGGATTGTCCGGCGATGGTGACCCGTGCGGGGTCGCCTCCGAATTCGGCAATGTTCTGCTGCACCCATTCCAGGGCGAGCAGCCAGTCGCGCACGCCCCGGTTGGAGGGAGCGCCGTCGATCCAGCCGAAGCCGTCGAAGCCGAGCCGGTACGAGAGCGTCACCGTCACGACGTCGTCGCGGTTGAAGTTGCGTCCGTCGTACCAGGGGCTGGCAGGAGAACCGGCGAAGTACCCTCCGCCGTGGATCCACACCAGCACCGGCAGGCCGGCGTCGGATGCCCGCTGCGGCGAGGGCGAGAACACGTTGACGTTCAGCGTGCTCTCCCCCTCGACGCTCGGCTCGGGGATCAGCGTGACGCCGGGGTCACCCCGCTGCGCGGTGGCGGCGAACTCGAGCGCGTCGCGCACGCCCTCCCACGGCGCCTTCGGCACCGGTGCGGCGAACCGCAGTTCACCCACCGGCGCCTCGGCGAACGGGATGCCGAGAAACGCCGCCGACTGCGGGTTGCCGTGGCCACCGGTGGTCGGGCGCCAGCTGCCGCGCACACGACCCGCGGTCGTGGTCACCTCGACGTAGTCGGTGGTCTTCTCGGTCTTCGTCATGCTTCTCTTCCTACCTTGTCCTGCTCAGTTCCCGATGGTCATTCTGCGCGGATCAGCGCACGCCCTTGATCGGTGCGATGGCGATCGCCGCGAGCACGACGAAGACCATCGCGAACACGAAGAGCATCTGGTAGCCGCCAAGGAACGTGATGATGAGTGCCGCGACTCCCGAGCTCAGCGCCTGCGGGATGTTCGTGGCGACGTTGAGGATGCCGAGGTCCTTGCCAGCGGCGGTTCCCTCACTGGGCAGCACCTCGGTCATCAGAGCCGCGTCGACCGACATGTACAGACCGAAGCCGATGCCGTTGATCACGCTCATGGCGATCATTCCGGTCATGTTCGGCATGAGGATCGGCATCAGGAAGCCGATGACCATGACGACGGATGCGACGTAGATGAACACCTTGCGGCGACCGATCTTGTCGCTCCACCAACCCGACAGGATGATGGCGATGATCGTCGGCACGAGAGCGACGAGCGTCAGTGTGACGACCGCGCCCTGACCCTCGGCGAGGGTCATGCCGATGTAATCGGTGAGCAGGTAGAGCTGGTAGGCCGCGACGACGAAGTAGCCGAGGATCAGCAGGAATCGGGCAGTGAAAGCCCAGAAGAAGTCGGGGTGCTTGCGCGGGTTGACCCAGAAGCCCTTGAAGAAGCCGCCCCAGCTGAAGGGCTCGACGACGGATTCCTTGGAGGACCAGTCACGGTTCAGGAGCACGAACAGGATGGTCACGACGATGACCGCGGCGCCGAACACCGAGTAGCCGATGCCGATCTGCGCACCGAGTGCGGCAGCGAGCATCACGCCCACGGTCATGCCGAGCTGCGTGCCGAGGCCGATCATCGCACTCGCACCACCGCGCTGGGAGCGCGGGAAGCGGTCAGCGGTGATGGTGGTCAGCGGCGCCTGCAGGAAGTTCAGTGCGACCTGGATGACGACCCAGAACACGGTGATCCACAGGATGTCGGTCAGCGAGCCGATCCCGAACAGGAAGATTCCGCCGACGAGGGCGCCGATCACCATCCACGGTGCTCGGCGTCCGTAGCGCGATCGGGTGCGGTCGCTGAGAGCACCGGCAAGCGGCTGGGCGAAGAGCGTGAAGACGAACGAGGTCGTCGTGACGATGAACAGGTTGCCGACCTTGTTCGCCTCGTCGATCATGGCGATCTGCGAAGGCAGCAGGATGGCGATGAGGCCACCGTAGGTGGCGAACAGGGTGAGCGCGGCCACGAGCAGGCTGGGCTTCAGCCGCCGGTTCGAGGGCGGGCTGGCCGCCGGCTCTCCCGCAGCGGGCGGGGTCGAGGAGATGACGCCAGTTGGCGCGTTCTCCGAGACAGGATCAAGTGACGGTGCGGTCATGGTGCGTGCTCCTCATCGAGCGGGTCGGGTCGTTACCGAACAGCATTCGGTATTTGACAACATCGTGACAGATCGTCGACCCAGAATCAAGCGAACCCGAACGTTGTTCGGCTTTGCGGGCAAGGAGTAGCCTGGGACGTATGGCACAACGGGGGGCGTACGCGAAAGGCGTCGCGAAACGCGAGGAGATCCTCGAGGCAGCGCTCGCCGTCGTCGCAGAGCACGGCTATCGCAAGGCGTCGGTGCGCGAGATCGCCGAGACGGCGGGTCTGAGTCCCGCAGGCCTGCTGCACTACTTCGGCTCGAAGGAGGAGATGTTCGTCGCCATCCTCGAAGCACGAGACCAGCGGGATCTCCGCGAGTACGCCGAGAGCGACTTCATCTCTGCATTCGTCGACGTCGTCCGACACAACGCCGCCGTCCCTGGACTGGTGCATCTGTACGCGCGGCTCGCTGCCGATGCGGCCGACCCAGAGCATCCGGCGCATGACTTCTTCCGCCAGCGCACGGCGCAGCTCGAAGCCATCGCCCGCGGCGAGATCGTCGCCGCCCAGCAGGCCGGCACGATCCGCGCCGATCTCGACCCGGCCTGGGTCATGCGCACCGCTCACGCTGTCGCCGACGGGCTGCAGAGCGCCTGGATGCTCGACCCGACCATCGACATGGCCGCCGATCTCGAGCAGTTCCTGAACCTGCTGCGGCCCTGACGCTGCGTCTACCCGTTCAGGCCGCGTCGCGGGTGCGGATCGGGTAGAACCAGAAGCACAGCCACGCGAGCGCGGTGAACCCGAGGGGCACCACAGCCAGCATGATGCGGATGCCCCCGTCGACAGCATCCGGCTGCGCGTCACCGAGCGCCGCGTCGAACCCGCTCGCGTTCAGCACCCACGCCGCCACGATGGCCTGCAGCACCACTGCGCCGCGCACGACGAAGCCGTTCACGCCGAAGTACACGCCCTCGCGGCGGTGCCCGGTGCGCGCGGCATCGTCGTCGATGATCTGCGAAAGCGCGATCTCGAGCAGCTGCAGCAGTCCGCCGACGCCGACGCCGACGCCGAGCCCCACCAGCGCGGCGCCGAGCACCGTCGCCGGCAGCAGGAAGGCCAGCACGGCCAGGCCGAAGATCGCGACAGCCACCAGCAGCGCAGTGCGCGGGCTCGTGCGCCGCACGAAAGCGCTCCACCCGATGATCGAGGGGATTGCGGCCGCGAAGATCGCGCCGAGCAGCACGCTGGCCTCGCCCTCCGCAGCATGCAGCGAGTACCGCACGTAGAACGGGATCGCGGCGATGATGATCGCGATCGAGGTCTGCACCATCAGCGATCCGAGCACGTATGGCACGAACGCGCGGTTCGTGAAGGTGTACCGCAGCTGCGCGCCCCATGCCATCGGCGCCTCGGTCGCGACCGCGCCGCGGCGCTCGACCATCCCGGCCTGGAACGACCACAGCAGCATCCCCAGACTCACGACGCCCAGGATCAGCGCCATCGCCGGCCAGCCGAGCGCGTCGTACAGCATCGGCGCGAGCGCGGTGCCGAGCACCATGCCGAGGATGCCGAAGATCTGCCGCGGCACGTTGCCGCGGGCGCGCTCCTCGGTCGTGCGGAAGATCTCGGGGAACAGCGCCGAGATGTTCAGCACGACCACCACGAACGCGACGTCGTAGACCGCGACGACGATCAGGAACCAGGCGATCAGCCCGCCGGTCGGCAGCTCCGGTGGCATCCACACCAGCACGAAAGCGACCACCAGCGGCACGATGCCGAGGCCGATCCACGGGATGCGCCGCCCCCAGGGAGTGCGCAGCCGGTCGGAGAGCGCGCCGACGACGGGGTTGAGCACGGCATTCAGCACGCCGTGCGCGATCATCGCGATGGCGACCCATTCGGCCGGCGCCGCGAGGTGAGCGACGTAGAAGTAGACGACGAACGCCGAGAACGTCTGCGTCATCAGCTGGGTCGGGAAACCGGATGCCCCGAACGCGATCGTCTGCGCCCGCGTGGGTGCGGCCTCGAGACGGCGGTCCCGGATGCCGGAGAGCAGGCTCATCTGGGCGCGCCGTCCACAGCATCCACCGGCGCAGCATCCGCCCCGCGCTGCAGGTCGCGCAGCGCCCGCCAGCCGATCCTGATCAGGCCCTCGTCGGCGAGCGTCTGCGCGACGACGGGGTCGGTGAGCAGCCGCGTCTCGTAGCCGCGCTTGACGGCCGCGTAGTCGACAGTGCCGCGCAGACCAGGCCCATCGAACATCGGGTGCAGGTACACCTCGGTCACCCCCGCCGGCACCGCGCGAAGCAACTCGATGAAGTCGTCGCGCACGTCCTCGTAGGTCTGCTGCTGAGCGGTGCCGTCTCCGACCAGCTCGAACGGGTGCGTCCAGCTGCGGTCGGGGATGACCACGCCGGCGGCATCCGCGGCGGCCGTCGCCTCATCGAGCACGGGCTGCAGCGCAGGGTCCAGACCATAGCCCTGCGCGTACCGCGGCAGCCGGAACGGCAGCCCGTGGCTCGCTGCGAGGGCGAAGACGGGTCCAAGGAAGTTCCGCCCTGTTTCGAGTCCGTACACGGATCCCATGTGGTTGTCGAGGTGCGTCACGTCGATGCCGGCGGCGATCGCCGCCTCGACCTGCAGACCCAGCTCGGCCACGACGTCGTCCTCGTCGGCCTGCCGCTCCACCTCGAGCACCGTGCGCGGGAAGTAGCCGTCCGCATCGACGAGGGAGGAGAGGATGCCGGTGAGCGGCCGCCAGCGGTACCTGTCCCATTCGCTGGTGAGCACGAGGTGCACCCCGACGTCGAGGTCGTGACGGCGCGCGGCGAAGGACGCGGCTCCGGCTGCCCACGAGCACGGCATCATGATCGTCGTCGAGTCGAGGTGCCCCGCGTCGAGCAGTTCTGAGATCGCGGTGTTCGCCGCGCGGCACATGCCGAAGTCGTCGGCGTTGAGGATGATCGCACGCGTGTCGGCAGGGTGGCCAAGGCGTTCGATGAGTGAAGCTGGCATGTCAGTGCTTCCGGTCGTCGGGTGAGAAGAGGGCGGCCTGCAGCTCGACGGTCGCCTCGTGCACGGCACCGACCAGCGGCGCCTCCCGTCCGAACGCCGAGGTGGTGAAGCGCAGCGGCAGCCGCTCCTCCCACGCCTGCGCAGCATGCTGGATCGCGTCGAACATCACCGGGTGCGCGGCGAGCCCCGCGAGCACGAAGATGCCTGGATCGATGACGAGCGAGACGGTGCCGGCGACGACAGTGAGACGGCGGGCGATCTCGGAGATCATGCTGTGCGCGGCAGGATCGCCGGTCGCTGCGGCCTCGAGATGAGCGAGCAGCGGCAGAGACGGGTCGCGGCCGACGCCGCTGGCAAGGTCGGCGGTGACGACCTCCCCGACCACCGGTGCTCCGAGCGGCAGCGGCGTCTGCGGCAGGTACTGCACCTCACCGGCCATGCCGGAGGCGCCGCGGCGCAGAACGCCGTCCAGGACGAATGCCGCACCGAGTCCACCGTCCAGCAGCAGCAGGGCGAAGCTGGAGTGCTGCGTGCCGAGTTCGCCGGCGAGCTCCGCGAGCGCTGCCAGGCTCACGTCGTTCTCGATGCGCACCGGGCATCCGACCCGCTCGGCCAGCGCGGCACGGAACGCGCCGCCGTCGGGGCCGGAGTCGTCGCGGATCTCGCCGTCCCTGGTGACGATGCCTGGGGCGGCCACGACAGCGGCATGCAACGGCGCGACGCCGCCAGTGCACTCCTCGATCAGCGCCGTGATGACATCGAGTCGGTCGTATGCCGCCGACAGCGGGGCGTGGGCCTCGGCGCGCACCGCGCCGGTGGCGTCGACGAGCGCGACATGGGCGTCGTGATGGTCGAGGTGCACTGCCACGGCGAAGCCGAGACGCGGGTTGAGCGCCACGCGCATGGCGGCAGGACCCTTGGCCGCGTGCTCGCCGCTGGGCGAAGCCGTGCCGGCGGAGACGATGAGATCCCGCGACTCGAGCGACCGCAGCGACGGGGCGACGGCGCCGCGCGACAGTCCCGTCTGGTGCATCAGCTGGGCCCTGGTCAGCGGGCCTCGTCGTGCCAGCGCCTCCAGGATCGCCTTCGCGTTCGGGGTGCGCAGTGTGCTCGGGGTGCGGGCTGGGGGTCTCGCCACGTGCATCCTCGCCTTCGTCGGCGTTCAGTATGCCATGAGGCGCAGAGCCTGTGAGCGGCTGACGGGCCGGGGATAGTCGCCTCCGGCCCGTCAGCAGGGTGCTCTCGCGCGGCTCAGCGCACTGGTGCGAGCAGCGGAATCTCGTAGCGGTGCGGGGTGCCGAAGCGGTGCGCGGTGACCGAGACGGCCTGCTCGCGCAGGAACGTCAGCAGCTCGACGCGGCCGGCGGCGACGACCGGGTTCGCGTAGATCGCCAGGCTCGGGGAGCCGTTCACGGCGAATGCTGTCGCACCGGCATCCACGCCGACGAGGCGCACCCGGCCGCCGGCACCCGCGAGGCGCCGTGCGTGCACGCCCCACGCGTCAGCATCCTCCGTCACGACGACGACATCATGCGAACCCAGCCAGGTGACCACAGGGGTCGGCAGGGCGGATGCCGTGCTGAGGGTCACGCGGGAACCTGCGCGCACGCCGGCGGCGGCGACGCGGATCAGCTCGGCGACGCGGTCGCCCTCGAAGCGGATCGCCGCCGGGATCGCCTGGTAGCGCAGCGAGTTCTGCTCGGTCTCGAGTCCGGTGGCGTCGCGGACGACGCCGAACTCCGAAGCCCAGGCGTCGATGTCGGTGGCCAGCGCGCCGCGCAGCCACTCGGCATCAGCGCCATCGACGAGCTTCGCGGCCGACAGGCCGAGCTCGTCGAGCGGGCGGGTGGTCAGCGCAGGGGCATCCGACCACTCCGAGAGCCCGACGAGGTAGTTCGGTCCGCCGGCCTTGGAGCCGGCGCCGACGGCGGCCTTCTTCCATCCGCCGAACGGCTGACGCTGCACGATCGCGCCGGTGGTGCCGCGGTTGACGTAGACGTTGCCGGCCTCGATGCGTGAGAGCCACAGCTGGATCTCGGCCTCGTCGAGCGAGTGCAGACCCGAGGTCAGGCCGTACTCGATGGTGTTGACGATGTCGATGGCCTCGTCGAGCGTTTCGGCGGTCATGACGCCGAGCACAGGGCCGAAGTACTCGACGAGGTGGAACTCGCTGCCTGGCTGCACGCCCTCGCGGATGCCAGGACGCCACAGCTGGCCGTCGGCGTCGAGCTTCTCGGGCTCGATCATCCACGACTGGCCGGGGTGCAGCTGGGTGAGGGCGCCCAGCAGCTTGCCCTCGGCGGGGGCGATCAGGGGTCCGATGCGGGTGGACCCGATGCTGGGGTCGCCGACCTCGTACGCGCTGACCGCGTCGAGCAGCTGACGGCGGAAGCGCTCGGACTTCGCGACCGAGCCGACCAGCACGACGAGGGATGCTGCCGAGCACTTCTGCCCGGCGTGGCCGAACGCCGAGTACACCACGTCCTTGGCTGCGAGGTCGAGGTCGGCGGACGGAGTGACGATGAGCGCGTTCTTGCCGCTCGTCTCGGCGAGCAGCGGCAGGTCCTGGCGGAAGCCGCGGAACAGCTCTGCGGTCTCGTAGCCACCGGTGAGGATCACCCGTCCCACGGCCGGGTCGCTGACCAGCTGGGTGCCGAGCTCGCGTCCGTCGAGCTGCACGTACTGCAGCACGTCGCGCGGCACGCCGGCCTCCCACAGCGCCTCGACCATAACGGCGCCCGAGCGGCGGGCCTGGCGTGCGGGCTTGATGATCACCGGCGAGCCGGTGGCCAGAGCCGACAGCACCGAACCGGCGGGGATGGCGACGGGGAAGTTCCACGGCGGGGTGACGACGGTCAGTCCGACGGCGCTCATGACAGCGCCGTCGACATCTGCCAGCTTCTTGGCGCTCTCGGCGTAGTAGTGCGCGAAGTCGATCGCCTCGGAGACCTCGGGGTCGCCCTGTTCGATGACCTTGCCGGCTTCAGAGCCCATCACCTCGAGCAGCTCGCCGCGGCGCGCCTCGAGCACGTCGCCGGCGCGGTGCAGGATCTCGGCGCGACCGGCGGCGCCAAGCGCACGCCAGGCCTCACCGGCGGCGACACCGTTCTTGATCCGATCGGCGACCTGCGCGGCCGCGTTCAGGGTGTTCGCGGCGACCGTGTCATCGCCGAGCGTCGAGCCCTGCATGCGTGCGCGGATCGCGTCGCCCCAGGCACGGTTGGCCGCCAGCGACGGGTCGGTGTCGGGGGTGTTGGCGAATCCGTCGAGCGGTGCGGGTGCGGCGGCGACCGAGCGGTTCTGCACGCGGTTCGGACCAGGCACCTCGGTGGGCATCGAGGTGACGGATGCCAGGAAGCGCTGCTTCTCGCGCTCGAACAGGGCGGGGTCGGCGTCGAGGTCGAAGACCGCCGACATGAAGTTCTCCTGGCTCGCACCCTCTTCGAGGCGACGGATCAGGTACGCGATCGCGACGTCGAACTCGTCGGGGTGCACGACCGGCGTGTACAGCAGCAGCGAGCCGACGGTGCGCTTGACGACCTCGGCCTGTGCGGAGGCCATGCCGAGCAGCATCTCGAACTCGATGCCGCTCGTGGCGCCGCGCTGCTCGGCGAGCAGCCAGGCGAGGGCGATGTCGAACAGGTTGTGACCGGCCACGCCGATGCGCACGTTCTGCACGCGCTCCGGGGTGAGCGAGTAGTCCAGGACGGCCTTGTACGAGGCATCCGACTCCTGCTTGCTCGACCAGGTCGCGAGCTCCCAGCCGTGCGTCTCGGCGTCCACGACCTCCATCGGCAGGTTGGCGCCCTTCACGACGCGCACCTTGATCGACGCTCCACCGGCGGCGACGCGGGCGGCTGCCCACTCCTGCAGACGGATCATCGCGCCGAGAGCATCGGGCAGGTAGGCCTGCAGCACGATGCCGGCCTCGAGGTTCTGGAACTCCGGACGGTCGAGGATGCCGGTGAAGACCGCGATGGTGAGGTCGAGGTCCTTGTACTCCTCCATGTCGAGGTTGATGAAGGTCTGCTTCTTGGCGGCGACCTCGTACAGCGGGTGCAGCGCCTCGATGGCGTCGGTGACCGCCTCGTCGAAGGCCCACGGGCTGTGCGGGGCGACCGTGGACGACACCTTGATCGAGACGTAGTCGACGTCGTCGCGCTCGAGCAGGCGGCGGGTGCCGGCCAGGCGACGCCCTGCCTCTTCCCGGCCGAGGATGGCCTCGCCGAGCAGGTTGACGTTCAGACGCACGTTCTCGGCGGAGCGGATGCGACGGATCGCCGACCCGAGTTGGGCGTCGCGCGCGTCGACGATGAGGTGGCGCACCATGCTGCGCAGCACGCGGCGGCTGATCGGCACGACGATGCCGGGGAAGATCGGCGCGAACGCGCCGCCGAGCGCGATGGCGCCGCGCAACGGAGCCGGCAGGAACTTCGGGGTGAGCGGCACGATCTCACGCAGGTTGCGGGCGGCGACCTTCGTGTCTTCGGGGCGCACGACGCCGTCGACGAAGCCGACCGTGAAGTCGAGGCCGTTCTCATCGCGCAGCACGCCGGCGAGACGCTGCGCGGCAGCATCCACCGGCACGTCGCGGCTTTCGATCAGCCACCGGCGCACGAGCGCGACGGCATCGTCGGCGAGCGCGGCCAGCTCGGCGTGGGTGTCGGAGGCGGGGAGCACAGGGGTGGTCATGGTCTCAGGATGACTCCTGACACTCATAAAGAAAAGCGAATGTTTACGATGATGACCATTCAGGTCTGTCGATCTTTCATGGGTGTCGCGCGTCGGGTGCGTGCCGCGGGAAGATTCCGCGGTCTCGGGCTGTTGACTGGGGGTATGACGGACTACGGCCATGACCTGCTCTTCGGCACATTCATCACCCCGACGAACCAGGTGCCGCAGCACGCGGTGCAGCTCGCCCAGGCGTCCGAGGCCGCCGGTCTCGACCTCGCGACGTTCCAGGATCATCCGTACCAGCCAGGGTTCCTCGACACGTGGACGCTGCTGAGCTACGTGGCGGCGAAGACCTCGCGCATCCACCTCTCGGGCAATGTGATCAACCTGCCGCTGCGCGGGCCTGCCGTGCTCGCGCGCGCCGCCGCCAGCCTCGACCTGCTCAGCGGCGGACGTGTGGAGCTGGGCCTGGGCGCCGGCGGGTTCTGGGACCCGATCGTCGCCATGGGCGGCGAGCGCCTCACCCCCGGCGAGTCGGTGACCGCTCTCGAGGAGGGCATCGACATCATCCGCGGCATCTGGGATGCCGGCAACCCCGAGCGCCTCGTCGTCGACGGCAAGCACCACCAGGTCGTCGGGGCGAAGCGCGGACCCGCCCCGGCACACGATATCGGCATCTGGCTGGGCGCACTCAAGCCACGGATGCTGCGCCTGATCGGTCGCAAGGCCGACGGCTGGCTGCCGTCGATGGGCTACATGAAGAGCCTCGACGAACTGACAGACGCCAACGCACGCATCGACGATGCCGCCGCCGGCGCAGGTCGCGATCCGCGTGCGATCCGTCGACTGGTGAACATCAACGGACGCTTCGCGGCCGAGACGAGCCAGCAGCTGCTGGTGGGACCCCCTGCGCAATGGGCCGAGCAGCTCGCCGTGCTCGCGCTGGAGTACGGCATGACCGGGTTCATCCTCGCCGGTGACGACCCCAACGCGATCGCGCTGTACGGCCAGGAGGTCGCTCCGGCCGCCCGAGCGCTGGTCGCCGCCGAGCGCGCCTGAGTCCCAGCATGGACTACGGACAGCCACTGCTCTTCGGCAGCTCGATCACGCCCCTCAACGGCTCTGCACCCTTTGGCGACGCCGCCGGCGACCCGCTCGTCCCTGTGCGCCTCGCCCAGCGCAGCGAAGAGCTCGGCCTCGACCTGGTCACGGTGCAGGACCACCCCTATCAGCCGCGCTTCCACGAGACGTGGACGCTGCTCAGCTGGATCGCGGGTGCCACAGAGCGCATCCGCCTCTCCCCCAACGTGCTGAACGTGCCGATGCGACCGCCGGCCGTGGTCGCGCGCGCGGCCGCGAGCCTTGACCTGCTGTCCGAGGGGCGGGTCGAGCTGGCCCTTGGCGCCGGTGCGTTCTGGGACGCGATGACCGCCATGGGCGCTTCGCGGCTGTCACCAGGCGAATCGGTGACTGCCCTGGAAGAGGCGATCGAGATCTTCCGCGGCGTGTGGGATCTCAGCCGGTCGACGCCGCTGCACGTGCGCGGCGAGCACCATCGCGTGACCGGCGCAGACCGCGGCCCCGCGCCGGCACACCGGATTCCGCTGCACATCGGCGCCGGCAAGGCGCGGATGCTCGACCTGATCGGCCGAGAGGCTGACGGCTGGGTACTGCCAGGCGGGCCGGCTGGGCTCGGGATGCTGGCAGATGGCAACGCGGTGATCGACGATGCGGCGCGCTCGATGGGGCGCAGCCCCCGCGAGGTCCGGCGCATCCTCAACCTCTCGGGGCGCTTCCGCGACGGCGGCGGCTCGTCGCTGTTCGACGGACCGTGGGAGCAGTGGGTCGAGCAGCTCGTGCCGCTGATGCTCGACGGTGGCATCTCGACCGTGCTGCTCTCGGGCGACGACGAGTCCGCCCTCGAGACCTTCGCCACCAGGGTCGTGCCAGCGGTGCGCGAAGCGGTCGCCGAGCACCGTGACGCCCGCGGCACCGATATCGGGCCGATCGTGCCGCTGTCGGTGCGCGCCCGCCGACGTTCCGGCATCGCCTATGACAAGCTGCCCGCATCCCTCGCCGAGGTCGCCGTCGAACCAGGAGATGTCGGTTACGGCGCGGCGAAGTCGACGTATCTGCGGGGCGGCACACCGGGCATCGTGCTGCGTCCGCGCAGCGCCTCCGACGTGTCGGCGGCGGTCACGTGGGCACGGCAGCAGTCGGTGGAGCTGTCGGTGCGCAGCGGCGGGCACGGCTTCAGTGGTCGCTCGACGAACGACGGCGGGGTGGTGATCGACCTGAGTCGGATGCACGGGATCACCGTGCTCGATGAGCAGGCCCGCCGGGTGCGCATCGAACCCGGCGCCAGGTGGGGCGACGTCGCGGCGGCGCTGCGCCCGCACGGGTGGGCGATCTCGTCCGGCGACTCCGGCGGTGTCGGCGTCGGCGGACTCGCGACCGCAGGTGGCGTCGGATACCTCAGCCGCGCGCACGGGCTGACCATCGACCACGTGCGCGCGGTCGAGCTCGTGCTCGCAGACGGCTCGCAGATCCGGGCGAGCGAGGATCAGCATCCGGAGCTGTTCTGGGGAATGCGCGGCGCGGGCTTCGCCTTCGGCATCGTCACGGCGTTCGAATTCGAGGCCGACGTCGTCGGCGACATCGGCTTCGGCCAGCTGCAGCACGACGTCGCCGGCGACATCGCCGGGTTCCTGGTGCGCTGGGGCGCCGCCGTCGAGGCGTCGCCGCGCGACACGACGAGCTTCCTGATCATGGGCGGGCAGCAGGGCGGCGGCATGATCGCGCAGACGATGAACGTGATCGATTCCGACGATCCGGACACGGTCCTCGAGCGCCTGCAGCGGCTGGCCGATGTCGCACCGCTCGTCGGACAGCAGGCGATGCTGATGACGTACGACTCTCTGGTGACGGCGGGCCCGCGCACCGGGCATTCCGGTTACGGCGAGCCGACCGGCCGGTCCGGGCTGCTCGAACACATCACGCCCGCCTTCGCGGCGGATGCCGAGCAGCTGCTCACGCGCGGCGCGACCTCGTTCTTCCAGATCCGCGCCCTTGGCGGGGCGACGACGGATGTGGCATCGGATGCCACCGCGTTCGCGCACCGGTCTGCGCAGTTCTCGGTGCTGGCGATGTCGTCATCGCCCGACCGGATCGACCCGATCTGGGATGCCATGCGCCGGCATTTCACCGGACTGTATCTGAGCTTCGAGACCGATCAGGATCCGGCCCGCCTGCACGACGCGTTCCCGCCGGAGACGCTCGAGCGCCTGCGCGCCCTGAAGCGTCAGTACGACCCCGACAATGTCTTCCACGACAACTTCGACCTAGATCCCGAGCGCCCGGCCGCCTGAGACCCGTCGACACCCCTACCTGCTGCCGACACCCCACGTGCGGACGTCCGCAGGTGGGGGTGTCGACAATACGTAGGGGTGTCGACGCTCACCTGGTGAGGGTCAGCGTCACCTTCGCGCCGGGCTTCGCCGTGATGTGCAGCAGCTGCTTCTTCGCGTTGTAGTGCGCCTTGCCTCCGGTGATCGACACCTTGGCGCCCTTCGCGTAGGTGGACTGCGGCACCCAGATCTCACTCTGGCCGGCACCCGCTGTGAAGGTCACGGTGTACGTGCCGGTGGCGGCGTCGAACTGCTCCGCACCCGGCACTCCTTCGATCGCCCGCGCGTACGGACCGTACGCGGGCTCGTTGCCAGGGGCGGCCCCGCCGTCGCCGTTCATCGCGCAGTAGCCGCCGCCGTCACTGGCGCAGTAGTACCAGATCGCCCAGCCGCTGGCGAAGCGCTCCATGGCTGAGACCTGCGCGGCCACGAGGGCGGCGTTGCCTGGTGTGCGCGAGTTGGGCACACCCCACTCGCCGACGATCATCGGCATGCCGTTCGCGGTGGGGTACGCCGAGATCGCGGCTTCGTAGTTCACCACGAAGTCGTCCTGCGTCCAGTCGCCGCCCTCTTCCACGCCGGTGTTGTAGAAGTGCGGGGCGTAGCCGAGCCGCGCCTTGCCATCACGCGGGTCATCGAACGAGCGCAGCTGCGTCGGAACGCCGTAGCCGACAAGCACTGTGGGCTCGACGAAGATCCACGAGTCGTCGTCGACGCTGCGGATCGCCGGGATGAGCCGGTCGTACATGTCGCTGATCTGCGTCGACTCGATGCGCGCGGAGGCTGTCACCCAATCGCCGCCGTCCTCTTCGATGAACTCGCCGAACGGCTCGTTGAACAGGTCGTAGCCCAGCAGACTCTCGTGCTCGTTGAACGCGCCGGCGACCTCTGTCCACAGGTCCTGCTGTGCGCGCTGCAGATCCGCGTCGTTGTACAGGTGTGTGAAGGCGCGCATCACCGCGGGCTGGAAGTAGTTGTTGAACCAGTTCGCGGGGTCATCCTCGAACGGCAGACCGTCGGTGCGGGTCGCCCACTCCGGGGCGCCGGAGGCGCCGAACACCGGCCCGTAGACGTCCTGGTGCATGTCGAGCATGACATGCACGCCCTCGCGATCGGCGGCGTCGAGCACCGAGTCGACGTAGTCGAAGTACGACTGGTCGTACTGTCCCTGCTCGGGCTCGAAGTACTGCCATTGCACGACCAGCCGCAGGAAGTTGAATCCCTGATCGGCCATCGTCTCGATGTCGGCGGGGTTCAGTCGGTCGTGCACGTACTTGGCGGCGTTGTATCCGCGCAGCTGCAGCGCACGCCCCTGCTTGTCGGTGATGAAGACGCGGCCGTCGGGCGTGGTGACGGTTGCATCGGACTTGCCTGGTTTCGCCGGCTTGCCGGGTTTGCCAGGCTTGTCCGGTTTGCCGGGCTTCGCGGGCTTGTCGGGTTTGCCTGCAACGTGGATGCCCGACGCGGCCGGCGCCGGGGCGGCAGACGCCGCCGGCGCGAAAGTGAGTACGGCCGCGGTGGCGAGGGCGAGCCCCGCGGCGACACGATTGAGGACGGTGGGCATGGCGCTCCTTTGCGCTGGGGGAAACCGCGTGCGCGGGGGGAACGCACGCGGTTGCCTGCGAGCATACGCCTATGTGGGTCGATCGTCCCAGTCGGAACGACGAGCGGTGCGCTGAGCGAGCGCAGCGAGTCGAAGCGGCAAAGGACGTCAGCGCCCGCCGAACCCGGGCAGGAACGGCTACGTGTACGCGAAGTCGGGGAGGGAGAGGCGTGGGGTGCGCCAGCGGTGTTCGGGGTCCCACCATGCGGGGCCGCGGATTTCGGGGAGTCCGTGGTTCATGCGGATCTCCCACCCGGAATACTCCAGCGAGCGGTGGTGCCACCAGCACAACGGGACGCCGTTGTCGGTGCTGGTCGGCCCGCCGCGGGCCCATTCGGTGACGTGGTGGATCTCACACCACGACGCCGGGACGTGACAGCCGGGGATCAGACACTCCTTGTCGCGCAGGGTGATCGCGCGGCGCTGGTAGACGGTGAAGA
The DNA here is from genome assembly GCF_022637555.1 of Microbacterium sp. H1-D42. NCBI lineage: Bacteria > Bacillati > Actinomycetota > Actinomycetes > Micrococcales > Microbacteriaceae > Microbacterium > Microbacterium sp. H1-D42. The sequence continues at coordinate 543,767 of NZ_CP093342.1, read as the reverse complement.
TCCGGTCGGTGACCGTCATCCCCACGATCCGGCCCTGCTCGGTGAACACCCGCTGGATGGTGCCGGTGCAGCCCGCGTGCCGGGCAACGGCCGCGTGGACCGGGGCTTCGACGCCGGGGATGGTGGCCCAGGAGCTGTCGGCGGAATCCAGGTGCACCACTAGCGTGGGAGCCGCACCGCCCAACGACGGCATATCCGCATTCCGAGCGGCGATGCCCAGGGCTGCGGTGAGAGCATCGTGCTGCTTCTGCCCCCGCGTGCGCGTGTCGAGCACGCTGCGCGGGTCACTGTTGAACTCGTCACCGTCAACGCCGGCATCGTCGGCGCGGTCGTTGCCCGCATCGTCGGACGGGCGGAAGGCGACGCCTTCCGGGGCGGGTGGGCCGTCGGTCTTCGGGTTCAGCTGCGCATCCAGCAGCAACTGCAACTGGGCGTACGTCTCGGGCAGCAGGTTCCCCCGCAGTGGATACACCCCGTCCCGCATCCGCCCGACCGACAGGAACCGACGCGTCATCGCCCGCTGCTCGGTCGGTTCCGCGCCATCAGGGTCCAGCCGCAGAGCGATCGCATGCGCGATGGACTTCACATCCTCCGGCGTCGCCGCCGGAACCCGGTCCGGCTGCGTGCCGTCCGCATCCGTGTCTCCGCCGTCTGCATCCGTGTCTTCGGCGCCCCCGTCCGTGCCGTCTGTGGCCACGTATCCGCGCACCACCTCCGCCAGCACCGCATCGGCCTTCCACCGGTCCGCGGCACCGATCCGGTCACCGGCCGATTCGACCGGCCCCGTCGCCGCCAACAGCCCTGTGACCCCGATCGCCCCGTCGAGCATCGCCTGCCTCAGCGCCGGCCACCGCGCCGGGAGCGGCGCTCCGGAGGTGAGGTCCGTCTCGCGGTGCACGGCCCTGCTGGCCTTCACGATCTGCGCCGCCGCACGGGAATCCACACGCAGGGTCCGCTGGAGCAGTTCGTTCATGCTCCGGCATCCGACACCATTCGCAAGCCCCACCGGATCCGAGGACGCCACCGTCTCGACGACCACAGCCTCCACCCGCCGCAACGCATCACCAGCCCGCCTCAGCACCACCAGTCGTTCCGCATCGGACAGCGCCGCGAACGCATCCGCACCGAGCACCTGATCGAGGTCGGCGACGACCCGATCCAGGAGAGCTGCGGTGCTGTTCATACCTCTATTCAACACGGGGCCACCGACATTGACAGGCAGAATCCGGCTGATCAGAGAAAGATTCCGAAAGAATTCTTGACGCCCCTGAACAACTACGGGATTGGGGTTCCGGGACTTCGAGTCGCTGCGCTCACTCAGCCCGTTTCGACTCGCTTCGCTCACTCAACGACCGGGCGGAGGGAGGCCCGCTCAGTTGCGGTTGGCGTTGCGAGCCTTCACCTCGCGCAGCAGTTCCTGACGAGCAAAGTCAGTCGGAGTTCGTCGCGCTCAGGCGTCCGGGGCCTCCAGGGCTCGCAGTCGGGGGGCGAGGTCGCGTTGGAACAGGGTCATGAAGCGCTCCTGGTCGTGGCCGGGGGCGTGGAAGACGAGGTTGTTGAAGCCCCAGTCGACGTAGTCCTTCACCTGCGCGACCACGGCATCAGGGTCGGCGCCGACGATCCACCGCTTCGCGACCTGCTCGATGGGCAGGGCGTCGGCGGCCTTCTCCATCTCGATCGGGTCGGTGATGTCGTGCTTCTGCTCTTTGCTCAGCGACAGCGGCGCCCAGAACCGCGTGTTCGCCAGCGCAGCATCCTCCGTCTCCTCGTACGAGATCTTGATCTCGATCATCCGGTCGATGTCGGCCAGCTTCCGCTTCGACAGCTCCAGCCCCTCCTTCACCGCCGGAACCAGCTGATCCTCATACAGCTCGCGCCCCTTGCCCGAGGTCACGATCACCCCGTCCCCGGCACGGCCGGCGTACTTCGCCACCGTCGGCCCCCCGGCCGCGATGTAGATCGGCACACCCCCGTCGGGCACGTCGTAGATCGACGCATCATGCGTCGAGTAGTAGTCCCCCTCGAACGAGACCCGCTCCCCGGTCCACAGCGCCCGCATCAGTCGCACCGACTCCCGCAGCCGCGCGAACCGCTCCCGGAACTCCGGCCAGTCCTGCGCCCCCGCCCCACGGAACCCCGTCGCGATCTCGTTCAGCGCCTCACCCGTCCCGACACCCAGGAACACCCGGTCGGGGTTCAGCATCCCCAGTGTCGCGAATGCCTGCGCGATCACCGCCGGGTTGTACCGGAAGGTCGGCGTCATCACGCTCGTCCCGATGCGGATCCGGCTCGTGCGCTCCCCCACCGCCGCCGCCCACGCGATCGAGAACGGGGCATGCCCGCCGGTGTACCGCCACGGCTGAAAATGATCACTCACCGCCACGGACTCGAACCCGAAATCCTCCGCCATCACCGCGAAATCCACGAGCTCCCGCGGCCCGAACTGCTCCGCGGACGCCTTGTAACCCAGCTTCAGCATCAGATCTCCTCTTCAGCGCGGATGGCGTGCGCGTCAGCATCCGCCACCGCTCGGCCGTCCTCGAACCCCGCTCGGTACGCCTCGTCGGCGCCGAGCCGGAACATGTCCTTCGAGGCGTCGCGCACGATGCTCGCCGCCCCTGCCAGATCCAACCCGCCCACGACGCGCCCCATTCCGCGGACCACAGCCACCGGGCATCCACTGAGCTTGCCCTTGACCAGGTCGCCGGTGGCGGCGAGCTCATCGGCGATGCACGGCAGCGTCACGATGAGCGGGCGCCCTGCGCTGTCGACCTGGCCGCCGAGGCGGTCGAAGATGTGCACACCTGCGGCTCCGATCGCGATGTCGGTCTGCCCCTCGCGCCACGGGCGTCCGAGCGTGTCGCTGATGATCACTCCGACCTCGGCTCCGGTCGCCGCGCGCAGCGCCCCGGCCAGGTCGCGGGCACTGGCATCAGGGTCGATCGGCAGCAGCAGCACTGTTCCGGATGCCGTGTTCGAGGCATCCACTCCGGCCGCGGCGCCCACGATGCCGAGCCTGTTCTGCACGATGCGGGTGACGCCGCCGTCGGCGCGCGGCCTGGTCGCGACGATGCGCGCGGTCTCGGCGGTGATCGCCGCCTCGCGATCGTCAGCCGCGACGATGCGCCCCTCAGCCTTGGAGACGATCTTCGAGGTGACGACGAGCACGTCGCCGTCCTCGAGCGGGGTCGGCTGCAGTGCGGCGAGGATCAGGGCTGCGAGGTCGTCGCCGGACTGCACCTCGGGGATGCCGGGCAGCGGCCACACGGTCAGCATCTGTCATGCCCCCATCTCTGGCGCGATCTCGCGCGCATAGATCTCGAGCCAGGCATCCTGAGCGCGGCTCACGTTGTGCACGTGCACGGTGTCGAAGCCGAGTGCGGCGAGCGCGCGCAGGTGGGCGGCGTGCACGGTGGGATCCGCGCTGACCGGGATGCGGGAGCGGATGTCGTCTGGCGAGACCGCGCGGGCGAGCTGCGCGACGTCGAACGGCGAGCGGATATCGCCTCGCGGAAAGCGCAGCCCTGCCATGGGCCAGTCGGTCAGGGCGTTCGCGAGCGCCTCCTCGTCGGTCGGCGCCCACGACAGCTGGGCGTGCACGGTCGCGCGCCCCGGCGCGTGACCGCCCTCGCGGGCACCCTCGCGGAACGCGCGCAGCAGCGCGACCAGGCGGTCCGCCGGTGCTGCCTGCACGACGATGCCGAAGCCCTCACGGCCGGCGCGCCGCGCGGTGACGGGGCCGCCTGCCCAGATCTGCACGCTCGGCGGGGTGGTCGGCATCGTCCACAGGCGCGATGTCTCCAGCCGGTGGTGTGCGCCGGCGTGCCGCACATCGCTGCCCTTCGCCGACGCGGTGAACAGTTTTCGGATGATCTCGGCCGACTCGAACAGACGCGTGGCGCGCTCATGCGCCTCCGGCCAGTAGCCGCCGACGACGTGCTCGTCGATCGCGTCGCCGGCCGAGAGCAACAGGCGGTGCCAGTCACGCTGTTCACCGCCTGAGCGCAGCGCGCTGAGCGTCGCGCTCGCCTGCGCGACGGATGCCGGGTGCTGGCGGTATCCAGGCACAGCCGACACCGTGACGGTGCCCGAGATCCGCTGGCCGACAGCACCGGCGACGGTCCACGCGAAGGCGGACTGCCCCTGCTGCGGCAGCCAGGGCTGAAAACGATCACTCAGCACTGTTCCCGCGAAGCCGCTGTCTTCGGCCAGAGCGGCCAGGCGAACAGCATCCGACGGCTCGAGCTGCTCCAGCGCCGCGACGAAATGCACCTCCATGTGCCACCCCTCCGTCCCGACCTCGGTTCCGGACCGATCTCGGCCTTCCCTAACGCTACCCGGGAACGGATGGCGGGAGATTGTACGGATGGCGGTAGATCCTGCGGCGTGTCTCCCGCCATGCGTGGATTCGACCGCCATCCGTACCTGGGTTGGTGTGGGGGGTCGGGGTCGGGAAGTGGATGCTAGGGCGCGACCTTGCGGTGCGAGGCAAACGCCTCGGCGAGCGCGTCGCGCACCAGGGTCACACTCTCGGATGCCCGGCCGGCGGTGCGCACGGCCGTGAACACCTCTCGCACCGGCGAGCCTGGCAGGGAGGCCAGGCTCATGCCACTGGGCTCATCGCCCCAGATGAGGTCGGGCAGCATGCCCACGGCGTGCCCTGCAGTGATCAGTCTGATGTGCGCGGTGAGGTCATCGGCCTCGAAGCGCACGTCGGGTTCGAAGCCTGCAGCGCGGCACTGCTGCACCGCCCACTGCCTGGCGGCGGTTCCCGCGGGCTCCAGCACCCAGGCGCGGTCGCGCAGGGATGCCAGGGGCGCTGGCGCCTCATCGGGTGACAGCACGATGCGGATCGGGTCCTCGCCGAGCAGGCGGTGCTCCAGGCCGGCATGCACCTCGCGGGTGTGGCCGGGGTACTGCTCGGCGATCACCAGATCGAACCGCCGGGCGGACAGCTCGAACAGGCTCTCCTCCGGCGGAAGCTCCTCGAGCTCCACCCGCAGCTGCGGGGCGCGCGCGGCGAGCAGCGTGAGAGCGGCAGGGACGATCGTCTCCGCGGCAGTCGGCATGGCCGCCAGGCGAACCGGCTCCAGCGCCCCAGGGGCTGCCAGCGCGGCACGGGCGGCTTCGTCGAGGTCGAGCATCCGCGCGGCGTGCTCTGCCAGCATCCGCCCCTCCGCCGTCAAGCGCACCCGGCGCCCGTCCGGCTCGAGCAGCGCGACCCCCGCTTCGCGCTCCAGCAGCGCGAGCTGTTGCGACACGGTCGACGGGCTGTACGACAGCGAGGCCGCCACCTCGGCGATGGTGCCGCGCACTGAGAGCTCATGAAGCAGGCGCAGGCGTCGCAGCTCGAACACGTGCTCATCCTACTTTCAGACGGTGTCGGCTTTCAGACGGTGTCGGCTTTCAGACGGCGCGCACGTCGGCGTGCGGCATCCGCTCGCGCATGACGCGGATCGCCTCGGGGTTGTCATCGACGAGCACCGCGTCACGACCGAGTGCGGATGCCACCGCTCCCAGCGTCCCAGAGCCGGCGAACAGGTCCAGCACCCGGTCACCGGGGCGGCTCGAGGCCTGCACTATGCGACGAAGCACCCCCTCGGGCTTCTGCGTCGGATACCCGGTCTTCTCACGCCCGGTGGTCGGCACGATCGTGTGCCACCAGACGTCAGTGGGCAGCTTGCCGCGGGCGGCCTTCTCGGGCGTGACCAGTCCAGGGGCCATGTACGGCTCTCGGTCCACGGCATCCGAGTCGAAGTAGTGGCCACCTGGCGCCTTGACGTAGACCAGGATCGTGTCGTGCTTTGTCGGCCAGCGGCGTCGCGACTTGGCACCGTAGTCGTACGCCCAGATCAGTTCGTTCAGGAAGCAGTCGCGTCCGAAGACGGCATCCAGCATCACCTTCGCGTAGTGCGCCTCGCGGTAGTCGAGGTGCAGGTACAGCGTGCCGTCGTCGGCCAGCAGCCGCCAGGCTTCCTCCAGCCGCGGCATGAGGAAGTCGCCGTAGTCGTCGAAGCGGTCATCGTACGTGCGCAGCATGCCGCGCACCCGCTCGTACGCGTGGCCGTGGAAGCCGTGTCGGATCTCTCGCTCGAGCTCGGGCTCACCTGCGGGCTCGCCGGAAATCCGGAGATCCACCCCCGAATCGGCGGCTTCAGCGGCCGCGACCCCGGATTCCGCGGGGTTCTCCGGAGTTGCGGCGAGCCGCCGGGCGGTGACCACCTGCCGCTCCTGCGTGCGGCCGGTGTTGAAGGGCGGGTCCAGGTAGATGAGGGCGAAGGAATCGGATGCCAGTGTCGCCGCGGCCGCGAGGTTGTCGCCCTCGATGACGGTGACGGCCCCCAGTGCGGGCTGCGTCACGGCACACGGTACTTCAAGGGACACGGTGCAGCCACGCGTCGGTGGCGAACTTCGACTCGACGAGCGCTTCGGCATCCGCGTACTCATCCGCGGTGATCGCACCGTCCTCGGCGCCGGTGAGCGAGCGGAACGTGTCCTTGAACTTCTCGATGATCTCGGAGCGCTCCATACCGGTCTGGGTGCGGAGCGGGTCGACGCGCTTGGCGGCCGAGGTGGTGCCCTTGTCGCTGAGCTTCTCGCGTCCGATCCGCAGCACCTCCGTCATCACCTTCCCGTCGATGTCGTACGAGATGGTGGCGTGGTGCAGCACTCCTCCGTTGGCGAGGCGCTTCTGCGCCGCGCCGCCGATCTTGCCTGTGGGCGAGGCGATGTCGTTGAGCGGCTGGTAGGTCGCGTCGATGCCGATCGAACGCAGCGCCTGCAGCACCCAGTCGTCGAGGAACGCATACGAATCGGCGAAGGTCATGCCCTGCACGAGCGCTGCAGGCACGTACAGCGAATAGGTGATGATCTGACCGGCGGCCATCATCATCGCGCCACCGCCCGAGATGCGGCGCACGACATCGAAGCCGTGTCTGGCTGCACCCTCGGGGTCGACCTCGTTGCGGTACGACTGGAACGAGCCGATCACGACGGCGGACTCGTCCCACTCCCAGATGCGCAGCGTCGGCCGACGGCGCCCTTCGCCGACGCGTGCGGTGAGCACCTCGTCGAGGGCGAGGTTCAGTCGCGGCGAGACCGCCTTCTCGTGCACGATCTCCCAGTCGAAGTCACGCCAGCCGGGGGCTGTCACCAGCGCCCGTCGCACAACAGTGCCGACGGCTTCGGGTGAGAACCCCAGCAGCTGCGCGCCATCCGGCAGGGCTGCGCGCACCGCCGCGGCGATCGTCGTCGAGTCGGCTTCGACCGGCATCCCCTCGACGGCGGCGTTGATCGCCTCCAGCGCCGTGTCGGGCTCGAGGAAGAAGTCGCCTGCGAGGCGGAAGTCGCGGATCAGGCCGTCTCGCACCTCGAGGTCGACGACGACGAGCTTTCCACCGGGAACCTTGTACTCACCATGCACCTGACCAGCTTAAGCCGCCGGGTCACATCCGCGCGGGGATCCGGGCGTCCAGCCAGGCCAGCAGGTCGGCACGCACCGCATCCGCCTGCAGCTCATTGAAGATCTCGTGCCGAGCATCCGGGTACACGAGAGTGGTGACGTCGGTGAGCCCGGAGCGGTTCCGGTACGCGTCGGCGAGCTTGTGCACGCTGCGCGGTCCGCCAACCGGATCATCGCGACCGACCATCAGCAGCACGGGCACGCTGTGGCCACCCTTCGAACTCAGATCGCGCTTCGGGCGTCCGTACAGTCGCGCCGCCTCGATCGGGCCGAACAGCTTCAACAACGGCACCTCGGTCGTCAGCGGGTCATCGTGGAACGCCTGCCACACATCGGGGTCGCGCGAGAGCCACTCGAGCCCGTCGGCGTCCTGACCCGCCCATTTCGCGTTCAGCGGTGCGGCATTGAGAGAAGTCGGCGTCAGGTATGCCGATCCGCTGAGGACGACGGCGTCGTACGCCTCCGGATGCTGGTTCAGCAGCTTCTGCGAGAGGAACGAGCCCCACGAGTGACCGATCAGCACCAGTGGCAGATCAGGACGCTCATCGCGGATGATGCCTGTGAGCTGCCAGCAGGCATCCACGGCCGCGCGGATTCCGCCGTGACCGAGGCGGCCGAGCTTCGCCGGACCGCCGTGCTGCCTGATGCCGGTGCGTCCGTGCCCGCGATGATCGTCGGCGTAGACGTGAAAGCCATCCCTGGTCAGTGCGTCGATGAGGGCGCCGTAGCGACCGGCATGCTCACCCACCCCGTGCAGCAGCTGCACCACGCCTCGTGCGGCACCCACTGCTTCATACACGTCATAGACGATCGTGATCCCGTGGGCATCGACGAACTCCGCTGTCCTTGCTGCGACCATGGCCCGAGTCTACGGATTACCGCGGGTCGTGCGAGCGCCGTCAGGCGACCGCGGGTGCCAGCGCCGCGACGACGGCCAGCGCGGTGGCGCGGTCGGTGATCTCGTATGCGCCCACGCCGTCTGCGGCGGAGCCCATCCGCACGGCGCTGTCGGAGACGACGGAGCGCTTGGCTGAGAAGTGCACGGCGTCGACGCCGGCGTCGGCGATCGCCGCGACATCGGATGCTGTGATGCCGCTGCCGGCCATGATCTCGATTGCTCCGTGCGCCTCGCCGACCAGAGAGCGCAGCGCCTCGATCCCCTCGATGGCGGTCGATGCCCCGCCCGAGCTGAGCACGCGTCGCACGCCCACGCCCTGGGCGATGCGCAGCGAGTCGAACAGGTCGGGCGTCACGTCGATCACGCGGTGCAGGGTCACGGGCGCGCCCTCGGCAGCATCCACCAGCCGCGCGAGCCCGTCGCGGTTCAGGGTGCCGTCGGCATCCTGGCATCCGATAACCACGCCGTGCGCGCCTGCGTCGAGCGCATGGCGAACGTCCACCGCCATCAGGGCGATCTCGTCGTCGGTGTAGATGAAGTCGCCGGCGCGCGCGCGCACGAGCACGTGCACCTCGGGGCCGGACTCCCCCGCCGCCTCGCGCGTGAGCTCGATGGTCGCCCTGGAGGGCGTGAGCCCGCCCAGCGCCAGCGCCTGCGCCAGCTCGACCCGCGCGGCCCCCACCTCGCGTGCGATGCGCATTCCTGCGGGGTCCTGGACGGCGAGTTCTAACGCGAGGGGCATGAAAACGATTTTCATATTGAACGTCTGATGCGTCAAGGTTCGTGGGCTTTATTTTCATCCACCCACAGACTCGAAAAGTTTAGTTAGACTATCTAAGTAATGACCGACGACTTCTCCGCCACCGCATCCGAACTCCGCTACGCCGTCTTCCGCCTCGCCAGGCGCCTGCGCAGCGTCCGTGCCGTGGACGAGATGAGCGACGCGCAGCTCGCCGCCCTCGGCGCGCTTCGCGCCCACGGCCGACACACGCTATCGCGGCTCGCCGAGCATGAACGCGTCACCGCGCCGACGATGACGGCGACCATCAACGGACTCGCAGAGCTCGGCCTCGTCGTGCGCATCCCCGACGAGCACGACCGCCGCCGTGTGCATGTCGAGCTCACCGAGCAGGGTGAGAACGTCGTCGCCGAGACCATCCGGCGCCGAGATGAACGACTCTCCGACATGATCACCGACGTCGACCTCGACGGACACGATCTGGCGGTGCTGCGCGAGGCCGCGGCGCTGCTGAAGAGGATGGCCGACTCATGAGCGCCATGTTCAGGTCGTTCCGCAACTTCAACTACCGCACCTGGTTCGCCGGCGGTGTCATCTCCAACATCGGCGGCTGGATGCAGGCCACCGCACAGGACTGGGTGGTGCTCACCGAGCTGACGGACAACGACGCCACCGCGATGGGCGTGACGATGGCTCTGCAGTTCGGGCCGCCGCTGGTGCTCGTCAGTCTCACCGGCTGGGTGGCCGACCGCTTCGACCGCCGCAAGGTGCTGCTGGTCACGCAGACCGCGCTGATGATGCTCGCACTCGGCGTCGCGGCACTGCTGTTGACCGGCGTCATGACCCTGCCCCTGATGTTCTGCTTCGCCGCCGCCTTCGGCGTCGCGAACGCCTTCGACGCACCGGCCAGGCAGGCCTTCGTGTCCGACATGGTGAGTCTTGAGGACACCTCGAACGCCGTCGCGCTGAACTCGGCGGCATTCAACATGGCGCGCCTGGTGGGGCCTGCCGTTGGCGGCATCCTCATCGTCATCCTCGGCACCGGTTGGGTGTTCGTCGCCAATGCCGTCACCTTCCTGGCGATGATCATCGCACTGCTGGCGATCCGCGTGCGCGAGCTGATGCCGCGCATCAAGGACCACCGCTCCGGTGGCCTCGGCGAGGGATTCCGATACGTGTGGGGGCGCCCCGATCTGGTCGTGGTGTTCGCGATGGTCTTCTTGATCGGCGCATTCGGCATGAACTTCCCGATCTTCGCCTCGACGATGGCGCTGGAGTTCGGCAAGGACGCCGACGGGTATGGCTTGCTCAGCTCAGTGCTGGCGATCGGCTCACTGGCAGGTGCCCTGCTGGCCGCCCGGCGCGATCGCGCGCGCGTGCGCGTGCTGGTCATCTCTGCCGGCGGGTTCGGTGTGGCATCCGTCGTGTCGGCCCTCATGCCGACCTACTGGAGCTACGCGGCCGTGCTCATCTTCGTCGGATTCTCGACCGTATCGATGCTGACCACGGCGAACGGGTACGTGCAGACCACGACCGATCCCGCGCTGCGGGGTCGCGTGCTCGCGTTGTACATGGCTGTGATCATGGGCTCCACCCCGATCGGCGCGCCGATCGCCGGGTGGATCGTCGACGCATTCTCTGCGCGCACCGCGATCGTGGTTGGCGGGATCGCAGGGCTCGTCTCGTTCGGCATCGGCGTGGGGTGGATGCTGTGGTCCGGCCGCCTGCGCCGCCGCGACGGCGCGCTCTTCCTGATGACGATCGACGAGACGCGTCCGCTGTCGGTCGTGCAGGCCATGGAGCCGACGACCTTCGACGACCGCGCCGCCGCGACCTCCCCCATCCGCGTGCCCCGACGCCGCAAGCGCGGCTGACCCCGCCCGCCGCTTCACGCCCCCCGCTGAGAAACCGCTTGCCGTTTGAGACATCGCCCCTGGCGTGGTTTCTCAAACGAGAGGTGGTTTCTCACGAGATTGAGGGCCCTGGCGAGCGGCGAGGCTCGTAGCCTGGATGCATGACCGAGACGGCACGGCATGGCAGGGTCGCCACGACCTCCAGAGCGGCCTCGCCGTCACGCCTGGCCGCGGTAGCCGCAGGCATCGCGGCAGTGCTGCTCGGCGCGGGAGTCGGCGAGCTCGTCGCCGCACTGATCGCGCCGACCTCGAGCCCCTTCGCCGTGGTCGGCGGTGCGCTCATCGACCTCGCCCCCGCATGGGCCAAGGACACCGCGATCGCCTGGTTCGGCACGAATGACAAGACCGCCCTGCTGATCGGCATCGGCATCGTCCTGCTTGCGGTCGCGGCTGTCGCCGGTCTCTGCGAAGCCCGCTGGCGGCATGCCGGGGTGATCGTTCTCCTCGTCATGGGCGCCGGCGTCGGCATCCTCTCGTTCACCAGGCCGGACGCAGGGCTGCTGTCCTGGCTGCCGTCCGTCCTGGCCGGGGCCGTCGCCGCTGTCGCGGTGCGGATGCTGATCGGGTTGGCGCCAGCCGCAGCGGATGCCCGCATCGATGCAGCCGTGGCGAGCGTGCCCACCAGCTCGGAGCCCCGCGCGTCCGGCCCGATCGCAGCGGAGGGCACAGCGGAGGGCACAGCGGAGGGCGCAGCGACGGGTCCGACCCGCCGCCGGTTCCTGATCTGGGCCGGCGGCACCGCGGTCGTCGGAGTGGCCATGGCGTTCGCCGGCTCACTGGCCCGCGCCGGGTCCACGGTCGTGACGGCGGCGCGCGCGGCGATCCGCCTGCCGAAGCCTGCGACCCCGGCATCCGCCATCCCTGCCGGCGCAGAACTCGACGTCCCCGGCCTCTCACCGCTGGTAACGCCGAACGACGGCTTCTACCGCATCGACACCGCGCTCATCGTGCCGACGGTCGACCCGTCGACGTGGCGACTGCGCGTGCACGGCATGGTCGCGAACGAGGTGGAGCTGACCTGGGACGAGCTGCTCGCGCTGCCGCTGATGGAGACGGCCGTCACGCTGTCGTGCGTGTCGAACCCGGTCGGCGGAGACCTGGTCGGCAACGCGGTGTGGCTCGGGTATCCGATCCGCGAGCTGCTGGCCAGGGCCCAGCCGGACGCGGATGCCGACATGGTGCTCTCGACCTCGGTCGACGGCTTCACGGCCGGCACCCCTCTTGAGGCGCTGACCGACGACCGCGACGCGCTGCTCGCGATCGGAATGAACGGCGAGCCGCTGCCCCTCGAGCACGGGTTCCCGGTGCGGATGGTGGTTCCTGGACTGTACGGCTACGTGTCGGCGACCAAGTGGGTGACAGAGCTCGAGGTCACCCGGTTCGACCGCGCTCGGGCGTACTGGACCGACCGCGGCTGGTCAGCGCGAGGGCCGATCAAACTGCAGTCGCGCATCGATGTGCCGCGCACGGGCGCGAACGTGAGCGCCGGCGACGTGGTGATCGCCGGCGTCGCCTGGCAGCCGGGCAGCGGGGTCGCCGGCGTCGAGGTGCAGGTCGACGACGGCCCGTGGCGATCCGCCGAGCTCGCCTCCGCGATCTCCGATGACACCTGGGTGCAGTGGCGGATACCCTGGCGCGCTGAATCCGGTGAGCATGTGCTGCGTTGCCGTGCGCTCAGTGCCGACGGGAAGCCCCAGACAGAGGCATCCGCTCCCCCCGCGCCGGACGGCGCGACCGGCTGGCATGCGGTCTCAATCACGGCCTCTTAACACTCTTCACAAATTCGTGAAACGGGTGTACCGTCGCCTCTCATGAACACCATCATCAGCACGCGCGGTCTGACCAAGACCTACGGTCGCGTGCATGCTCTCGACGGACTCGACCTCGAGGTGGGTGCCGGTCAGGTGCACGGCTTCCTCGGCCCGAACGGCGCGGGAAAGTCCACCGCGATCCGCATCCTGCTGGGTCTCGCCCGCAAGACGTCAGGAGAGGCATCTGTGCTCGGCGAGGAGCCGTGGCACAGCGCTGCCGACCTGCACCGCCGCATCGCGTACGTGCCAGGCGATGTCAGCGTCTGGCCGAATCTCTCCGGCGGCGAGGCGGTCGATCTGCTCGCCCGCCTGCGCGGAGCGCACACCAAAGACCCCGCGTACCGGTCCGAGAAGCTGCGCATCATGGAGGCATTCCAGTTCGATCCGCAGAAGAAGGGCCGCTCGTACTCCAAGGGCAACCGGCAGAAGGTCGCGCTGGTCGCTGCTTTCGCCGTGCCGGCCGCGCTGTACATCCTCGACGAGCCCACCAGCGGCCTCGACCCCCTGATGGAGGTGATGTTCCGCCGCGAGATCACCCGCGTGCGCGACGCGGGTGCCACCGTGCTGCTCTCCAGCCACATCATGAGCGAGGTCGAGCAGCTCTGCGACCGCCTGTCGATCATCCGCAACGGCCGCATCGTCGAGACCGGCACGCTGGCGGATCTGCGGCATCTGACCCGCACCGAGATCTCGTTCGATGCGGCGTCCGACGACGCTCTCGTCGGCATTCCGGACGCGCACGACGGCGTCGTGCTCGAAGGCCGCGCGCGGTTCACGGTCGACAGCGACCGGGTCGTGGGTGTGCTGCCAGAGCTCGCGCAGCGCAGCGTCGAGGGCCTGCGCATCGAGCCGCCCTCCCTGGAGGAGCTGTTCCTGCGGCATTACGGAGATGACCTCGCCGTTCTCGAGCGCGGCGATGACCCCGGCGCGCCCGAGAAGGGCGATGGCCAGGCGGATGCCGCCACCCGGCGCGAACGGAAGCAGCAGGAGGCCCGGCGATGAGCACCATCGCCGCCACCGCGACCTCAGGGTCGGGGGCGCTCCACCTACTGCGCCAGCGACTGCGTCGCGACCGCGTGCAGCTGCCACTGTGGATCCTCGGCACTGTGGCCCTCGCCGCGTCGGCGGTCGGGGGCGTCGTCGAATCGTACGGCGACCTCGATGGCCGCATCACCGTGCTGGCAACCGTGATGGCCAACCCGGTGATCCTGATGTTCCGTGGGCTTCCGTCCGGCTCGGGCGAGGCGCAGGTCGCACTGTTCCTCATCCTTCCGTTCCTCGCCATGCTCGCCGCATTCATGAGCACGTTCCTCGCAGTGCGCCACACCCGCACCGAAGAGGAGCAGGGGCGCGCTGAACTGATCTCGGCCACACCCGCGGCCAGGGTCACGCCGCTCGTGGCGACAATCGTGCACGGCGTGCTGGCGAACATCGTGCTCGCGGTGCTGGTCGGCCTGGTCTTCATCGGTGCCGGGTACCCGGCACCGGGCTCGTGGGTCTCGGCACTCGCCGTCGCGTCCGTCGGCCTGTGCTTCCTCGGGGTCGGCCTGCTTGCAGCGCAGCTCGTGCGCACCTCGCGCGGCGCGAACTCGCTCGCCGTCTGGATCCTGCTCGCGACCTATGTGATGAGCGGTCTCGGCAACGCCCTCGGCACCCCGAGCGCCGACCTCACGCGCATGGAGAGCAGCTGGCTGGCCTGGCTGTCGCCGTTCGGCTGGGCCGAGAACACCCGCCCGTACGCCGATGACGCGGTATGGCCAGCGCTGCTCGGCATCGGCGTGGGCGTCGTGCTCACCGCCGTCGCCTTCGCGGTGCAGTCGGTGCGAGATCTCGGCGAGGGCATCGTGCCGCAGCGGCACGGACGCACTTGGGCTCCGGCATCCCTCGGCTCGCCGATGGGGCTGGTCTGGCGGATGACGTCCGGTTCGGTGCTCGGCTGGGCCATCGGCGGCTTCCTGACCGGTCTGCTCGCCACCAGCCTGGCATCAGTCATCAACGAGATCGGCACGAAGGTGGAGGCCGTGCAGAGGGTCTTCGAGGCGCTCTCGAAGAGCGGGGGCCTCGAATCGGGAATGGTCGTGATCTTCTATCTGATGGTCGGCGTGCTGGCGGCCTGCGCCGCCGTGCAGACCGTCTGTCGCGCGCGACAGGAAGAGGTGCACGGCACCGCAGAGCCGGTGCTCGCCACCGCGGTCGATCGGGTGCGATGGCTGGCCGACTATCTCGTCGTCGCGTTCGGCGCCGTCGTGCTGATCGTGGCGGCGGCGATCGCCGGCTCGGCCCTCGGCGCAGCGCACAGCGACGGGTCGCTGATGCAGGATGCCGTCGTCGCCGGCATCGGCCAGGGCATAGCGGCGTGCGTCTTCCTGGTGCTGACGGCGCTCGTGTTCGTGCTGGCGCCGAGAGCCACGATCGTCGTGGGGTGGATGCTGGTGATGGTGGCCCTGATCATCGGGCTGTTCGGCCCGCTGTTCTCGCTGCCGGACTGGCTGACGAACCTCTCGCCGTTCACGCAGACCCCCGTGCTCGCCTCCGACGGCGTCGATCTGAAGGGCGTCTGGTGGCTCGCCGGTGCGGCGGCGGTCGGCGCGGCAGCATCCCTCGTCCTGATGCGGCGTCGGGAACTGCACCCGACAGCCTGAGAGGATGACAAGATGACGGATGCTGACGACGCTGCGCCCCCGGCAGGAGATGCCACGCACCTCGGGGTCGACGCCGCCGAGGACGCGGCGGCCGTCATCACGGCTGTCGGGTTCCCGCGCATGCCCGCCCGCGTCCTGATGGCGCTGATCGCCGCCCCCGCCGGTGGGTACACCGCCGCCGAGCTCGGTGAGCGGCTGGGCGTGAGTGCCGCGGCGGTCTCCGGTGCGGTGCGCTACCTGCAGACCGTGCACATGATCCACCGCATCTCGCGGCCGGATCGACGCCTGGTGACGTACGAGATCATCGGGGACGCCTGGTACGGCGCCATGTCGACGAACTCCCCCGTGTACGACCGACTGGCGGCGCTGATCGAAGACATCGGCGCCGCCCACGAAGACGACCACGCCGCGCGTGCGCGATCAGAGGAGATGGCGGAGTTCTTCCGCTTCATGTCGCGTCGCATGCCGCAGTTGATCGATGAGTGGGAGACGCTGCGCGCGGAGCGCCTGCTGTCTGACTGAACCCTTCGCGACGGCGATGTCAAGGGCATGCCGCAGCACCATCGCACACCTTAAGGTCAGAGGCATGAACGATCGACGCGATGAAGACGATGCCGCGGACGGCCAGTCATTCCACCAGATCCCGCATGTGCCTGGACTGGATCCGCGGGGTACGGGATTGCCGCGAAAGCTGGGCGACGTTCTGAAGCCTCCCTCGAAGGGGCCATCAGAACCGGCGCCGCGGTCGGCCCAGACCGAGCCCTCTGGCGACGAGGATGCCCCGCTCGGCGGCTCAGAGGTCACCGAGGAGCAGCTGACCGCCGACACCGCTGTCGAACAGGACGCCCTGAAGGCATTCGACCCTGACGACACACCCGTCTGAGCCACGGCCACGCCGAAGGCCCCCTGTCCACAGGCCGCGGCCGCCGATACGGTGGGGGCATGAGCGGACAGGGATCGAAGACGAGGGCCAGTGCCGAGCAGCGCGAGCCGCAGGTGCTGCGATGGGTGTTCTGGCCTGCCGCGGGCATCATCATCGCGTTCGTGCTGTTCACCCTGCTTCTGCCGAACGTCGCAGAGGAAGTGTTCCGAACGATCCAGACCTCGATCGTCAACGCCTTCAACTGGTACTACGTGCTGATCGCGGCGTTCTTCGTCGCGTTCTGTCTGTTCCTGGGATTCAGCCGCTTCGGCGACATCAAACTCGGACGCGATGATGAAGAGCCGGAGTTCTCACTGATCAGCTGGTTCTCGCTGCTGTTCGCGGCCGGCATGGGCATCGGTCTCGTCTTCTACGGTGTCAGCGAGCCGCTCAGCCACTTCACCAACCCGCGCCCCGGGGTCACCGGGACGCCGGAGCAGCTGGCACAGGCGGCACTCGGCCAGACATATCTGCACTGGGGCGTGCACGCCTGGTCGATCTATGTGGTGATCGGACTCGCCCTCGCCTACGCGATCCACCGCCGTCGGCGCCCTGTGTCGATCCGCTGGACGCTCGAACCGCTGCTCGGCAAGCGCGTCGAGGGCGGTTGGGGCCACACGATCGACGTGATCGCGCTGGTGGGAACGCTGTTCGGTGTGGCGACCTCATTGGGCCTTGGTGTGCTGCAGATGAGCGCAGGACTGCATTCGGCGGGGATCGCAGATCCCGACGAGACGACGCAGGTGATCCTGATCCTCGTCATCTCGGTTTTCGTCTTGATGTCGGTGCTGTCCGGCGTGACCAAGGGCATGAAGTGGCTGTCCACGGCCAACCTCATCCTCGCGGGCATCCTGGTGCTGTATCTGCTCGCAGTCGGGCCCACCGAGTTCCTGCTGCGCGACTTCGTGCAGTCGATCGGCTATTACGTGCAGAATTTCGTCGGGCTGTCGTTCAACGTCAGTGCGTTCCAGGGCGAAGCAGGCGAGCAGTGGCAGGCGTCATGGACGTCCTTCTACTGGGGCTGGTGGATCTCGTGGGCGCCGTTCGTCGGCATCTTCATCGCCCGCGTGTCAAAGGGGCGCACCGTGCGCGAGTTCGTGATCGGCGTGATCCTGGTTCCCACGCTGATCGGCATCCTGTGGTTCGCCGTTCTCGGCGGCTCGGCGCTGGCGATGGAGCTCTCCGATCCCGGCACGCTCACCGGGCCGGACGGCGAGGTCGACCTGCAGGGCGCTCTGTTCGCCATGCTGCAGAACGTGCCCGGATCGGGCATCGTGAGCGTCGGCGCGCTGCTCCTGCTCGGCATCTTCTTCATCACGTCGGCGGATTCCGGCGCACTGGTGATGGGCATGATAGCCACCGGCGGCAAGCCCGAGCCGCGGCGCTGGATCCGCACGTTCTTCGTCGTCGCAACGGCCCTGCTGGCGATCTCCCTGCTGCTGGCGGGCGGACTCACGGCGCTGCAGACCGCGGCGATCACGATCGCGCTGCCCTTCAGCGTGGTGATGCTGCTGATCTGCTGGTCGACGGTCGTCGCCTTCACTCGAGAACGGCGCGCGTACGCGAAGGCCGAGCGGGCGGCGTTCATCGATCGGATCGGCGACTACTACGGTCTCGAAGTCGAAGCCCACGATGAGACCGGCGTGCTGGGCTCGCAGCCGCGGTGGATGCGCCGCATCCAGCGCCGCTTCGGCCTGCCGGTGGCGCCGACCGAACCTGTGCGCATCACGTCGGGTGCCCTCGGTCTGGAAAGCAGCGTCGATGCCTCCCCGTCGACACTTGATGTCGATGAACTGGTCGATGAGGACGACCTGGCGGGCCTGGACGACCCGAACGTGCAGGAGCAGGACTCCGGCCCGTTCCTCCGCGACTGACCCCGCCCCCTACTGCGAGAAACCACTTCCCGTCTGAGAAACACGCACACACGTGATGTCTCAGACGGGAAGTGGTTCCTCAGCAGGATGGCGCGAAGCGCCTGGCGTCAGTCGGCCAGGACCAGGCGCAACTGCTCCACCGCCCAGTCGAGCTCAGTGGCGCGGATCACCAGCGGCGGGGCGATGCGGATCGTCTGGCCGTGGGTGTCCTTGACGAGCACGCCGCGCTCGCGCAGCTTCTCGGCGACGTCGCGGCCGGTGCCGATGGCGGGGTCGATGTCGACGCCCGCCCACAGGCCCGCGATGCGCACCGCGGTCACGCCGTGGCCGATCAGAGGCTCGAGAGCGGATGCCAGGTGTGCGCCGAGCACGCGAGCGCGCTCTTGGAACTCGCCGGTCTCCAGCATCGAGACCACCTTCAGGCCGACGGCTGCGGCCAGCGGGTTGCCGCCGAACGTCGAGCCGTGCTCGCCCGGACGGATGACGCCGAGCACATCGCGGTTGCCGACGACCGCCGAGACGGGCAGGATGCCGCCGCCGAGCGCCTTGCCCAGCAGATACAGGTCGGGCACGACGCCCTCGCGGTCGCAGGCGAAGGTCTCGCCGACCCGGCCGAGGCCCGCTTGGATCTCGTCGGCGATGAACAGCACGCCTCGCTCATCGCAGATCTCGCGGATCCGGCGCAGGTAGCCCTCCGGAGGGATGATCACACCGGCCTCGCCCTGGATGGGCTCGACCAGCACCGCGGCGGTCTCGTCGGTGATCGCGTTCGCGATGGCATCCGCGTCTCCGTACGGAACCGTGTCGAAACCCGGCGTGTACGGACCGAAGTCATCGCGCGCCTGATCGTCGTCGCTGAAGCTGACGATCGTGGTGGTGCGGCCGTGGAAGTTGCCCGCGGCGACGACGATGCGGGCCTTGCCGGCAGAGATGCCCTTGACGCGGTAGCCCCACGCGCGGGCCACCTTGATGCCGGTCTCGACCGCCTCGGCGCCGGTGTTCATCGGCAGCACGAGCTCCTTGCCGCACAGGCGTGCGAGCGCGGCGGCGAACGGCTCGAGCTGGTCGTTCATGAAGGCGCGACTGGTGAGGGTGACGCGGCCGAGCTGCGTGGTGAGCGCCTCGACGATCGCCGGATGCCGGTGCCCGAAGTTCACGGCCGAGTAGGCGGCCAGCAGGTCGAGGTAGCGCTTGCCCTCAGCATCCGTCATCCACACGCCCTCGGCATCGGCGATGACGACGGGCAGCGGCGCGTAGTTCTCGGCGACGTGTACTTCGTCTCGCTTCGCTCGCTCAGCAACCGCGTACGTCTCTGTGCCGTCCATGTCAGGCACCCCGCAGTTCGAGCGTGCAGCACTTGATGCCGCCACCGCCGAGCAGCAGCTCGGACAGGTCGACCATGATCGGGTTGTAACCGCGCTCGCGCAGCTGCTTCTCGAATCCTGTGGCGCGCGGCGAGATGATGACGTTGTAGCCATCGCTGGCCGAGTTCAGTCCGAACACGGCGCCGTCGTCGTCGCTGACGAGGATGGCGTCGGGGAACCGCTCGGCGAGCACCTTCTGCGAAGCCTCGTCGAACGCGTGCGGCAGGTAGGCGATGTTGGCGCGCTCGGGGCCGCCGTTCTCGGTGCCCTGCACCGGGTCGAGCACGGCGATGGCGGTGTCGAGGTGGTAGAAGCGCGGATCGACGAGGTTCAGTGAGACGACCTCGCGGCCGAACACCTCGCCCACCTCGCGGTGGCTGTCGCCCGTGGAGCGGAAGCCGGTGCCGGCGAGGATCACATCGCCGACCAGCAGGAAGTCGCCCTCGCCCTCGTTGACCTCTTCTGGCATCACGGTGTCGAAGCCGTTGGCGCGGAACCAGTCGGCGAACGCGGGCGCCTCACCCTGGCGCTCCTCGAAGCGGAACTCGGGCACGTAGGCGCGGCCGCCGATGACGAAGCCGCCGTTCGCGGTGTAGACCATGTCGGGGTAGCCGGCGAGCGGCTCGATCAGCTCGACCTCGTGACCGAGTTCGAGGTACAGGCCGTACAGCTTCTGCCACTGCGCGACGGCCTTGGCGGTGTCGGTCGGGTTGGCCGGCTCCATCCACGGATTGATCTTGTAGCTGACCGTGAAGTGCTCGGGCTTGCACATCAGGTAGCGACGGTGGTGAGCCACGCGGGTCGGCGCGGTCGCGTGGTCGTCGGGGCGGGTCGCGGTTTCAGGCATGGACATGAGTGCTCCTCAGGAAGGTGCGGCGGACGCTGTCCAGGGGCCCAGCGGAAGTTCGACCCGCAACATTGACGGGGAAGATGCACACGAGCACGCCAGGCTCCATTATCTCACGCGATCTTCGGATGCTGAAGATGCGCGGCGGGTCAAGGAATGCCCGCGCTCGGCTGCGATCGTTCGGGTCGCGATTCCTCCCGCTCGGATGCCCGCAGCCGGCGTTCCGGTCGCATTTTGTCCCGCCTTCATCCGGCGCCAGCGGGAAAAATCGCGACGGGAACGGGAAGGCTCCGCGGCTCGAGCGCCGACGCTTCGTCGATCAGGATGCCGCGCGCACGACGACCTTGCCTGCGGCGTGCCCTGATTCGACGTGAGCGAGCGCACCGGCCGCGTCTTTGAACGCGTATTCGCGCTCGATCGCCGGGGTGATCGCCCCCTGCGCGGCGAGCTGCAGCAGCTGCCCGAGGATCCGCGGGTCTGCGGATGCGGCGAGTGCACGGATGCGCCGGGACGATCCGATCGAGAGGAGTGCTCCGCGCAGCATCCGCGGCACCGGACCCAGCACGTGCCCACCGCCACCCGCGACGAGGACGACAGTTCCGCCGGGGCGGATCAGGCGCCGCAGCGTGCGCAGCGGTGTGCCGCCGACGATGTCGATCACGGCGTCGTACCCGTCGGCGGGCAGTGTGGCGAGGTCGATGTTCCGCTCGAACACGCGGGTGGCGCCGAGGCGCTCGATGAGAGTGACGTTGTGGGCCGCGGCGGTGGCGTGCACCTCGGCGCCGCGGAGCCCGGCCAGCTGCACCGCAAAGGTGCCGACCCCGCCGGAGGCGCCGAGGACGAGTACCCTCTGCCCTTCCAACCGATGTCCTTCGCCCACCCGGGCGCGGTCGAGCGCCTGCCAGGCGGTGCCGCCGGCGATGGGGAGACTGGCCGCGACTGCCGCGGCGACGCCGTCTGGTCGTGCCGCCAGTCGCTTCGCGGGTGCGACGGCGAACGGGGCAAGGCCTCCGCCGCCGGGCAGCTCCACCACGACTTCGTCGCCGATGCCAGCATCCGACACCCCGTCACCCAAGGCGACGACGGTTCCGGCGATGTCCATGCCGCGCACCGGATTGCGCGGGTGGGTCAGCCCGAACACCGGGCGTGCCAGCAGCGGATCGCCGAGCATGATGCGCACGTCGCCGGCATTGAGCGCGGTGGCGTGCACCTTCAGCAGCACCTCACCCCGACCGGGCGTCGGCACGTCGCGCTCGACGAGTGCGATGTCGGATGCCGGGCCGTAGCGGTCCTGCGTCCAGGAGGTCATGGTGGTGGTCGTGAGAGTCATTTCAGCCCTCCACTGTCTGCGAAACTTCTGTCTGCGAATCGGGGTATTGGAAGAGGTCATCGAGCGCGACCCCGAAGGCCCGGGCGATCTGGAAGGCCAGCTCGAGCGTCGGCGAGTACTTGCCCTGCTCGATCGCGAGGAGCGTCTGGCGCGTGACGCCGATGCTGCGGGCGAGGTCGGCCTGGGTCAGCCCGGCCGCCTCGCGATGCGCGCGGATGGTGTTGGTGACGAGGGTGGGCTTGACCATCAGATCAGGCCTCGACGGTACGCGATGACGCGGGCGATGCCGCCGACGAGGGACGAGACCGCGAAGCCGAGGAACATGGTCTGCGCGATCCAGAACACGTCGACATTCAGTGCGCACAGCACGATGACGATGAGGCCGGCGATCACCAGGAAGGCGTGCTCGACCCGGCCGCCCAGGTGGGCGATGTCGGTGTCGCGCATGTCGGTCGCCATCGCCCCCTCCTTGTCACGTATGCCGGCGACGATCCCCCAGACGATCGTGATGAGGATCGTAAGCACGATGCCGCCGCCGATGGTCCACAGCATGATCGGCACCCAGGATGCTGCCGGGTCCGGACTCGTCAGCAGCAGCCAGGCGTACACCGCGAACGTGGGGACGGTGGCGATGAGCCCGGCCCAGGCCGCGCGCTCGTTGTAGACCATGACCGCTCCTTCGTGTCAAAGATTCTTTACTCGAAGCAAGCTACGCCTGATGGCGTGCGGTGTCAAGAATCTTTTACATCGAGGGTCATCGGCGCCCAGCCCACGCACACCCGGGAACGCGCTACGTGTAGGCGAACTCAGGCAACGACAGTCGTGGGGTGCGCCAGCGGTGTTCGGGGTCCCACCATGCGGGTCCGCGGATTTCGGGGAGTCCGTGGTTCATGCGGATCTCCCACCCGGAGTACTCCAGGGAGCGGTGGTGCCACCAGCACAGCGGGACGCCGTTGTCGGTGCTGGTCGGTCCACCGTTCGCCCATTCGGCGACGTGGTGGATCTCACACCACGTGGCGGGAACGTGACACCCGGGGATCAGGCATTCCCTGTCGCGGAGGGTGATCGCCCGGCGCTGGTGGACGGTGAAGATCCGGTCGGTGACCGTCATTCCTACGATCCGCCCCTGTTCGGTGAACACCCGCTGGATCGTGCCGGTGCACCCCGCGTGCCGGGCAACGGCCGCACTCACGGGTACGTCCACGCCTGGGATGGTGGCCCAGGAACTATCTGACGACTCCAGGTGCACGACCAGCGTCGGCGCCGCACCACCCAACGACGGCATGTCCGCGTGCCGGGCGGCGATGCCGAGCGCTGCGGCGAGGGCGTCGTGCTGCTTCTGCCCCCGCGTGCGGGTGTCCAGCACGCTGCGCGGGTCGCTGTTGAAGGCGTCCCCGTCGCCGGCGTCGTCCCCGTCGCAGCCCGCACCGCCCGGGCGGTGGTCGTCCTCGTCGTCGGTGGGGTGGAACCTCACACCGTCGGGGATCGGGGGTCCGTCGGTCTTCGGGTTCAACTGCGCATCCAGCAGCAACTGCAACTGGGCGTACGTTTCGGGCAGCAGGTTCCCCCGCAGTGGATACACCCCGTCCCGCATCCGTCCGACCGACAGGAACCGACGCGTCATCGCCCGCTGCTCGGTCGGCTCCGCGCCGTCCGGGTCCAGCCGCAGTGCGATCGCATGCGCGATGGACTTCACGTCCTCCGGCGTCGCCGGGGGCACCCTGTCCCGCGCGTCTTCAGCGTCCGTCCCGTCGGCATCCGTGTCCCCATCATCTGCATCCGCGCCGTCGGTGGCCCCGTCCGTGGCCGCGTACCCGCGCACCACCTCCGCCAGCACCGCATCGGCCCTCCACCGATCCGCCGCACCGATCCGGTCACCGGCCGCCTCGACCGGCCCCGTAGCCGCCAGCAGCCCGGTCACCCCGATCACCCCGTCCAGCATCGCCTGCCGCAGCGCCGGCCACCGTGCCGGCAACCACGTCCCTGACGTCAGCTCGGCCTCACGATGCACGACCCGGCTGGCCCGCACCACTTGCGCCGCCGTGCGGGCATCCACCCGCAGGGTGCGCTGGAGCAGTTCGTTCATGCTCCGGCATCCAACACCATTCGGAAGCCCCACCGGATCCGAGGTCGCCACGGTCTCGACGACCACAGCCTCCACCCGCCGCAACGCATCACCAGCCCGCCTCAGCACCACCATCCGCTCGGCATCAGTGAGAACCGCAAGAGCGTCCGCACCGAGCACCCGATCAAGGTCGGCAACGACCCGATCCAGGAGAGCTTCGGTGCTGTTCATACCCACTATTGAACACGGGGCCACCGACATTGACAGGGCAGAATCCGGCTGATCAGAGAAACTTTCCGAACATTCTCTCGACACCCTTGGCTACCGACACCAAGCATCCATCAAGCGGCATCCGTCACCACCGTTCCGGTCGCAGAATATCCCGCTTGCGCCCACCCCCAACGGGAGAAATTGCGACCGGAACCGCGACGACCAGCACAGACCCTGTCAGATGACGGCAGCGCTCCAGTCGTCGGGATCCCCGAAGCGGTGCGCCGTGATCGAGATCGCCTGCTCGTGCACGAACGGCAGCAGCTCCAGCCGTCCGGCCGAGGTCACCTCGTTGTCGTAGACGGCCAGGTCAGGGTCGCCGCCGACCGCGCGGGCCAGATCCGCGTGCAGCGCGGCGACACCGTCCCGTGCGCCGATCAGGCGCACGCGTCCAGCATCCGCCAGCGACGAATCCTCCACCTCGACGACCGCCGCGTCGCCCCGGCGCGCCATCCGATCGATCCACTCGCCGTCGCTCTCCACCGCGACGAGCACCTCCAGATCGCTGAGCTGCCCGCGCACACCGGCGGGCAGCCCCGTCGGCACCGAGAGCACGAACTGCGCGCCGGATCGGATGCCGGCGAGCACCACCCGCAGCACCTCGTGCAGTCCGGCATCCGCGGTCGCCCGCACGATCACAGGAACGGGTCGATAGCGGAACAGGTTGCGCTCCACCCCCAGCTGCGACACGTCGCGCACCTGGCCGAACTCGCGGTCCCACGCGACAGCATCCGACAGTGCGGCCTGCCGCAGCCACTCGAACTCGTCGAAGTCCAGCGCCGGCTGCGCCGCCTCGATCAGCGTCGAGATGCGCGTGTCGAGCCCACGCAGGTGCAGGGTGCTCGACACCCTGCCGCGCGGCTGCGAGCGCCACGATCCCAACCCGATCAGGTAGTTCGGGCCGCCCGCTTTCGCCCCAGGCCCCACCGACGAGCGCTTCCACCCGCCGAACGGCTGACGCTGCACGATCGCGCCGGTGATGCCACGGTTCACGTACAGGTTGCCCGCCTGCACCTCTGCGAGCCAGAGCTCGAGGTCCACTGGGTCCTGCGTGTGCAGCCCTGCGGTCAGGCCGTAGGCCACGGCATTCTGCAGTTCGATCGCCTCAGACAACGTCGCCGCGTGCATCACTCCCATCATCGGTCCGAAGAACTCCTCCAGGTGCGTCCGCGACCCGGCCCGCACTCCGGCCCGCACCCCTGGACTCCACAGCCGGCCGCTGTCATCCATCGAGCGCGGCCGGATCAGCCACTTCTCGCCGCTCTCGAGAGTGTTCAGCGCCCACGCGAGCTTGCCCTGCGGCTTCTCGATCACCGGTCCGATCTCGGCCGTGGCGTCCGACGGCCACGCGACCCGCATCGACTTCACGGCGTCGACGAGCTGCCGCGCGAAGCGCTTGGAGCGGCCGACCTGCCCGACGAGGATCACCAGCGACGCGGCGGAGCACTTCTGGCCCGCATGCCCGAACGCACTGCGCACGAGGTCGGCGACCGCGAGGTCGAGGTCGGCGCTCGGCGTGATGATGATGGCGTTCTTGCCGCTGGTCTCAGCGAGCAGCGGCAGATCAGGGCGCCACGAGCGGAACAGCGCAGCCGTGTCCCACCCTCCGGTGAGGATGACCCTGTCCACCGCGGCATGTGAGACGAGCTGCTGCCCGAGTTCACGCTCGCCGAGGTCGACGAGTGCGAGCACGTCGCGCGGGACGCCGGCCTGCCACAGCGCCTCGGCGATGACGGCGGCGCAGCGCCGCGCCTGATGTGCCGGCTTGAACACGACGCCGGAGCCGGCGGCGAGCGCGGCCAGCACTCCCCCGGCGGGGATCGCCAGGGGGAAGTTCCACGGCGGGGTGACGACGGTCACCTGCGCCGGCTCGAAGACGGCACCGCTCACGGCGTCGAGTTCGCGGGCGCGACTCGCGTAGTACCTGGCGAAGTCGACGGCCTCGCTGACCTCGATGTCCGCCTCGGCGAAGACCTTGCCCGTCTCGACGGCCGCGATCTCGATCAGATCGCCGCGGCGTGCGGCGAGCGCGGCAGTCGCGCGCAGCAGGATGTCCGCGCGTTCGGATGCCGGGCGCGAGCCCCATTGCGCTCCGGCGGCGCGCACGCGCGAGATGGTCTGCTCCAGCATCCGCTCGTCGTCGATCCGCCCTGCCCGCACCGTCTCGAGCCCGAGCACGCAGGTGTCGGGTTGTGCGACGCGATCGAGGATGCCGCGCGCCCACTCCCGGTTGGCGGCGAGCGCCGCGTCGCTGTCCGGGGTGTTCTCGAAGCCCGGTGCACCGGCGGACGCGGCCGATGCCAGTTCCTGCCGGGCGTACACAGCGGTCTGCAGGAACGGATCGCCGTCATCGCCGAACTCGCCGTCTTCGGCATCCAGGTCTGCACCTGACGAGCCACGTGCGATGCCGAGCACCACGCCGGTGAGATCCTCATCGGCGGCGACAGGGCGCGCGGCCGGCCGCACGGACTCGTGGGCGGGGGCGTTCCGGTCCTGCGTGCGCCGGGATCCGGTCTGCAGAGTGCGATCGCCCATGCGCGCCAGGGAGTCGACGAAGCGCAGCCGCTCCCGCTCGAACAGGGCAGGGTCGTCCGCGAGGTGGAAGGCCGCGGAGAGGAAGTTCGCCTGCGACGCGTTCTCGTCGAGCCTGCGCACCAGATAGCTGATGGCGACGTCGAAATCCGACGGATTCACGACGGGCACGTACAGCAGCACCTCGCCGACCTCTCGGGCGACGGCTGCCACCTGCCCCTGCGCCATGCCGAGCAGCATCTCGAACTCGACGCAGTCGCGCACCTCGCGCTGCCCCGCCAGCAACCACGCGTACGCGATGTCGAACAGGTTGTGCCCGGCGACGCCGATGTGCACTGCTGCCGCGTTCCGGGGTTCGAAGGCGAAATCGAGGCAGCGCAGATAGTTGGCGTCGGTGTCGAGCTTCGTGCTGTACGATGCCTGCGGCCAGCCGTGCATCACCGCATCCACCTTCTCCATCGCGAGGTTCGCGCCCTTCACGAGTCGCACCTTGATGGGCGCCCCGCCGTGCTCGACGCGGTCGCGCGCCCACGCCGACAGCTCCCGCAGCGCCGGCAGTGCGTCAGGCAGATAGGTCTGCAGCACGATGCCCGCCCGCGACCCCACCAGCTGTGGATTCTCGAGGAGGCGCGTGAACACCGCGATTGTCAGATCGAGATCGCGGTACTCCTCCATGTCGAGATTGATGAAGGTGCCGTTCGAGGCGGCGGTGACGTACAGCGGCATCAGCCGCTCCACCACCTGGTCGACCACGTCGTCGAACGCCCACATCGAGATGCGGCTGATGATCGCCGAGACCTTGACCGAGACGTAGTCGACGTCGTCGCGGCGGATGAGATCGTGGATGCCGTCGAGCCGGCGCTTCGCCTCGGCTTCGCCGAGCACGGCCTCACCGAGCAGATTGAGGTTCAGCCGCGACCCCGACGCGCGCAGCTTCTCCAGAGCAGGGCCCAGCTTGTCCGGCCGCGCGTCGACGATGAGATGACCGACCATCTCGCGCAGCACGCGCCGCGCGATCGGGACGGTCGGCACTGGCAGCACCGGGGCGACGACGCCGCCGAGCCGGACGACGCCGCGCAGGTACCAGGGCAGGAATTCCGGTGCGAGTGGTGCGACCCGGTGCAGATTGGATGCTGCCGCGGAGGCGCTCTCGGGACGCATCACCCCGTCGACGAAGCCGAGGGTGAAGGGCAGCCCAGCCGGGTCCTGCAGCACTCCGGCGAGCCGCTGCGCCGCCGGATCGACGTCTTCCTGTGCGGCCTCGTGCACCCAGCGGGCGGCCAGCTGCACAGCGGCGTCGGCGAGGCCGGATTCGACGGGAGATGACGAGGGCGCTGCCATGACTCCACCCTAGGTGCGCGCCTACGCCCCTGGCAGGAGATCCGCCGCGCGTATCGGTGGCGGCACGGCACGGCAGCGGTGCCGGGGCATCCTATGCTGATCTCGTGACAGCCACGCCGCCCACTGCGCCCGCGGGCCGCCGTGCGTTCGGGTGGAGCCGTCGGATGCTGGATCGCGTCCCCACCCCGTGGCTGATCACCGGAGGCACCGGCGCCGCTCTTGCGCTCACGGCCGCCTTCGGCGGGTTGAACGGCGTGTCCGAGCCGCAGATCCCCGAGCTGACGGTCGGCGAGTCGTTCAGCGGGTCCGACCTGCTGATGACCGTCATCGGCGTGGAGCTCAGCGATGAGCGCGCCGGCAGCGGCGTGTATCCCGATGCGGAGAAGGGTGAGCGCGTCCTGACGGTCATCCTCGACGTCACGAACGAATTCACCGCGCCGCGCACGGCCGCGTCGGGCGGCGCGGACTCCCCCGTCGTCGACGGCATCACGATCGAAGGGGTGACGACGACGCCGCCCGGCCTCGCGCGCGCGGACGACGGCACGTACGGCATCCACCTGCAGCCCGATGTTCCGGTGCGCATCGTGGCGTCGTGGGTCGTCGGAGCAGAAGACGTGCAGGACGGCGACGAGGTGCGGATCACCCTTCCAGACTCGACCCACGGTGTCGGGCAGGCGATCACGATGGGCGACTACTGGAGCGACCCCGTCATCGGCGCGTACGTCACCGCCGAGGTCGACGAGGTGGAGGTGCCATGACGATCTCGAAGCGCGCAGTGCGCACGCACGTGGTGACATGGGGCACCACCGCAGCGCTGCTGGCCGGGGCGTGGGTTCTGAACGCCGTGGCACTGCCCGAGAATGCCCCGCAGACGGGCATCGTCGTGGCGGGCGAGGCCGGTGCGCCGACCTCGACCCGCAACCTCGTCGTCACGGTCGATGATGTGCGTGCGGCGCGATCGGTGGCGGATGCTGACGGCTGGACAGCCGAGGGAACCTGGCTGATCGTGGACATCAGTGCCCAGGCGATCGACACGCAGGTCGGCGCACGTCTCGGTCTCGCCGACCTCGTGATCGGAGAGCGCACGTTCCGTGCGACCGAGCGCGGACAGACGTTCTCAGAGGCGAAGCTGGTGCCGGGTGTGCCGCGCAGCGGCAGCCTCGCCTTCGAGCTGCCACCCGATGCGCTGGCGGGCGATGCCGTGCTGCGCTTCTCACCGGTCGCCTTCCCGAACCTCGACGGGATGATCGAGATCCCGGTCGACCTCGACGCGGTGCCGATCGAGACGCAGGTCACGCTGCGTGCGACGGACTGGACGAAGGGTCCGGAGGCGACGCAGTGATGACGATTCCCACTCCGCCGTCCGCCCCGGCCGAAGACGCAGCATTGCAGACTCCGCGCCCCCGCGGCTGGTGGCGCCGCAACGGCATCGCCCTCGCCGTGATCGCGGTCGTGGCACCTGCACTGGCGGGGTTCCTGTGGTGGGACGGCTGGAACGCGTTCTACGGCCATGGGGCGCGCCCTGTCGCGGCGATCGCGGCCGATGCCGGCGGCACAGTGCGGATGAGCGGCACGACTTTCGGGCCGATCCAGACCGGCATCGCGAAGGACACCTCTGGCATGAACCTGCCGGATGGCACGACGTTCCACATCGCGATCGTGGATGTCGATCCGCAGGAGCCGATCACCCCTGAGGGCACCGACCCCGCAGACGTCCGCTTCGTCAGCTGCACGGCCCCGGTGCTGGTGCAGCAGAGCACCGGGCGGCAGTGGACGCCGCTGCGCGCCGAGGTGGGCGTGCCGTACTCCAGCGATGAGCCCGAGACCTGCAACAGTCAGGCGGAGGGCCCCTACAAGCTGGTGGTCGGGTTCGTCGTGCCTGACGACGTCGAGGGTCCGTTCTGGCTCGACGTCGACCCAGCGGGCGACGGCAGATTCATCAGGTTCTCGGTCGAGTCCTGACCGGCGGCCAGCCCACTGGCATCCACTTCGGCATCCACCTCACTGGCACCCACCTCACTGGCACCCGACGCCTTCTCGTGCTGCCTGCGCAGCTGCCCGAGCGTCGCGTCGTACGCGCCGGCGACCACAGCGATACGCAACGGCTCGATGATCAGCAGCGGCAGCATCGACACGAGCGGCAGCGCGATGCTCCAGAACACGACGTCGTGCGGGCCGATGAGTCGGGTGATGCCGAACTGCAGGTAGGTCTCGAGCGTCTTCACCCCGATGTAGAGAAACGCGTATGAGGCGATCAGCACGGGGCCGGCGCGCCACATCAGCGCGAACGCCCGTCCGATCGGTGCGAAGCGGCCGGTGACTTGGCCGCTGAGATCCTTCATGCGGCGCATGGTGCCGGCGGGGACGACCTCGGTCTGCTTGCGCAGCCGCTCGACGAACGCGATCTCGACGGTCAGCCGCTCGGCGACGATCGCCTGCCCGTAGACGACGCCGGCGACGGTCAGCCAGGCCAGTGGCGCCAGCAGGATGGGGCCGGCCAGTCCGACGAGCCACAGCACGCCGTCCCACAACCACGCCAGCGGCGCGATGGCGTCCAGCAGATCGGTGCGCATCTGCTCGAAGGCGACAACGGCGGTGCGCGTGTCGATCCAGCCCTGCACCTTGTCGGTGATGTCGCCGATGACGAGCACCGAGAAGAACACCCAGACGATCTCGAAGTACACCGCCAGCGACGCAAGCCACCCTGGCAGCCTCGACGACCAGCGTGCCCACACCCAGCGGGCGGCGAAGGCGACGACGATGATGGCGATCGTCCAGATCGAGATGGGCACGTTGATGCCGGTGTCGATGTTGTCGATCGGCGCGTCATCCAGCGACAGCCAGACCCGATCGGTGAACTCCTGCATCGCGCGGGCGAGGTAGGCGTTGACATCCTCGCGCAGCATCCCCTGCGCCCAGTAGATGGCGACGAAGGGGAGGATGCTGGCCAGCAGCGCCGAGAGGAAGCTGCGGCGCCGCTCGCGTGGCGAGTCCGGCAGCGGGGCGATCGCGCCGAGCTCTGCAAGGCTCTCGCGCAGCACGACGAACATGGCGACCATGCTGACCAGTCGCGCGAGCACGGCGATGGGCAGGACGAGGAAGCCGAGGGTGGCGGAGTAGGCACCGACGAAGCCCGCGACCTCGATCACCAGCGCGTGCACCAGCAGTCCGCCGAGGTACCACGCCAGAAGAACCGGCCAGTGCCTCAGCAGGCTCCGGCCGGTCGAGATCAGGATCGCCCGCACGCGACTAACGTACCGTGATCGGCACCGCCGGCCTGATCAGTTCCAGGTGCTCGGCGCCGGCGCCTTGGTGGGCGGGAGGGCGGCGGCGGCTGTGCTCGGATGGTCGTCGGCTCGGCGCGCCGTACCGGCTAGACTCGGCGCACAACGCCGGGACGATCGCCGTGCGGCACAGCTGCGGGGAGATCCGTGCAGGAAGTCATGAAGTGGGCAGTCGTGTTCACCTCGATCGTCGGCTCCGCGCTCGCGATGGGCCTGCATCCGATGCTCTACGGCGCGACCACGGCCATGCTCGCGGGCGGGGGCAGATTCGCAGCGCGCCTCGCCTGTCTGCTCGGCGGTCTCGCATTCGGGGCGACAGCGATGTTCGCGCTTCTGCACATCGTGAATCCCACGACGTACATCGACACGCTGCGCGGCGACCTCGATCACGCAGCGCTCAACCGCTGGGTCGACCTGTACTCCGGGATCGCACTCCTCGTGATCGCCGCGCTGGTGCTCTGGTGGCGCCTGGCCAGTCCGGTCCTCGAGCCCAAGCCGCACAAGCGGCCGAACCTCAGCGCCGCCGCGTACAGCTATTTCGGGATCGGCATCAGCTGCGCCGTCGTCGGACTCACCACCTGGCCGCTGATGTACCTGGTCACTCGCACCGTCACCGCGGCGAGCGAGCATGCCGCGATACGGGGCGGGATGTTCCTGGTCTTCCTGATCGCACTGGTCGCCCCCTTCGTGGTCCTGGCCTGGCTGTGGACGCGCAACCCTGTCGTCGCCGGCCGGATATCGGCCGTCTACACCCGCGCCCTCCGCTACGACTATCGGGGGATCCTCGCCGTGCTGTGCGCAGGTGCGGGCCTCGTTCTGATCGCGCTCGCCGCGCTTCGGCTGGCGTGAGACCCGACGTCACATCAGTTTGGTCGACTCGAGCGCCCTGGTCAGGTCGTTGTTGATCTTGAGCACCGGCAGGCGCAGCACGAGGCCGATCAGCAGCGTCGGCACGAGGAAGAGCGCCAGTATCCCGAGCGAGATCCAGTAATCCCCCTGGTAGATGCCGGCGATCGCCGCACGGACCGCGTCCGTCGCGTGCGTCACCGGAAGCCATGGACTGATGTTCTGGAACCACTGCGGCAGCACGGCCAGAGGGTACGCCCCACCACCCGCGGAGATCTGCACGACCAGCAGGAACACCGCCAGCGCCTTGCCCGCCTCGCCGAACGAGAGCACCAGCGTATAGGTGATCAGCGAGAAGACGAAGGACATCACCCACCCCGCCAGCAGCAGGAGCACCGGATGCGCGGGCTGCACGCCCACGAACCCCATCAGGCCCAGATAGACCAACGAGCTCTGCAGCAGTGCGAGGATCGCGAAGATCCCGTAGCGACCGATGTACTCCTGATACTTCGTCAGGTTCGTGCCTGCTGGCAGCGCGTCGTAGGCGACGTCGGTGCGAATCAGCACCGACAGCAGCAGGGCGCCGACCCAGAGGCCGAGAACGGAGTAGAACGGCGCCATCTGAGCACCGAAGGTGTCGACCTTGTAGACGGCGATGCGCTCCAGACCCACCGGCGTCGTCAACTCGCCGGCGAGCACGTCAGGATTGGCTCCGATGAGCTCCGTCACCTCAGACAGATCACCGCTGTCGACCGCGGCCTGAAGTGCCGTGGAGAGTTCGCCGAACAGTGTCGAGAGCTCACGGAGATCCTGCGCGATCCCGTCCGTCGTCTGCTCGGTCTGCGTCAGGAACACCAGCAGCGAGTCGGAGCCCCCGGAGAGCGTGGCGGCCGCGGAGTCGAGGTCGCGACCGATCTGCCCGAAGCCGCTGTCGATCCTGTCGAGAGAACCGGCGAGCCGGTCCAGTTCAGGGCGCAGTGTTCCGTCGTAGGCTCCACGGGCACCGTCCAGACTCGCACGCGCCTCGTCGGCGAGCGAGACGATCTCGCCACGAGTGGTCCCCATGCCCGCGTTCGTGGTCTCGAGCTGAGACACGGCACCGTCGAGGCCCGTCTTGAGCTCCTGCTGCCGGTCGATGGCTCCGTCGAGCCTGGTGACGACCAGCTCGAGGGCCTCCTGCACCGCGGGGTCGGTCGTGGAATCCGCCTGAGCCTGCAGGTCGTCACGGAGCTGGGTGTACTTTGCGATCTGTCCGTCGACACCCGTGCTCGCGGTTCTCAACAGCGCCGTGGCGCTCTTGGACTGCGCCACGAACGACGCATCCAGCGCAGACACCTGATCGATAAGGTCCTTGTAGCTTGCCGACGTGTCCCTCAGCGCCGCCGAGATCGTCGAGGTGGCGGAGCCCAGGACGGACTTCAGCGACTCCGCGGCTCCCGCGCCCGAGCCGATCGCACCGGAGGCACTGCGGACGGCATCGCGCGTCGCATCCGTCAGCGACGATGCCCCGGCCACCAGCGACCTGCTCGACCCGATCAGGGAGCCGAACATCTCCAGAGTCGTCGCGGTGGAGTCCAGCGTGGTCGCGGCTGTCACCACGCTCGAGTCCAGACGCTGCAGCGCATCGCGCGATGCATCCGATCCGGCGTACTCGGCCACGGACGAGATCAGGGCGAGCCCGACCTCGTTGAGCGTCTTCGTGAACGTCGAGTTGATGGTGGTGGAGACGTCGGAAGCCGCTTCCTGGGTGATCTTCGGCGAAAGCGCGTTCTTCTTCTCGTTGGAGTAGTACTCGATCTGCGCCTGCTGCGCCCCAGGCGAGAGGAAGGTCATCATGTCGCGGCTGAATGAGCTGGGCAGCACGAGTGCAGCATAGTAATCCCCCGCTTTGGTGCCCTCGATCGCCTGTTCCTCACTGGTGAACACCCAGTCCAGGTCGGAGTTCGCGCGCAGGTTCGCGATGACCTGCTCACCGACATTGATCTTCATTGGGAACAGATCACTCTGGTACCCGTCATCGGAGTTCGCCACCGCGACCTTCAGGTTCTTCACGTTGCCGAACGGGTCCCAGCTCGAGAGCACGTTGAACCAGGCGAAGAAGGAGGGCAGCACGATGACGCCGAACAGCACGACGATGGCGATCGAGTTGTGACGGATCATCCGCATGTCGCGACGGAAGATGACCGAGATGTTCTTCATGGCGGTCAGACCTCCGCGTCCAGTTTGCCGAGTTCAGCGTTCGCATGCGTGGCGCGCTCCTCGCGGGCGAGCTTCGCCTTCAGCTGCTCGGTGTCGAGGCCCTCCACCTGCTGCGCGAAGTGGTTGGTCTGCTTGAGGTACTCGAGCGTGATGACCGCCGCCATCACCAGCAGGCACAGGACCCCCCACAGCGCCAGAACAGTCGCCTTCGCGTCGGGGACCAGCCATGCGAACAGTGCGAGCAGCGCCGTGCATGACACACCGACCAGCAGCGTCAGCCGCAGGATGCTCAGGTGATGTCGGTCCATCCATTCCGCCCGTTCGGCGACCTTCGCACGGAATGCCTCACGGTTGGTCAGCGCCTGCACGAGCTGTGTCACCCGACGTCGTGACCCGAGCACCTGGACGTTCTCGCTCACGAAGAGGTTCGTCTCGCCGAGCTTGCGGTTCATCAGGCGGGCGAAGTTCCCCAGCCGCTGTCGGAAGAACAGGCCCAGCACGGCCGCGAGCACGGCGAACAGCGCCAGCACCCCGACGAACCGCCAGTAGTCCCATTGGTAGAAGCCGCCGATGGTCTCGCGAAGCGCGTCGATGCCGTAGGTGAACGGGAAGATCGGGAAGAGCGCGCGGAAGAACTCCGGCATCATCTGGATCGGATAGATCCCCGACGCACCGGGTATCTGCATGATCACGAGCAGAACAGCTATTCCCTTGCCGATGTATCCGAATGACACCGCCAGCGCGTAGATCACCGCCATGTACACGAAGCCGATGAACACGCTGGTGGCCACGAACGCGACCGGGTTGATCATCTGAACGCCGATCACGATGTTGCCGACGCTCACCAGAACCGCCTGGAAGAAGTTGATCAGCGCGACCAGCATCCACCGACCGAGGTAGGCCTGGCGCACCGTGAGATTCTTGATCCCCTCGGTGTCGACCTCCTGTTTGAGAAGCACCACGAGCACGAAGGCGCCGATCCACAGCGAGAGGTTCGTGAACAGCGGCGCCATCGCCGATCCGTACGTGGGCACGGGGAAGACGATCTTCTCCTTGACCAGCACCGGTGAATCCATGAACTTGGCGATCTTGTCAGGATCGAGCCCCGTGAGCGCCTGCACCTTGTCCAGCAGGTCAGCTGAGCTGAGCGCACTCACATCCGCATACACGTCATACAGATTCCGCTCGACGCCGGCCAGACTCGAGTCCAGCGACTCACTGGCCGTGCCGGCCTCCTTCAGCTGCGTGTCGAGCTCGTCGAGCAGACCCACGGCCTGCGCGACCAGAGACTTCTGCGCATCGAGCGCCGCCGAGAAGCCACCCGCGCTCGCCGACAGCGCATTCATCGAGCGGTTGATGTCGGGCAGCGTCCTCAGCAGCACGTCGCCGACCGCATTCGCGGCCTGTGCGGTCTCGCCGACCGCCGCGTTGATCGCATCCGAGGATGCTTGCACGCGCTCGACGACATTCGACACGTCGCCGTTGAGCTGCGTCAGCTGGGCGAGCACGGCCTCATCCTGATCGATGTGCGCTCGCAGGCGTTCCAGCGCCTCGCTCAGGGAGTCGTACAGCGGGTCCGTCGGATCGACCGTGTCACGCAGCGCTTCGAGTCGTTCCACCGCCTGCTCGGCCGCCTTGAGCACACCTTCGACATCGCCGATCGCCGTGGCGATCTCGACGTTCGCACTGTTGGCACCTGCCGCCAGCGTCGACAACCGCTGGTTCAGCTTGCCCGAGATCTGAGAGAGCTGCGCGGAGCCGGCGGTGAAGGAATGCGTCACCGCGTTCGTGAAGTCGATCAGACCGCTCTGCACGTCGGAGACGATCGCCTGGGCGTCCGCGATCGCCGCCTGCACCTCGGGGATGGTCGACTCGATGCGCTGCAGGGCGCTTCGCGCGTCAGCCAGCGCGGTCTCGCCGCTGGAAAGGCTCGCCTCGATCTCAGCCAGACCCGCCCGGGCACCCGCGACCTGCTCGCTCGCCTCGGACAGCGAGGTGAGCGACTCATCGCGGGCACCGACCAGGCGGTCGCCCAGCGAGACGCCGGCACCCTCCAGCGCCTCGGCGACCTTCTGCGCGACCGTGGAGACGAACGTCGAGTTGATCTGCGTCTCGAGAGTCGTGGCCCCCACATCGGTGATCTTCGGGGCGATCGCGTTCGCCTTCTCGTTGACGTAGTACTCGAGCTTCGGCTCGACGAAGTCGCCGGTGGCGATGCTGAGCAGGTCCCGGCTGAACTCTGCGGGGATGACGATCGTCGCGTAGACCTCGCCCGACTCGACCGCCGTCATCGCGGCGTCCTTGCCGAGGAACTGCCACCCGAGCTGGTCGTTCTCCTTGAGCTGAGCCACGACCTGATCGCCGACGCGCAGGTCGCCGGTGAGTTCGGACGTCGCCCCCTCATCGAGGTTGACGACGGCGACCTTCACTTCCTTCGTGTCGGAGTACGGATCCCAGAACGCGATGATGTTCACCCACGCGTACAGCGCAGGGATGATGATGAGCCCGATCAGGATCACCACGGCCTGCGGGACGCGAAGGATCCTTCGCAAATCCCGCCCAGCCACTGCCACCACGTTGTGCATCCCTGCTCCCCCTCAAGACCATCGCGCACTCTCGGCAACGGCTGTCGAGCACCCCCGCTATTACCAAGATGAATGTCGATGAATAGTTCGACTACCCCCTGGACATTCCTGCCGGGCTTTCTCGAACAACTATAGACCAGCCCGCACACGCATTACCAAGATTTCACGCCCGTCTGCCGATAGTCTGATCTTTCGCTCAACCCGCGCCCATTCTCGAGAGGCTTTCCACTGTGGCAACCACCGAATTTCATATTCTGGGAATCTCACTGGCGGTGCTCTCCGCCGCCGCCCTCTCGATCGGAAATATCTGGCAGAGCCGAGGCGTGCAACTGGCCACCGAGAACAAGGGCAACAAGAAGCTCTTCGTCACGATGCTCAAAACTCGTGTGTGGCTGATGGGCGCCGCGATGTATGGGCTCGCGATGCTGCTGCAGATCGCGAGCTTGACCTTCGCCCCGCTCATGCTCGTGCAGCCGATCGGGATCCTTGCCCTCGTGTTCGCGGTGTTCCTCGGGGCTCGACTCAGTGGCACCAGCCCCAGTCGAGAGATCTACCGTGCGATGACCACATGCCTGATCGGCGTGGCCGGATATGTGATCATTGCAGCCCAGGTCAGCAAGCAGAAACCCATCGATGATGCCGAGCTCATCGCGATCCTCAGCGCCCTGTTCATCGCATTGCTCGCCGTCGGCGTCGTGCGCGTGATCAACCACGGACAGGCACGTCGTGCGCCGATCATCTACGTCGTGCTCGGTGGCGTCTTCAACGCTTTCGTGGCCTCGCTCGGCAAGACGGTCATCCTGCGCATCCAGGCGCTCCTGAAAGCCGACAGCTTCGTCTTCAACAGCGGCACCGTGCTCACTCTGGCATGCCTTCTCGGAGTGGGCTTGGCTTCATTTCTTGCGATCTATTACATCCAGACGGCGTACACATGCAACCCGTCAGATATCGTCGTCGCGGGCACGACGGTCATTGATCCTGCTGTCTCCGTGCTCATTGGAATCACCATTCTCCACGAGGCCACAAATGCGTCGCCCTTGTCATTGCTCCTGATTGCAATCTGTGGGCTCATTGCCATACTCGGCGTAATCAACCTGTCAAAGGCAGAAACCACCCCTGCGACTGCAGAGTCAAGCGGAGATAAAAGCACGAAGAGCTGACTGAGAGGGCGCCTCATCTGCCATCGCGGACGAGGCGCCCTCCTTCAGCGAGATACTATTTCGTTCCCTGGGCAGTGCCCTGTCCGAGGGATTTGAGCAGCTTCGCGATCTCGGCGAACTCATCCTTCTTCCGCGCGACGAACTCGAGAGCCTCGATGCCGGTGCTGACGAGCCCCATGCCCAGTTCGCCGGCGTCGGAGAACTTGTGGCTCACGTCACCCGACAGCCCACCTTCCAGCGCCAGTTCTCCGATCAAATCGAGTTTCAGGATTTTCGATCCCTCGGTGAAGCTGAGCTTCTCGAAGTCGACCCAGATGATGTTCGGACGGGTGGTGGACTCGAACGCATAGCGCTTGTTTGTGAGATCCGCGACGACCTGCCAGATGGTCTGCGAGGCGTCGGGCTTGCCCGGTTCCGGAGTGCGGAAGGGCTGCGCCGCGTTGCGGATGATGCTGAACATCGCCGCCATGGCCTGCAACTGCGTCTGCGGCTGCACCTGATGCTCGACGTAGTACGACGCGCGAGCGAAGCGATCAGCAGCCAGGGTCGATCCCGGCAGCGGCTTGTCGCCTCCCAGACCCTCAATCTGCTTGACCAGTTCGAGCTGCTTGTCGAATGTCGGTGAGTTCGTCATCACCTTGTAGTCGCGGTTATGGTAGACCTGCACTTCTCCGCCGACGTACTCGATGATCGCCGAGTCTCCGGACGCATCATTGATGGCCAGATGCAGGGTGGGAACCAGATGGCCCGTCGGGTCGAACAGCTGCGACACCTTGACGTCGGCGCTGTTGGTCCATTCGACGGCTTCGGCCACGGTGGCGAAGTTGTCGAGGTAGTACTGCAGCCAGACCGCCTGACTGAGTTGCACGTCCGATTCCTTCGGCTGTCCGTAGTCCGACTCAGCGAGCCACAGGATGTGCCCGGCGAAGCCCTCCTCGTTCATCCCATCGGTGGCGATGAGATCGAACGCGGTAGCGATCACGCTGCCGTACTTCGCCTTCCACACCAACTTGTTGTTGGCACCATCCTTGCGCTCCACGCCACGGGGCATCTTCCACAGATTCGTCAGCAGATCCATGTGGAAGTCCATGTTCCGGCCGACGATGACCGTTCCGTTCGCATCCGGCCACAGCACTCGTGTACACATTTCGAGGATTTCCTTTCTTTCGCGCGCTGGAGCGCGCGTTTCTACGTTTCGGACTGATCCCGGGACTCGACTCCGACCCCGGGCTGGTCAGGTCAGCGTGCCGCCCTGTCGTCGGGCGACGCCATCGCTGCTGCAGCGCGATTCCATGGCAGCTGAGGCAGCACGACAGCTGAGGCGAGCACGAAGCAGATCGCACCGATGAACGTGCCCCAGTTCGACAGACCGGCATCCTTGCTGGAACCGTCATCGAGGACGAAGGCACCGACCGCAGACAACGCGAAGGCTATGCACCCGATCATGTTGATGTGTGCTGACCACCACGATGCTGCGACCGGCTTCCACAGCGTTCCGGTCTCGCGGTAGAACGCCACGTAGACGAAGCAGGCACTCACGAGGAACGCGAACGAGCCACCCGCATCCGGGTTCCACATGTAGTGCTTCTCGTCTGCGACCGACTTCGCCGTCAATGCGGTCGTCGTACTCACATTGAACAGCAGTGTTCCGAGACTCTGCGTCGCCGCCGCGAGCCATTCAGCGCGTGGGGTCTTACCAGTTCCCCCCGGCGTCGGCACTGTCGCATCCCCGCT
The DNA here is from genome assembly GCF_022637555.1 of Microbacterium sp. H1-D42. Classification (NCBI taxonomy): domain Bacteria; kingdom Bacillati; phylum Actinomycetota; class Actinomycetes; order Micrococcales; family Microbacteriaceae; genus Microbacterium; species Microbacterium sp. H1-D42. The sequence goes on along the minus strand of NZ_CP093342.1, from coordinate 503,949 downwards.
GAGCAGCACCTGCATGAAACCGGCCGTCGTGAAGAACCACGCGCCGATGAAGCTCAGCCAGTTGGTTGCGCCCGCACCGGCGATATCCCAGATCGACGCGGCGGCCCCCACCGCGAAAAGCGATCCCCCCACCATGAAGAACACGCTCTGCTTGGTCAGGGTCGGCGTGAGAAAAGAAGCCGGGCTGGCGTGAATGGCGACCTTCGTCATCTATGGCTCCGTTCCGTTACGGATGCTGTACGGGGTGGTGCCGTCGACGGCACCACCCCACACGGCTGAGTCAGTGTGCGAAGCCCTGCTTCTTGGCCTCGCGTGGCAGTGGAGTGGTGAGCGCATCGAGGTACGCGACCTCCTCCTCGATCGCCGTGAGCAGGTAGCTCGCGAGATCCATGCTGAGATCGGCGCGGACGACGATGCGCTGCACGACCATGTCAGCGATGTCCTCGGGCATCGGGTACGCCGGCACCAGCCAGCCGCGCATGCGCAGTCGATCCGCGAGGTCATACAGATCCCAGTTGCGCTCTGTCTTGTCGAGCTTCCAGGCGAACACGGGAATCGTGTCGCCCTTGCTGATCAGCTGGAACGGCCCCATCTTCGCGATGTGGGACGACAAATAGGTCGCCACATTTATCGACCCCTGCTGGACCGCGCGGTAGCCCTCGCGACCAAGTCGAAGGAACTGGTAGTACTGCAGCAGGACCTGAGCACCGGGACGTGAGAAGTTCAACGCCAGGGTCGGCATGTCGCCGCCGAGATAGCTCACGTGGAAGATGAGGCTCTCGGGACACACCGCCTTGCTGCGCCACACGACCCAGCCAACGCCAGGGTAGACGAGGCCGTATTTGTGGCCCGAGGTGCTGATCGAGTTGACTCGGTCGATTTGGAAGTCCCATTCCAGCTCGGGCTGGCAGAACGGAGCGACCATCGCGCCCGATGCACCGTCCACGTGGATCTTCACGTCGACTCCGGTGCTCGCCTGGATCTCGTCCAGTTTCGCGGCAATCTCCTTCACCGGCTCATACAGACCGGTATAGGTCTGTCCGAGAATCGCGACGACACCGATGGTGTTCTCGTCGACGTACTTCTCGAGCTCGAAGCCGTCGAGCACCAGGTGCTCCTCGGTGACCGGCACATAGCGCGCCTCGACATCCCAGTAGTTGCAGAACTTCTCCCACACGACCTGAACGCCGGCGGAGAGGATCAGGTTCGGGCGCTCGGTCGACTTGCCCTCGGCCCTGCGACGCTCCTGCCACAACCGCTTCAGTGCGAGGCCGCCGAGCATGCAGGCTTCCGAGGATCCGATCGTCGAGGTGCCGATCGTGTCATCCGCGTCAGGCACGTTCCAGAGGTGGGCGAGCATCCGCCAGCAGCGGTCCTCGATCTCGGCCGTGGCCGGATACTCGTCCTTGTCGATCATGTTCTTGTCAGCGGCCTGCAGGTAGATCTTGCGGGCGTTATCGTCCATCCACGTCGAGACGAACGTGGCGAGGTTCATTCGCGAGTTTCCGTCCAACATCGCCTTATCGTGCACGAGCTGGTATGCGGTCTCCGGCGAGAGCATGCCTTCGGGAAGCTCGAATATGGGCAGCGTATCGGCCTCACCCGGGCGAGTGAAAACGGGCTTGATCTCCAGCTGAGCGCTATCGTCCTGGGTGGATGCAGCGCGGAACAGTTCAGACATAAATGATCCTCTCAAGGTGGTCGCGCGAGCGAATGCAACGAATTCCGACAAAGAGAGGATTCAAAGAGAGCGCGGACCGCACGGCATTGCGGGCGCGCCGAAATCGAGCTCGGGAGCGATAAATCGCCCCCTCCGAAACGAAGATCACTTCGCTTCCCCCCTCCGAACTCTGCGGGCAGATTTCATGCCCATTCGGGTATCGAAGTTGTTTCACAACAACACCCGCCCCCGGTTAGACGCCACCATAGCAGTACACCCCGCACCGAAATCAAGCAAAATTTGTCTGAACTGTCTGCAGCCCTTCGGCGAGGCTCACCACACACTTTTGGAGGACGAGAATGAATCTTCGACACTCACGCCTACAGCGCGCACTCGCCGCGCTGCACGCCACGGACGCGCCACAGCCGCCCATCGCCGCGAGATCTAAACGCCTCATCGACATGCTGGGATTGCTGTCGGCCGCGCTTCTCGCAGGCTCGCAGCCCACGAACGAGGTCGCCGTGTCGATCACGTCTCTCGCGCGTACCTACGGGCGTCCCGACATGCGCATCGTCGCGCTGCCCACTCTCGTGATCATCGACGATCCCGCCGCCGACGCCCATCACACTGCGGTGTTCGAGGTGTCCCCCAAGGCGCTCCGACTGGATCAGGTTGCATCACTCGAGTCGCTCATCACCCACGCCGCACGCGACCGCACCGACCCCGATGCAGTGATCGACCAGACGCAGCAGATCGTCGCCGCACCCCCGCGCTTCGGGTTCTGGACCGCACTTCTGGGACATGTGCTCCTCGCCGAAGGATTCGGGCTCATCATCAGCCCTGTGCCGTCCTCGCTGCCCATCTATGCCGCCCTCGGCCTCGTGGTCGGCGTACTCGTCCTCACCGGCTCGCGCGTGCGAACGCTTGCACTGGTACTTCCAGTGGCGGCGGCATTCATCGCGACGGCACTCGTCGGAATCCTCGCTCCCAGCCTGGCGAGCGAAAGCATGCTCAGCTTCGTCACGCCAGCGCTGGTCAGCCTTCTACCCGGCCTCACGCTCACCAACGCCGCAGTCGAACTCACAAACGGCCAGATCATCGCCGGCGCAAGCCGCCTGCTCTACGGCACTGCCACCCTCGCCCTGCTCGCCTTCGGCCTCTATCTGGGCATCGTCCTCACCGGCGTCTCCCACCCGCACACGTCGACCGGCACGCCTCTGGGTGTGTGGGCCTCATGGCTGGGGATCCCCCTGGTGGCGATCGGATACTACTTCTTCTCCGTGGCCCCGAAGCGCTCGTTCCTGTGGATCCTGCTCGCCCTCACCGTCGCCTACTCCGCCCAACTGCTGGGCCACGCCCTGCTCGGCGCGGCGCTGTCCGGCCTGATCGGAGCGATGATCGCCGTCCCCGTGATCTACCTCGTGACCCACCTTCCGACGGCGCCACCGCCCGGCGTGATGCTCACCTGCGCCTACTGGATGATGGTTCCGGGCTCCATGGGGTTCGTCGGACTCACCGAGGTCGTGTCGGGCAACGCCGGCAGCAGCAATCTGCTGCTGCAGACAGCGGGGGCCATCGTCGCGATCGCGATCGGAATGATCATCGGCACCGGGGTCAGCCGCGACACCGGCGCTTTCACTCGGGCGCTGCGCAGAGCCGCCCACGAGCAGCCCTGACCCCTCTGTCGCGTCCCGACCATGAGGCCGGGTAGGCGTGCAGAAAAGATGTTCGGCGCTATGGTGAGCTCGAGCACGTTCGATGAACACTGCAGTAATTCGAAAGGGTCAGTCAATGCGCATTCTCGTCACAAGCTCCCGGAACACGTTCGCACTCGACATCATCCGAAAATTCGGAAGCACCGGCCACTACGTGGTCGCCGCCGATACGTATGCCGGTGCGATTGGAAGCCACTCCCGGTACATCTCATCGCACGCGGTGGTCGCATCACCTCGGTTCGAAACCGACCAGTTCATCGACGACATAACGCGCATCGTCAATGACCACGAGATTGACCTCATCATCCCCACTTTCGAGGAGGCGTTCTACCTCGCTGCGCGAAAGTCCGACCTTCCCGCAGCCGTCACGCTGTTCACCGGTCGATTCGACAAACTCGCTCAATTGCATGACAAGGGCAGCTTCCAGCGCATCGTCGAACGCGCGGGCGTGCCCATTCCGGAAACCGTGATCGTCACTGATAAAGAAGAGCTGCATGCAGCCATTGAGCGCTTCCCTCAATTCTTCGCACGTGCCGTGTTCTCACGTGGGGGCGTGAGCCTGCTCACGAACACGGGCCCACTGGCGGGCAAGATGGCAGTTGAGGACTGCCACCCGACGCCGGATCAGCCCTGGCTCGTGCAGCCTTTCACCGATGGGCCGATGATCTGCACGTACAGCATCATCGTCGATGGAAGGGTCACCGCCCAGTGCACGTACAGTGCACCCGAGCAGTGGGCCCACAGCACCGGCATCACGTTCCTCGCTGAGGACAGCACCCGCACTCTCGAGTACACCCAGCGCATCATCGATGAGCTCGATCCCACATACACCGGGCAGCTGTCCTTTGACTTCGTCAATCATCACGGCGAGCTCTACGCGATCGAATGCAACCCGCGCCCCACCAACGGCGTGATCCTTCTCGAGACAGCCGAGTTCCTCGCCGCGCTGGCCGGACGAAACGGGTCCACGGCAGTCGTCGAAGCAGGCACCGAGCGACAGATCCGGCTGGCTGTGCTCGCGGATGCGTTCACAGAGCCGGTCGCGCATCTGAAGACCTCGCTGCACGACCTGCTCGAAGTCCACGACGTCGGTCATGGATGGCACGACTCGTTCGCGATGATGTGGGGACCGGCGGCGATCATCCACGGTGCGAAGCTCGCTCACGGACACCGCGAGCAGCTGCTGAAGGCAATGGGCGATGACATCGTCTGGAACGGCGAGCCCATCGTCGGCATGAGCATGCACGATGCTGAAGCTCTGGAGGAAGTGCACGCTCAGCGCGTGTGAGCCCGCCTCGACCACGCGTCCAGCAAGGACACGGTCCGCCCTGCTGCGCCGCGCCGCGGCAGGGCGGACAGCTTCTCGGCGATGGCCGGCAGGAGCTCCTGACGGCCATCGATGAGCCATTCCAGTGCATTCAGCAGAGCGACCGCATGGGTGTCGAGCGCGCTGTGCCCGTTCTCGATGCATACGGTCACGGCGTGCTGCGAAGCCGCCGCTATTCTCGCCGCGATCGCCGGTGGAGTCCGCAGGTCGCGCGACCCCGTCAGCAGCACCAGCGGCCAGGTGAAAGCGCGCACAGTTGCGCTCAGTTCGAAAGGCTCCCCCGCGAAGGGCGGGAAGCGATCACGCAGTGGAGCATAGGTGAGTGCGGGATCCAGCGGCAGGCCATCGGCCACGGCGCTGTAGCCGAGTTCGCGGAACCCGATCACTCCCGCGAGATCGAACTCGTAGATCCCCGGTATTCGCGCACCGGGGGCGTCACGCGTCGCATAAGCCTCGATCGCCTTCCAGATGAGGTGACGCCCGACCCGAAGGCGACGGCGCAGCAGCGGCACCAGCAGCCGATCGCCGCCGAGTTCATACGCCGCCCGCGACACGTCTAGCAGCACACGCTGCTCGACGCCCGCGGCCGCCGCTTCCCGGACCAGAGCGGCCGATTCGGTCGGTGCCTCCCACAGCAGGCCGCGGATCACCGTGCGCTCGAGACCGAGCTCGTCGGCCGACTGCAGAGCCGAATCCAGCAGCATCCCCGCGACCCGCTCGGGATGCCTCACGCCGAAACCCGCGGCGAGATAGCTGCCGTACGACGAGCCGACGATGTGCGCGCGCGGGATGCCTTCGTGGTCGAGCACTGCGGCGATGTCGTCGACGACGTCGATGACGCGCATCGCCGAGGGCGGCAGATCCGCACCGGAGAGATCGGTGCGGGAGAGTCCGACGCCCCGGTGCTCGACCATGATCAGCTCGATCCCTCGACGTGCGGCGATCGCGCGCAGCGTCCGATATGGGAGGACGGATCCCAGCCCCGGTCCTCCGGGGATCACCACAGCGGGCGGGCGCGCTGAGCTCGGCCCCGTTCGCACATATGTGAGCTCGAATGCAGGAGCGGATGCTGTGGCGGGGCGCCGCAGTCGGCGCACTCCCCGGGTGTCACGAGCGACGCCCAGAAGGGTCGCCGACAGCATCCGCTCACCGACGCTGCCGGAGGTCACCGCATCACCTGGTCAGGCGCGGTGAGCGCAACACGCCGGTAGGCGATGAGGTTCACCACTAGCGCGGTCAGGATCGACAGGGCGGCGCCGAAGATCGTGAAGCCGAACCGCTCGGTGTCCAGCAGCAGAGTATCCACGTCTGAGGTATCCATCAGCACCACCGCGACGGTGAGGAAGAACGCGTACTGCCAGTACGGGCGGTTCAGCAGCATGAACACCGCACACATCCACAGTGCCAGCAGCGCGATGATCTCAACGACCAACTCCGGCAGAGGCATGAGCGTCAGCAGCGAGACGACGATGAACCCGGCGAGGGTGCCACTGACGCGCCCGACCATCTTGGCTGGGGTGAACAGGTGCTGCGGGTCGGCGAGCACGTAGAGGGTGAGCGTAACCCACACCCAGTGCGTCTCGAGCTCCGTCGTCGTCCCCACGACCATCACCGCGGACGAGATGATGCCGAGGATCGTGCCGTAGGCGATCGCCACTCGCGGAGCGGGAGCCTCCACAGGGGACAGGTGCCGTTCTCCGCCCGCTACGCGGAGAATCAGGATCGTCCACGCCCCCATCACCAGCATGATCACGGCGAGCCAGAGAAAATACTGCGGCCCGATGGCCGGTGGATCCCGGAACAGGGCCGGCGGCGAGTGCATGAAGTACGGCACCAGGATCGGCAGCTGCAGCACAGCCTTGCCGATTCCACGACTGGCCGCATAACCGTAGCCCACGCCGAGCAGCACCAGAATCAGCGCCAGCGCCCAGATCTGATCGCGCAGCAGTATCGAGATGCTGCCGAACACGGTGAGCCCGACGACCACAGCAGCGGCCACTCGCGGGCCGCCGCTCATCCAGCCGAAGGTCGCAGCCAGCACGCCGTAGAAGGCGACCGCGCTGACTCCCGGCACGAAGCTCGCGGTGATCAGCGCCGGCGCCGCCACCACCACCAGCGCCACCAGAAGCTTCGCTGCAAGCATCATCGTCTTGCGTCTGGTCTTCATGTCAGATGTGTCTGAGACGTGCACAATTCCCTCCGCCATCCCGAAGCGCCCCCACGCCACGTCGCTTTCGGCACCACCATAGCGGAGCCGCGTCGCCGGCGAGCCCGGCGACGACAGCGGTCGCCCCTGCCCGCTCAGTCAGGTGACCGCCGGGCCTGATCAGTTCCAGGTGCTCGGCGCCGGCGCCTTGGTGGGCGGGAGCACGGACGCCGCCGACCAGTCGTGGATCCACTCGTCGATGGCAGGGATGCCCTCCGGCTGGCCGACCGCCGCGAACAGCTCCTCGTGACTCACCGTGCCGCCGCTGCGGCGCAGCATCCGAGCCCGAACGATCACGCGCGCATATACCTCACCGTCGACGACGGCGCGGTGCTCGAGGAATATCGCCTTGTCGTCGTGTCCGATCATGCGCGACTCGACGTCGAAGCGCTGCCACAGCTGCAGCGACTTGCGGAACGTGACGGTCTGGCTGGAGACCACGGCGTACCAGCCGCGGTTCTTCATCTCGTCGAACAGCCCGGTGCGGATCAACAGGTCCCAGCGGCCGAGATCGAACAGCGACAGGTAGCGGCCGTTGTTCATGTGCCGCAGGATGTCGAGGTCCGTGGGCAGCGTGGTCAGCCGGACACGCCCGATCTCCGTCGGCGCGAGCACTCGACCGCGGCGGACCCGCCGCCTGGCCTGGAGGATCACGAGGATGGTGCGCCAGATCACATTCACAAAGGGCGATAGTAGTGATCCGACGACGTGCACCCCAACTTGATTGGACGGTTGCTACAGAGCGCCAGACGTGTTACCGGTCGATTTCATCTCTCGCCCTCGCGCGCGTAGAGTCGCGGCATGAGCGCCGAAGCCCAGCCTGAGATCATCGTCCGTCCGGTCCGCGATGTCGATGCGGAAGCCCTCGGTCGCGTGCACGCGCAGACGTGGCACGAGACCTACGACCACCTGATCAGCAAGGCCGCACTGGAGCGGATCTCACCGCGCCGCATGGCCGAGCTGTGGACCAACTGGGCCCGTCAGGGCGACGACTTCAAGATGAGCGCCGCGCTCGTCGATGGTGAGATCGTCGGCTTCGTCGGGTCCGGCCCCGCCCGAGACAAGGACGCCCCCGCGATGCGGGAGCTGTACTTCATCTACCTGCTCGAGGACCAGCACGGCACTGGACTCGGCCAAGCACTGTTCGATGCCGCCGTCGAGAAGGACGAGCCGCTGTACCTGTGGGTCGCCGACGACAACCCGCGCGCACACCGTTTCTACGTGCGCAACGGCTTCACGCTCGACGGCGCCAGCCACACCGAGCCGTTCCTCGGCGAGACCCTCACCGAGGTGCGCTTCGTGCGCTGAGCCTCACATGAGAATGGCCCTCCCGCTGTGCGCGGGAGGGCCATTCTCGTCCCGGGCTCAGAGCGCCCGGATGATGTCCTCCACGCGCTCCTTGGCGTCACCGAACAGCATCTGCGTGTTGTCGCGGAAGAACAGCGGGTTCTGCACTCCGGCATAGCCCGCGGCCATCGACCGCTTGAACACGATGACGTTCTCGGCCTCCCAGACCCGCAGCACCGGCATCCCGGCGATCGGGCTGCCCGGATCCTCAGCGGCGGCGGGGTTCACGGTGTCGTTGGCGCCGATCACCAGCACGACGCTCGTCGACGCCAGGTCGTCATTGATCTCATCCATGCCGAGCACGATGTCGTACGGCACCTTCGCCTCGGCCAGCAGCACGTTCATGTGCCCCGGCAGGCGCCCTGCGACGGGATGGATGCCGAAGCGCACATCCACGCCGCGCTCGCGCAGCCGGGCGACGAGGTCGGCGACGGGATACTGCGCCTGCGCCACGGCCATCCCGTAGCCGGGCGTGATCACGACGGACTTCGCCGAGGTGAGCATCGCCGCCGCACCGGCCGCGCTGGTCTCGCGGTACTCTCCGTAGTCCTCGTCGGAGGAGGCGGATGCCACGATGCCGAACCCTCCGGCGATGACCGAGATGAACGACCGGTTCATCGCCTTGCACATGATGTACGACAGGTACGCACCGGACGAGCCGACCAGCGCACCGGTGACGATCAGCAGATCGTTGTTCAGCAGGAAACCGGCCGCGGCGGCCGCCCAGCCCGAGTAGCTGTTCAGCATCGAGACGACCACCGGCATGTCGCCGCCGCCGATCGAGGCGACCAGGTGCCAGCCCAATGCGAACGACAGCAGGGTCACGGCGATCAGCAGCCAGAGCTGCTGGTCGATGACGAACCAGGTGGTGAGCCCGACGAACGCGACGAGTGCGCCGACGTTGAGCAGGTTCTTGCCGGGCAGCATCAGCGGACGCGACGAGATCTTCGCCGACAGCTTCAGATACGCCACGATCGAGCCGGTGAACGTCACGCCGCCGATGAAGATGCCGACGAAGACCTCGGCGTTGTGGATGTCGACGAGCTGCGGCGGGATGGCGGCGTGCGCGAGGTGGCCGTTCCAGCCGACCAGCACGGCGGCGAGACCGACGAAGCTGTGCAGCAGGGCGATCAGCTCCGGCATCTCGGTCATCTTCACGACCTTGGCGCGCCACAGCCCGATGGCGGCGCCGACGAGCACTCCGACGCCGAGCAGGGTGAGCCCGAGCAGAGCACCGGTGCCGCCCCAGGCGTCGGCGATGGTGAGGGCGAGGGTCGCGAGAAGCGCGATGGCCATGCCGACGATGCCGTAGACGACACCCGCGCGGGCGGATTCGTGGCGGCTGAGACCGGCGAGGCTCAGGATGAACAGCAGGGCGGCGACGATATAGGCCGCCCCGGCGAGTGCGTCGACGGTCACTTCTGGCCGCCCTTCACGAACATGTTGAGCATTCGCCTCGTGACGGCGAAGCCACCGAAGATGTTGATGCTGGCCAGCAGCACCGCGACCGCGGCGACGACCTGCACGAGCGGGTTCGAATCGGTGATCTGCAGCATGGCGCCGACGATGATCACTCCGGAGATCGCATTGGTGACCGACATCAGCGGGGTGTGCAGTGCATGATGCACCTTGCCGATCACGTAGAAGCCGATCACCACCGACAGCATCAGCACGGTGAAGTGCTGCGGCAGCGGGTCAGGGGCGAACAGGTTGACGACGAACAGCGCGGCGATGCCGACGACGATCAGTGCGATCTTCTTGCCCGCGCTCATCTTCTTCTGCTCGGCGATCGGCGCCGGCTCCGTCTTGGCCGCAGCGGGTGACGGCGCCGCGGCGACCTGCACCGCTGGCGGCGGCCAGGTGACCTCGCCGTCGCGCACGACGGTCACGGAACGCTGCACGACGTCTTCGAAGTCGATGCTCAGCGCACCGTCCTTGTTCGGCGTCAGCAGCTCGACGAGGTTGGCGACGTTGGTGCCGTACAGCTGCGAGGCCTGGGTCGCGAGGCGCGATGCGAGGTCGGTGTAGCCGAGGATGATCACGCCGTTGTCGGTGACGGTCCGCTCCCCCGCGACCGAGCCCTCGACGTTGCCGCCTTGCGCTGCGGCCATGTCGACGATGACGCTGCCCGGCTTCATGCGGGCGACATCGGATGCCGTGATGAGGCGGGGCGCTGCACGGCCGGGGATCAGCGCCGTGGTGACGATGATGTCGACGTCGGCTGCCTGCTCGGTGTAGATCTCGGCGGCGCGCCGGTCGTAGTCGGCGCTGGTCGCCTTCGCGTAGCCGTCGGTCGACTTCTCGACCTCGACGTCGACGGGGATGTATGTGCCGCCGATCGACGAGACCTGGTCGGCGACCTCTGGGCGAGGGTCAGTGGCGCGCACGATCGCGCCGAGGCTGGATGCTGCGCCGATGGCGGCAAGGCCAGCGACGCCGGCACCGGCGACGAGCACCTTCGCCGGCGGGACCTTGCCGGCGGCAGTGACCTGCCCGGTGAAGAACCTGCCGAACTCGTGTGCGGCCTCGACCACGGCGCGGTACCCGGCGATGTTCGCCATCGAGCTCAGCACGTCCATCGACTGGGCGCGCGAGATCCGAGGAACGGCGTCGAGGGCGAGTGCCGTGATGCCGCGCTGGGCGAGCTTCTCGACGAGCTCGGGTTTCAGCGCCGGCGACAGCAGGGCGATGAGGGTCGCTCCGTCTGCCAGGGCGGCGATCTCAGCATCCGACGGCGGGTTCACCTTCAGCACCACCGGGCGCGACCACGCCTCGGCGGCGGACACGATCTCGGCACCGGCCTGCCGGTACTCCTCGTCGGGGTAGGACGAACGCGCACCCGCGCCGGTCTCGACGGCCACCTCGTAGCCGAGCTTTCTCAGCGTCTGCACGGTCGCCGGCGTCGCGGCGACCCGCGCCTCGTCCGGCCCTTCCCGCACTATTCCGATCTGCGTCACTGCGATCCTCCTGCCCGACATCCCCGTCGGTCTCTGCTTCGTTCGTTGCTGCTCTGACAGTTTCGCTCAGACTACTGAGCGCTCGTGAAGAAGCCCGGCGGTTCCTGGGATGTGACGCCTGAAGAACAGGGGTTCTTGCTGCTGGGGAAAGCGAGAGGTCCCCTCGCCGCGGCGAAGGGACCTCTCATGTGAATGCACGACTCAGCGCCCGGACACCTGCCCGAACAGCTTCGCGATCGGGGCCAGCACCAGCGGACGCGCGGCGAACCAGCCACCGGCGACGACGACCATGGCCAGCACGAACACCCAGAAGCCCGTCCAGTTGGCGGCGTACTCGACGCCGTCGACGGACCCCATCGAGGCGAACATGTGGTTCAGGTTGCGCAGCGCCCCGGTGAGGAACACCAGCGCCACGTGCACGATGATGAACGCCACGAAGTACAGCATGATCGGGAAGTGCAGCGCGCGCGCCCACTCCACCGGGTAGGCCTTCGAGAGCTTCTCGGCCTTCTTCGGCCACAGGCCCGACATCCGGAAGCCGGTGATCGCCGCAAGTGGCGCGGCGATGAAGACGGTCGTGAAGTAGGCCAGCTGCTGCAGGCTGTTGTAGTTCACCCAGCCGTTGTCTGTGGGCCAGTCGAACGAGACGTACTGCAGGCCCGCTGACAGCGCGTTCGGGAAGACCTCCCAGCTCGTCGGCACGATCCGCACCCAGTGTCCGGTGGCGATGATCAGCACGACGAAGATCACGCCGTTGACCAGCCACAGGATGTCGAGCGACTGGTGGAACCACAGGGTCAGGCTGATCTTGCCCTTGGCGTTGCCCTTGGGGGTCCAGAACACCGTCGGCCGCTTCTCGGTGCGCACACCGAGACCCGAGCGGATGATCAGCACCATCAGGAAGATGTTGAAGAAGTGCTGCCAGCCGATCCAGGGCGCGAAGCCAGGTGCGACCTCGATCGCCGGGTGGTACTCGCCCGGGTACGTGGTCAGGAAGTCCTGCATGAACGGAAGGCTGAGGAACGTCCGCACGAAGAAGACGGCGGCGACCGCCAGCAGGCCGAGGGAGGCAAGGCCCAGCAGTCCGCCGATGGCCTGCGGCCACGTCGGGCGCAGTTTCGACGGCTGCGGCAGCGGCTCTGCGGCATGGCGGGGCGCCTTGCCCTGCCAGACCGTGCGAGTGAACGGCAGCGGGGTGGAGACATCGGTGGCGGATGCCACGGCGACGGCCGTCCCCGGGGCCTCTGCGATCTCGGCTGCCTGGGCGGGCGCCTCGGCGACGGCCTCCTGAGTGGTCGTCACGGTGACGCGCGCGGCGCCGGCCGGAGGCCACGGCTCGCCGCCCGCAACACGCGGAAGTCCGCGGCGCAGGCTGGCCCCGTCGACCGTCGACGTGACGGTTGCGGTCGGTGCGACGGCGACCGGCGTGGATGCAGACGGGGCAGCCTCGACAGTCGGCTGGGCGACAGCATCCGACACCGCGACAGCGGATGCCACCGGTGCGGCGACCGCGGCCGATGCGCCGGCCGGAGGCCAGGGCTCGCCACCCGCGACACGGGGCAGACCTCGGCGCAGGCTCACGCCCGCGGTCGCTGCCGCGACGGCTGGCGTGGCAGGCGTGGCGGGTGCGGTCGCTTCCGCGACTGCACCGGATGCTGCCGAGTGCACGGCCTGTTCGCGTGAAGAATCCGTGCTCTCGGCGAGATCCCGTGCTGTCGACGCCGCAGCGGCAGCAACCGGAGCAGCAGCAGAGCCGGGGACGTCGACCGTCGTGGCAGGGGGCCAGGGCTCGCCGCCGTTCACCCGCGGCAGGCCGCGGCGCAGCATCCGCTCAGCCATGACTAGTTCTTCCGCGCTTCGAGCGCCTCGATCAGCTGCGGCACGACGGTGAACACGTCACCGACGATGCCGAAGTCGGCGACGTCGAAGATCGGCGCCTCGCCGTCCTTGTTGATCGCGACGATCGTCTTGGCGGTCTGCATGCCGGCGCGGTGCTGGATGGCGCCCGAGATGCCGAGCGCGATGTACAGCTGCGGCGACACCGAGACACCGGTCTGACCGACCTGGTGTGCGTATGGGACGTATCCGGCGTCGACGGCGGCGCGCGAGGCGCCGACAGCGGCACCGAGCGTGTCGGCCAGCTGCTCGACGAGTGCGAACTGCTCCTTCGAGCCGAGTCCACGTCCACCCGAGACGACCCGCGCGGCACCGCGCAGCTCTGGACGCGACGAGGTCTTCTCCTCGGCGGCGATCTCGCCGGCCGTGGCCGCGGCGGCACCGGATGCTGTCACCGAAAGCTCTTCGACAGCGGGCGTCGCGGCCTCGGCACGGGCGTCGACCGCACCCTGGCGCACCGTGATGACGGGGGCGCCGAACGTGGGAGCGGATGCGGTGAGGAACGAGCCGCCGTAGACGGAGTGCTGAGCGGTGACGCCCTCATCGTCGCGGGCGACGCCGACGGCATCCACCGAGAGTGCGAGCTTCTCGCGCACGGCGAGGCGACCTGCGGCGTCGCGGCCGGCGATCGAGTTCGAGATCAGCACGGCGTCCGGCTGCACCTGTGCGTAGGCGGCCTGCAGCGCGTCGACGACCGGCACGGTCAGCGAGCCGGCGTCACCGGCGGCGGTGAGCACGACCTGCGCGCCGGCGGCCGCGGCCGCATCGACCGCTGCCTGGCTGCCGCCGACGATCAGCGCGACCGGGGCGCCGACGGTCGAGGCTGCACCGATCAGCGCGGCAGTGCTGCTGGCAGCGCCTCCGACGGGGTCGACGTCGACGAGGACGAGGATCGGGTTCGCGGGGTACGCCATGTCACACCAGCCTGTTCTGTGCGAGGAACTCGACGAGCTGAGCGGCGGCATCGCCCTCGTCGGTGATCTTGACACCTGCCGCGCGCGCGGGCTTCTCCGCCACGGTCGTCATGATCGAGCGGGGCGCCTCAGCCGGGTCGACGGAGACGCCGAGATCGGCCAGCGAGAGCACCTCGAGGGGCTTCTTCTTCGCGGCCATGATGCCCTTGAAGTTGGGGAACCGGGCATCCGGCAGCGCCTCGGTGATCGAGATCACGGCCGGCAGCGGCGCGGTGACCTGCTGGGTGCCGTCATCGCCCGTGCGAGTGCCGGTGACCTGGTCGGCGGAGATCTCCAGAGCGCTCAGCGCGGTGGCCTGGGCGAACCCGAGGTGCTCGGCGAGCATGGCGGGGATGACACCGCCCGAGCCGTCAGTGGAGAGATTGCCGGTGATCACGAGGTCAGGCTCGCCGCGGCGGATGGCGGCGGCGAGCGCTTCAGCCGTGAGCGTCAGGTCGGCCCCGCGCAGGTCTTCATCGACGACGTGCACTGCAGCTGCGGCGCCGATCGCGAGTGCGCGACGGATCGATGCCGTCGAGGACTCTGATGCCATCGACAGGGCCACGACCTCGGTGCCGGCGTTCTTGTCGGCGTAGGTGAGCGCCACTTCGAGAGCACGTTCGGTGATCTCATCGAGCACGACATCACCGGCCGCACGATCGGCCAGACCTGTCTCCAGATCGAGCTTGCGGTCGCCGTAGGTGTCGGGCACTTCCTTCACCAGAACGTAGATCTTCATCGAGCCTCCTCACGCCGGATTTGAGTCTATCCGGCCATTTTCCGCGTACCCAATCGCGTTTCACGACTCTATGTAGCCAATGCGCCAAGCACCGGCACAGGAGCCGTGAAATCTTGCACGGAATGTATACACAGTGTCGGAATCGCTGGTTCTTTCGCACGAGCCGATAGCGTGGCCTCATGGCTCGACCCCGTCCCCTGCCGATCGATCCGCTCGCCGAGGCGAAGCGGCAGTGGCTCGCGCACGGGTGGACGGATGCCGCCGAGGGGATGGCGGTGGTCACCTCGATCATGCGTGCCCAGCAGCTGCTGCTGGCGCGGGTGGATGCTGCGCTGAAGCCGTTCGGTGTGACTTTCGCCCGGTACGAGGTGCTACGACTGCTGGCCTTCAGCCGCTCGGGAACCCTCCCCCTGTCGAGTGTCGTCGCCCGCCTGCAGGTGCACGCGACCAGCGTGACAAGCACCGCGGAGCGGCTGGTGCGCGACGGCCTGGTGCGCCGCGATCCGCACCCGCACGACGGACGTGCGGCGCTGCTGACGCTCACTGATACCGGCCGCGACCTCGTCGAACGCGCCACGGCCGCGCTGAACACCGAGGTGTTCTCCTCCCCCGGCCTGGATGCCGATGACGCGAACGCCCTGGTGGGAATCGTCGCGCGGCTGCGCAAGAACGCCGGGGACTTCACGGATCCTCGTCCGCTGCCCGATCCGCTCTGATGGCCACCATCGTCCTGGAGCGAGTGATCCCCGCACCTTCCGAGCAGGTCTTCGACCTCTCACTCGACGTCGGACTGCACCTGGAATCGCAGAGCAGCCACGACGAGCGCGTGGCGGCAGGACGAACCTCGGGAATGCTCCACGAAGGCGAGCAGATCACGTGGGCTGCGCGGCACTTCGGCGTGCGGTTCCGGATGACCTCTCTCGTGTTCGACGTCGATCGGCCACACGGCTTCAGCGACCGGCAGACGAAGGGTCCCTTCGCCGCGTTCCTGCACACGCACGAGTTCCTCCCCACCACGGACGGCACGCTGATGCGAGACACGATCGAGTTCCGGTCGCCGTTCGGACTGCTCGGCCGCGCGGTGGACGCCGTCGTCATGCGCCGCCATCTGGCACGCGTCATCACCGAGCGCAACGACGCGATCAGCGCCCAGTTCCCCGCACCACGCGCGTAGGATCGCGCCATGACCGAGCTTCGACTGCACACCGTCCTCGAGCCGATGGGCCCCGCCGGAGCGATCGTGCTCTCGGATGAGCAGGTGGCGACCCTCAGCACCGCCAAGGCGTTTCCCGTCGCCGTGAGGATCGGCGAGCGCGTCGCGAAGCTGCGCCTGTCGCGGATGGGCGGCAAGAACCTGATCGGGTTCAGCAAGGCCGTCCGCGCCGAGATGGCGGTCGAACTGGGCGACGAGTTCGACGCCGTGATCGCGGCCGACACGGCCGAGCGCACGGTGGACATCCCTGACGCACTGGCCACGGCACTGGCATCCGACCCCGCCGCGCGCACGGCCTTCGACGCTCTGTCCTATTCGCGCCGCAAGGAGATCGCACGCTCGATCGCCGACGCGAAGCAGGATGCCACGCGCGAACGCCGCCTCGAGAAGGCGCTCGCTGACCTGCGCGGCTGAACACGTCTCAACGGGCCGAGGCCTCAGTCCCCGTCGTACACGTACCGGTCGAAGCGCTCCGGCACGCGCATGCGCTGCCAGGCGAGCTCCTCGTCGCGGCGCGAACGATCGCCAGGGAACGCCTTGGCTGTGTAGCGCGGCACCTGCCTGGCGTGCCCTGCCATGTGCGCGACCGCCGCGGCCTGCCCGCACACGCGCGCGGCGGCCACTGCTGACGCGTCGGATGCCTCACGCGCGGCGGCGTGACTGCCGAACGAGCGCTCGCGCACTTCGTCGATGTCGAGATCACCGCGGATGAACGCCTGCGCAGCCTCCAGCGCCTCGCGGGGACGCACGTCCTCCGGACGCTCGGCGAGGAACAGCGGCAGCATCCGCTCGGCGCACGCGACGGTCCACTCCACGAGCTCTCGGCGGTCCTCTTCTGACAGTTTCAGGTCGGCATCGTCGGGCTGCGTGTCCATGACGGTGCTCATCGGTGATGGAAGTGAGGGGGGCGCTTCTCGCGGAACGCAGCCATCCCCTCCTTCTGGTCGGCCGTGTCGAACAGGGCGGCGAACTGCTGCTTCTCGACCAGGACACCATCTGCCAGAGACGTCTCCATGGCGGCATCCAGCGTCGCCTTCGCCGCGTACAGCGAAGGCAGCGACTTCGATGCGATCGTCTCGGCGAGCTTCCCCGCCTCATCGAGCAGATCGGATGCCGGGACGACGCGCGACACGAGGCCGATGCGCTCCGCCTCATCGGCCGCGATCATGCGGCCAGACAGGATCAGCTCGGCCGCCTTGTAGTAGCCGACCGCGCGGATCAGGCGCTGCGTGCCGCCCATGCCAGGGATGACGCCGAGGTTGATCTCGGGCTGACCGAAACGAGCCGAGTCGGCGGCGAGGATGATGTCGCACATCATCGCGACCTCGCATCCGCCGCCGAGAGCGTATCCGGAGACGGCGGCGATGACAGGAGTGCGCACCGCCGCGAAACGGGTCCACGCGCCGAAGTGGTCGGTCTCGAGCATCTCGGATGCTGTCTTCGACTCCATCTCCTTGATGTCGGCTCCAGCGGCGAACGCCTTCTCCGACCCCGTGACGACGATCGCGCCGATGCCGTCATCAGCGTCGAACGCCTCGGCCGCACCGGCGACTTCCACGGCGACCTGACGGTTCAGCGCGTTGAGCGCCTCCGGCCTGTTGAGGGTGATCCAGCCCACCCGTCCTCGTTGTTCGACGAGGATCGTCTCGTACTCGGCGACATTCTCTTCAGGCATCTTCACTCCATCCGCCGCGACGCTGCGGCCCCTCCAGTATCCCAGGCGGCGCAGCCGCCTCGGGTCGTGCACGCCTGCACACTTCTTCCCGCACAGCACACCGAATCCCCATTCCGTGTGCGGATCGGGGATTTCTGTGCAGGATGTCCGGCCGGAATCAGACTTCGCCGGCGCGGATGTCGGTGATGATGCCCGAGAAGTCCCGATGCGCACCGTCACCGGCGGCGAACGCGGCGTAGAGCTCCTGCGCGAGTCGGCCCATCCTGGCATCCGTCGAGGTCTGCTCGATCGCCTGCAGTGCGAGTCCGAGGTCCTTCGCCATCAGGGCACCGGCGAAGCCGGGCTGGTAGTCGCGGTTCGCAGGGCTCGTGGGCACCGGCCCCGGCACGGGGCAGTTGGTCGTGATCGACCAGCACTGACCCGAGGCCTGCGACACCACGTCGAACAGTGCCTGATGCTCGAGACCAAGCCGCTCCCCGAGCACGAAGGCCTCGGCGACGGCGATCTGCGAGACCGCCAGCACCATGTTGTTGCAGACCTTCGCGGCCTGGCCGAGGCCAGGCCCGCCGCAGTGCACGATGCGCTTGCCCATGACCTCCAGCAGCGGCAGAGCGGCCGCGAAGTCAGCATCCGAGCCGCCCACCATGAACGCGAGCGTGCCGTTCTCGGCCCCCACCACGCCACCTGAGACGGGAGCGTCGATACTGCGGTGACCGGCCTCGAGCGCCATCTCGTGCGCGGTGCGCGCCTCATCGACCGCGATGGTCGACGACTCGATGAACAGCGTGCCAGGATCAGCAGCCGCGAGCACGCCGTCCTGATACGCGGCGATCACGTGCTTGCCGGCGGGGAACATCGTGATGACGACCTCAGTGCCGGCGACCGCATCGATGCCGAACGAGGCGACCGGCACGCCTGCCGCCGATGCGGCCTCGACGGCCGCAGGAACCGGATCGTAGCCGCGCACCTCGTGCCCGGCCTTGACCAGGTTCACAGCCATCGGCAGGCCCATGTGGCCAAGGCCGAGGAATGCGATGCGCGTCATGACGCGCTCCGCATCTGATTTCCGCCGCTTCGCTGGAGGGAGGCGGATCCGGCAGGGCGCAGCATCTCTCGCCCGACGATGAGTCGCATGATCTCGTTCGTCCCTTCCAGGATCTGGTGCACGCGCAGGTCACGCACGACCCTCTCGACCCCGTAGTCCTGAAGGTACCCGTAGCCGCCGTGCAGCTGAAGGGCCTTGTTGGCGACATCGAATCCGGCATCAGTGGCGAAGCGCTTGGCCATGGCGCAGCGCATCGTGGCATCCGGCGCCTTCTCATCCACCGCCTGCGCACCATCGCGCACCATCAGTCGCGCGGCCTGCAGCTCGGTGCGCATGTCGGCGATCGTGAACAGGATCGACTGCTTCTCGGCCAGCGGCTCACCGAAGGCGACCCGCTCGTGCACGTACTGCACGGCCTTCTCGAGTGCCCACTGCGCGCCGCCGAGCGAGCAGGCGGCGATGTTGAGACGGCCGCCGTTGAGCGCCGACATCGCGATCGCGAATCCGCGGCCCTCGTCACCGAGCATGGCGGATGCTGGAACGCGCAGCCCGTCGAAGATCACCTGGCGGGTGGGCTGGGCGTGCCAGCCCATCTTCTTCTCCGGGGCGCCGAAGCTGAGCCCCTCGGCGTCGCCCGGGACGAGGAAGGCGCTGATCCCCTTGGCCCCAGAGCCGGCGTCGCCGGTGCGCGCCATCACGACGTACACCGCGGCCTCGCCCGCACCGGAGATGAACTGCTTCACACCCGTGAGCAGATAATCGTCGCCGTCACGCGTCGCGCTGGTGGCGATGTTCGCAGCATCCGATCCCGCGCCCGGCTCAGTGAGGCAGTACCCGCCGAACTCCTCCATCGCGGTGAGCTTCGGCAGCCACTGGCCGCGCTGCGCCTCGTCGCCGTACGTGTCGATCATCCACGCGACCATGTTGTGGATCGAGATGTACGCGGCCACAGCCGGGTCGCCCTTGGCGAGCTCCTCGAAGATCGCGACGGTGTCGACGCGGGCGAGTCCTGTGCCGCCGAAGTCCTCGCGGATGTAGATGCCGCCAAGGCCCAGCTCACCGGCCTTGTGCAGCGATTCGCGCGGGAAGATGTGCTTTTCGTCGCGCTCGGCCGCGTACGGCGCGAGCTCGGACTCGGCGAAGTCTCGAACGGCGCCGAGGATCGCCTCGCGCTCTTCCGCGCTGACGGCGGTGGGGGTGGTGACGGGTGTCATCGTCTCAGTCCTGGTCGTATCGGTCACATCGTGGGGATGACGAAGCTGGCACCGTCGCGCACTCCGTGCGAGGGCCAGCGGCTCGTCACCGTCTTGGTCTTCGTGTAG
Source organism: Microbacterium sp. H1-D42 (assembly GCF_022637555.1). Taxonomy (NCBI): domain Bacteria; kingdom Bacillati; phylum Actinomycetota; class Actinomycetes; order Micrococcales; family Microbacteriaceae; genus Microbacterium; species Microbacterium sp. H1-D42. Next base: position 483,894 of record NZ_CP093342.1, on the reverse strand, counting down.
AAGCGGAACGCGTCGGTGCCGTGCTGGTTGAGGTCGCCGAAGCCGGACTTCTTCCAGCCGCCGAACGTGTAATACGCGATCGGCACGGGGATCGGCACGTTCACGCCGACCATTCCGACGTTCACGCGCGCCGCGAAGTCGCGGGCGGCGTCGCCGTCGCGGGTGAAGATCGCGACGCCGTTGCCGTATTCGTGATCGGATGCCATCGCCAGCGCCTCTTCGTAGTCAGCGGCCCGCGCGATCACCAGCACCGGGCCGAAGACCTCTTCGCGGTAGATCGCCATGTCGGTGGTGACGTGGTCGAACAGGGTGGGTCCGAGGTAGAAACCCTGCTCGTGACCTTCGACCTCGAAGCCGCGGCCGTCGGCGAGCAGCGTCGCCCCCTCGTCGAGCCCTTGCTGGATGTATCCGATGACGCGGTTCACAGCATCCGCCGTCACGAGTGGACCGTAGTCGACGTTCTCGGCGAGTGACGGGCCGACCTTGAGTTCGGCGACGCGCTCGGTGAGCTTGGCGGCGAGGGCATCCGCCGTCTCCTCCCCCACGGGAACTGCGACGGAGATCGCCATGCAGCGCTCGCCGGCCGATCCGTAGCCCGCGCCGATGAGGGCGTCGGCGACCTGGTCGAGGTCGGCGTCGGGCATGACGATCATGTGGTTCTTCGCCCCGCCGAAGCACTGCGCGCGCTTGCCGTGGTTGATCGCGGTCGTGTAGATGTACTCGGCGATCGGGGTCGAACCGACGAAGCCGACTGCCTGGATGCGCGGATCGGTGATCAGCGTGTCGACGGCCTCCTTGTCGCCGTGCACGACGTTGAAGACGCCGGCGGGCAGGCCCGCCTCAAGGAACAGCTCGGCCAGGCGGACCGGCACAGAGGGGTCCCGCTCGCTCGGCTTGAGGACGAACGCATTGCCGGATGCCAGGGCGGGGCCGGCCTTCCACAGCGGGATCATGGCGGGGAAGTTGAACGGGGTGATGCCGGCGACGACGCCGAGGGGCTGACGCATCGAGTACACGTCGATGCCGGCGCCGACTCCCGTGGAGTACTCGCCCTTGAGCAGGTGTGGTGCCCCGATGCAGAACTCGATCACCTCGAGACCGCGCTGGATGTCGCCCTTCGCGTCATCGAAGGTCTTGCCGTGCTCGCTGGAGAGCAGTCGTGCCAGGTCGTCCATGTCGCGGTTCACGAGTTCGACGAAGCGCATCATCACGCGGGCGCGCTTCTGCGGGTTCATGGCGGCCCATTCGGGCTGCGCGGCCTCGGCGTTCGCGATCACGTCGCGCACCTCGGAGGCGCTTGCCAGCGGCACGTGCGCCTGCACGGCGCCTGTACTGGGATCGAACACGTCCGCGACGCGGCCGCCGGTGGACTCAACGGGCTTTCCGCCGATGAAATGGGGGATCAATCGGGACATTGTGCTGACACTCCTCTGCGCCTTCTTTGGCACAGTGACAATGATAGTTGGCCTCACGAGCAATTACTAGGGACACCTACTATCTGCGATCTGTGAACGAAGAGCGGATTGTTCCCTTCCCGTTCACCCCGAGGACAACTCGCGCACGTAGAACTGCTGGTGCGCGGAAGAAGGCTCAGATCGGAATCGGGTGCCGTCATCCTCCGTGCAGCGGTGAGCGCTGTCGCAGCCTCCCGCCGCGGTCACAGACCGCGAGACCCCCGCCGAATCGGGTCGGCGGGGGTCTCCCTGTGTCGGTGGGCTCGTGTGTCAGCGCAGAATGTGGCCGTTGACCTTGACCTTGCCCTTCGAGATGCTGACGATCGTGCCGGGACCAGTCGGGTTTCCGACATCGTCCGTGGCGGCCGCGGTGGCCGCCCACAGCGTGCCGTTCGAGGCAGTCGACACCGCGAGTGCGTTCGGCAGCGGAGTGAAGCCCAGGTGCTGGCCAGAGGTCGACACCTTCGCGATGCCGCCGCCGAACAGCTGCGCGACGTACAGCGCGTCAGGACCTGCCATCGAGATGCTCGTCGGACCGGAGAGCCCAGCGGCGATCGCCGTCGGCTCACCGCTGCGGTCGATGCGCCACAGCTGGCCGGCCCCCGTCACCATGCCCGGGAAGCCCGGCAGTGTGCTGACGTAGACGACGTTGCCCGGCCCCACGGCCAGTCCCGTCGGCACGGGTTCGGCGTTGAACGTGGACCCCAGCGCGCAGTCCGGCAGCCCCATGATCGCCATCACCTGCGCGTCGACCGTGACCGGCACCGCCGGCAGCACGGCGAAGACGCTGATGTCGCCGTCATTGGTCACATGCCAGATGACGTTGGCTCCGGCATCCGCCACCAGCCACGCGCCTCGGTAAGAGACCACGGTGTACGCGTGCGCGTCGAGCAGGCCCGGATTGCTCCCGCCGTCGGCAAGGCATCCGTCGACGAAACCGTAGGTGTTGCCCCCGTCGGGGTTGTTCGCGTACTCGTAGGCGTGCAGGTCGACGTAGGGCATCGGGCCGTTCGGTCCGATGATCTCAAGCCCACTCTCCGCGGGTGGCGCCTCTTCACCCGTTTCGACGGAGGTCGTGTAGGCCATCCACTTGCCGCGTGTGGCGACGCTGGTGGTGCCCTCTGCCCCGGTGATGATGTTCGCGATCGAGCCATTGGGCTGAAGCTGCCCGATGATCCCCAGCGCACCGTCCGCGACGAGCACACGCTGCCCGTCCACGGTGAGGCTGTAGGGCATGGCCACCTGGTTGGACCATTCCTGCGGCGCAGGCGGGTCGGATGCCGCCGACGCGACCGTCGGCGTGGTCAGCGCCAGTGCCAGGACGGCACCGGCGGCAATGAGCGCACGAGATCCGCGCATGATGCCTCACAATCTCGGCCGTGCGATTCCACTCGGCCGTGCTGGGCCGGGCGGAGTCCCAGGCGCCCGACTGCCGTGAACCGCCCCAGTGACCGGTCCAGGCGGAATCATCCCTCTGGCATCCTGCGCGCACAAGGCCTGGGGGTAAAGATCCGTGCTGACACGTAGACGTGATCAGGCAGCGTGTCTGCCCGTTCTTCTTCTCCGCCGGGGCCGATCGGCCGTCAGAGACGTTCGAGGATGAGGGCGTTCGCCATGCCGCCGCCCTCGCACATGGTCTGCAGGCCGAGCCGCCCGCCGGTCGCCTCCAGGTGATCGAGCAGGGTGCCCAGCAGGCGGGTGCCCGACGACCCCAGCGCGTGCCCGAGCGCGATGGCACCACCACGAGGGTTGAGCTTCAGCGGATCGGCGTGGAACTCGGCTGCCCAGGCCAGTGGGACCGAGGCGAACGCCTCGTTCACCTCGTACGCGTCGAGGTCATCGATGTCGAGGCCTGCCCGCTCCAGCACGCGACGGGTCGCCGGGATGGGCCCGGTGAGCATCATCATCGGGTCGTCGCCGATGACCTCGAACGCGCGGAATCGTGCACGTGGCGTCAGCCCGAGCTGCTCGGCGCGATCCGCGCTCATCAGGAGTGCCACGGAAGCCCCATCGGTGAGCGGCGAGGAGTTGCCGGGGGTGATGCTCCACTCGAGGTCCGGAAAGCGCGCGGCGAGCGCGTCGGTGCGGAAAGATGCCGGGAGTCCGGCCAGCTTCTCGACGGTGGTGCCCGCGCGCACCGTCTCATCCGCCATCGCGCCTGGCGCCTCGGGCACGGCGACGACCGTCCGGTCGAAGAAGCCGTCCTGCCAGGCTCGGGCGGCACGGGCGTGGGAATCCGCCGCGAAGGCATCCAGCGCCTGCCGGTCGAAGCCCCAGCGCTGGGCGATCAGCTCGGCGCTGACGCCTTGATTCACCAGCCCCTGCGGGTAGCGGGCGCGCAGGCGCGGTGACATCGGCGAGCCGCCCGCCGCGGACGATCCCAGCGGCACGCGACTCATCGACTCGACACCGCCGACGATGACGATGTCGCTTTCACCGGCCGCGATTCCGGCTGCGGCGAAGTGCACCGCCTGCTGGCTGGAGCCGCATTGCCGGTCGATCGTGGTTCCGGGTATGCGCTCGTCGAAGCCGGCCGCCAGCACAGCTTGCCGGGCGATGTTCATCGCCTGGTCGCCGACCTGACTGACGCAGCCGAGCAGCACGTCGTCGACCTGACCGGATTCGAGGCCGTTTCGCTCGAGGACCGCCTCCAGCATCCCCGCCGCGAGGTCGACGGGATGCACTCCAGACAGGGAACCGCCGGGCTTGCCCCGCCCTACGGGCGTGCGGACGACATCGACGAGGACGGCTTCATTGCTCATGCCTCCATCATCGCGCCTGCGCCCGCGGCCGGCGCCACTCGGGGCTTCCTGGGGTGCTGAGTGGGTCAGCTCAGGGCCGGCATGACCTCCCGCTCGAAGAGCTCAACGCCGGAGCGGTCGTAGGCCGACTCTGGGAAGTAGTGGATCGCGTAGCCGAGGCCACGGCGCTTCATCTCCTGCAGCCGCTCGATGACCTGCTCTGGTGTGCCGACGCCGAGCGCCTGTTCGCTGCGGTAGTTGTGCATGACGCCGGCGGTGCGGTCGCCGAGGTGCGGCGCGAGGCGCGCCTCGATGGCCGCAAGGCGATCCTCGACCTCGGCCTCGGTCGCGCCGATGACGGTGTTGAAGTTGGCCGAGCGCACGATCGCGTCGAAGTCGGTGCCGACGGTCTGCGTGTGCGCTCGCAGGATCTCGCTCTTCGCCGTGAACTCCTCTGGAGTGCCCCCGAAGTTGGTGTACTGCGCGTACTTCGCGGCGATCTTCAGCGTGACCTTCTCACCGCCGCCGGCGATCCACAGCGGAATCCCGCCGTCCTGCAGTGGAGTCGGCTGCACGATGGCGTCGTCGACCTGGAAGTAGCGCCCGTCGAGCGTCGCATGGCCCGTCCTCCAGGCCTGACTCATGATCTGAACGCCCTCGTTCAGCATCCGAAGCCGATCTCCGGCGGCGGGGAACCCGTAGCCGTACGCCTTCCACTCGTGCTCGTACCAGCCGCCGCCGATGCCCATCTCGGTGCGTCCGCCCGAGATGATGTCGACGGTCGCGGCGACCTTCGCGAGGTAGACGGGGTTGCGGTAGCCGATGCAGGTGCACATCTGCCCGAGGCGGATCCGGCTCGTCGAAGCGGCGAACGCCGACATGAGCGTCCACGCCTCGTGCGTGGCCTCATCGCTGTGCACCGGCGTGGTGTGGAAGTGGTCGTACACCCACAGGGACTCCCACGGACCGGCATCCGCCGCCTGCGCGAGTGAGCGCATCGCGTCCCACTGCGCGGCGGGCTCGATGCCCACCAGATCGAACCGCCAGCCCTGGGGAATGAAGATGCCGAATCGCATGTGCGGCAGTCTAGCGATGCGATGATGAGACTCTTCACTACCAGTGAGCACGACGGCGACGCGGCCTCCTTCCTGGCGGAGGCGGTGGAGATGGATGCCTTCATCGACGGCGTGGTCGCGACGATCGACGCGGTGAAGGCGGCTGGCAAGCACCGCGGGCAGGTCGACATCTCGTTCGACGATTGGAACGTCTGGTACCAGTCGGGCCTGGACAGCCTGCTGCGTGCAACGCTGCCTGCACTGTCGTGGTCGGTGATCGAGCTGGGCTGACTGAGCGCCGGGTCGCTGAAACTCAGGCGCTCGCGCGGCTGCGCTCGGCCAGGCGCATCCACGTCTCGACGACCGTGTCGGGGTTCAGCGACATCGACTCGATGCCCTGATCCAGCAGCCAGTCGGCCAGGTCGGGGTGGTCAGACGGACCCTGCCCGCAGATGCCGACGTACTTGCCGCGGCGCAGGCACGCCTCGATCGCCATCGCGAGCATCTTCTTCACGGCGGGGTCGCGCTCGTCGAACGTGCTCGCGACAAGCGCCGAGTCGCGGTCGAGGCCGAGGGTGAGCTGGGTCATGTCGTTCGAGCCGATCGAGAAGCCGTCGAAGTGGTCGAGGAACTCGTCGGCCAGCAGCGCGTTCGAGGGCACCTCGCACATCATCACGACCTCGAGGCCGTTCTCGCCGCGCTTGAGGCCGTTCTCGGCCAGCAGCTCGACCACGGCGGCGCCCTCGGCCACGGTGCGGACGAACGGGATCATGACCTTGACGTTCGTGAGTCCCATGTCGTCGCGGACGCGACGGATCGCCTCGCATTCCATGTCGAAGCACTCGCGGAAGTCCGCCGAGATGTACCGCGAAGCTCCGCGGTAGCCGATCATCGGGTTCTCCTCGTGCGGCTCGTAGCGGTCGCCGCCGAGCAGATTGGCGTACTCGTTCGACTTGAAGTCGCTCATCCGCACGATCACCGGCTCTGGCGCGAAGGCCGCGGCGAGCATCGCGACGCCCTCGGTGACGCGCTGCACGAAGAACTCGCGCGGCGACGGGTACGCGGCGATGCGGGCATCCACCTGCTCGCGCAGGTCGTCGGGCAGGGTGTCGCGCTCGAGCAGGGCGCGCGGGTGGATGCCGATCTGGCGGTTGATGATGAACTCCAGGCGCGCGAGTCCGACGCCACGGTTCGGCAGGCGCGAGAACGAGAAGGCCTGGTCGGGCGTGCCGACATTCATCATGATCTTGACCGGCACCTCGGGCATCCGATCCAGCCGGGTCTCCTCCTCGGCGAAGTCGAGCAGTCCCTCGTAGATGAAGCCGTCGTCGCCCTCGGCGCACGAGACCGTCACCTCGGTGCCGTCGCCGAGCACCCTGGTCGCATCGCCGGTGCCGACCACGGCCGGGATGCCGAGCTCACGGGCGATGATCGCCGCGTGACAGGTGCGTCCGCCGCGGTTGGTGACGATGGCGGAGGCCTTCTTCATGATCGGCTCCCAGTCGGGGTCGGTCATGTCGGCCACGAGCACGTCGCCGGCCTGGAACTGAGCCATCTCATCGATCCCGCGCAGCACGCGCACCGCGCCGGCGCCGATCTTCTGGCCGATCGCGCGGCCGGTGGCGAGCACTTCGCTGCGGCCGGAGAGCACGAAGCGGCGCATCACATTCGCATCCGCCCGCGAGACGACGGTCTCGGGGCGGGCCTGCAGGATGTAGAGCTTGCCGTCGACACCGTCGCGGGCCCACTCGATGTCCATCGGGCGCTGGTAGTGCTGCTCGATCGTGACGGCGTGCCTGGCGAGCTCCTCGACCTCGGCATCCGAGATGCTGAGCAGGCGACGCTGGTCGGCCGGCACGTCCTCGAAGACGGTGGTGCCGCCGACCTGCTGACTCTGCGTGTAGCGCATGGCGATCGCCTTCTCACCGACGGAGCGCTTCAGGATCGCCGGGCGGGATGCTGCGAGGGCAGGCTTGTAGACGTAGAACTCGTCGGGGTTGACGGCACCCTGCACGACGGCCTCGCCGAGGCCGTACGAGCTGGTGATGAAGACGGCGTCGCCGAACCCGGATTCGGTGTCGACGGTGAACATGACGCCGGACGCCCCGATGTCGGAGCGCACCATGCGCTGCACGCCCACCGAGAGGGCGACGTCGTGGTGGTCGAACCCGTTGTGCACGCGGTAGGCGATCGCGCGGTCGTTGTACAGCGATGAGAACACCTGCTTGATCGCCTGCAGGATGTGCTCGATGCCGGCGATGTTGAGGAAGGTCTCCTGCTGACCGGCGAACGAGGCATCCGGAAGGTCCTCTGCGGTCGCCGAGGAGCGCACTGCCCACGACACCGAGTCGGGTTCCGGGTCGTTCTCGACCAGGCGCGTGTACGCCGTGCGGATGTCGCCCTCGATGTCGGCCGGGAGCGGCTGCTGCTCGATCCACTCGCGCACCGCGGCGCCGACCCGGGCGAGCTGCACCACGTCGTCGACGTCAATCGCCTCGACGGCCTCGCGGATGCGGGTGTCGAGCCCGTCGTTCGCGAGGAACGCGCGATAGGCGTCGGCGGTCGTCGCGAATCCACCTGGCACGCGCACGCCGAGCTCGGACAGGTGCGAGACCATCTCGCCGAGGGAGGCGTTCTTGCCGCCGACCTGGGGAAGGTCGGCCATGCCGACCTCGTCGAACCAGAGGATGCTGCTCATGGGCGTGCTGCTTTCGTTGGGTTCATGAGTTTCGTTGGGTTCATGAAGGCTCGGTCAGGCACGCAGCTTCATGGTCTGCATGATGACCGCCGACATCTCCTCGACGCTCTTCGTCGAGGAGTTCAGGAAGGGGATGCGGTTTCGTCGGTAGAGGTCTTCGGCGCGGCGCAGCTCGATGGTGCACTGCTCGAGGCTGGAGTAGCGCGAACTTGGCCGACGCTCGTGGCGCACCTGACTCAGTCGCAGCGGCGTCGTGGTCAGCCCGAAGCAGCGGTCGCGATACTTCGCGATCGCCTTCGGAAGTCCCTCGGTGGGGAAGTCGTCGTCGGTGAGCGGGTAGTTCGCGACCCGCAGGCCGTGCTGCAGCGCGAGGTACATCGTCGTCGGCGTCTTGCCGCACCGCGAGGGGGCGATGATGACGACCTCGGCCTGGTCGAGGGCGCGAGAGCTCTGCCCGTCGTCGTGCTCGATGGCGTACTCGACGGCGCGCATGCGGGCGAAGTACCGCTCGGTGTCGCCGAGGCCGTGGTAGTTGCCGAGCTGCTCCGAGGCACTGACGCCCAGGGCCCGCTCGAGCTCGGTGAGGTGCCCGGCGAGCAGGTCGATGACGGTACCGCGGGAGGTGCTGAGGATGCCGCGGAGCGTCGCGTTCTTGACGGTGATGAACAGCAGCGGCTCGCGACCGGCCTCCGCGTCGGCGTCGATGCTCGCGACGACGCTGTGCGCCTCGCCGTCGGTGACGACGAAGGGGATCGTGTGCTTGATGAATCGGATGCCGGGGAAGTTGGCCAGCAGCGCACTGCCCAGTGTCTCGGCGGTGACTCCCGTGCTGTCGGAGACGAAGTACGCGGCGCGGGTCACGACGTCGGAGGAGGTGGTCACACTTCTACGTTATGGAAGGATTGGCGCGTCTGATGACCGATTCAGCGTGAAGGATGGTCAGTTCTTAACGATCTGGCAGGAACGACAGACGGCACCCGCGCTGACGCCCGAAGGTGCAGTCCGAGTGCCGTCTTCAGATCAGCCTCGCTTGAGCAGCGCAGCCAGCGCCTGTCCCCCGCCGATGCACATCGTGACGATGGCGTACTCGTCGCCGGTGCGCTGCAGCGTGAGGGCGGCGCGCACCGTGAGGATGGCTCCGGTCGCGCCGACGGGATGCCCGAGGGCGATCGCTCCGCCGTACGGGTTCACCTGGGCAGGATCCAACTCGGTGTCGCGGATGACGGCGAGCGCCTGCGAGGCGAATGCCTCATTGAGTTCGATCGTCGAGATGTCAGCCGGCTTCAGTCCGGTCTGCGCGAACAGTTTGCGCAGGGCCAGGGTGGGCGCGTAGCCCATGATCTCGGGCTCCAGCGCCGCTGTGGTCACGGCCTCGAGCGTTGCCAGCACCGGGGCGCCCTCGGCACGGGCATCCGATTCCCGCATCAGCACGGTCGCCGCAGCGCCGTCGTTGATGCCGGACGCATTGCCCGCCGTCACCGTGCCGTCCTTCGCGAACGCGGACGGGAGACCGGCGAGCGTCTCCAGCGTCGTGTCAGGGCGCGGGTGCTCGTCGTGGGCGATCTCGACCGGCTTGCGACCCGACGTCGTCACCGGGATGATCTCCTCGGCGAAGGCCGCCTGCGCAGCATCTGACGCCGCCCGTCGCTGGGACTCGAGCGCGAAGGCGTCCTGGTCCTCGCGCGACACCGAGAAGCGCTCTGCGACGTTCTCGGCGGTGGTGCCCATGTGCTTGTTCGTGAACGGATCGGTGAGCATCGCGATCGTGCCGTCGAGCAGCTGGCGGTGACCGAGGCGGTCGTTGAACCGCGCGTTGAAGTCGTAGAACGGCATCCGGGTCATGTTCTCGGCGCCGCCGGCGACCACGACATCGGTGCTGCCCCAGAGCAGTTCCTGCGCACCCGACCAGATCGCCTGCAGGCCAGAGCCGCACAGTCGGTTGACGGTGAACGCCGGAGTGTTCACATCGAGACCGGCCGCCAGCGCGATGCGCCGCGCGATGTACGCGTCGCTCGCGACCTGCCCGATCGTGCCGATGACGACCTCGCCGACGCGATCCGGGGCGATGCCAGAGCGACGAAGCGCCTCTGTGGTCGCGACCGCACCCAGCTCGTACGCCTCAGTGTCCTTGAAACCGCCACCGAACCGTCCGATCGGCGTGCGGGCGCCGGCGACGATCGCGACTTTTTCCTGAGATCCAGACGTCATCCTGCTGCCTCTTCCGCGCGCTCCTGCACGTCGATCGCGGCCGTGTCGGGCGCGTACTCCTCGATGTGCCGCTCGTCCGGGCCGTTATACGCCGACAGCGGCCGGATCAGTGCGTTGGATGCCTGCTGCTCGAGGATGTGCGCGGTCCACCCCGTGATGCGCGCCGCGATGAACAGCGGCGTGAAGGTGAGGGTGTCGTAGCCGATCAGGTTGTACGCCGGCCCCGACGGGTAGTCGAGGTTCGGGTAGATGCCCTTGCGACCGACGAACTCGCGCTCGAGCGTCTCGTACAGCTCGGCGACATCTGGTCGGTCATAGTGTGCGACCAGAGTGTCGAGCGCGGCCTTCATCGTCGGCACGCGCGAGTCGCCGCGCTTGTAGACGCGGTGACCGAAGCCCATGATCTTGCGCTTCTCGGCGAGCGCGGTGTCGAGCCACGGCACGACCTGGTCGGCTGTGCCGATCTCATCGAAGATGTGCATGACGGCCTCGTTGGCGCCGCCGTGCAGCGGGCCCTTCAGCGCGCCGATCGCGCCGACCACGGCCGAGTACAGATCGCTGAGCGTCGACGTGATCACGCGGGCGGTGAAGGTGGATGCATTGAACGAGTGCTCTGCATAGAGGATCATCGAGCGGTTGAACGCGTCGACGACGACAGGGTCAGGATCTTCACCGAACGTGAGCCACAGGAAGTTCGCTGCGTAGTCGAGGTCGTCACGCGAGTCGACGATCGTCTGGCCGCGCCGGCGGCGCTGCCCGTACGACACGATGGCGGGCAGCACGGCGAACAGCTGCAGGCTGCGCTGCAGGTTCTGCTCGGGGGTGCCAACGGCGTCGAGCACGTTGCCGGTGCCAGCGGTCTCGATCGCTCCGATCACGCTGACGGCGGTGCGCACCTCGTCCATCGGGTGCGCATCCAGCGGCAGCGCGTCGATGGCGGCCTTGACCTCAGGGGTCAGGGCGCGATGCGCGCGCTCGGTGGCGCGGAACTCGGCCAGCTGCGCATCCGTCGGCAGTTCGCCGTTCCACAGCAGGTACGCGACGGCCTCGAACGACTGCGTCGCCGCCAGCTCCTGCACCGGGTAGCCGCGGTAGAGCAGGCTGTTCGTCTCGGGGTTCACCTTGCTGATCGCCGTCACATCGGCGACGACCCCGGCGAGGCCCTTCTTGATCTCTTCGGTCATGCTGTGCTCACTCCCTTGTGTGTCACCGGTCGCACTTCGTCTCGTCGCTGCGCTCCTCGCTCAGCAACCGGGTTGGTAGTCACTTCGCTCCGCTCAGTGACCCGGTGTTGTCAATTGTGAAGTTGAAGACGCCCGAGTCGAAATGGTTGTACGCCTCGTAGTCGATCAGTTCGTACAGGTCGGCGCGGTGCTGCATCTCGCCGAGCTTGCCTGTCAGGTGCCCCTCGTCGATCAACGTATCAAGGGCGCGACCGGTCGCACCCATCGCGATGCGCAGCATCGACACCGGCCAGATGACGATGTTCACGCCCACGCTGCGCAGCTGCTCGACGCTGAAGAGGTCCGACTTTCCGAACTCCGTCATGTTCGCCAGGATCGGCACGTCGACGGCATCCCGGATCGCGGCGAACTCCTCGAGCGACCGCATCGCCTCGGGGAAGATCGCGTCAGCGCCGGCATCCACCAGCGTCTTCGCACGGTCCTTCGCGGCCTCGAGCCCGTCCACGGCGGCGATGTCGGTGCGCGCCATGATCAGGAAGTTCTCGTCGCGGCGTGCGTCGACGGCGGCGCGGATGCGCTTGACCGCCGTGTCGGAATCGACCACGGCCTTGCCGTCGAGGTGACCGCAGCGCTTCGGGTTGATCTGGTCCTCGATGTGGGCGCCGGCGAGCCCGGCATCCTCCAGCGTCTGGATCGTGCGCGCGACGTTCATCGGCTCACCGAAACCGGTGTCGGCGTCGATGATCGCCGGCAGGTCGGTCATGCGCGCGATCTGCTGCCCGCGGCCGGCGACCTCGGTGAGCGTCGTCAACCCGATGTCGGGCAGACCCAGGTCGGCCGACAGCACGGCACCCGAGATGTAGACGCCCTCGAAGCCCTTCTGCTCGATGAGGCGGGCGCTCAGCGGGTTGAACGCCCCCGGGAAGCGCAGCAGCTCACCCGTGGCGAGACGCTCGCGGAAGGCGCGGCGCTTCTCATGAGCTGGAACGGTGGAGTAGAGCATGTTTTCTCCTCACATCTCACCGGTCGGGCGTCACGCCGACGCCCGACCGGTGTGGGTCAGAACAGTCCCGCGGGGGCGGGAGCGGATGCCAGCAGGCCGGGCTTCGCGATGATCGAGATCTCGGCCACCTCGGCGGCGGACAGCTCGGGCAGACGTTGGACCAGCTCGAGGAACCGCTCGATTTCGGCGGGCTCCAGGACGGGCTCGGCGAGGATCCGGAACTTGTTGACGTAGTTCTCACGGGCGAACGGCCGGGCGCCGAGCGGGTGCGCGTCGGCGACGGCGATCTCGTCGATCACCTTCGTGCCGTCGGTGAGCGTGATCTCGACGCGACCGCCGAACGCCTTCTCGGTGATGTCGAGCGAGTGGTAGCGGCGCGTCCACTCGGCGTCCTCGAGCGTGGTGATCTTGTTCCACAGCGCGACGGTGTCGGCGCGGCCGGCACGCTCGGGAGCGTACGAGTCGACGTGGTGCCAGGTGCCGTCCTGCAGTGCGACCGCGAAGATGTACGGGATCGAGTGGTCGAGCGTCTCGCGCGACGCGGTCGGGTCGTACTTCTGCGGGTCGTTCGCGCCCGAGCCGATCACGTAGTGCGTGTGGTGGCTGGTGTGCAGCACGACCGACTCGATGTTCGCCGGGTCGGCGAGCTCGGGGTTCGAGCCGTGCAGCTTGCGCGCCAGGTCGATCCAGGCCTGCGCCTGGTATTCGGCCGAGTGCTCCTTCGTGTACGTGTCGAGGATGGCGCGCTTGGCCTCGCCGGCCGCAGGCAGCGGAACCTCGTACGCGGCGTCGGGGCCATCCAGCATCCACGCGATCACTCCGTCCTCCCCTTCGTAGATAGGCGAGGGAGAGGTCTGCCCGCGCATCGCGCGGTCGACGGCCTCGACCGCCATCTTGCCGGCGAAGGCAGGGGCGTGCGCCTTCCAGGTGGAGATCTCGCCCTTGCGGCTCTGTCGCGTGGCGGTCGTGGTGTGCAGCGCCTGGCTGACAGCCTGGTAGATCGTCTCGGCGTCGAGGCCGAGCAGGGTGCCGATGCCGGCGGCTGCCGACGGGCCGAGGTGGGCGACGTGGTCGATCTTGTGCTTGTGCAGGCAGATCGCCTTCACCAGGTCAACCTGGATCTCGTAGCCGGTCGCGATGCCGCGCACCAGCGCCTGACCGTCGCTGCCGACGTGCTGCGCGACCGCGAGGATCGGCGGGATGTTGTCGCCGGGGTGCGAGTAGTCGGCGGCGAGGAAGGTGTCGTGATAGTCGAGCTCGCGCACGGCGACGCCGTTCGCCCAGGCCGCCCACTCGGGGCTGGTGCGGTGGTCGAGCTCGGCGCCGAAGACCGTTGCGCCCTTGCCGCCGGTGGAGACCGGGTGCGCGAACGCCTGGGCGCGGGCGGCGTTGATCGGACCGCGGGTGAGCGATGCCGCTGCGACCGATGCGTTGTCGATGATGCGGTTGATGATCATGTCGACGACCGCGGGCTCGACGTCGACGGGATCGGTGGCGACCTCGGCGATCTTCCACGCGAGTTGCTCCTCACGGGGCAGATCTTCTTCAGAGCGGTAGACGCGGACGTGGTGGTTGACGGTCATCGTGTTCCTTCCAGATGTGCAAGTGATTCCAAGATGCTCTCCAGCGCGTTGTGCAGGTGCACGTGCGTGGCGTGGGCGGCGAGGTCGGAGTCGCGGGATGCCAGGGCGCGGGCGATCAGGCGATGCTCGGCGGCGGATGCGGCCAGGCGTTCGGGTTTGTCGCGCGCCATGCGGCGCACGCGGACGAGGTGGGTGCGCACGGTCCGAAGGGCCGAGCTGATGTAGTCGTTGCCGACCGCGGCGTCGAGCTCGGCGTCGAACCGCGAGATCAGCGCGTAGTAGGCGTCGCGCCCTCGGCTCTGCGTGAGGTCGACCCCGGTGAACTCCTCTGCCAGGGCGGCGAAGACGGCAGCATCCCCCCGCTGTGCGGCGAGACGGGCCGAGTTCTCCTCGAGCGCGCGACGGATCTCGAAGAGCGCGCGGATGTCAGAGGAATCGAGTCCGGCAACCACGGTGACCCGCGGGGACTGCTGCACGACGAGCCCCTCGGCGACGAGTCGGCGCAGCGCTTCGCGCATGGGTGTGCGACTCACGCCGAGGCGTTCGGCCTGCTCGACCTCGGCGAGCACGGCGCCTGCGGCGAGCGCCCCGGACTGGATCTCTTCAAGCAGGGTCGCGTAGGCACGATCGCTCGCGCGGATGCGGTCGACGACGGTGCTCATGCCGTCAGTGTATACACAACGACGCCTGTTGACCACCGAGACCAAGGCAAGGTGCCGCTGCGTATACATAAGAATCTTCAGATTCACGGTTGCATTCTCACTACTCAGCGGTACTATGTACTGGTAGTCAGCAACACTGAGTAGTGAGGATGGGGCAATGGGCAAGCAGATGACAGAGATGCTCAAGGGGACGCTTGAGGGCATCGTGCTCGCGCTGCTCACCGACCGCCCCGCGTACGGCTACGAGATCACCACGCAGCTGCGCGAGCGCGGCTTCACTGACCTCGCCGAGGGCACCGTCTACGCCCTTCTCGTGCGCATCGAGCAACGCGGGCTCGTCGACGTCGAGAAGGTGCCGAGCGAAAAGGGCCCGCCACGCAAGGTGTACTCGCTCAACACGAGCGGCACCACCGAACTGAACGAATTCTGGACCACCTGGAGCTTCATCTCCGATCGGATCGAAGAGCTCCGCAAGAAAGGACACTGACATGGCTGTGAAGTGGATCGAAGCGCTCACCGGATCGCTCGAGCAGAAGAAGCAGTACAAGGCGACCAAGGCGCGGATGGATGCCCTGCCCCAGCCCTACGGCGAGGCGGCAAGCGCACTGCACCGGTACTTCATGTACTACGGCGGCATCACCGACGGCGACACGCTGATGCAGATGTTCGTCGACCTCGTCGATCTGTGGGAGCGGGCGGCCGTCGACGGCACGCCGGTGAGCGCGATCGTCGGCGACGACACCATCGAGTTCGCCGAGACGTTCGCACAGTCGTACGGCGGCAAGCGCTGGATCGACAAGGAGCGTCAGCGTCTCATCGACGCGATCGACGACGCGAAGCGAGAGGAGCAGGGATCATGACCGATGCGGCTGTGCACGTCCGTGGCATCCGGAAGTCCTTCAAGGACCTCGAAGTGCTGCGCGGCGTCGACTTCGACGTCGACCGCGGCAGCGTCTTCGCGCTGCTCGGGTCGAACGGTGCAGGCAAGACGACGATGGTGCGCATCCTGTCGACGCTGCTGAAATCGGATGCCGGGGACGCACGCGTCCAGGGATTCGACGTCTCGGCAGATGCACGGCAGGTGCGCGAGGTGATCAGCCTGACCGGCCAGTTCGCCGCCGTCGACGAGGTGCTCACAGGGCGTGAGAATCTCGTGCTGGTCGCGCAGCTGCGCCACCTGGATGATCCAGGTGAGATCGCCGATTCGCTGCTCGAGCGATTCGGGCTGACCGAGGCCGGGTCAAGGCGCTCAGGAACCTACTCGGGCGGCATGCGACGCCGGCTCGACATCGCGATGAGTCTCGTCGGGCATCCGCAGGTCATCTTCCTCGACGAGCCGACCACGGGGCTGGACCCTGAGGCCAGGCAGGAAGTGTGGGCGGTCGTCCGCGAGCTCGCGGCGTCCGGCACCACGGTGCTGCTGACGACGCAGTACCTCGATGAGGCCGAGCATCTCGCCGACCGCATCGCGATCCTGCATCAGGGGCGCATCATTGCGAACGGCACGCTCGGCGAACTCAAGGCGCTGCTCCCGGCAGCGAAGGTCGAGTACGTCGAGAAGCAGCCGACGCTCGAGGAGATCTTCCTCGCGCTGGTCGGCCCGTCAAACGAATCAGAGAGGAGCGCGGCCGCATGAGCACTCACTTCATGGCCGACACCAGCGTGTTGACCGGCCGGTCGCTGCGGCACATCTTCCGCAGTGCCGACACCATCATCACCACAGCCGTCACCCCCATCGCGCTGCTGCTGCTGTTCGTCTTCGTCTTCGGCGGGGCGCTGCGGCAGAGCATCGGCTCCGGCAGCTACGTGAACTACCTGCTGCCGGGCATCCTGCTCATCGCGATCGCGTCTGGCATCGCCTACACGGCGTTCCGACTGTTCACCGACCTGCAGGGCGGCATCTTCGAACGCTTCCACTCCATGCCGATCGCGCGATCGAGTGTGCTGTGGGCGCACGTGCTGACGTCGATGGTCGCGAACGCGATCACCGTGGCGATCATCTTCGGCGTCGGCTTCGCGATGGGCTTCCGCACCTCGGCGAGCGTGTGGGCGTGGCTGGCGGTGATCGGCATCCTGATGCTCTTCACCCTGGCACTGACCTGGCTCGCCGTCATCGCTGGCCTGTCGGCCAAGACGGTCGACGGGGCGAGTGCGTTCTCGTACCCGCTGATCTTCCTGCCGTTCATCAGCTCGGCGTTCGTGCCGACCGAGACCATGCCAGGGCCCGTGCGCTGGTTCGCCGAGAACCAGCCGGTCACTTCGATCGTGAACTCGATCCAGGCGCTGTTCGCCGGCACGCCGGTCGGCAGTGACATCTGGGTCGCCCTGGCCTGGTGCATCGGCATCCTGGTGATCGCCTACGTGATCGCCATGCGGATCTACCGCCGCCGGATCGGGTGACGCGGGGGCCTTGTCGGAAACACCAGATCATTCATCCGCCGTGCGGCGCGTCACGGGCATCCGATGCCTGACGCGCCGCACCGGTCTGTTGTTTCCAACGCTCACACGGGTTCAGGCAGCGGCTCGACCAGCTCCTGCGTGACGGGCTCGCCGAGTTTGACCAGCACGACGCCGACCAGCACGAGCACTCCCCCGATGAGCTGCACGGTCCCGGGGAGCTGGCCGAGCAGCATCCACCCGAACAGCAGTGCCGCAACCACCTCGGCGAGCGCCACGAACGACGCGAGTCGTGAGCCGAGCATCCGCGTCGAGGTGATCCCCAGCACGTACGCGAGGGCTGTCGCGAGCACGCCGATGGCGAGCACGGGCACGAACCACGGCAGCGTGCCGAAGCGGTAGGCGACGTCGTCGGTGTTCCACTCCATCGGCAGCACGCCGACGAGCCCTGCGACGGTGAGCCCGACGGCGCCGAGCGCCAGGCCGAGCCCGGCGAGGGCGATCGGCGGCAGGCCGGTGTCGCCGCGGCCGGAGAGCACGAAGTACGTCGCCGCTCCCACCATGGCGCCGAGCGCCCACAGGATGCCACCGACATCGATCCGTGCGCCGGTGAGCACATCGAGCATCAGCACCAGTCCGATGAATGCGACGAGCGCGCCGAGGATGCTGCGCCGGCTCGGCCGTTCGCCGCGGCGCACCCAGAGCCACAGCACGACTGCGACCGGAGCGGTGTACTCGATCAGCAGGGCGATGCCGACGTCCATCACGGCAACGGCCTGGAAGTAGAACAGCTGCGTGGCGGTCACCGCGAGCAGGCCGTATATGACGATCATGCCCGCGTTCTTGCGCACGAGGCCCCAGCGTCCGCGCAGCGCGATGATCGTCGGGGCCAGGAGCACGAGGGCTGCGACCCAGATGCGCGCGGTGACGGCGGCGCCAGGCGTCCACCCCGCATCGATGAGGCCTCGCGCCCACGCGCCCGACATGCCGAACGCGAAAGCTGCGCCGACGGCGACGAGCAACCCGGTGCTGACGCTCGGGTGGCGGGTGTCATGGGTCAAAGCGGTCATGATCCATGACGGTACGCGTCACAGATGTAAGGTGTCAATGTGAGGTTCACCGATGACACGGAAGAGGCGCTGCGCGCTGCCGTCGCCCTGGTGAACTCGGCCGAGCCGCCGGAGTCGTTCGACCTCGCGGAGTTCCTGAGCGAGTACCCCTACACCGGTCGGATCGACCGCGACGATGCAGAAGCCCGCTCTTTGCGGGACCTTCGCCCGCGGCTGCGCGACATGCTGCTCGCGCCGCGCGACGACATGGCTGCTCAGGTCAACAACGCACTCGCCGACGTCATCCTCACTCCGCGGCTGGCGCGCCACGACGGCGCCGACTGGCACCTGCACGCGGTCGCCGACTACCACCCCCTGTCTGAACGGATCCTTGTCGAGACGGCGATGGCGCTGATCGACGTGATCCGCACCGACGAGGGCAGCCGCATCAGCATCTGCGCCGATGAGGAGTGTCAGGCTCTCGCCCTCGACCTCTCCCGCAACCGGTCGAAGCGGTACTGCTCGACGACCTGCGCGAACCGCAACGCCGTGGCGGCCTATCGTGCGCGGCAGGCGGACGCGTCGTGACCGGGTCTCCACCATTCGACACCTGGTTCCCCGACGCCGCATTCGACGGCAGCTACGGCTTCACCCTCGAAACGCTGCGCGCGGTCTCGCCGATCGCCGCGCCGGCGGGCTTCGCCGAGACGTGGCGACGCTGGCGAGCGGAGGCCCGCGACGTGGATGCTGCGCCGCGCGTGCTGTCGATGCAGCAGCGCGGGCGTCGGCGGGTCTCGCTGGTCGAGCTCTCGGGCGTCGACGGCGTGCATCTGCGGGCGTGGCTCGTCGAGCCTGTCAGCGGTGCGGCGCGCGTCGGCATCGTGCACAGCCATGGGTACGGCGGGCGCGATCGCGTCGAGTTCGGCCGGGTGCCGTCGGATGCTGCCGCGATCTTCCCCGTCGCGCGAGGGCTCGGTGCGCTGAACGCGGGGGTGGGTGCGCCGGAGCCTGTTGAGCAGCACGTGCTCGCTGGCCTGACAGACCCCGATGTGTACGTGCCAGGCCTCTGCGCGCGCGACCTCTGGCTCGCTGCGGACGCACTCATCGACCTGGCCGGCGACCTTCCTCTCTACTTCGTCGGCGAGAGCTTCGGCGGCGGCATCGGTGCACTGGCTGTGCCGTGGGATGACCGGTACATCGGCGCGACGTTGGCCGTTCCGACGTTCGGGCAGTACGACGAGCGGCTGGCGGTGCCGTGCCTGGGCAGTGGCGAGTTCCAGCGGATGCACGTGCAGCGGCATCCTGAGGCGCGCGATCAGCTGCGACTGTTCGACTCGTCGACGTCGGCGGCGTTCTTCACGATCCCGGTGCGGGTCGAGGCGGCGCTGTGGGATCAGTCCGTGCCGCCACAAGGGCAGTTCGCCGTCGCGAACGCCGTGCCGGCCGCACTGCTCGAGTTGGAGGTGCTGCCCGCCGGCCATGCCGAGTATCCCGGGCTCGCCAGGGTCACCGTCGACGCGCGCCGCGCCGGCCTCGCGCACCTCGACCGCGCGCTGGCACCCGCCTGACCCGCCGAGAAACCACTTCCCGCGTGAGAAACCCCCGCACGCATGGTTTCTCGGACGGGAAGTGGTTTCTCACAGAGTGGGCTAGCCGCCGACGACCCCCTCGAAAAGGCCGATGTGGTTGCCGTCGGGATCGACGATCACCGCCCAGGCGCTGGTCTCGGTGATCGGCGAGCGCTCCATCGCGACCGTGCCCCCGGCAGCCTTGGCGGCGGCAACCGTGTCGTCGATCGAGTCGACTTCGACGTACGAGCGCGGCTGGGTGAATCCGTCGTCTCGCGGGGCGAGCCCGCCACCGGAGATCCCGTTCGGCGCCCGCCACATCGGATAGCCCTCGAACCCGGGCATCTCAGCGATGTTCCACCCGAACAGCCCCGAGTAGAAGGCTGTCGCCCTCGCCATGTCACCCACCGGGATGTCGATGTGGGTGATGTCACCGTGTGCCATTTCTGCTCCTCTCATCGGTCGACGTGGCCAGTGTGCGCCTCGCACGCCACCAAGGCAAGCGGAATACACCTTGAATGGTCCCGAATCGCCGTGTGACGCTCACTGCTCAGCCCACACGATGAACAGGAGCTTCAATGGAGATCTCACGACGGGCGTTTCTGGCTGTCGGCGCGCTGAGCAGCGCCGCGATGTGCACTTGGAACCCGGGCGGACCGGCGACAGCGCACGCGGCATCGCAGTTGAACACGACCGCGGATGCGGTGGACGTCGAAGCACGTGCGGCAGCCCTCTCACCACCGATCTTTCTGCTGGAGACGAAGGTCCCCCGTCAGTTCACCAGCACTGATCCACTGCAGATCAGCGCGGAGCGGGCGAAGGTGGGAACGCGGAGTCTGCGTTGGGAGCACGCGGCGCGAGGCACCCTCACCATCAAGGAGCCTCTCCGCTTCCAGCCGAGCGAGTACTCTCCAGGGACCGACCAGGCCCTGATGGGCACGGTCGCGACCTTCGCGGTATGGATCTACAACGACGTGCCGACATCCGCCCCACTCCGTATCGAGTTCGGGCGCGGCGCGAACACGGATGCCTGGTTCGACTTCGGTCTGGACTTCAGCGGCTGGCGGACCTGCTGGGTGCGGCTGGGTTACGACACCGAGGGCGAAGCGCACCCTGGTATGAACCGCGTGCGCTTCGTGGCTCCGGATCGACCCGGCACGCTCTACATCGACCAGGTCGTGCTCAACACGCAGATGCGTCCCGATCACCACACCCCCGACGCCCAGGTGCCGTTCGTGCAACCCGAGGTCGTCGACGCCGACAACCGCCATTGGCTGGATCTGCTGCGCTTCCGGCAGGAGCTCGAGTCGACTCGACTCCCCGCCGCCGATGGTCAACAAGATGTCGAGACGGTGCGCGGCGCCCTCCTTCGCCGAGCCACCGTCGCCGCAGATATCACCAGCCCCGGACTCCAGAAGGCAACCGCGGACGTCGAGGCGCTCGGCGTCCCCTTCCGCGATGCCGGTGACGTCGCTGGCGTCGGATCGTTCATCAACGGCTACCAGTCCGCGATCTGGCCGGCATCGATCCGCGACGATGTGCTCGCGCTCGCATCCGGCGTCACGCTGCGCGCCGTCGGGCAGCGGATGCGCGCTCTCGCGTCCGCTTCGGCCAAGGCCCGCGCAGCCGACGCACCGACGGCCGCCGCGTTCGACGAGCTCTATCTGCGGATGTTCGTGCATCTCGAGGACCAGGGCTTCGCCGCCGGCAGCGCGCAGGGCACGATCCACCACATCGGCTATCAGTACCGGGAGATGGCGGACTCCTTCCTCGTCGCCCGAGACGTTCTCATCGACCACGGGCTGTGGGACCGCGCGTGGGCGAACCTGTCGTGGTTCGCGGGGCTCGGTCGGATCACCCACGATTTCCGTGATCCGGCGGATTTCGGAGGCGTGGTCGACATACAGAACACCCTGGTCGGCGTCATGGCGATCTGTGCCGTCACTGCCGATTCGGACGACCAGCAGGCACGCACCCTCGCGGCCGTCACGCGCTGGGTCGAAGGGTCGCTGACGGACTCACCCGGGGTCGAAGGCGGCATCAAGCCCGATGGGACGATCTTCCATCACATGGGCCCCTATCCCGACTACGGTCGTGACGCACTCGGCGGCTTGACACCCATCGTCGCGCTCCTGCACGGCACGGCGTTCGGGTTGGCCGCCCCGGCCCGTCGCGCGCTCCGACGCGCCCTTCTCACAATGCGTCTGTATGCGAACACGATGCAGTGGCCGCTGTCTCTCGCCGGACGGCATCCCACTGGCGTCACCGGCATGAGCATCGGCCCGTTCCAGCAGCTCGCGGCGATCTCGTTCCCTGGGGAGGACGGTGACTACGACCGCGAGATCGGCGCCGCCTACCTGCGATTGCTTCCCCCCAATGCCAGTGCTGCACAGCGCTCCCTCGCCGCGGATCTGCGTGAAGCCGGCATCACCGCGGAGCCGGCGCCCTCAGGGCACCGCGCGCTCGGCTACGCCGCCTGCGGCCTCCATCGTCGCGATGAATGGCTCGTGACCCTGCGTGGCCACAACCGCTACCTCTGGTCGGCGGAGATCTACGAGGGCGCGAACATGTATGGGCGCTACCTGACATACGGCTCAGTCGAAGTGCAGTCGCAGCGGGACGATGCCGGTCAGATCACGCACGCAGCCAATGGCTTCGTGCAGCCGGGCTGGGATTGGAACCGCATTCCCGGAGCGACCACGCGCCACCTTCCGTGGGCAGAGCTGCGAGCCGACCTGACGGGTACGATCGAGCAGATGCCGCTGACGAAGTCGGCGTTCGGCGGTGCGGGGTCCTGGAAGGGAACGCACGGCGTCTTCGGGATGCATCTCATCGAGCATCCGAAGTTCGATCCGACGCACACCGCGAAGATCTCCCGGTTCAGCTTCGATGACATCGTCATCTGCCTGGGCAGCGACATCGGCAACTCGGACTCGTCACACGAGACCGAGACGACCCTGTACCAGGTGGCCGTGTCACCGGCGGACGCGGACGGCTCGGACGGCATCGCCGACCTGGCCGCCGGAACGGGCATCACGGATCCCCACGGCAACGGCTTCTACGTCGCTGGCGACCAACGGCTGCGACGCATCAGGGCCGTGCAGTCGGGCCCCGATCAGACCGATGCCCAGACAGCGGAGGCGCCGTACGCCACGGCTGTCCTCGCGCACGGCACGGCGCCGCGCGATGGCGGCTACGAGTACGCACTCGTCGTGGGAGTCGGCGCGCAGGGCATCGCCGAGTTCACCACGGCGATGAGCGGAGACCGGGCGCCGTACGCCGTGATGCGGAAGGACTCCTCCGCGCACGTCGTGAGTCACCGCGCATCGGGAGTCACCGGCGCGGCGTGCTTCGATTCCGTGGACGACCTCGACGAAGCGGTGAGATCCGTCGACGGTCCCGCATTGCTGATGTGGGCCACCGTCGGGCCTCAACTGGCCCTGTCCGTCACGGATCCCGACCTGCACCTGTACACAGGCGAGGACGCCGATCAGTACGACGCCGACGGCGTGTATGTCGGCGACAAGACCAGCTTCTCGCGACCATGGCGGCGAAGCCCCAGTGCGCCGTCGTGGCGGACGATCGTGCTCGCCGGCGCTTGGACCTGCGATGCGGCCGACGTCGAGGTTTCGTCAGGGTCGGGGACGACGACCCTTCGGGTGCAGTGCCGAGACGCCGCGACGAGGGATCTGATACTGAACCCGGCGTAGACGACGGGCGGCTTCGACACTTCGAGTGTCGAAGCCGCCCGTGGGCAGTCCGGTCCTGCGGTGCCGCCCCGCTGCTAGCGGGAGACGATGAGGGGTGCAGCGTGCATGGCCCTGCCGTCACGCATGGGGGTGCGGATGTGCGCGTCGCTGCAGGCGGATGCCCGCGAGGTTCACCCCGTCGGCGTCCCACTTGTCGTCGACGACGCGCAGCCCCTGAAGGCTGATCCGCTGAGCGCCCGGTTCGATGACGGTGAAGGTTCCCAGCGCACTGCAGACCCGCTCCCAGAACACGAGAACGTCATCGGGTTCGCGGGCATCATCGGATAGCGCGAACTCGATCACGGCGTCTCCCGCGTGAAGCACGCCCCGCTGCCGGTCAGCCCACCACTGCGGGTCATGGCTGAACGAGGTCTCCCGAGTGACGGCGACGACGTCGTACTCTCCCGCGTCGGCGATCCGCACGTCCCAGTGGAGCCCGCCCTGATCATCGCGGTGCGCGCTCGCCGTGCTGAGCAGCACCGAGGGGCTCTGTCCAGCCTGCTGAATGCCCTCTGCCATCTCCGGCGGGGCACTGAATGCGACCTCGACCGTCGCGGGCAGATCACCCGTGGTGGGCGGGACGTCGATCGCCAGCTCGGTGCCGACCCCTGAATCGCGCAGCCCGTGGGGCAGTGACGCCCCGGTCGCGAGGTCACGAACGAATTCCGGCGAGGACAGCAGCCCCGGGATCACGAGAGTTCTCGCCTCGGAGGCGTAGGAGTGCACGTACAGCGCATCGTCCGTCGCGGTCAGATCCGCGGACTCGAGATCACTCTGCAGCGGCGAGGGCCGCACCCCTCGGATGCCGGGAGCCGCCCGGCGCATCCACTCGCCGACGCCGGCGAGCTGCTCACGCGTGGTCTCCGGGAATGCGCCGAGCCCGTCGGGGCCGATGTTGAGCAGCGTGTTCCCCCCTCGTGCCGCGACGTGCGCGATCGTCCTGCACAGCTGCGCGGTCGACTTCCACCTGCCGGGATGCGTGGAGTATCCCCAGGTCTCGTTGGTCGTGATCGCCAGCTCCCACGGCGTGCGCGGTGGGACGTTGTCGACGTAGTTGTCGTTCATCGAGGTGAAGTCCGCCTCGACAGGGCCCAGGCGGCTGTTCATCACGGCGCCGGGCTGCAGCTCGCGCACCGCTGACAGGGCTTCCCGCGCATTCTCGGCGGTCATTCCCGCGGCCATGTCGAACCAGACGGATGCCAGGTCGCCGTATCCGGTGAGCAGTTCGCGCAGCTGCGGCATGGCTTTGCCGGCCCAGTAGCGGTCGAACGACCGCTCCCTGGTGGGGCGGTCCCATTCGTTCGCCCGCGGTCCGGTGGCGTCGAGGTCGTCCCAGTCGATCATCTGGGAGTAGTAGACGCCCAGTCCGATGCCCTGATCGCGGCACGCCTCCGCGAGCTCCATCAGCACGTCGCGCCGGAACGGCGTCGCGTCGACGATGTTGAAGTCGCTGGCCCGCGAACGATACATCGCGAATCCATCGTGGTGCTTCGCGGTGAACACGAGGTAGCGTGCCCCGGCGTCGACGAACCGTGACACCCAATCGCGCGCGTCGAAGGACGTCGGGTCGAACTGCGCCGCAAGGGCGCGATACTCGTCGGCGGGGATGCGCGCACGGTACCGGATCCACTCGCTGAGACCCTCGATCTGCTCACCTCGCCATTCGCCGCCGAGGATCGCAGAGGGTCCCCAGTGCACGAATGCACCAAGAGCGGCACGGCGCCACGCGAGCGTCCGCTGATGCGATCCGCTGGAGACATGGACCGGCGCGACGTCTTCGGTCACCATGCCGACATCACTTCCCCATGCCCAGGGTCAGCCCCTCGGTGAGGCGGCGGCCAAGCCAGAGATAGATCGCGAGCATGGGCAGCACCACGATGCACAGACCGGCGAAGAGCCCGCCCCAGTCCGCACCCGAGTACGTCTGCTGTTGGATGAAGGCGATCAGCGCGACCGGCAGTGTGTACGTCTCAGTCGACTGCAGCAGGGTCAGCGCGAGCAGTGTCTCGTTCCAGTGCGCGATCAGCTGCAGGACGAAGGCGGTGAGGATGCCGCCCTTCGCGAGCGGAAGGGTGATCCGCCAGAAAGTTCCCGCCGCCGAGGCGCCGTCCAGCGCAGCTGCTTCCTCGATCTCGGTGGGCAGAGACCGGAAGAACGCCGTCAGCAGGAAGACCGTGAACGGCATCGAGACGCCGATGTAGACGAGGTTCAGCCCGATCAGACTGTCGGTCAGATAGATGCGGTCGAGCATCACGAACAGCGGGATGAGGATCACCTGCGCCGGGATGCCGAGGCCGAGCACGAAGTACATCGTGAGCGACTGTGTGAACCGGTTCTCGACCCGCCCGAGGTAGTAGGCGGCCGGCGCTGCGATCACCACTGTCAAAGCGGAGGAGATGAGCGTGGTCGCGGTGCTGTTCAGGGTCGCGGTCGCGAAGTCACCCGCTGTCCACGCGGTGACGAAGTTGACGGGATCCAGCGAGGTGGGCAGCCCCCACGGGTCGGCCAGAATCGAGCGGGTGTCGCGGAAGGCCTGGATGACCATCCACACCATCCACGCGACATTGAGCACGACGAACGCCCACAGCAGGATCAGTCCGACGGTGCGAAGGACGCTGCGTTCCTGACCGATGGCGGCGCGTCGGCGGCGGGGCCTGCCGGCTACGAGAAGTTCAGTGGTCATGGTGATCCTCAGAACTCGACGGCTTCCCGCTTCATCACACGACGAAGCAGGAAGACCAGGACGGACACGAGAAGAAGCGACAGCACGGCCGAGGCGGTGGCGGCCCCGTAGGCGGGTATCGACTGACCGGAGAAGGCGGTCACGTAGGTGAACACAGCCGTCGTCCACGCGTCGGTCGGGGGCATGCCCGCTCCTCCGGCTCCGCCGAAGACCCAGATGATCTCGAAGATCTTCACGGACGAGATGGTCCACAGCACCGCGCACGTCCCGAAGACATCCCAGGTCAGAGGAAGAATGACGTGGCGCAGCCGCTGGTACGCGTTCGCGCCGGCGAGCGCGCAGTCCTCGTAGTAGTACTGCGGGATGCGATCCACGCCCGCCATGAGGATGGTGGTGTAGTAGCCCGTGGTCACCCAGGTCATCATGACCATGACCAGCGGGAAGATGTTCTGCTGCGCCAGCCATGGCGGCGGATCGGTCACGCCGAGCCATCCCAGCGTCACGTTGACGATTCCGCCGGGATTGAGGATGAATCCGGCGAGCACGCCGAAGATCATCGAGTTGACCAGGTGCGGGAAGAAGATCACCGAGCGGGCGACCTTCTTGCCCCACATGTCGCGCAGCACGAGCGTCAGGGCGAAGGCGATGATGAAGATCGCAGCCCCGACGACGAACAGCAGGATGAGCGTGTTCCCGAAGGACTTCATGAACAGGCTGTCATTGAACAGCCGGACGTAGTTCTGCAGCCCGACGAACGTCATGTCGTCGCCACCGGACCACTTGGTGAAGCTGATCCAGATTGCGTACGCCGTCGGTGCGACGAACAGGATCGTGTAGAACGCCAGCGCAGGTCCGACGAACGGCAGGAACAGCTTCTTCCGCTCGCGGGTGATCGAATCCCCCCGCGAGACGAGCTCGGGCCGGCGGCCCGGCCGCCCCGAAGGGGCGGCCGGGCGCTGCAGAACCGCAGTCACGAGTTGTTCTCCCAGTATTCGATCTGGCCCGTCTTCATCTCCTGGACGAACTGCTCCGGGGTCGTCTTGCCGAGGAACAGCCGATCGGATGCCGGCCAGAAAAGCTTCTCGTTGTAGCCGGAGAACGCGATGCCGTCATTCTGCTGGTAGAGCTCGTCCGCCTCGGCGAGTGCCTTCTGAACCGTCGCCAGCTCCGGGGACACGTCGATCCCGTCGCGGATCGGCAGCACCTTGGCATCCGTCGCGAGCGCCTGCTGGTAGTCGGCACCGAGGAGGTGCGCGGCGAACTGCTGTGCGGCGGCCGAGCCGTCGGCCTTCTTCGGCACCGCGAAGCCCACGAAGTCGGACCGTGCGTAGTTCTCACCGGTCAGGCTCGGGTACGGGAACGAGGCGTATTCGAAGCCGTCGGCGGCGTACGTCGCCGTCTCCGTGGGAATCCAGCTGCCGTTGAACAGCAGAGCGGCGCCGTTGTCCGCCCAGAGCTGCTGCTGCGCCGGCCACTTGCTGGCGTCGTACCCGGGAGCGAGGTAGCCGCCGTCCACGAGCTGCGCGACAGTCTTGGCCGCCTCCAGCGCCTCGGGCGACTCCCAGGCCTCACCGGTCTCATCGGCCGCCATGTCGCGCATCGCACCGACACCGGCGATGCGGACGATCGCGGAGCTGTACCAGTACGCGTTGTAGCCGGGGATGTCACCGTCCGCGGCGATCGGCGTGACGCCCTCGGCCTTGAACTGCTCGAGCGTGGCGATGAAGTCATCCCAGGTGGCCGGCGGCGTCTCGGCCAGCTCGGGATGCGCGGCGGCGTTGAACCAGATCGCATCCGACGAGAGCGAATAGGGCAGCATCCACGGCTCGCCGTCGTCGAGGTACAGGCCCTTGACTCCCAGGTACTGGCTCGGGATGACGTCATTGACAGCCGCATCGCCAGCATCCGCCTTGAATGCGTCGGTCAGCGGCGCCGCCTGTCCTGCTTCGGCCAGGATGGGCGCAAGGTTCGCGTACGATCCGTCGATCAGGTCGGGCACTTTGCGCGAGTTCAGCGTGGCGACGACCTTCTTGACGTTGTCCCGGCCCATCCACTCGACGTCGACCTCGATGCCGGTTTCCTTCTCGAAATCGGCGATCGCCTCTGCGAGCACCTTCTGCTGCGCCTCACCCTCCTTCCACATCGACCAGTACGTGAACGAGTCCCCTGCGCTGGCTTTGTCATCGCCTGCGGCAGTTGCGCACCCGGTCGCACTGAGTGCGAGCACGCTGATGAGGGCGACTGCTGTGAGCCTTCGGATATTCGCCATCGGATTTCCTTCCGTCTGAGAGAGGCGCCATCGCCTATGGTGCTCGACTCTCAGCCCCATCGAAGTGAGTATTCAAGGGGTATTTCCAAATCACTGACGAAGTGAGTGAGCTTCACCATCCTAGGGACGGCAATCGAGGCGTTCCGTCGAGAGGAGCAATCCGAAAATACGTCTTTATTCCTCTCTTCTCAGGCATCAGAATCGTAGAAAGTCGACGGAGGATGGGCATGGCAGGCAAACGTGGTGCAGCGGTGCGCGATGCGGAGACCCGCGGGCTGAAGTTCGAGATCCTCGCCGACCAGCTTCGTCGCGGCATCCTCGCAGGCACCTGGACGGCCGGACAGAAGCTGCCGACCGAGCAGGAGCTCTCCAAGGAGACCGGCCTGTCGCTGACGACCGTTCGACGGGCCTTCGACGAACTCGTCGCCGAGCGCATCGTCGTGCGTCGGCAGGGCGCCGGCAGCTTCGTCGCACAATTGCGCCCCCGCGAGGAACGAGTGCGCCGGCGCATCGGCGTGCTGCTCCCTGACACCCAGCTCTACTATCCGCGGGTGCTGCAGGGGATCGATGAGGCGCTCTCGGCCGCAGGTGCTTCGCTGCAGCTCGCCACCTACCGCTACGACCCCGACCGGGAGGACGATGCCATCGGGTCGCTCCTGGACACCGGCGTCGATGGGCTTCTGCTCGCTCCGACGTTCACCGGAATCGATGACCCGCTGGCACGCGCCCACGCGCTCATGGCGCTTCCGGTGCCGGTGGTGCTCGTCGAACGCAGCTTGCACGACATCGGACCTGCGGACACCACCGAGCACGTCTGCTCGGACCACGCCGCCGGCGCGTACGACGCGGTCGCGCATCTCGCGCGCCTCGGCCACACCCGCATCGCCCTGCTGACCCGTTCGCGCACGGTCACCGAGTACGGTGTCGCACACGGTTATCGACGGGCGATCGCCGATCTCGGCCTCGTCCCCGGACTGCAGTTCTCGCAGCCGAAGTCCGCGTGGGAGGCGGACTCCGCGGAGTCCGCGTTTCATGCGCTGCGCGACTTCGAACCCACCGCAGCGCTCGTGTTCGGCGATCGCGAGGCGGCGATGCTCGAGGGAGCGGCTCGGCGCAGTGGCATCCGTGTTCCCGATGACGTCGCCCTGGTCTCGTACGACGACGAGGTCGCCGACCTCGCCGAGGTGCCGCTGACAGCCGTCGCCCCGCCGAAGTACCGGATCGGACGCATGGCGGCCGATGTCATGCTGCGTCGTCTCATCGAGGGCGACGAGTGCCCTCTGCATCAGATCAGGCTGCGACCGCGGATCGTCGTGCGTCGTTCCTGCGGCGCGGCCGATCGGCACGAAGGCCATTGACTGCCATTGAAGACACCGGATCCCATCGAAGAGGAGAGCACGTGCGCATCGGATTGATCGGAGCGGGGGCCGTCGCGCCGTTCCACGTCGCAGCAGCCGCGGAGCTGGACGGGATGGAGCTCACCGCCGTCTGCGACATCGATGAGCAGACCGGGCGTCGAGCAGCATCCGGCACCGGTGCCGCGGTCTTCGACGATCACCGTCGGATGCTCGACGCCGGTGTCGTGGATGCCGTCATCGTGAATACTCCGCATTCGCTGCATCTGCCGATCACCGAAGATGCGGCCACTGCGGGCGTGCACGTCATGGTGGAGAAGCCCATGGCGACCACCGTCGCGGACTGCGACCGCATGATCGCGGCATGCGACGCAGCCGGCGTGACACTGACCGTCGGGCATATCCAGCACTACATGCCGGAGAAGGTCGCAGCCGAGCGCATCATCGCCTCGGGCGAACTCGGCGCCGTGCGGATGATCCGCGACAACCGCAGCACCGACTACCGACCCGGAACTCGGTCACCGTGGTTCTTCTCCCCCGAGATCGCAGGCGGCGGAGCGCTGATCAACATCGGTGGGCATTGCCTGGATCGTTCGCTGTGGCTCGGCGGGGGGCGGGCCGTGGAGATGCTGGCGAGCACCGTGAATCGGTTCGGCTCGCCGGTTGAGACGGATGGCGCCATCCTGCTGCGCCTCGACAACGGCGTGGGTGTGAGCATCGCGGTCGTCAGCGACCCGGCGACCCGGGCCGACACCATGGCGATCGTCTGCGACGACGGCGTCATCGAGGTGGATCCGCGACGCGGCACGATCGTTCAGATCGACGGGCGCTCGCGCGTGGTGCACGAAAGCGCGCCGGGAGACATCCAGCGTGCGTTCACGGCGCAGCTCGCCGACTTCGCCGCGGTGATCGGCGGCGCGGATCCGACCGTATCGGTGGCGCATGCCCGGCATGTCGTCGAGCTCGTGCTCGCCGCCTACCGGTCCTCCGCCGAAGGGTCTGCGCTGTCGCTGCTGCCGCAGGGGATCGTGGCGTGACGCAGCCACAGCCGCAGCGCAACCTGATCGTCATCATGAGCGACGACCAGGGCCCGTGGGCGCTGGGCGCGGCCGGCAACCACGAGATCCGGACCCCTGTGCTCGATGATCTGGCTCGTCGCGGCACGCGCCTGGATCGCTTCTTCTGCGCGTCTCCGGTGTGCTCGCCCGCACGTGCCAGCCTGCTGACCGGGCAGATCCCCTCGTCGCACGGCGTGCACGACTATCTCGATGGCGCTCATGTGGGTAGCGGGAGTCGAGATCATCTCGGCGACCTGCCCACGCTGACCGACGCATTGGCGGATGCCGGGTATCGGTTGGGACTGTCAGGCAAGTGGCATCTCGGAGCCAACGACGTGCCACGCCCCGGATTCGTGCACTGGTACGCGCTGGAAGGCGGCGGCAGCCCCTACCAGGACGCCGTCATGTACCGCGACGGCACTGCGGAGCACGTCACCGGCTACCTGACCGACGTCATCGCCGACGATGCGATCTCGTTCATCGATGCCGAGCACGAGCGCGCGGAGCCCTTCTTCCTCGCGGTGAACTTCACGGCCCCTCACAAGCCGTTCGCCGGCCAGCACCCCGACGAGTTCACCGATCTCTACCGCGACTGCGCCTTCGACACGTGCCCGCAGGAGGACCCCCATCCGTGGCTGCAGACCCTCGACGGCGCCCCGATCGGCGGTGAAGCCGACACGCGTGAAGCACTGATCGGCTACTTCGCCGCCGTGACGGCGATGGACGCCGCCATCGGCCGAGTGCTCGATCGGCTGCGCGCACACGGAGTCGAGGAGGACACCGTCGTGGTGTTCCTCAGCGACAACGGTTTCAGCTGCGGACAGCACGGATTCTGGGGCAAGGGCAACGGCACGTTCCCGATGAACATGTACGACGAGTCGGTGATGGTGCCGTTCATCGTCGCCGCGCCCGATCTGGTGCCCAGCGGCCGAGTCTGCGATGAACTGCTCAGCGCATACGATCTTCCCGCCACGCTGCTCGATCTGCTCGGCCTCGACCCCGCGGGTTTCGAGACCGGCCCCGGCCGCAGCTTCGCGTCGAAGCTGCGCGGCGAGAGCTCGGCGGATGAGCGTCCGATTGTCGTTCACAGCGAATACGGCCCCGCACGCATGATCCGCACGCGCGACCGGAAGTACGTGCATCGCTCCCCCTACGGTCCGCATGAGCTGTACGACCTCGTCGAGGATCCGCGCGAGCGCCGCAACATCGTCGACGATCCGGACCGAGTGGATGAGGTGGCTCGGCTGCGACGGATGCTGCACGACTGGTTCGCCGAACACGCCCGCCCGGAGGCCGATGGAGCGGCGCTTCCAGTGAAAGGCTCAGGGCAGACCCGTCCGCTGGACGGCGATCCGCTCGGCGCCTTCGGCCCGCCCGCCTGGGATGGCGCCGCCGCCACCCTGATGCCCTGATCCCGGAGACACCATGCCCCTCCCGAACATCCTGCTGATCATCTCGGATGACCACGGCTACGCCGATCGCTCCGCCCAGGGCACAGCGGGCGTGCACACGCCGACGCTGGACCGACTCGCCGCCGAAGGCGCCACCTGCAGCGACGCTTACGTCACCGCGCCCATCTGCTCGCCCTCCCGCTCGGGGCTGATCACCGGGCAGTATCAGCAGCGCTGGGGCGGCCTGTGGTTCGACTCCTCCCACATCGGCGCTGCTCCGACGGTCCCCGAGCAGCTGCGGGACGCCGGGTACGCGACCGGCTACTTCGGAAAGGTGCATTACGGAGACGAGACGGTCGCCGACCGCGGTGCCCCGCCGCATCACGGCTTCGACGAGTCGTTCTACGGGCTCGCCGGGCAGTCGATGGGGCGTCTGCACTACCTGCATCACACCGAGAGCGCCGTCGCCGAATACGGCGAGGCTGCGCACCCGATGGGCGTGCAGCCGTTCTACTCCGGCGAGGAGACGTCCGAGTTCGACGGCTTCACCACCGACGAGATCGCGGACAGGGCGATCGACTTCATCCAGCGGCAGCCGGATGTTCAGCCCTACTTCGCGATGGTCGCGTTCAACGCCGTGCACAACTTCGCCTGGCAGCTGCCCGAGGCCGAGCGCGAGGCGAGGGGTCTGCCGACCTTCGAGGACTGGCATCCTGGCGCCTCCGAGTACGTCGACTGGTACGACGGGGCGATCAGCCCCAACCTCCCGAACGGCCGCGCGTACTACCTCGCGCAGCTGGAGCTCATGGACCGGGCGATCGGTCGGGTACTGGATGCACTCGACGCTTCCGGCGCAGCATCCGACACGATCGTCGTCTACCTCACCGACAACGGCGGATCGCAGTGCAACTACGGGGACAACGGCGATCTCCGCGGCACGAAGTACACGCTGTGGGAGGGCGGCATCCGCGTTCCGTTTCTCATTCGCTGGCCCGGCGTCACCACGCCCGGCAGCACGGTGGGTGAGCCGATCAGCGCCCTCGATCTGGCGGCGACGTTCCGCGCCGCCGCCGAGGCGGCGCCGGGTGCGGATGCCGACGGCATCGACCTGCGCCCTGTACTGACTGGCGACGCGATGACGGATGCCACGAGCAGCCCGACTGACGAGGGAGCGCATCCCCCGCGCGAACTGCACTGGGATTGCGGTTGGCAGTGGGCTGTGCGTCGCGGCGACTGGAAGCTGTTATCGGTGGACGGTGGTTCCGAGACCGCCCGCTATGTGCGCGATCTCGAGCACACCACGACCGGCGACGGACTGTTCCTGAGCAATCTGGCATCCGATCGTGGCGAGCGCGAAAACCTGCTCGACGCGCACGGCGACGTTGTGCACGAGCTGCGGCGCGCCCACGAGCACTGGCGCACCGAAGTGGGACTGCCCCCGCTGCGTCAGCCGGCGACGCCCACGGCGTAGCGCGCGGCGAGCGCTGCGCGCCCTTCCCAACGGTCGCATGCTGAGCCGAGGGCGTCGTCGAGTGCCAGGGCGTACACCGCGGTGTCGTCGCGATCCGGCGCGCTGCGACGTTCGTACGGGTCGGCGACCAGGTCGAAGAACTGCACGTCGAGTCCTTCAGCCGGCACCCAGGTCGCGACGAACTTGCCGCGCGGTGTGCGAAGACCGCGGGCACTGCTCGGGTCGGATCGCGATGCATGGCGCAGGTAGATGGTGGCATCGTCGAACGCGTCCGTGGATGCCGGGGCGGCATGCCCTCTCAGCGCAGCCGACCTGTCCCGTCCCACGACGCGGGCGTCGGAGGCGCACACGCCCGCCAACCCCAGGATCGTCGGCGCGAAGTCGAGCGAGTCGACGACCACCTCGGCACGGCCGGGGGGCACGAGTCCCGGGGCGTGCACGATCAGCGGCAGCCGCATCGACTCCTCGAACGGAACGTTCTTGTAGATCAGGCCATGACTGCCCAGTTGCATGCCGTGGTCCGATGTGAAGAGGATCACCGTCGGACGAGTCGTCCTCATCATCGAAACGGCAGCGACCACGCGACCGACCTGCTCATCGACTCCCGCGATCGCGGCGAAATAGTCTCGGGCGATCGCCGCCGCCTCAGCCGCAGCCTCAGTGCCGTGGGCCACGTTGGGCCGGTTCAGCAACTCGCGCTCATCGAGGTCGGCGCAGTGGATGCGGTACCGGTCGGGCACCTGATCGAATGGCTGGTGCGGCGGGTTCAGTGACAGCATGAGCGCGAACGGGGCGTCCCGTTCACGCTCCACGAACTCGATGGCGACATCGGTCTCGTGCTCGGCCGACCAGCGGTCGACGTCGATGCGCTCGTCGCGACCGGCGTGCGTGCTCCAGTAGTGCGGGGCGAGGTGACGATCGGCCGCACCGTAGGAATACCAGAAGTCGAACCCGAAGCGCCGATTCGGGGGCGACCAGGCGTCCCAGACCTTGCCGTCTTCGCGGCGCCCCTCGCCGAACCGCTCGTCATCAACGGTCGGTGGCTCCAGGTGCCACTTGCCGATGTACCCGGTCTGCCAGCCGTGATCGCGCAAGGTGCTCGCCCAGGTCGGCAGGCCGTCGCGCAGCCCGACGCCATCCTGCGCGGTCTCGGAGTTGACGTTCAACCCGACCCCATTGACGTCGGGGCGCATGCCAGTGAGGAACATCGCACGATGCGGGCTGCACACCGGATACGAGCTGACCGCCTGCGTCACCAGGCATCCGGTCCTAGCGAGGTCGTCCAGATGCGGTGTGCGCACCGGGTCCTCACCGAGTATCCCTAGGGAGGAGGCACGATACTGATCGGCCATGATGACGACGATGTTCGGTCGATGGGGCATACGGCCTCCGGTCTGCTGCCGCCTGTTGCGGGTCAGGACCCAGTCAAGGCGCTCAGGACGGGAGGATTCAACATCCTTTCTCAGCTCGGCCGGTAGCCCGTGTGGTCCGGGTTCGGCGTCAGCTTCCAGCCGTCGCCGTCGCCGTCGGCGACGACGAGGCTCTTCATGCCGCCGGCATCCGCGATCAGGGCGTAGTCCTGACCTGCGTCGGCGGCGTAGCAGAACAGCGTGACGAACGGCTCGTCACCGGTGTTCACACTGCGGTGGATCCAGTGGCCAGGCACGTTCACGGCCTTGCCGGGCGTGAGCTCGACCGCCTCGGACTGTCCGTCGATCGTCTCGAGCAGCATCACGCCGCGGCCGCTCAGGCAGTAGTACAGCTCGGCGCGGTCGGCGATGGCGTGCAGGTGCCCGCGGGTGACGGCGAACTCGGAGCCGTAACGCCCAGGCAGCAGCGTGCTGGTGCCGATGATCAGCGCACCAGGACCATCGACCCCGTCCTGATACCGATGGTCGTCGACCCAGTAGATCAGCTCGTCGGCGCCGCGGGCGGCGACGGAAGCCTGCCAAGCGGCTTCATCGTGGTAGACGCCGGCCATGTCACCGAGGAACTTCTCATACCGGCGCGAGCGCCCTTCGATGCCGCCCTCGGGCGAGATCAGCAGCGGAACGGGGAGATCGACGACGGGATGGGTGCTCACGGGGGCCTCCTGGTAACTTGTAATTACAGGTATACTCCAAACAGCCTGAAACAGGAACTCGGCATCACCGAGACGACGAGAACGCGAACCAGCGAGACGGCGAGACAGGACGAACTGTGATCATCGCGCACGACCTCGGCACCACCGGCGACAAGGCGTCCCTGCACCATGCAGACGGCCGGCTGGTGGCATCCGTCACCGTCCCCTACCCCGCGCATTTCTCGGCCGGCGGCGTCGCAGAGCAGAACCCGCAGGACTGGTGGGATGCCACTGTCGCCGCGACCCGCGAGCTGCTGTCTCGCACAGGAACGGCCCCCGCCGACATCGTCGGGCTCGTCGTGAGCGGCCAGATGATGGGCGCGGTGCTGCTGGATGCTGATGGAGAGCCAGTGCGGCCGGCGATCATATGGGCCGACACCCGCTCGGGCGCCCAGCAGCGCGAACTCGAAGCGGCACTCGGCGCCGAGCACGCCTACCGGGTGCTCGGCCACCGACTGAACCCCACCTACTCGGTGTCGAAGATCATGTGGGTGCGCGACAACGAGCCCGACGTCTGGGCGCGCGTGCGTCGCACCTGCGTCGCGAAGGACTTCATCGTGCTGCGCCTCACCGGGCGTCTGGCGACCGACCGCTCGGACGCCTCCGGGACGAACGCCTACGACCAGCAGCGCGGCACGTGGTCGGAGGAAGTGCTCGCAGCCGCGCGCCTCGACCCGACGCTGTTCCCCGAGATACTGGACTCCACCGCCATCGTCGGCACGCTGACAGCATCCGCCGCAGACGCACTGGGACTCGGAAGCGGCGTGCAGGTCGTGATGGGCGGCGGCGACGGCCCGATGGCCGCCGTCGGCTCTGGCATCGTCGCCCCCGAAGACGGCGCGTACGTGTGTCTCGGCACCAGCTCATGGATCTCATTCGCCTCCAATGCCCCGCTGCACGACCCGCTGATGCGCACCTTCACGTTCGACAACGTCGTGCCTGGCGGCTTCGTGCCCACCGCGACCATGCAGGCCGGCGGCGCCTCGGTGCAGTGGATCTCCGAGGCGCTCTCGCCGGATCCCGCGCACCCAGAGACCGGACGCCTGACGGCCGAGGCCAGTGCGGACATCGACACCGAGGACCTCTACTTCCTGCCGTATCTGCTCGGTGAGCGCTCCCCCATCTGGGACCCGAGCGCCCGCGGCGCGTTCGTCGGCATCGGCCGGCACCACTCACGTGCGCACCTGGTGCGGGCCGTGCTCGAGGGCACCGCGTTCAACCTGCTCACCTGCATCCAGGCGTTCCGCGAGTCCGGAGCGGTGATCGACGGCATCGACGCGGTCGGCGGCGGAGCGCAGAGCGATGCGTACCTGTCGGTGCTGGCCGACGTCTGGGGCGTTCCGGTGCGCCGCCGCACGATCGTCGAAGAGGCGAACAGTCTTGGCGCCGCCGTGACGGCCGCGGTCGGTCTCGGGCTGGCCGAGTTCTCAGCCGCGCGCGCGTTGAGCGAGGTGACGGCGGAGTTCATTCCGGATGCCGGCAGGCATGCGATCTACGCGGAACGGCACACCCGCTTCGCGGATGCCTACACGGCGCTCGCCCCGTGGTTCGCGAGGGCTCCGCGCGGCCTCGAGCGCAGTCATGAAGGCGCCGGCGCGACCGAACAGGAAGGAACCCGCTGATGGCCGTGATCCTCGTCACCAGCCGCTCGTTCTCGGACGGCGACCTCGACCTCGTCGAGCGCGCGGCCGCGGCCGGTCACCGCATCATGCGCGGCCCTGCGCACCACGACCCGACCGAGCTGCGCTCCCTGCTGCACGGCGCCGATGCCTGGATCGCCGGCACCGGCCCCGTCACCGCCGAGCACCTCGCCGCCGCCCCGAAGCTCAAGGTCATCGCCCGCTACGGCGTCGGCTACGAAGCGGTCGATCTGGCTGCGGCCGCCGCCCGCGGCATCCCCGTCACCAACACCCCCGGCGCGAACGCGAGCGCCGTCGCCGACCACGCGATCGGCCTCATGCTCGCGGCCCTTCGGACGATCCCCGACGGCGACCGGCGCGTGCGCGCCGGCGACTGGAGCGTGCGCCGCGGGCGAGAACTGGGCGCCGCGACCGTCGGCATCGTCGGCTTCGGCCGGATCGGGCAGGGTGTCGCCGCGCGGCTGCGCGGATTCGAACCTCGGATGCTGGCATCCGACCCCTACGTACCCGCGGACGACATCCGCAACACCGGCGCAGAACCGGCCGACCTGGACGAGCTGTTCCGCACCGCCGACGTCATCTCGCTGCACGCGCCAGGAGGGCAGCGACTCGTCGATGCCGCTCGCCTGTCTGAGATCCGCCCCGGCACCGTGCTGGTGAACACCGCGCGGCCGGACCTGATCGACGAGGCCGCGGTCGCCGACGCATTGCGCGAGGGCATCCTCGCCGGCTACGCCGCCGACACGCTCGACGGCGACACCGCGGCGAGCGCCAGCCCGCTGCTCGCGACCGACCTCGCCGACCGCGTGATCGTCACCCCGCATCTCGCCGCGCAGACCACCCAGGCCGTCGACAACATGGGCGCCATGTCGCTCGACGAGGTTCTCGCCGTGCTGCGCGGCGACGCCCCGACCTACCCTGTCACCCACTAGGCCCGTAACCCGCTAGGAGATCCCGATGACCACCGCCACTCCCTCTGCCGGATACATGGGCTTCGTCGGCGTGACCACAGGGTCATCGTCGATCATGAGCGTCT
The DNA here is from genome assembly GCF_022637555.1 of Microbacterium sp. H1-D42. Taxonomy (NCBI): domain Bacteria; kingdom Bacillati; phylum Actinomycetota; class Actinomycetes; order Micrococcales; family Microbacteriaceae; genus Microbacterium; species Microbacterium sp. H1-D42. Next base: position 445,518 of record NZ_CP093342.1, on the reverse strand, counting down.
TCCCCCTGTGGGCCGACATCCTCGGGCTGCCGACCCGCACGCTCGTCGGCCACGACCTGCCCATGGACGCGGACCCGTCGCAGTACCGCGCGATGGTCGAGCAGATCCGTGACGATCCGAACCACCGCGGCGCCCTCGTGACGACGCACAAGATGAACGTCTACGCGGCAGCATCCGACCTCTTCGACGAACTCGACCCGTTCGCGGTCTCGTGCGGCGAGGTCTCGAGCATCTCCCAGCGCGGCGAGCGGCTGATCGGCCGCGCCAAGGATCCGATCACGGTCGACCTGGCGATGAACGATTTCCTGCCAGCCGACCACTTCGCGCGCACCGGCGCGGAGGTCGTGATCCTGGGCGCCGGCGGCTCGGGCACTGCGCTCAGCTGGGCGCTCTCCGAGCGCGAGGATGCACCGGCGCTCGTGACAGTGACGGACCGGTCGCAGCAGAAGCTCGACCACCTGCGTGAGGTGCACCGCCAGCACGGCACGCGTGACGGCCTGATCCGATACGTGCTCACGCCGACCGCGTCGGATGCTGACGCCGTGGTCGCGGCGGCCCCTGCCGGGTCGGTGATCGCGAACGCGACCGGTCTCGGCAAGGATCGACCCGGTTCCCCGCTCAGCGACGCCGTCGTGTTCCCGGCGGATGCCTGGGTGTGGGAGTTCAACTACCGCGGCTCGCTGGAGTTCCTGCACCAGGCGCGGGCACAGGCAGCCGATCGAGGGCTGCATGTCGTCGACGGCTGGCGGTACTTCATCCACGGCTGGTCGCAGGTCGTCGCCGACGTGTTCGAGATCTCGCTCACGCCGGCCGTCGTCGAAGAGCTCGCGGCCGCTGCGGAGTCGGTGCGCTGATCATGGCTGCGGTGCGCACGGTGCTCGGAGATGTCGCCGCGGCGTCGCTGGGCCGCGTGGACTACCACGAGCATCTCTTCCAGGTCTCGCCCCTGCTTCCCGGTGACGAGCTCGATGACGAGGCCGCGTCCGGCGCGGAGGCCGCATCGCTGAAGGCGAGCGGCTTTCTGACGATGGTGGATGCCACGCCGTTCGGCCTGGGACGCAACCCCGAGGCCGTCGCGCGGATCAGCGCGGCGACCGGTCTAGGCGTGATCGCGACCACTGGGTTGCACCGTGAGGCGCACTACGGCGACGACCACCCGATGCAGGTGTGGGACGTCGAGCGCCTGACGGCGCTGTTCACCGCCGACATCACGAACGGTATGCCTGCCGATGACGCCGACATCTTCGTCTCTCCCGAGGTCGCCACGGCGCGTGCTGCGAACGGCAGGGTGCGCGCCGGCATGCTCAAGGCGGGCGTCGGCTACTGGCGCATCAGCACCTTCGAGCGGGTGACCCTTGAGGCTGTGGCCGCCGCGCATCGTGCGACCGGCGCTCCGGTCATGGTGCACCTGGAGTTCTGCACCGCCGCCCACGAGGTGCTCGACCTGCTGGTGAGCTGCGGCGTGGCATCCGACCGCGTCGTGCTCGCACACGCCGACCGCGACCCCGACCCCGGGCTGCACCTGTCGCTCACTCAGCGCGGCGCGTACCTCGGCTACGACGGCTTCGCACGGCCGCGCACGCGCTCGGACGCGGAGCTGCTGACGCTGACCGCGGCCGTCGTCGACGGCGGCGGAGGCGACCGGGTGCTGCTCGGCGGCGATGTCGCCCGCGCCACGCGGTACGTCTCATACGGCGGGATGCCAGGCCTCGCCTACCTCGGCGAGCGGTACCTCCCGCGGCTGCGTTCCCTGATCGGCGATGCCGCAACAGATCGGATGCTGGAGGCGAACCCCGCCCGCCTCCTGCCCCTGCGCCCCTGACTCGCTGTTTCGGCTCCTCCCCCTCCGTCGAGAGCACGGGATCTCGCCGAGTGCACGGGTACTTCACGTCAACAGGCCGTGCACTCGACAGCATCCGGTGCACTCGGCGACAGCAGCACGGCGCAAGGGGCTGAGCATCCGAAGGGAGCGCGCCGAACGAAAAGGCCCCTCACCCGAAGGCGAGGGGCCCAGATCGATTCAGATCAGGCGATCCGGATCAGATCACTCGTAGAGAACTGCGGCGATCTCGGGGTCTTCGATGTTCGTCGCGTCGTACCAGTACGAACCGGTGTCGTAGAACTCGTCGACCTCCTTGCCGTTGGCGAGGTCGTAGGCCGCCTGCACGACGGTCTCGCCGATGCCGATCGGGTCCTGCGTGATCGCGCCGGCGAGCACGCCGCTCTTGATCGCGTCCATCTGCGCGGCGCCGGAGTCGAAGCCGACCGCGATGATGTCCTTGCTGGTCTTGCCGAGCTCGGTCAGAGCGTTGGCGACACCGACAGCCGAGCCCTCGTTGGTGGCGTAGATGCCCTTGAGGTCGGGGTGTGCGTTCAGCATCGACTTCGTGATGTCAGCCGACTTCAGGTGGTCTCCATCGCCGTACTGGATGTCGACGATCTCGATGTTCGGGTAGTCGGCCTTGATCTTGTCGACGAAGCCGTCACGACGCTCGACACCGGTCGAGTTGATCTGCGAGTGGCCGACGATCGCGACCTTGCCCTCGCCGCCGATCAGCTCTGCCATGTGCTCTGCAGCCAGTCCGCCGGCGACCTTGCTGTCGGTCGCGGCGAGGGTCTTGCCAACCTCGCTGTTGCAGGGAGCGTCGAAGTAGGCGACCGGGATGTCGGCTGCCGCAGCGTTGTCGAGCGCCGGGATGCACGCCTCGGGGTCGAGCGCCGCGTAGGCGATCGCGTCGGGCTTGCGGTCGATCGCCGACTGCAGCATCTGCAGCTGCTTCTCGATCTCGGTCTCGGCTCCGGGGCCCTCGAACGTGATCTTCACGCCGAGCTCCTCGCCCTTCTGCTCTGCGCCGGTCTTCACGGCCTGCCAGAACTGGTGCTGGAAGCCCTTCGAGACGAGCTCGATCGACATGGTCTTCTCGCCGCCCTCGTCCCCGCCGGCAGCGGGCTCGTCGCCCTTGCCGGTCGAGCAGCCGGCGAGCGACAGCGCAGTCAGGGTCGCGACCGCCGCGATGGCGATCTTCTTTCCGTACTTCATGTGAAACTCCATCGTTCTTTCAGGGTGATTCTCGGTGGACGGGGGAAAAGAGAATTCGGTCAGCTCTTGCCGCGGTTGCGCAGCGAGTCGAAGAACACGGCGATCAGGATGACGACACCGGTGAGGATGTACTGCCACTCGGTCTGGATCGACATGCTGCGCAGGCCGTTGATCAGCACGCTCATGATGAACGCGCCGATGACGGTGCCGACGATCGATCCGCGACCGCCCATCAGCGAGGTGCCGCCGATGATCACGGCCGCGATGGCCTGCAGCTCGTACCCCGCTCCGGCGGTCGGCTGCGCCGAGCCGAGACGGGCGGTCAGCAGCACACCGGCGATGCCGATGAACAGACCGGCGAAGACGTAGACCATGATCGTCCAGCGGCGGGTGTTCACACCCGACAGGCGGGTCGCCTCTTCGTTCGAGCCGATCGCGAAGGTGTAACGGCCGAGGATCGTCTTGTTCAGCACGAGGTAGGCGAACACCGCGAGGACGATGAAGATCAGCACGCCGGACGGCAGGCTGGCGAAGTAGCCGTCCGAGGCCGCGAGCACCGGGTCGAACTGCACGATGTTGGTGACCTGCGTGCGGGTCTCGGGGGCGAACGTGATCGGCTTCACCTGCGAGATCACGAGGGCCAGGCCCTGGGCGATCATCATCATCGCCAGGGTTGCGATGAACGGGGGAAGGCGCAGGAACGTGATGTTCACGCCGTTGATCAGGCCGATCAGCGCGCCGGTCGCGATCGCGCCGAGCACGCCGACCCAGACCGGGAGTCCCCAGCCGGTGATCATCGTGCCCATCATCACCGAGCACAGCGTCATGCCGAAGCCGAGCGACAGGTCGATGCCGGCGGTCACGATCACGAACGTCGTGCCGAGCGCGAGAACGCCGACGAGCACCGTCGACATGAGGATGTTCTCGATGTTGGATGCTGAGGTGAAGTTCGATCCGAAGATCGCGAAGAACACGAACAGCACCACCAGGGTGCCAAGGGCCAGGGACTGCTGGAACGAGTTGCGCAGGGCTGCGGCGATGCGGCCCTTGTCAGTGTTCTCGGACACCGCTGTCTGCACGACTGTCGTCGTCGAGTTGCTCATCAGTTGTCCTCTCCGTGCGCCGCGAGGTGCATGATCTTCTCCTGGGTGGCTTCGTCGTTCGCGAGTTCGCCGGTGACCTCTCCGTTCGCGAACACGGCGATGCGGTTCGCGATGCGGAGCAGCTCCGGCAGCTCGGACGAGATGACGATGATGGATTTGCCTGAGTCAGCGAGCTGCTGCATCAGACGGTAGATCTCCTCTTTCGCTCCGACGTCGATGCCTCGGGTGGGCTCGTCGAAGATGAGGATGTCGCAGTCGCGCATCAGCCATCGGGCGATGACGACCTTCTGCTGGTTCCCCCCGGACAGCAGCTTGACGACCTGGTTGACCGAGGGCGTCTTCACGCGCAGCTGCTGCACGTAGTCCTTGGTCTTGTTCTTCGCCTCGCGGTCGCCCATCCAGCCGATCGCGTTCGCGTAGGACCCGAGCGAGGCGAGCACAGTGTTGAAGGTCACACTCTGCTCGAGCATGAGGCCGAGCATCTTTCGGTCCTCCGACAGGTAGCCGATGCCGCGCTTGACCGCGTCCTCTGGGCGGCGGATGCGCTGGCGCCTGCCGTCGACCGTGATGGTGCCGGCATCACGAGGGTCGGCGCCGATGACAGCACGCGCCGTCTCGGTGCGACCGGCACCCATGAGGCCGGCGAATCCGAGGATCTCGCCCTTGTGCAGCCGGAACGACACGTCCTTGAGCAGCGCCTTGGTCGACAGCCCCTGCACATCCAGGACGACCGGCTCGGCACTGAAATCGCGGGATGCGGGCCGTGCGCCCTCATCGATCGCGCGCCCCACCATCATCTCGATGATCGTGGGGATGCTGATCTCGGACTTCTCGAGAGATCCGATGTACCGACCGTCTCGCAGCACCGAGACCCGGTCCGCGAGACGTCGCAGCTCGTCCATCCGGTGCGAGATGTAGACGATCCCTGTGCCCTTGGTCTTGAGCTGCTCGATGAGCGTGAACAGGGTCTCGACCTCGGTGTCGGTGAGCGCGGAGGTGGGCTCATCCATGATGAGTACCTTGGCGTTGAACGAGAGCGCCTTCGCGATCTCGACCATCTGCTGCTCGGCGACGGTGAGGTTTCCGACCTTCTCACGCGGGTCAAGGCGGATCTCGAGGCGGGCGAGCAGCTCTTCGGTCTGCTGGTTCAGTCGACGCTCTGAGACGAAAGGACCAGCCGTTGGCTCGCGTCCGATGTAGATGTTCTGCGCGACCGTGAGGTCGGGCATCATGTTCAGCTCCTGATGGATGATGGTGACACCCAGCTGCTGCGCCTGCAGCGGGCCGGTGAACTCGACCGGCTCGCCCTCGAACGTGATCGTTCCCTCGTCACGGGTGTAGATGCCCGAGAGGATCTTCATCAGAGTCGACTTGCCAGCGCCGTTCTCGCCGACGAGCACGAGCACCTCGCCCGCACGGACCTCAAGGCTCACGTCCTGGAGCGCCTGCACGCCGGGGAATCCCTTGCTGATTCCCTCCACCGTGAGGATGGGGTCACTCATGCCTGCACCTGCTCCCTTGGAGGCCCTGATGATTCCGACGGAACCATTCTAAACATCGGATCAATTGTGTATCCATCGCGCCGTATGCGCAACCTGTACTCACATGTAACTACACCTGAGGCGAGAATTCCACACCTGTAATAACAAGTTGGTCACACATCTGCGTGCACACCGAGCAGAGCATCTCCCACTGCAGCGCGAATCAGTGCAGAGCGATCGACCTCACAGCGATGAGCTTGTCGCGGATGAAGGCGTTCGCATGCGCGCCGAGCTCGTCACTGTCGGTCCAGAGGTTGCGCCAGATGCCCAGCATCCGACTCAGGTCCTCGGCGACCACCGCCGACGAGAACGACTCGAACACGATCGGGCCCTCGTACCCGATGCGTCCGAGAGCCTTGAAGAAGCCGTCGAAGTCGACGGTCCCCGTTCCGAGGTATCCGCGGTGGCTCTCGCCGATGTGCACGTAGCGCAGCGCCGGGGCGGCATCGAGAACCGGGGCGACCATATCCGACTCCTCGATGTTCATGTGGTACGTGTCGAGGTGGATGCCGAGGTTCGGCCGATCGATGAGCGCGAGATGCTCCAGTGCCTGGCGCGCCGTGTTGAGCACGTTGGTCTCGTAGCGGTTGACGACCTCGAGCGAGACCTGCACGCCGCGCGTCGCGGCGTGATCGGCGACCCGAGAGATGGCCTGACGACTGCTCTCCAGACCCGCCGGCGTCGCCGGCAGCATGTACTTCTTCATCGCCGAGTAGATGACGCCGCAGAAATGCGTGCCGCCGAGTTCAGCGAGCACGTCGACCGCGCGGATCAGCAGCGCCTCGCCGGCCGCGACGACGGCCGGGTCGGCGCTGGTGACATCCGTCGCGTCCGACAGTCCGAGCGATGCGCTGACGGCCAGACCGTGGTCAGCGAGTGCCGCCTTCGCCGCCTCGACGTCGAACGAGAACGGATCCATGAGCGGGAACTCGATCAGATCGAATCCGGCCTCGGCGGTCTTCTCGACTGCGAGGCGGATCCCCGCAGAGTCGAACGTTCCGGTCCAGACCAGTCCGTGGCATCCGATGTTCACAGCAGCTCCTTCGCTGAATTGGCACGTTGCAATTTGCGTTGACCTGACGGTACCCGCGAAAGTTGCAACGTGTCAAGAGCCGGTATGGTGTGCCTTGGAACACGTGGGAGAGGAAGCACATGCGCGCCAGCGTCAAAGACGTCGCCGCCACCGCCGGCGTCTCGGCATCCACCGTGTCGAACTTCCTGAATCACCCGGAGCTGCTCACCACACGCACCCGGGAACGAGTGCAGGCCGCCATCGACCAGCTCGGCTACGTGCCGAACGAGTCGGCCAGGCAATTGCGGGCGGGGTCCGGCCGGACGATCGCGCTCATCCTGCTGGATGCCTGGCTGCCGTACTTCCACGAGCTCTCCCGCGGCGTCGAGGACGTGACACGCGAGGACGGATGGTCGCTCTTCTTCAGCAACAGCAGCCGGGACGCCACCCAGGAACAGCGCAACATCGACATGTTCGAGGCGCATCGCGCACGCGGCATCATCATCTACCCGCTTGGCGATGTGCTGCCGCGGCTCGAGCAGCTGTCTTCACGCGGCATCCGCTCGGTCATCATCGGTCCGTCGCACGCGTCGGATGCCGTCGGCTTCGTGCCATTCGACGATCGCGGCGGCGGTCGTCTCGCCGGCGCACACCTGGTCGAGCTCGGGCGTCGGCGCATCGCTTTTCTGGGAGATCCGGATGCCGTCAGCCAGACGGCCGATCGCCTCGCCGGCCTCGTGGATGCCGCGCACACGCTCGCGGAGATCGAGGTCCTGCCAGCACCGGGCCTGACGATCGAAGCAGGGGTCGATGCGGCGCAGCGCATCGTCGCCCGGCCGGCGCACCTTCGCCCTGACGCCGTGTTCGCAGCCAACGACATGCTCGCCATCGGCGCGCTGACAGCCTTTCTCCGCGCGGGGCTGCGCGTGCCGGAGGACATCGCGATCATCGGATTCGACGACGTCGCTCAGGCCCACGAAACGCTGGTGCCGCTCACGACCATCCGTCAGCCCGGCTACGAGATCGGACGCGCCGCCGCTTCCGCCCTGCTCAGCCAGCTCGCCGATCCGAGCGCACCCGCCGCGCCCGTCACGCGCTTCCGCGCCGAGCTGATCGTGCGGGAATCGACGGCCGGCTGACGAGTCGGGACGTGCGAGCATGACGCAGCTCGACGCGCCCCGTCACGCGGCGCGAGCTCAGACGGGGATGAGCCCTTCAGCGGCGAGGTTCGCCCACAGCTCTGCGGGGATCTCCAGCGCCGCGTACTCGGCATTCTGCCGCAGCTGCGCCGGACGGCTGCCGCCGACGACGACCGAGCGGACGGCTGCCGCGCGCAGCGGGAATTGGATGGCCGCAGCAGGCAGCGGCACGTCGTGATCCGCGCAGACCGCGGCGAGGCGAACCAGACGCTCCCACAGCTCGTCTGGCAGCTGCCCGTACTCGTAGCGTCCATCGCGCTTCGGCTCGCTCTGCGCGAGCAGACCCGAGTTGAAGACGGATGCCGCGACGATGCCGGTGCCGCGCTCGTCGCACGCCGGCAGCACCTCAGTCGCTGCGGGCTGCTCGAGCAGCGTGTAGCGACCCGCGACCATGATGATGTCGAGGTCGGCCTCGCGGACGGCCCGTGCGAGGGCATCCGCCGTCATCGCGCCGATGCCGACCGCCGTCACGACACCCTCGTCACGCACCTTCTCGAGTGCGGGGAATGCCTCTGCCAGGGCGAGGTCGAGGTCGTGCCGCTCTGGATCGTGCAGGTAGAGCAGGTCGATCTTCGCGAGCCCGAGGCGCTCCTGCGACTCGGCGATGCTGGCACGGATGCCGGCCTCACTGAAGTCCCACTCGCGGCGCAGGTCGTTCGGCACGTGGAAGTCGTTGTCGGTGTCAAGGCCGCCCGGCACATACTCGGGGTTCGGCCGCAGCAGGCGCCCGGCCTTCGTCGAGACCACGAACTCATCGCGCGGCTTGGTCTGCAGGAAAGCGCCGAGGCGCTTCTCGGAGACGCCGAGCCCGTAGTGCGGTGCGGTGTCGAAGTATCGGATGCCCGCATCCCAGGCCGCCTCGAGAACCGCCCACGCCTCATCGTCGGTGAGTGCGCGGAACAGGTTTCCGACGTTCGCGGCGCCGTAGCCGAGGGTCGGCAGCGTGAGTTCAGTCCGTGACATGCTGGCCGGTCCAGGTGTACTTCGCGATGCTCTCGGCCTTCATCTCCATGCTCGTGCCCGGCTCGGTGGGAGCCATGTACGAGCCGCCCTGGATGTCGGTCGGGACGACGAAGTGCTCGTGCAGGTGGTCGACGAACTCGATGAGGCGACCTTCGCGAGTGCCGGTGACGGCGACGAAGTCGAACATCGACAGGTGCTGCACGGCCTCGCACAGACCGACGCCGCCCGCGTGCGGGCACACCGGGACGCCGAACTTGGCGGCGAGCAGCAGGTTGGCGATGTTCTCGTTCACTCCGGCGACGCGCACCGAGTCGATCTGCATGACCTCGATGGCGTCGGCCTGCAGCAGCTGCTTGAAGATCATCCGGTTCTGCGCGTGCTCGCCGGTGGCGACCCTGATGGGGGCGACGCCGCGGGCGATCTCGGCATGACCGAGGATGTCGTCGGGGCTGGTGGGCTCCTCGATCCAGGCGGGGTTGAACTCCGCGAGGGCGTTCACCCACTCGATGGCCTCAGACACCTCCCAGCGCTGGTTGGCGTCGATCGCGATCGGGAAGTCGGGCCCGCACACCTCGCGCGCCTTGCGGAAGCGGCGGATGTCGTCCTCGAGGTCGGCGCCCACCTTGAGTTTGATCTGCGTGAAGCCGGCGTCCATCGCCTCGCGGGCGAGCCGCTCCAGCTTCTCGTCGGAGTAGCCGAGCCAGCCGGGGCTGGTGGTGTACGCGCGGTAGCCGGTGGCCAGCAGCTGCGCTTCGCGCTCTTCCCGACCGGGGACGGCAGCGCGGAGGATCTCGAGCGCCTCGTCGCGGGTCAGCGCATTGGTCAGGTAGCGGAAGTCGACCAGGTCGACGATCTGCTCCGGCGTCATGCGGGCGAGCAGCTGCCACAGGGGGAGCCCTGCGCGCTTGGCCTTGATATCCCAAAGCGCGTTGATCACGGCGCCGATGGCCATGTGCATGACGCCCTTCTCGGGTCCCAGCCAGCGCAGCTGCGAGTCGCCGATGATCTCGCGGAAGATACCGCCCATGTCATCGAGCATCGGCTCGAGCTCACGCCCGACGAGGTGTCCGGCCAGCGCGTCGATCGCTGCGACCTGCACGTCATTGCCGCGGCCGATCGTGAACACGAAGGCGTGACCCTCGACGTCATCATCGGCGTCGGTGCGTACGATCACGTACGCCGCCGAGTAATCGGGATCGGGGTTCATGGCATCTGAGCCGTCAAGGCTCAGCGACGTGGGAAAGCGGATGTCGCTGGTGTCCAGCGCGACGATACGGCTCACGATGCTCCTTCGATGCGTCGCGGATCTGACGCAGATACTTGGAGTGTAAACATCCGACGTCTATACTGTCAATTGACGGTGGCCGTCGATGGCATCCGTCAGGAAGACCTGAAGGAGAATCATGAAGTTCGCTCGACTTGGCGAGCCGGGGAGTGAGATTCCGGTCGTCATCGACCACGGTCGCACCTTCGACCTGCGCCCCGTGACATCCGATGTGAACGGCGACTTCCTCGCCGAGGACCCGATCGGACGCACGCAGGCGGCGTTGGATGCCGGCACGCTCACCGAATTGTCGGATGCTGACTCGCTGCGCATCGGCGCACCGATCGCCCGTCCCAGCGCCGTCATCTGCATCGGCCAGAACTACGCCGCCCACGCGCGGGAGTCTGGCGCCGAGCCGCCCACGATCCCGATCATGTTCCTGAAGACGCCCAACACCGTCGTCGGCCCGAACGATGACGTGACGATCCCGCGCGGCAGCGAGAAGACCGACTGGGAGGTCGAACTCGGCATCGTCATCGGCAAGCGGGCCGCGTACCTCGACTCGGTGGACGAGGCGGATGCCCACATCGCCGGCTACGTCGTGGCCAACGATGTCTCGGAGCGCGCGTACCAGATGGAGGTCTCCGGCGGACAGTGGTCGAAGGGCAAGATCGCCTTCGGCTTCAACCCGACCGGCCCATGGCTGGTGACGCCGGACGAGGTGGACGTCGACAACCTGCGGCTGAAGAGCTTCGTCAACGGCGAGGCCCGTCAGGACTCGAACACCGACGACATGATCTTCGACGTGCGCACCATCGTGCACCACCTGTCGCAGTACGTCACCCTCGAGCCCGGCGACCTCATCCTCACCGGCACCCCGCAGGGCGTCGCCTTCGGCGGCAAGTTCCCCTATCTGAAGGCTGGCGACGTCGTCGACATCGAGATCGAGGGCCTCGGCGCGCAGCGCCAGGAGTTCGTGGCATGGGAGGCCTCGAAGTGAGCGGACAGCTTGACGGACTGGTGGCGATCGTCACCGGCGGAGCATCCGGCATCGGCGCCTCGGTCGCGGCAAAGCTGTACGACGAGGGCGCGCAGATCGCGGTTCTCGATCGCGACATCGCGGGAGCCGACGAGCGCTTCGCAGCGTTCACGGCCGACGTCTCCGACCGCGAGTCGGTGGATGCCGCCGTCGCAGCTGCTGCCGAAAAGTTCGGGCGCATCGACATCGTCATCAACAACGCCGGCATCGGCGCCCAGGGTGACATCTCGGCGAACGACGATGCCGAGTGGGCCCGCGTGCTCTCGATCAACGTCACCGGCATCGCCCGCGTGACCGCGGCCGCTCTGCCCTGGCTGCGGAAGTCGCCTTCGGCGGCGGTCTGCAACACAGCATCCATCGCCTCGACGACGGGCCTGCCGCAGCGCGCGCTGTACTCGGCGTCGAAGGGTGCCGTCTCGGCACTGACCCGCGCCATGGCCGCGGATCACCTGCGCGAGGGCATCCGCGTCAACGCCGTCAACCCCGGCACCGCCGACACCCCGTGGGTCGGTCGTCTGCTCGACTCGGCTGCGGACCCCGCCGCCGAGCGCGCGGCGCTGAACGCCCGCCAGCCGCACGGCCGCCTGGTCGCGCCCGACGAGGTCGCCGGCGCCGTGCTGTACCTGGTCAGCCCGCTGTCCGGTTCGACGACGGGAACGTTCATCGAGGTCGACGGCGGCATGGCCGCGCTGCGCCTCCGCTCGGAGTAGTCCGGGCTGCGGCAGCAGCCGCCCGCTGCAGTCTGTGCCCTTCCGGTCGCAATTTCTCCCGCCTCGGCGGGTCGCGTCACCATTCAGGTCGCAATTTCTCCCGTTCGCTCACCGGGTGAACGGGAGAAATTGCGACTGGAGCGCCGCACTTGGGTTGTGGATAACCGCGGCGACAGACGAGCCGAAGGTGGAATCGTGGGCGGATGCCACGCCCTCGCCCCCTACCAGCGCAGCTCGGCACACGTTTCACGGTGAAGGAAGCCACCTCTGCGGGAGTCAACCGCGGCCGGCTTCATCGATCAGACCTCGATCGGCCGTTCCAAGGCGTTCGCGTTCGACCGCACGAGCCCGACCACAACCCTCTTGATGCCTTCGCTCGACAGCGATTCGAGCGCAAAAGCCGGGCATCCGACTACGCTCCGCGGCTCGGGCCGGAACACTTCTTCAGCCATGAGACTGCCATCGCGCTGATCGGCGGCCCGCTCCCCCTCGTGCTTGAGGACGACGTACCTGTCGACGGCGGCACACTACCCGTGCACGTCAGCACTCGCGGCACCGGTCCGCTGGTGCGCACCGTCGGCGTCAAGGGGCATCGCATCTCCGCCGATACTCCGTGTATTCGCAAAGGCGCGATGACGGCCGTGCATCCGAGCATCGCCTGGGCGCAGTCGGCGTCGCTGGGTCTGCTTGACCTCGTCGCCCTCGGCGACTACCTCTGCCGGGTGCATCGGCCCGGGTTCGGTCGGAAGCTCGTCGGTACAGCCCCATGGACCACTGTGGAAGAGCTGGGCGCACTCGTCTCGAACAGCAGGCGGGTCGGCATCGGGCGGCTGAGAGAAGCAGTCACGCTGATCCGCGAGGACTCCTGGTCCCCGCGCGAATCGATGCTGCGGTGCCGGATCGTGCTGGCAGGTCTGCCCGAGCCGCTGCTCAATCAAGACGTCTTCGACCAGCACGGCAGGTTCCTGGGCTGCGTCGACTTGGCCTATCCATCTCTGAAAATCGCCATCGAGTACCAGGGCAGACTCCATCACGCGAGCTATGCCGCTGACGTCGAGCGGATCGCGGCCCTGCGCGCCGCGGGCTGGACTGTCATCGAAGTCACCGACGCGCTATACCGCCGCCCGGACGAGCTGATCGCGCGCATCCAGGACGCGCTGCGCGCGTAGCATCCGACGCTCCGGTCGCAATTTCTCCCGCATGCGAGTCCACCCACGCCATTGCGGTCGCAATTTCTCCCGCCTGTCGTCGGCTCAGGCCGGAGAATTTGCGACCGGAGCAGCTGTCCGTACGGATGACACTGTGGTGGGTAAGACGACCGGCAGTCGTCGCCGGGCACGGCGGAGCCCCGAGCCGGGCGGCCGCGGGGCAGGCGGTGGATGCCGGAGGCGAGCCACCCAGCCGGGTCAGGCGCGCGAGACGTGCTGCTCGGGGAGCAGCGCCTGCACGGGACGGCCGGGCACCAGAGCGTCGCCGTCGACGAAGCCCTCTGGCCGGCCGCGCAGGTCGGCGATGAGGCGGTCACGGCAAGCGCGCAGCGCCTCGGATGCCGCGTCGTCATGCACGCGGTTGCGCAGTTCGCCGGGGTCGGAGACGAGATCGAAGAGCTGCTCCCGACCGGATGCTGACAGCCAGACGTACTTCCAGCGACCGGCCCGGATCCACTGCATCGACTGCCCGAGGATGACGTGCTCGCCGTGCAGGTGCGGCTCGTCCGGGGAGAGCCCGCGCCCAGCATCCGACGCCGACGCCGCGGCCGTAGCCGTCCCCGCCACACCAGGTGCCGGCGGCACGCCGGTCCACGCCTCCGGCTCGCGCACGCCGACCGTCGCCCGCAGATCGCGCCCATCGAGATCGGGCGCGGCCACGTCGGCGCAGCCGAGCAGCGTCGGCATCACGTCGCGCAGTTCGACGATGTCGTCGCTCACCTGTCCAGGCGCGATCGTGGGGCCTGCGAGGATCATCGGCACGCGCGCCGATCCCTCGTACGGGTACCCCTTGCGCCACATGTCGTGATCGCCGAGCATGTCGCCGTGATCCGAGGTGAACAGGATGTACGTGTCATCAGCGACGCCGAACTCCGCCAGGATCTCGAGGAAGCGGTTGATCTGCGCGTCGATGTGGCTGATGTGTCCGTAGTAGCCCGCGCGCGCCCGGTGCGAGGTGCGCGCGTCGTAGCGCGCGACATTGGCATCCGGAAGGGCGTCGTTGCGCAGGTGCGCGAACTCGCCCACCCAGTCGCCGACCGGCGGTTCTTCGAACGGCGCGTCGAGATACTGCTCGAAAGCCCACGCAGGCGGGTCATACGGCGCGTGCGGACGGTGGAACGACAGATAGAGGAAGAAGGGCCGGGTGGGATCGCGCCGGTACAGCCAGTTCTCCGCCTCGGTCACGACCCAGTTCGTCGGATGCAGTCGTTCTGGCTTGTCCCACGGACGCGCCACCACCGAGTTGCAGTTGATGCCGTTCTCCAGATAGTCATCGACGGCGCTGGAGCCGGCCTGCGCGCGCAGCCAGGTCAGGTAGTCGTCGTAGAACCGCGGGTCGCGCTCGCGCCACCGCGAATGGTGCAGGTACCCGTCGTGCAGGATCACGTCGTCGAAGCCGATCCGGATCCGCTCGGGCGAGTAGTGCATCTTGCCGATCGCCTGCGTCTGGTAGCCGTCCTCGGCGAGCGAGCGCGGCAGCGTCTCGGCGATGTCGAAGTCGACGCCGTCCTGGTAGCCGACGCGGCGATGCCGCTCCTGCGACAGCCCTGTCAGCAGCGCCATCCGCGCCGGCACGCACGTGGGGGTCGCCGAGTAGGCGTTGCGGAAGCGCACCCCGCGCGCGGCGAGCGCGTCGAGGTAGGGCGTGCGGACGATCGGATGCCCGTCTGCCGACAGACAGTCCCCGCGCCACTGGTCGACGCAGATCAGCACGACATTCGGGCGACCGGCCTGCGAGGACGGCACCGGAGACGACGTCGGCGTGCTCATCAGCGGATGCCGTAGAAGGCCAGCGCGTTCGACCAGAGGACCTTGTCGACGTCGAGTCCGCGATCCGCGGCCCAGTCGGCCACCGTGCGGCACCAGTCGTCGCGGCCGCCCTCGATGAAGGCGCCTCCGTCGGGGGCGGTGAAGTCGATGGCCGACACGGGCCAGTCGCTCCCCCACATCACCCGATCCTCGCCGAACGCCGTCAGCACCGCATCGAGGAACGGCCGCACCTGGTCGGCGTCCCAGTGCCCGCCCGCCTCGGCGGGCAGGCCGGAGAGCTTGACGTGCACCTGCGGGTGCTGCGCGAGATCGGCGATGTCGCGCAGCCACTCCGCACTCGGGCGCAGCGGGGCGTCGTCCGTGCCGACGGCCGGCTTGCCTAGGTGGTCGAGCACGATCCGCAGGTCGGGGACGGCCGCGGCGAGCGCTGTGACGTCGGGGATCTGCCGTGCGCTGACGCAGGCGTCGAAGGTCCAGCCGCGGGATGCCACGGCGCGGGCGCCTGCGGTGAACTCCGCCGTGCGGGCGAAGCCGTCCGCCTCGCCCTGCAGCAGGTGGCGCACCCCGACCACGCGCTCGTGCTCGGCGAGCGCCTCGAGGTGCTCTTCGATCTCGGCGCCGCTGTCGAGTCGGGCGCCGGCGACGATCGCGACGACGCCGGTGGAGAGAGCGATCGAGTCGACCCAGCGCACCTCAGCCAGATAGTCACCCGCGACGGTCCCCGCCTGCACGAAGATCGCGACCTCCTCTTCAGCATCCTGGATCTGATCCTCGATGAGCTCTATCTCGGTGAAGGCTGCGTCGAGTGCCCCTTCGAGCCAGTCGTAGGTGAGGACAGCGGGGTCCCATAGGTGCAGATGTGAATCGACGACGCGCATGCGCCCATCCTGCCGCATTTCGGCATGAACCAGGCCCAGACATCCGACCACTGTGCGAAGATGGCGCCATGGCTGTCACTGACGATGCGATCGAGAAGATCAAAGCGATGATCGTGTCGGGCGAATTGAACCCGGGCGACCGGCTTCCCCCCGAGAAAGAGCTCGCCGAGCGTCTCGGCCTCTCCCGCAACTCGATGCGCGAGGCGGTGAAGGCGCTCGAGGTGATCCGCGTGCTCGACGTGCGCCGCGGTGACGGCACCTATGTGACCAGTCTCGAGCCGCACCTGCTGCTGGAGGCGATCAGCTTCGTCGTCGACATGCACGACGATGACTCGCTCCTCGAGCTCTTCGCGGTGCGTCGGATGCTGGAATCACAGGCCACCGGTCTCGCGGCGGGCAATGCCACCCCCGACGCGGCCCAGGTGCTGCTCGATGAGATCGGCTCGGTCGACCAGGGCACTGTCAGCATCGACGACCTGGTCGAGCACGACATCCGCTTCCACCGCGAGGTGGCGCGTCTGGCGGGCAACGGCTATCTCGCGAGCCTCATCGACGGGCTCAGCAGCCAGACGATCCGTGCGCGCGTGTGGCGCGGTCTCACCGAGCAGGGCGCCGTCGCGCGGACCCTGTCGGAGCACCAGGCGATCGCCGAGGCCATCGCCCAGCACGACTCGGGACTTGCGTCATCGCTCGCGACCGCACATGTCGCCGGCGTCGAGCGCTGGCTGCGCCAGGCGACCCAGGGTATTGCGACCCAGGCTTAGCGGCGCACACCTGGAACTCCACCCGCCACTCGCTCAGGTGCGAGCAAGCGGTGGCCGCCTGACGGACGGCCTCGGCGCCTGAAGGCGGCCGAGCGCCGTCAGGCGTCGAGGCGCCCCATGGCCGCGTCGAACTCGGCGGCAGAGCTGTCGCTCACCGCGTCGAACAGCGTCGCGTCGAGCACATCGGGCGCTGCTGTGAAGTAAGGCACTCCGGCTAGCCGCAGGCCGACGATGTCATCGGGCGAGCGCAGGCTGGCTGCGAGCACGTTCGTGTCACTGCCCTCGCACACCGCCTGCATCTGGGCGATCAGGGCATCGCCGTCGAGACCGGCATCGCGCATCCGTCCGAGGTACGGCGCGATGTACCGCACGCCGATGCTCGCGCAGGCGAGCGCCTGTGCGACCGAGTAGACCGCCGTGACGAGCACCGAGGCGCCGTCGCGCACGAGAGCGGATGCTGCCGCGAAGCCCTCCGCGGTGGCCGGCACCTTCACGGCGACGCGGTCACCCAGCGACAGCAGCCCGTCAGCGTTGCGCAGGAACGCGTCGCGATCGCCGCCCCAGGTCTGGAAGAACACCTCACGCGCACCCTCCTCGACCCAGCGCTCGTAGAGCGCAGGGATCCCGGCGGCGGTGCGACCGCCGCGCTCGAGGATGGTCGGGTTCGTCGTGACGCCGTGCACCACGCCGGATGCGAGCAGTCGCCCGACCCGATCGATGTCAGCACTGTCCACATACAGCCGCGGCGCGGTCATCCGGTCTCCTCACACACGCCAACCTGTCGTTACAGGTGGGGATGCGGCTAATGTAATGACAGCATCCGTCCATGTCAAAGAGCGTGTCAAAGAGGATGCCGCGTCGAAGACGATCGGGAGAACATGACCAGCGACCAGTCCAGCCGCACCGGCGTCGTGATCGTCGGCAGCGTGACCGCCGACGTGACCACCTTCTCGCAGCGCCTGCCGGCGCGGGGCGAGACGATCCTCGGCGACGAGTTCACCCTGCTGCTGGGCGGCAAGGGAGCGAACCAGGCGGTCGCCGCCGGGCTCGCCGGAGCCAGAACGAGCTTCGTCGGCTGCGTCGGCGACGACCTGTTCCACGACCTCGTCGTCGACGGACTGAGCGGCGCCGGCATCGACCTCACACATCTGCGCACCGTGCCGGGCCCGACCGGCATCGCCCACATCCGCGTCGACGCCTCCGCGCAGAATGACATCGTCATGGTGCCGCTGGCCAACGCGCACCTCAGCCCCGAGCAGGTCGACGCCGCACTCGCAACGCTCGCACCCACGACGTCAGTGCTGCTCACCCAGCTCGAGACACCGGCAGCCCTGACCCTGCACATCACGTCCCGCGCCCGCGAGCACGGCATGACCGTCGTACTCGACCCGGCCCCGGCCGCGACCCTGGATGCCGCCGTCTGGGCGAACATCGACATCGTCACCCCGAACGAGACCGAGGCGACGCTGATCAGCGGCATCGAGGTCACTGACGCGTCCTCCGCCGAACGCGCCGGCCGCTGGTTCCTCGAGCAGGGCGCCGGCGCCGCCGTGATCACGATGGCGGAGAAGGGATCCTGCGTGGTCACCCCGGACGGCACGACCTTCATCGATCCGATCCCCGTCGAGCCGGTCGACACGACAGCGGCGGGCGACGCCTACGCCGGCTACCTGGGCGCGGCACTGGCCGAGGGCTGGTCGCTGACCGATGCCACCCGGCTCGCCAGCGCCGCCGGAGCGATCGCCGTCACCCGCCAGGGCGCATCCCCCAGCCTGCCGAGTCGAGACGAGGTGGATGCCCTGCTGGCCTCCACCGGCGCAGCGCGCCACCCGCGGGCATCCGAGAACCCCGCATCCGAGAGTCCCGTACCAGTGTCAGAGAGCTGAGAGACGAACATGCGCAAGACGAACACCACGATCAACCCCGCACTCTCGCGCGTCATCAGCGAGACCGGCCACACCGACCTCATCGTCGTGACCGACGCCGGCCTGCCGATCCCCACCGGCGCCGAGCGCATCGACCTCGCCTACCGCCCTGGCGCTCCGGCGTTCTTCGACGTGCTCGACACCGTGCTCGCCGAGCTGGCGGTGGAGGGCGCGACGGTGTCGGCCGAGGTCGCCGAGCAGAGCCCGCACGTGCTCGCGGCGCTGCGCGAGCGACTGCCGGGCATCGAGATCGAACTCGTGCCGCACGTCGAGTTCAAGAAGCAGACGCAGTCGGCGCGCGCCTTCGTGCGCTCCGGCGAGTTCACGCCGTACGCCAACGTGATCCTGCACGCCGGCGTGGCGTACTGACTCGCCGCCCCACCATCGGAGAACAGCCATGATCGAGGGAATCGACCGCCACTCCGCCGCACCGATGTACGACCAGCTGCGCCAGCTGATCATCGACCACATCGCGCAGGAAGGTCTGCAGCCCGGCGATCCGCTGCCCGGCGAGCACCGACTCTGCGAGCAGTACGGCGTCTCGCGCACCGTCGTACGGCAGGCGCTCGGCCAGTTGGAGCACGAGGGGCTGATCGAGCGGGTCAAGGGCAAGGGCACGTTCGTCGCGCATCCTCGCACCCCCGAGTCGCTGGTGCACACCCTGGTCGGCCTGTACGACGAGGTGGAGCGCCGCGGCGGGCACGTGCGCAGTGACGTCCTGCGGCACGAGCGCATCACGGCGGATGCCGAGGTCGCCGCCGCCCTCGAACTCGGCGAAGGCGATCCGGTGATCGTGCTGGAGCGCCTGCGGCACGTCGACGGTGACACGTGGTCGCTGTCGACGACGTGGATGCCCGATGCCATCGGCATCCACTCTCTCGATGCCGACCTGCGCGACTCGTCGCTGTACCGCCTTCTCGCCGACCACGGCGTCATCGCCACCCACGGCGTGCGCTCTGCCGAGGCGACGGTCGCCACCCACGAACAGGCCCAGCTGCTCGGCGTGAGCACCGGCGCCGCGCTGCTGCGGCTGCGCAGCGTGAGCCGCGATGAGTCAGGCCGGCCCATCGAGTACTTCGTGGCGTACCACCGCGGCGACCGCTCGCGGTTCGAGTTCCAGTTGAATGCCGAGAATTCGCGGGGCGCGCTCATCCGCATCGCGTGAGAGCGCCGACTACGCTCGAACCATGAGCGAATGGGTCAGTTCCGCCATCCAGGTGCTCGAGGCGGATGCCAACCGCTCGGCCGACACGCACCTGCATCTCTTCCCGCTGCCTGCGGAGTGGGGCATCGACCTGTACCTGAAGGACGAGTCGGTGCACCCGACCGGCTCGCTCAAGCACCGCCTCGCGCGCTCGCTGATCCTGTACGGACTCGTCAACGGTCTGATCGATGAGGGCACGACGCTCGTGGAGTCCTCGAGCGGGTCGACGGCGGTCTCCGAGGCGTACTTCGCGCGGATGCTGGGGCTGAAGTTCATCACCGTCGTGCCGCGCTCCACCAGCCAGGAGAAGATCGACCTCATCGAGTTCTACGGCGGCAGCTGTCACCTCGTCGACCGCGCCGAGGACATCTCGCCCGAGGCGCGCAGCCTCGCCGCCGGATGCAACGGCCACTACCTCGACCAGTTCACGTTCGCCGAGCGCGCGACCGACTGGCGCGGCAACAACAACATCGCCGAGAGCGTGTTCAGCCAGCTCTCGCAGGAGCGGCATCCGATCCCGCGCTGGATCGTCGTCGGCGCCGGCACTGGTGGCACGAGCGCGACCTTCGGCCGCTACGTGCGCTACCGCCGCCACCCCACTCAGGTCGCCGTCGTCGACCCGGAGGGCTCGGCGTTCTACGCCGCCTGGAAGGGCGAAGCGGATGCCACGGGCGCGCCGAGCCGGATCGAGGGCATCGGGCGCCCTCGTGTCGAGCCCTCGTTCGTGCCGAGCGTGATCGACGAGATGATCCAGGTGCCAGATGCCGCCTCGATCGCCGCGATCCGGCTGCTGCGCAAGCGCAGTCTGCACCTGGCCGGCGGATCCACCGGCACCAACCTCTACGGCGCATTCGAGCTGATCGGGCGGATGCGGGATGCCGGCCAGACCGGCAGCGTCGTGACGCTGATCTGCGACAGCGGCATCCGCTACGCGCAGACCTATTACTCCGATGAGTGGGTGGCAGCTCAGGGCTGGGATCTGGCACCGCACCGCGCCCGGATGGAGCAGTTCCTGGCCGGTGGCGCCTGGGATCCGCAGCTCTGAGGTCGTGACAGAGCGGATTTGGCATCCGTAAACATCCGATGTTCTAATGGACGGATCCCCCGTCGACCCGCGGATTCCTGCGGATCTTCGACGTGCCCCTTGAGAGTCCCCGTCAGAAACATAGGAGTTGTGACCCATGTCCACTGAAGCCCCCGCTATCACGGAGGATTCTCCTGAACGCGCCCGGAATATCCGCCGCACCGCCTGGGCCGGCATCGTCGGCAGCGTCGTGGAGTACTACGACTTCACCCTGTTCGGCCTCGCCGCCGCGCTCGTGTTCGGCCCGCTGTTCTTCCCCGGTGCCGACCCCGCCACCCAGGTGATCAACTCGCTGCTGACCTTCGCGATCGGATACTTCGGTCGCCCGATCGGCGGCGTGCTCTTCAGCCACTTCGGCGACCGGATCGGCCGCAAGCCGATGCTCGTCATGACGCTGATGCTGATGGGCGTGTCGACCCTCGCGATCGGCCTGCTGCCGACCTACGCGCAGATCGGCCTCTGGGCGCCGGTGCTGCTGGCCGGGTGCCGCATCCTTCAGGGCATGGGCGCCGGAGCCGAGTACGTCGGCTCGCTGGTCATGATGGCCGAGTCCGGTGACCGCAAGCGGTTCGGTCTGCGCGTCGCGCTCCCCGGAATGGGCGTCTTCGGCGGCATCGTCATCGCCACCGGCGTGTTCGCGCTCATCTCGCTGCTGCCCGAGGCGGATCTCTTCAGCTGGGGCTGGCGTGTGCCGTTCCTGATGAGCGTGGTCACCCTCGGTGTCGGCCTCTGGATCCGCACCGGCATCCACGAGACCGAGGAGTTCCGCGCGATCCGCGCCAAGGGCAACATCGCGCGCTTCCCCATCGTGGACGCGATCCGCTCGCAGTGGCGTGAGATCCTCATCGGCATCGGCATCAACGGGCCGTACCTGGCGTTCTCGTCCCTCACGCAGGTGTACCTGCTGTCGTACCTCACCGGCACGCTGGGCTACCCGCCCTCCTTCGGCCTCACGGCGAACCTGATCTCGTCCGTGCTCGCGATCGGCATCGTCCCGCTCACCGGCCACCTGGGCGACATCCTCGGCCGACGCCGCATCTGGCTCTTCGGCTCCGGCGTGTTCCTGGTCTTCGGCGCGCTCGTCTTCCCGATGTTCGCGACCGGCAACGAGGCGATCATCATCCTCGCCATGGTGCTCGGCATCTCGGTCGGCCTCGCCACCATGTACGCCACCCAGGGCGCCATCCTCACTGCCCTGTTCGACCCGCAGCACCGCCTGTCGGCCGTCGTGCTGGTCCGCGAGCCCACCGCCGCCCTGATCGCCGGGCCGACCCCCGCGTTCGCCGCCTGGCTCGTGCTCACCGCAGGAGGTGCGACCTGGCCGATCACACTGTTCTTCGCGATCGCCGCCGTCGTCGCCGCCGGCACCGCGCTGATCGGATGGAAGCGACTGGCACGCGTCGAATCGCAGTGACCACCACCACTGCGCGAAACTGACCCGTCCCCGCCCCGAAGTCGAATCCACTGACTTCGGGGCGGGGGTGTCTGCGGAGTTGTGGCGCGACGACGGCAGGCACCGGGCTACGCTGATCGCATGACCACGCTCATCCTCACGGTCGCGGGAGCGGATCGCCCCGGACTCGTCTCCGCCGTCGCCGATGTCGTCGATGCCCACAGCGGCAACTGGGAGAACAGCCGGCTCGCCGAGCTGGCCGGCACCTTCGCCGGCGTGATCGAGATCTCCGTCGCACCGGACCGCGTCGACGACCTGCGCGCAGCGCTCGGTGTGCTGGACGGACTGCTCACGGTGACAGTGCACGCCGTGACCTCGAACGCCGGATCGGATGCCAGTGCCTCACCGACCGCGCAGCGCATCACACTCACCGTGCTCGGCAACGACCGCCCCGGCATCGTTCGCGAGGTGTCGGGAGTGCTGCACGCGCACGCGCTGAGCATCGAGAGCATGACGACCGAGACGCGTGACGCGGCGATGGCCGGGGGACGACTGTTCGAGTCGTCCGTGACCGCGACCGTTCCGGCATCCGCCGACCTGGATGCCCTTCGCGCAGCGCTGGAGCGCCTCGCCACCGAGATCCAGGTCGACATCACGCTGGACTGACCTTCCGATCCAGCGCCCGTCTCTGGCATCCGCCCCCCCTCTTTGCAAAGGTGCATCTGTGACCTCCGACGTCGTCTCCGACCTGCTCGCCGCCCTGCCAGAAGGGGCGGTCATCACCGACCCCGACTCGCTGCAGGCGTACCGCCGCGACCGCGCGGAGGACCCGGATGCCGGCACGCCGCTCGCGGTCGTGCGGGCGACGTCGACCGAGGACGTGCAGGCCGCCGTGCGCGTCGCAGCCGGCGCCGGCGTCGGGATCGTGCCTCGTGGCGCCGGATCCGGCCTGTCCGGTGGCTCGTCGGCCGTCGACGGGGCGATCTTGATCTCGCTGGAGCGGATGCGCGAGATCCGCATCGACCAGGGGCTGCAGATGGCAGTCGTGCAGCCCGGCGCCTTCAACTCGGAGGTCAAGGCAGCAGCATCCGAGCACGGCCTCTGGTACCCACCTGACCCGTCCTCGCAGGACTTCTGCTCGATCGGCGGCAACGTCGCCACCAACGCCGGCGGACTGTGCTGCGTGAAGTACGGCGTGACGACCGACTACGTGCTGGGTCTCACCGTCGTGCTCGCCGACGGCAGAGCGGTGAAACTCGGCGGACCGCGCCTGAAGGATGTCGCAGGGCTGTCGCTGACGAAACTCTTCGTCGGCAGTGAGGGAACGCTCGGCATCGTGACCGAGGCGGTCCTGCGGCTCGTGCCGGCGCAGCAGACGCCGACGACCCTGGTGGCGATGTTCCCCACGGTCGATGGGGCGATCAAGGCTGTCGTCGACATCAAGGCGGCGATGCGCCCCTCGATGCTGGAGTTCATGGACCGCGTCACCATCAACGCCGTCGAGGACATGATGCGGATGGATCTCGACCGCGAATCGGCCGCGATGCTGATCGTGCAGTCCGACGAGTCCGTCGAGGTCGCAGCACAGCAGATCGAGACGATCGAGCAGACGTGCGGACTGCACGGGGCATCCGAGGTCTACGCGACCAGCGACCCCGACGAGAGCGCGGCGCTGATCGAGGCGCGCCGGCAGGCGATCCCTGCGGTCGAGAAGCGCGGCGCCCTACTGCTGGAGGACGTCGGCGTGCCGCTGCCGCGGCTGGGGGACCTGATCGACGGGATGCGCGCGATCGCGCAGACCCGCGGGGTGGAGATCGCTGTCGTCGCACATGCCGGTGACGGGAACACGCATCCGCTGATCGTGCTGGATCCGACGGACGCGCAGCAGCGTGCGAACGCCGAGATCGCCTTCGGCGAGGTGATGGATCTCGCCATCGCCCTCGGCGGCACGATCACCGGCGAGCACGGCGTCGGCCGGCTGAAGCAGCCGTGGCTGGCCGACTACCTCGGCGACGACGTGCTCGAGCTGAACCTGCGCATCAAGCGCGCCCTCGATCCGGCAGGCATCATGAACCCCGGTGCGGTCTTCGGCGCGATCTGATGTTCAGTCGATGAGGCCGATGGCCTCGGGCTGCAGTCGGCGCAGCCAGTGCTCGGTCTGGGCGACGTGCCCTGCAGCGGCGGCGGAGGCGGCGACCGGGTCGCGTGACTGCATCCCGCGCAGGATCGCCCGATGTCCGGCATCCGAGAGCACCTTGATGTCGGCCGCACTGTCGGTGCGGAAGATCCGGTAGGCGCGCGACCGCGCGCGGAAGACCTCGAGCAGGCTGGCGAGCGCGGCGTTGCCGGCGATCTCGGCGATGCGGGCATGGAACCGGTAGTCCAGCCGCGACTGACCCTCGTCGTCGTCGGTGGCCTCGAGCTCGACCAGCAGAGCATCGAGCTCCGCCAGCTCGTCCTCGCCGATGCGGGCCGACGCGAGTGCGGCCGCGTGCGCCTCGAGTGATCTGCGCACCTCGAACAGCTCGAGGATCGACTCCAAGGGCAGCAGACCGACCGTCAGCGAGAGGCTCCCGATGAGGTCGCCGGCATTAAGATCGCTGACGTAGCTGCCCGAGCCGTGCCGGGTCTCGACAACACCCAGCGCCGCGAGCATGCGGATGCCCTCGCGCAGCGACCCCCGCGAGACGCCCAGCCGCTCACACAGCTCGCCCTCGCTTGGCAGCCGGTCCCCCGGCCGCAGCGTGCCATCGGCGATCAGTGCCCGCAGTCCATGGAGCGCGGTATCCCGTGCGGTCATCCCGAACCTCCTCGATGCGGTGCCAGCGGTGTCCTGATTCTGACGGATACCAGGTCTACCACCAATTCGTATAACAAGTTTCCCGGCTGTGCGGTAATTCGGTCGCGCGACCGGCACATATGTGGCAAGGTTGTGCAACAACTCCCCGATCAGTCGATGAGGATCAATGACGAGCATCCCCTTCCCGGCCCCACCACGGCTGAAGTCCTTCGCGCGCGCACGCGATGCCTGGCCGCTGGATTCCGAGGTCATCCACCTCAACCACGGATCCTTCGGGGCCGTCCCCACCGCCGTCGTCGAGCATCAGCGCGACCTGCAGCGTCAAGCCGATCTCAGCCCCGTCGGCTGGTTCCCGCGCATCGCCGATCTCGTCCGCGAAGCACGCGAGCGCACCGCTCCGTTCCTCGGAGCGAATGCCGACGACAGCGTCTTCGTGCCCAATGCCTCCGCGGCGGCCACTGTCGTGTTCAACGCACTGCGACTTGAGGCCGGCGATGAGATCCTCGCCACCGACCACGGCTACGGCGCCATCACGATGGGCGCCGAGCGCCTCGCCCGTCGGTTCGGAGCGAGGGTCAAGATCGTCGAGCTGCCGCTGCTGGCATCCGACGACGAGATCGTGCAGCGGTTCGCCGATGCGCGCACCCCGGCCACGCGACTCATCGTGGTCGACCAGATCACCTCTCCCACAGCGCGGATGCTGCCGACCAGGCGCCTCGCCGACGACGCGGCCGCACACGGCATCCGCACCCTCGTCGACGGCGCGCACGCCCCCGGCCTGCTCGTCGACCCGGCCGCACACGGCGGCGGCGACTGGTGGTTCGGCAACCTGCACAAGTGGCCCTGCGCGCCGCGCGGCTCAGCCATGCTCGTCACCACAGCATCCGATCGTCAGGAACTGTGGCCGCTGATCGACTCGTGGGGTGCTCCCGAGCCGTACCCGCACCGCTTCGACACCCAGGGCACGATCGACGCGACCACCTACATCAGCACTCCCGCGGCGATCGACTTCATCGAATCCGAGTTCGGCTGGGCCGAGACCCGCGTCGCGATGACGGCGATGGCGGATGCCGGCGCTGAGGCCATCGCGGCAGCACTGCGTCCGCACAGCGAAGAGGAGCCCCTGACGCCGATCCCGGCACCGGTGCCATCGATGCGACTGATCCGTCTCCCCCTCGGGCTCGGCGGAACCCGCGAAGAGGCCGACGAGCTGCGGATGCAGTTCCTCGACGAGACCGGCGTCGAGACCGCGTTCACCAGCTTCCGCGGCACCGGCTACTTCCGCCTCTCGGCGCACCTGTACACCGAGAGAGGCGACTTCGACGCCTTCGTCGAACGCTGCGTCCCGCTGCTGCTGCAGCGAGCGGGCGTCGGCGCCCCGGCATCCACCATCGTCTCCTGACTGCACCCGAACACCACCACACACACCGAAAGGCACATCGTGAAGAACAAGATCCTGATGACCGCCGTGGGGATCGGCACCGTTGCCGCCCTCGCCCTCACCGGATGCTCGTCCAGTGACGGACCGGCAGCTGACGGCACCGTCACCCTGCAGATGGTCGAGAGCCTGACCAACCCGGCCCGCACCGACCTGATCAAGAGCCTTCTCGCCGACTTCGAGAAGGAGAACCCGAAGATCAAGGTCAACCTGGTCTCACCGCCCACAGAGCAGGCCGACCAGAAGATCCAGCAGATGCTGCAGTCCGGCAAGGGCGTCGACGTGCTCGAGGTGCGCGACATCACCGTCGGGCCGTTCTCGAACAACGGCTGGATCTACGACATGAAGAAGGATCTCGACGGCTGGAAGGGCTGGGACGACCTCACCGACAACGCGAAGGCCGCCGCAGACATCGACGGCAAGGCGTACTTCCTGCCGTACGGCTTCTACGGTCTGTCGCTGTTCTACCGCACCGACCTCGTGAAGGAAGCCGGCTTCGACGGCCCTCCCACCAGCTGGGAGGAGCTGCTCGAGCAGGCCTCGGCGATCCAGGACCCGGCGAAGAACCAGTTCGGGTACGCGTTCCGCGGCGGCAAGAACGGCAACACCAACGTCGTCGTCGCGATCGAGGCGTACGTGGCCGATGACATCGATGTGAAGAACGCGTTCCTGATGAAGGACGGCTCGACGATCTTCGCCGCCCCCGAGGCGCAGGACGCCGTCGACACCTACTTCGACCTGTTCAAGGAGGCCTCCCCACCCTCCTCCGTCTCGTGGGGCTACCCCGAGATGGTGGCAGGCTTCACCAACGGCTCGACGGCGTTCCTGCTGCAGGACCCCGAGGTGATCGCCGCGGTCAACGACTCGTCACTCACGCCTGAGCAGTGGAGCACCGCTCCGCGTCTCGTCGGGCCGAGCGGCAAGGCCGCTCAGCCGTTCGCGACCGCCGGCTGGGGCATCGCCGAGGGCAGCACGCAGAAGGAGGCGGCGATCAAGCTCGTCGAATACCTCTCCTCTGCCGGTCCCGCCACCGAGTTCGCCAAGGGCAACAGCCTCGTGCCGACCATCACGTCCGCTTCGGAGGACCCGTTCTACTCGACGGGCGCGTGGGCCAGCTACGTCGAGATGACCGACGACCCCGAGACCTACATCACGGTGCAGGAGCCGCGTGGTGAGAGCTGGTGGACGGAGTGGATCCAGAAGTCCGACGAGGACGTGCAGAACGTGCTGCTCGGCAACATGACGACCAGCGAGCTGCTGAAGGCATGGGACACGTACTGGACGGACAAGTACGCGTCGAGCAAGGGCTGATCCATGTCCGCTCGCACTGCGAAGGGAGGCCCCGCGATCAGCGGGGCCTCCCCGGCGGGCCGCCGTCGCCCGTTCCGCGCACGGCATGCACTGACGATCCTGGCGTTCCTCTCGCCGGCGATCGTGTTCGTGTGCTGGTTCACCTACGTGCCGATGCTTCAGGGCGCGCGGATGGCGTTCCTGGATTGGAACCTGTGGGACCTGACCTCGACGCCGTTCGTCGGGTTCGACAACTTCGTCACAGTGTTCAGCGATCCGGTGTTCCCGACCGTCGCCTGGAACTCCGTGCTCTGGGTGGTCTGCTCGCTCGTGCCGCAGTTCGTGCTCGGATTCCTCATCGCGCTCGCGCTGCGCAAGCGCTTCCGGTTCCGCGGCGTCTACCAGGCGCTGGTGTTCTTCCCGTGGGCGGTGTCCGGCTTCCTGATCGGGATGCTGTTCCGCTGGATGTTCAACGCAGAGTTCGGCGTGATCAACGACCTGCTCATGAAGGTCGGACTCATCTCGCAGCCGCTGCCATGGCTCGCGGATCCGACGCTGGCGATGACCGCCGTGATCACCGCGAACATCTGGTACGGCGTCACCTTCTTCGCGATCATGATCCTCGCCGCGCTGCAGTCCGTTCCTGACGATGTGCTCGAAGCCGCCAGCCTCGACGGTGCCGGAAAGGCGCGACAGCTGTTCTCGGTGATCATCCCGTACATCGCGACCACGCTGTTCCTGACAGTGCTGCTGCGGATCATCTGGATCTTCAACTTCCCTGACATCATCTGGGCGATGACCGGCGGTGGACCTGCGAACCAGACCCAGATCGTGACCACGTGGATGATCAACTTCACCCAGCAGGGCAACTACGGCGTGGCGAGCGCCATCGGCCTGATCGTCGTCGCCTTCCTGTTCGTGTTCTGCGGTTTCTACCTGATGGTGATGAAGAGGGTGCAGCGATGAGCACGACAATGGTCGTCACCACGGCCGGCGCTTCGAAGAGCGCACGACACAGCACGGCGAACCAGCGCCGCGGCCCGCGCAAGGTCACAGTCGGAGGGGTCGTGCGCTTCGTCGGCCTCGGCCTCTGGCTGATCATCACGATGTTCCCGCTGTACTGGATCACGCTGACCTCGTTCAAGTCGCCGGCGACGGTGAACAGCTACCCGATCGAGTACTGGCCGAGTGACCCCTCGGTGGAGAACTACATCGGCCTGTTCCAGGACAGCTCGTTCGGCGTCTTCCTCGGCAACTCGGCGCTCGTGGCGCTGGTCGCCGGTGTCGCGGCGACGCTCGTCGCACTGCTGAGCGCCTATGTGATCGCACGCTTCGAATTCCGCGGCAAGGGTGCGGTGATGATCGCATTCCTGGTGACGCAGATGATCCCAGCGTTCATCGCTCTCGGCCCGCTGTACTCGATGATGTCCGACCTCGGCCTGGTTGACACCAGGCCCGGCCTGATGCTGGTGTACGTCGCGATCTGCATCCCGTTCTCGACGATCATGCTGCGCGGCTTCTTCGAGAACGTGCCGGATGCGCTCGAAGAGGCGGCGATGATCGATGGATGCTCGCGCATCGGCGCGCTGTTCCGGGTGATCGTGCCGGTGATGGGCCCCGGCATCATCGCGGCGTTCATCTTCAACTTCGTCAACTGCTGGAACGAGCTGTTCCTGTCGGTCGTGCTCATCAACAGCGACGACAAGCGCACGGTGCCTTCGGCGCTGAACGGCTTCATCTCGACGTTCAACATCGAGTGGGGTCCCATGGCCGCGGCCGCCGTGCTGACGATCCTGCCGACCATGGTGATGTTCGCCCTCGCCAGCCGCTGGATCGTCGCAGGGCTCACGTCCGGCGCCGTGAAGGAATAGCCCCCGACCCGGCCGGGCTCACGCCACTCCGGTCGCAATTTCTCCCGTTGCGCAGCCACGCGAGCGGGAGAAATTGCGACCGGAATGAGCAGCTGGAGCGAAAGCGGCCGCGCCCAAGCCCCGGCCTCAGGTCAGGCGGGCCTTCGGCGACACCGTGTAGGTGTGCTCGACGTCCTCGTTCACCACGCCCGCAAGCGCATTGTCGATCGCGGCCATCGTGCCGGCATCCAACACCACGCCAGATGCCTTGACGGTGTCGGCGAGCTGCTCGGGGCGCGAAGCGCCCACCAGGGCCGCCGCGACATTCGGGTTCTGCAGCACCCAGGCGATCGCAAGCTGCGGCATGGTGAGCCCGGCCTCGGCAGCGATGGGCTTCAGCCGCTGCACCGCCTCGAGGATCTCGTCACGCAGGAAGCTCTTGATGAAGTGCGCCCCGGAGTGCGGGTCGGTCGCCCTCGAGCCGTCAGGCACGGGCTGACCCGGCAGGTACTTGCCGCTCAGCACGCCCTGCGCCATCGGCGACCAGACGATCTGCGAGATGCCGAGCTCTTCAGAGGCCGGCACCACCTTGCCCTCGATCACGCGGTGCAGCATCGAGTACTGCGGCTGGTTCGAGATCAGCTGGAACCCCAGCTGCGTCGAGAGCTCGTGTCCAGCGCGCAGCTGCTCTGCGGTCCACTCCGAGACGCCGATGTAGAGCGCCTTGCCCTGCCGGACGACGTCGGCGAAGGCCTGCATCGTCTCCTCGAGCGGCGTCTCGTAGTCGTAGCGGTGCGCCTGGTACAGGTCGACGTAGTCGGTGCCTAGACGCTCGAGCGATCCGTTGATCGACTCGAAGATGTGCTTGCGGCTGAGGCCGGTGTCGTTCGGGCCCTGCGGGCCGGTCGGGAAGTAGACCTTGGTGAAGATCTCGAGGCTCGCACGACGCTGGCCCGCGAGCGCCTTGCCGAGCACGACCTCGGCGGCGGTGTTCGCGTAGGTGTCCGCGGTGTCGAAGGTGGTGATTCCGGCATCCAGCGCGGCATGCACCGTCGCGACCGCCGCCGAGTCATCGACCTGCGACGCGTGCGTCACCCAGTTGCCGTACGTGATCTCCGAGACCTTGAGACCGCTGTTGCCGAGAAAGCGATAGTTGACCATGTCACAACGCTACTGCCGGTCAGACAGTCGCGGCCGCCGGAGACGGACGGCGCGCAAGGCGCACGGCGAGGCCGACGATCGCACCCGACGCGAGCAGGCTCACGATGTACAGCGGCGCCGCCCATGGCGACCCGTCCGCCCCGGATATCGCGAACGTATCTGCGAGGTTCATGCCCGGGCCGAACGAGGCGACGAAGTACGCCGGCACTCCCAGTGCCAGCACTATGCAGAACAGCAGTGCCGTCACGAGCGCGTCGAGGCGGGATCGGATGCTGAGCACCGCCACGACCACGGCGATGACGACGCCGAGTGCGAGGAACACCAGCGTCTGCACGACCGGCATCGTCTCGCCGGCCGCTGCCATCTCAGCGTAGATCGCACCGAGTTGGGCGCCGGGAACAGCGGCGAGTGGGTTCAGCACCAGGATCTGCACGGCCGCCAAGGCCGCGTAGGCGGTCACGACCGCCACTCCGATCATGGCGACCCGTTTCGTGCTCATCATGCCGTCATCCTCTCCGAAGGCCGTTCTGGTCGCAACCGCTGCTGTCATCCGGCTTCGTCTCGCACTCCGGGTCGCAATGGATGCCGCTATTCCTGGCGAATGACGACATCCATTGCGACCTGGACGGGCACGGCCGGCGCGATGTCGGGGTTCAGACGCCGGCGGGCTCGCGCAAGTCGGCGCGCGTCACCGGCTCGGTGGGCGGACCGGCGTCAGAGGGCGCCGTGTCGATCGCACGGGTGGCCGCGTCGGCGGGATCGGATGCTGCAGCATCCGACACCCCGACCGCGCTCGCTCCTGTCCTCGGCGCAGCATGCTCGGCGACGATCGCAGCCCGATCGCGGAAGCCGTCGGCGGTGACCCGATCGAGGTCCACCTGCTTGCGGATCGCCTTCGCCTTCTCGTACAGCGACGGGTCTCCCCAGCTGGTGAGCACCTTCACGAGCACTGGCAGCAGTTCGATCATGAAGAACAGCGCGGCGATCAGCCAGTGCGCCCACCAGATGGTCGGCTCCTTCGCGGCGAGCCTGTTCAGCCCGGTGATCTGACTGAGCAGTCCGACCGCCTGCGCGTTGCCCGAGGCGACCGAGTCGGCCCGCGCGTTATAAGCGGCGAGCGCCTGCTGGTAGGTCTGCTGCGCGGCGGGCAGCTGGTCCTTCGCCTGCTCGCGGTTGGTGGCCTCGGACGACGAGGTGTTCTGCTTCGCAGAGGTCTCAGCCGCGGAGAGGTCATCGTTCGCGCTACGCAGCTGCGCGGAGAGCGCGTCGTAGGTCTGCTGCGCCTGCGCGAGCTGCGCCTTGGCGGCATCCGAGCTCGACCCCTGCCCGTTCACGCCGGTGCAGCCGGGCACGGTGCCAGCGCCCTCACCGGTCAGCTCGCACTGGTACAGCGCGCGGGCACCGTCGATGACCTTCTGCTGGTCGGCCATCTTGACGGTGATCTCATCGACCGTCGACTTGGCCGCCGAGGTCGACGCGGAGCCCGCGTCGGTGCCGTCGACGATGCCGGTGGCGGCCTGGTTCTCCAGCGTCGCGACGCGGTCGGACGCCGCATCGAGAGCGAGCTTCTCAGGGCCGGATTCCAGGGCCTCCTGGTCGGACTGCGACTGGGTGATGTTGGTGGATGCCACCTCGCGCGCGATGTCGTTGTGGAACACCTGCAGCACCAGTGGCTCGGCGACGAGGAAGCCGATCAGCGCGGCCATCGCCACGCGCGGCAGCGCGAGAGCGATCATCTTGAAGACGCTGCGAGTCGACGTCATGGTCGAGGTGAGGAAGCGGTCGAGATTGAAGATGATCGCCGCCCACACGAGCGCCAGTGGCACGGCCACCCAGATCGCGACCTGCACGCCGGTGGTGAGGGCGAACATCATCGAGATCGCCGAGACGAGGGCGGTGCCGAGCAGCACGAAGAACATCTGCACGAAACGCGGGGTCTCGCCGGGC
The DNA here is from genome assembly GCF_022637555.1 of Microbacterium sp. H1-D42. NCBI lineage: Bacteria > Bacillati > Actinomycetota > Actinomycetes > Micrococcales > Microbacteriaceae > Microbacterium > Microbacterium sp. H1-D42. The sequence continues at coordinate 412,935 of NZ_CP093342.1, read as the reverse complement.
ACGCGGTCGAGGATCTCGCCTTCGGCGCCGCCGAGGATGGCGAGGGTGCGCAGGCGCGAGCCAGGAATGCGCTCGCGCTTGGGCCGAGGGGTGCGCTCGGCGCGCGGCATCCGCTCGCGCTTCGGTCGAGCCTGGCGGCCAGTGGATGCCACGGGCTCGGCCGCGCTCGCGTCTGCTTCGGTCACCGGGCCGGAGTCGGGTCCGATGACGTCATGCGGGCGCGTCGCCGTGTCGTGCTCGTCCGCTTCGGGTGGGGTGCTGCCGGTCGGCTCGTAGTCGCGCAGGAAGTCGAGATCGTCGTCGCCGGGCTGCCCGTCTGGGCCCTGAGGACCATCGGCTTCGAACGAGATCCGCCCCTGCGAATCCATCCGGCCAGGGCGATGTGCGGAATACGACATCCTTCGAGGTTAGAAAGGCGCGCCTGTGGGACTCCCGGATGATCGCTGAGGGCGGTTCACAGGAAAGGCTCGCGCCCGCCGCTGCCACGGCGACAGAATGGACCGCATGAAGACGCTGCTGCTGGCCCGTCATGCGAAGTCCGACTGGGGCGATCCCGCCCTCGCCGACCACGATCGGCCGCTGAACGCCCGCGGACGCCGGGACGCACCGGTGATGGCCCGCAGGCTGCGCGATGAGGGCATCCGACTCACCCACATCGTTGCGAGTACGGCACTTCGGGCCCGCAGCACCGCCGACGAGTATGCGGCAGCGTACGGGATCGAGGTCGCCGATGAGCCACTGCTGTATGCCGCATCCGCCCGCTCCATCCTCGCCGTCGCCGCGAACCTTCCTGACGATGCCGACATCGCGATGCTCGTCGGGCACAACCCCGGCATGCAGGACGCCGTGGCCGAGCTGACCGGCGACTTCGTCGAATTCCCGACGTGTGCGATCGCAGAGTGCGCGATCGAGGTCGGGTCATGGGCGGAACTGATCGAGGGCAGCGGTCGGATGCTGAGACTGCGAGTTCCGGGCGACGCGTGAACGCGCGCGCATCCACCGCCGTGGGCGTCGTGCTCCTGGTCGCCGGCGCGCTCGCCGGATGCGCCGTCACCCCCGCAGACGCATACGAAGCCGTGCTGGCAGCTCGTGCGCAGGCGGATGCTGCCGACTTCGCCCGCGATCTCTACCGCGGCCCCACTGACACGATCGATGACTACGCCCGCTGGGCGGACGAGAAGCTGGCGACGCATCCGTCCGTCGAGCTGATCGGCTACGAGGCATACTCCGGCGCCGTGCACGGCGAGCCCTTCGGTGCACTGCAGGTGCGTGTGATGCTGGGGGGCCAGGTCGACCCATACACAGCCTGCTTCGAGTCGAAGTTCGACTACTGGGGTGTCGCCACCGAAGAATTCGGGGACTGGGAGGACGACGACGCGGTGGCGCTCCCCGTCGATTGCACCTCAGACGCGAAGCCGATCCCTCCGCCCGTCGACACCCGCCCGGTACCCGTCGTGCCCGACGGCACGGAGGCCGTCGTGGTCGAAGTGCTGGGTACTGCGGCGCCCGATGCCTCGCCCGCCGACATCGTGGCGGCCGTCAAGGCGCGGATGCCGGAGCCGACCGGTGATCGCGAGGTCGCATTCGACCCGTCTGCCGTCGTCTCGGAACAGCAGATCGGCTTCGCGATGGGCGATGTCGACGACTGCCTGCTCGTCACCCGTCGCGCCAGCGGCGAAGTCGAGGTGCTGAGCGTGCCGCGCGTGCTGCTGCAGCCGGGTGAGCTCGGCTGCCGTGCAGAGACCGCTCTGCTTCCGGCCGACCGGTTGCGCTCACCGCACTGAGCTGCAGGTGCCCGAGCCTGCTCACGCCATAGCGGCGGCGGCGACCTCGTCCTCGGTGGTCGCGACCAGCTGGCCGCAGGCCCCGTCGATCTCCTTGCCGCGGGTGTCGCGCAGGGTGGTCGGGATCCCAGCGTCATTGAGACGCCGAACGAACTCGTCCTGCACGACCTTGTCGGATGCCGTCCAGATCGACCCTGGCGTCGGGTTCAGCGGGATCGGGTTGACGTGCACCCAGCCGCGGCCACGCGAGTTGAGCTTCGAGGCGAGCAGGTCGGCGCGCCACGGGTGGTCGTTCATGTCCTTGATCAGCGCGTACTCGATCGAGACGCGGCGACCAGTCTTGTCGAAGTACTCGCGTGCAGCATCCAGCGCCTCGCCGACCTTCCAGCGCGAGTTCACCGGGATCAGCTCGTCGCGCAGCTCGTCATCCGGAGCGTGCAGCGACAGGGCGAAGGTGACCGGGATGTCCTCGTCACTCAGCTTGCGGATCGCCGGCACCAGCCCCACCGTCGACACCGTGATGCCGCGGGCGCTCATACCGAGGCCGTCGGGCTGCGGGGCGACCATGCAGCGGACGGCATCCATCACGCGCTTGTAGTTCGCGAGCGGCTCACCCATGCCCATGAAGACGATGTTGCTGACGCGCTCCATGGAGTGGTCGGTGGCCTTCTTGCCACCGAGGCCCCCCTCGGCGATCAAGCGGTTGGCGCGGACGATCTGCTCGATGATCTCGGCAGTCGACATGTTGCGCGTCAGGCCGGCCTGGCCGGTGGCGCAGAACGGGCAGTTCATGCCACAGCCGGCCTGGCTCGACACGCACAGGGTGATCCGGCCCGGGTAGCGCATGAGCACCGACTCGACGAGCGCGCCGTCATGCAGGCGCCAGAGGAATTTGATCGTGTCGCCCTTGTCGGTCTCGAGGCGCTTGACCTCGGTGAGCAGCGGCGGCAGCATTCCGGCCACGAGCTCTTCGCGCTGCGCGGCCGGCAGGTCGGTCATCTCAGCTGGATCCGAGGTGTAGTGCGTGAAGTAGTGGGTCGACAGCTGCTTGGCGCGGAAGCCGGGCATCCCGAGCTCTTTGATCTTCTCGACGCGCTCGGCGGGGGTCAGGTCGGCCATGTGCACCGGCGGCTTGCCGCGCTTGGGGCTGGCGAACTGCAGCATCGGACGCCCCTCGGCATCCTTCTTCTGCGTCCAGCCCTCTGTCGCCGGGCGCACCTGCGCCGTCTTGGCCGGTCCGGTGGCGCGCACCGGGGTGGAGCGGGGGCGCGAGGTCTCATCGGATGCAGGCATGTATCAAGGGTACGGGAGCGCACCAGGGAAGGGGCTGGTGACCCCGGCGAACCCGCACCAGGGGGTTCGGCGTCACAAAGTTGTCATTACAACCGTCGGGGTCGAGAATGGATCAGACGAACCCGCCCGAGTCGACAGACGGAGCCCCGATGACCGACCGCCTCACCCGCACCCGCGACAGCGGCGTCCTCGCCGTGCTGCGCGCCCCGACGCCTGCGGCGGCGCTGGACGCCGCCGAGGCGATCATCCGCGGTGGCATCACCGGCATCGAGGTGACGTACTCGACCCCGGACGCCCCTGCCGTGATCCGCGAGCTCATCGCCCGCCACGGCGCTGCCGCGCACATCGGCGCCGGCACGGTCACCACGCCCGCCCAGGCGCTCGCGGCCGCCGAAGCCGGCGCGGAGTTCCTGGTCAGCCCCGGCACGCTGCCCGACCTCACCCGCGCGATGCTCGACACCGACCGGGTGGTCATGACGGGGGCCCTCACGCCCACCGAGGTGATGGTGGCGCTGGATCTGGGCGTCGACGTCGTGAAGATCTTCCCCGCCTCGCTCGGCGGCCCGTCGTTCCTCGGCGCGCTGCGCGGACCGTTCCCCGACGCCCCGCTCATGCCGACCGGCGGCGTGAAGCCCGACAACCTCGCTGACTGGTTCGCTGCCGGTGCGGTGGCCGTCGGCGCCGGGGGCGATCTGGCGAACGGCACCTCGATCGCAGCCTCCGACTGGGACGACCTCGAGGCGCGCGCCGCGCGCTTCACCGCAGCTCTCGCCGCCGTGCGCGGCTGAGCCGCGCCGACATGCTGATGCCGCAGTGATCGATCTCGCACCCTGGGCGTGGGCGCTGCTCGGTCTTGCTGCGCTCGTCGCCGGGCTCGGCAAGACCGCGGTTCCCGGAGCCTCGACGGTGTCGGTGGTGATCCTGGCATCCATCCTTCCGGCGCGGACGTCGACGGCGGCGATGCTGCTGCTGTTCATCGTCGGCGACGTGTTCGCGCTGATCGCCTATCGGCGGCACGCGCACTGGCGCACGCTGCTGCGGCTCGCGCCGGCCGTGGTCGCCGGTCTGCTGCTCGGGTTCCTGTTCCTCGCGGTCGGGACCGACGAGCTGGTGCGGCGCACGATCGCCGTGATCCTGCTCGCGATGATCGCCGTGACGCTGTGGCGCAGGCGCAAGGCGGCGAAGGCGTCCGGTCCGCTCGCCGCCACCAGTTACGGCACGCTCGCGGGCTTCACGACCATGGTCGCCAACGCCGGCGGGCCTGTGATGTCGATGTACTTCCTCGCGACACGCACGCCCATCAAGGTGTTCCTCGGCACGTCGGCGTGGTTCTTCGCGATCGTGAACATCGTGAAGGTGCCGATGCTGGCGAGCATCGGGCTGATCACCCCGAGCGTGCTGCTGATGGACCTGGTGCTCGCACCACTGGTCGTCGTCGGAGCACTGCTGGGCATCGCGCTGGCGAAGCGGATGCCACAGCAGCTGTTCGACCGGCTCGTGATCGTGCTGACGGTGCTCGGTGCGGTGTACCTGCTGTTCTGACGAAAGAGACGGAAGACATGTACGTCAAGATCTGCGGCATCACGACGATCGACGCTGCGCGGGATGCCCTCGATGCGGGTGCCGACGCGATCGGCGTCGTGTTCAGCCCCGGCAGCAAGCGCGACCTCGCCCCTGCGAAGGCCGCCGAGATCTTCACATTCGCCGGCAGCGCTGCCGACCGTGTCGTGGTCGTGAACAAGATGGCGGCGCTGGATGCTGCCCGACTGGCCATCGAGGTCGGGGGCGACGTGCTGCAGCTGCACGGCCCGAGGTACGCCGTCACCGATTTCGAACAGGCAGCCGGCATCCTTCCCCGCATCTGGCGTGCCATCTCGTGGCGTGACTACGCGGGTGAGCCGGTCGGCAGCATGCATGAGGAGACGCTGCTGCTGGATGCGCCGGATCCGGGCTCCGGAATCGCGTGGGACCTGTCACCCCTGGCCGCGGCGGCCCCTGCCGGCGACTGGATGCTGGCGGGTGGCCTCACCCCCGCGAACGTGGCCGCGGCCATCGAGACCACCGGGCCATGGGGAGTCGACGTCTCCAGCGGCGTTGAAGCCTCCCCTGGTGTGAAGGACCCCGCCCTGGTGCGCGCATTCATCGCCGCCGCGCGGGCGGCTGCGCAGTGACCGGGCGGGGTGTCCCCTCCCGTCGCACTTTCTCCCGCAACGACACCCGACCGGGTCATTCCGGTCGCAATTTCTCCCGCACCGGCGATGCGGATGCGGGAGAAATTGCGACTAGAACAGCCCGGGGCGCGAGCCGGCAGGAACCCTCAGTCCAGGAAAGCGCTCAGTCCAAGAAGGCGCTCAGTCCAGGAAGATGTCCGGGAACAGGCGGTTGTCGGGGGTGCCCGGCACCGCGGCGTACTTCGAGAAGTCGGTCACGCCGTCGGCCTCGAGCACGTCCTCGACGATCAGCGTCTGGCCGGTGTACTCGCGGGCCGGCTTGGTGAGCACGGCGTACGCGGCGTCGGCGTAGACCTCCGGCGTGCGACTGGCGGCCATGACGCGGTCGCCGCCGAGCAGGTTCTGCACGGCGGCGGTGGCGATCGTGGTGCGCGGCCACAGCGTGTTGGCCGCGATGCCGGCATCCGCGAACTCGGCCGCGAGACCCAGCGTCGCCATCGTCATGCCGTACTTCGCGAGCGTGTAGCCGGTGTGCGCGCCGAGCCACTTCGGCGACAGGTTCAGCGGCGGCGACAGCGAGAGGATGTGCGGGTTCTCGGCCTCGGTCAGCAGCGGCACGGCAGCGCGCGAGAGCATGAACGTGCCGCGGACGTTGACGTCCTGCATCAGGTCGTACTTCTTCGGCGCGAGGTCGAGCGAGCGCGACAGGTCGATGACGCTGGCGTTGTTGATGACGATGTCGATGCCGCCGAACTCGCCCTGTGCCTTCAGCACCGCACCGGTCACATCGTCGTCGTCGCGCACATCGCCGACGATGGGCAGCGCCTGGCCACCAGCGGCGCGGATCGCCTCGGCTGCGCTGTGCACCGTGCCCTCGAGCTTCGGATGCGGGGTGTCGGTCTTCGCGAGCATCGCGATGTTCGCGCCGTCGGCCGCCGCGCGCAGCGCGATGGCGAGGCCGATGCCGCGGCTGCCGCCCGACATGAGGATGGTCTTGCCTGCGAGGGACATGTTCTCTCCTTGGTTCGTCCTGCAACCGCACTGCTTCCCATATGAGTTTCTGTCGCTCGAAGGGCGTGCAGGCGACAAGAACTCATACGGGAGCGAGTGGCGGGGGTGGGCTGGCTTTACTTCGGGGCCATCCGGATGGCGCCGTCGAGACGGATCGTCTCGCCGTTGAGGTAGCCGTTGGCGACGATGCTCTCGACCAGGGCCGCGTATTCGTCGGGCTTGCCGAGTCGCGCCGGGTAGGGCACCTGCTCGCCGAGCGACGCCTGCGCCGCCTCGGGAAGGCCGGCGAGCATCGGGGTCTCCATGATGCCGGGTGCGATCGTACACACGCGGATGCCGTAGCGCGCGAGTTCACGGGCGATCGGCAGCGTCATGGCGTGTACGCCGCCCTTCGAGGCCGAGTAGGCGGGCTGCCCGATCTGCCCGTCGAACGCCGCCACGCTGGCGGTGTTGACGATGACGCCGCGGTCGCCGCTGTCCGTCGGCTCGTTCTGCGAGATGACGGCGGATGCCCGTGAGATGACGTTGAAGGTGCCGACGAGGTTGATGCGGATGATGCGCTCGAACGCGGCGAGGTCGGCAGGATTGCCGTCGCGGTCGAGGACCTTCGCCGGCGGCGCGATGCCTGCGCAGTTGACGACGACCCGCAGCGGCGCGATCGCCTGGGCGGATGCCACGGCCGCGGCGACCTCGTCAGCGCTGGTCACATCGGCAGGGGCGAAGATGCCGCCGAGTTCTGCGGCGACCTCGGTGCCGTTCGAGTTCGGCAGGTCGATGATCGTGACCTGCGCACCCGCGGCGGCCAGTCGGCGCGCGGTGGCAAGGCCAAGACCGCTGGCGCCTCCGGTGATGAGTGCGCCCTGTCCCGTGATCTGCATCGTGTTCTCCTTCGAAACGACACGGCACCTGAACCCGGCGTCGTGTGCGACTGGGTCTCAGCATACGTGGTTCCGAGTTCCGCCGGTTTCGGCGCTCATCTCGGATGCTGAGGCGTCGCCCAGAGCCTACGGCACCCCCTTCCGCCCGCCCAGCCGCGCGCGGTCAGAGCTGGTTCACGCGGATGAGGTTGCCCGACGGGTCTCGGAACGCGGCGTCGCGCACGCCGTAGTCCTGGTCGGTGGGCTCCTGCACGATGTCGGCGCCGCCGGCCTCGAGACGCTCGAACAGCCCGTCGAGGTCGTCGCTGCCGAGCGTCAGCGCGGTGTAGACGCCCTTGGCGATGAGGTTCAGGATCGTCTCGCGCTCGGCGTCGGTGATGCCGGGGTCGATTGCCGGCGGATGCAGCACGATCGAGGTCGAGTCGCCGACCGGCCCGACGGTGAGCCAGCGCAGGCCGTTGTAGCCGACGTCCTGACGCAGTTCGAAGCCGAGCAGGTCTCGGTAGAACGCGAGCGCGGCCTCGGCGTCGGTGTGCGGCAGGAACGTGTTGTGGATCGAGATGTTCATGCCGCCCACGCTACGGCCGCGGGGTATCGGACGCTTCTCGATTCCTGACCGGTCGGGTGATCTGCTTCGCCAGACACGGCGGAATGCCCTCCACCGATCGCGACGGGTCCTCCCGGTACGCGCTCGGCGAGACGCCGACGAGCTGCGAGAATCGCGTGCTGAACGTGCCGAGCGACGAGAACCCGACAGCGAAGCAGATGTCGGTTACAGACAGGTCGCCTCGCCGCAGGAGCGTCATCGCACGCTCGATGCGGCGCGTCATCAGATACGAATAGGGAGGCTCACCGTAGATGCGCCGGAACTCGCGGCTCAGGAAGCCTGCCGACATGTGCGCGCCGCGAGCGAGGTCCTCGACGTTCAGCGGCTGCGCGAACTCGCGGTCGATGCGGTCGCGCACGCGGCGCATGACCGTGATGTCCGCTCGATCGCCTGCTTCGCCCACGCTTCCATCCTGCCAGCGGCCGGACCGGACCGCATCGGTCAGGAATCGAGAAGCCCTGCTCACAGGTGTCTCACTACCGTGAAAGGACACCAGAAGACGACCCGTCACCGAATAGAGAGAGAGGCGATCATGACCAGCGACACCCAGGGACGATTCTCGGCGCAGGAGCGCGCAGCCATGAAGCAGCGTGCGGCCGAGCTGAAGGCTGACGCCAAGCGGGAGAAGGGAGCGGCCAAGGCTGCTGCCGAGAAGAAGGAACTGCAGGCGTTGATCGCTCAGATGCCGGACGGCGACCGTGAGATGGCCCAGCGGCTGCACGACATCGTCGCCGAGGTCGCACCGGACCTCTCACCCAAGCTCTACTACGGCCAGCCCGGGTACAGCCGCGACGGCAAGGTCGTGGTCTTCTTCCGCAGCGGGCAGATGGACAAGGAGCGCTACTCGACTTTCGGCGTCAGCAACTTGGCCGCGCTCGATGACGACAGCGGCCTGTGGCCCACGGCCTATGCCCTCACAGACCCGACGGATCACGCGTGGGAGCGCCTTGCCGAGATCGTGCGTCGCGCCGCCGGCACGCAATAGCAGGCAGACTGGTGGGGTGTCGATTCCCCTCGAGCCGGTGGCCGTCCCCGACCGCGTGCGCGACCTGGCCGGCGGCGCCGCCCTGGTCTGCGTCTGGCACAACGACTACGGCGGACTGACCTTCCGCGCGACGCCGGATGCCGGCGAACCGTTCTTCATCAAGTGGGGACCGCTGCAGGACGAGTCGAACCTGCGCGATGAGGCCGAGCGGATGCGCTGGGCACGTCAGTGGATCCGCGTGCCGATCGTGCTCGAACAGGGATCGGATGCCGAGCACGAGTGGCTGGTCACCGCAGCCCTCGATGGCGAGAGCGCCGTCGCACCGCAGTGGGAGACCAGGCCCGAGCTCGCCGTGCGCGCCGTCGGCGAGGGACTGCGCGCCCTGCACGACGCGCTGCCGACCGAGGAGTGCCCGTGGGAGTGGAGCGTGGCCACTCGCATCGAGAACGCTGAGCGGCGTGGCATCCGAGTCCCCGACCGCTTCCGCGACACGCCCCCGATCGATCGTCTCGTCGTCTCGCATGCTGACGCGTGCTGCCCGAACACCCTGCTCGACGCGGACGGACGCTGGTTCGCGCATGTCGACCTCGGCCTGATGGGCACCGCGGATCGCTGGGCGGACCTCGCCGTGGCATCCATGAGCACCGAGTGGAACTACGGCCCCGGCTGGGAAGACACCCTCATCGAGGCGTACGGACTGGAACCCGACCGCGAGCGCCTCGCGTACTATCGCGACCTCTGGAACGCCACCTGACCCGACCGGCGGTCACCCCGGACCGAGGATGAAGTTCCAGGAGCCGGTCGCGACGGCAGCGGCGATGGCGGATGCTGAGATCACCGCACCCACGAGCAGCAGCATCCACTCGTTCCTGCCGAAATGCGCAGGGCGCGCCCACGTGCGCCGCACCTGCGCGCCGAAGCCACGTGCCTCCATGGCAGTCGACAGCTTGGCGCCTCGGCGGATCGAGAGCACCAGCAGCGCGAAAGCCATGCCCACGAAGCGCCTCACCCGGCCGCGATCGGCGACCCCGCGGGCGCGACGCGCCAGCTCGAGCGCGCGCCAGTCATCGAGGAACAGCCCCACCATCCGCAGGCCGGCCAGAGCCCCGAGCACGAATCGCGCCGGCAGGCGCCAGGTCTGCGCGAGTCCGTCGGCGAGGTCGGTCGGGTCGACGGTGATGAACAGCACCACCGAGGGCAGGGCGATGGCCAGCACGCGCAGCATGGTGGCTCCGGCGAGCGCCAACGATCCGTCGCTGACGTGCACCAGGAACCAGTCGAAGTAGACGGTGCCACTCGCCTCGCCGTACAGCGCGATCGTGACGCCCGTCAGGGGGGCCGCCAGCCACACCGGCCAGGTGCGCACCCAGAACTCGCGCCAGCCGATGCCGGCGAACAGGAACAGCACGCACTCCAGTGCCAGCGCGACGGCGGCGGAGACCATGTCGAGCGTGAGGATCAGCGGCACGGCGATCAGCACGCTCGCGCCGAGCTTCGCCACCGGGTTGATCCGCGCCATCGCGCCGGTGCGGGCTCGCGTCTCCAGCAGGGTCATGGCGCCAGCCCCATCGTGAAGGTCTCGGCACGCAGCGCGGTCACGACGTCGAGGTCATGCGTGACGGTCACCAGCGCCGCACCCTCGTCGCGCAGTTCGGCGAGCATCGCGACGAGCTCTTGCCAGGTGCGCGCGTCCTGCCCGAAGGTCGGCTCATCAAGCACCAGCACGCGCGGCCGGGTGGCCAGCGCCGCCGCGACCGTCAGCCGCCGCTTCTCGCCGCCGGAGAGCGTGTAGGGGTTCGCCTTCGCGAGGCGGTCGAGGCGCAGGCGCTGCAGCAGCTCATCGCTGCGGGAGGCGATCTCGGCATCCGACAGCCCCAGCGACCGAGGACCGATCGCGAGTTCGTCGCGGACGGTGGATGCCAGCAGCTGATGCTCTGGCTCTTGGAACACCGTGCCGATGCGGGTCAGCAGCTGGCGCGACGTCCAGCGGATCGGCTGCGGGCCGGCGCCGCCCGCCAGAGCATCCGACGCCGTCACCGCCCCCGCTGCCGGCGGCAGGAGTCCGGCCAGCGTCAGCCCGAGGGTCGACTTGCCCGCGCCGTTCGGGCCGGTGATCGCGAGCACCGACCCGGCGTGCACGGCGACGTCGATTCCGGATGCCACCGTCTTGCCGCGTACGCGCGCGACGGCGAGTCCCGCACCGCGCAGCAGCGCCTCCCCCGGCGCAGACGCCGGCGGCGTCGGATGCTGGGGCGGGAACCCCGGCACCCACACTCCTGCTCGGGCTAACCGCTCCCCCTCGGCGGCGAGCACGACATCGGGATGCCCGTCGGCGATGACCCCGGTCCCGCCGCCGTCATCGCCGATCACGATCACACGGTCGATCAGCGGCAGCCAGACGTCCAGCCGATGCTCCACGACGATCAACGTGGCGCGCTGCGTCTGCAGCATCCTCTCCACCGCCTCGCGCACCTCGACGACGCCGTCGGGGTCGAGGTTCGCGGTCGGCTCATCGAGCAGCAGCAGACCAGGGCGCATGGCGAGGGAACCCGCCAGCGCGAGGCGCTGCTTCTGTCCGCCGGAGAGCGCCTTGGTCGGCCGGTCCAGTGGGACGTCGAGGCCCACGGCATCCAGTGCCGCGTCGACCCGTCGCCAGATCTCGTCTCGCGGGATGCCGAGGTTCTCGCATCCGAACGCGACATCGTCGCCGACGCGCGCGAGGATCACCTGCGCATCGGGGTCCTGCAGTACGAGCCCAGCGCGTCCGCGCGCAGCGGCGGCGGGGATGCCGTCGATGAGCAGCTCGCCCTCGGACTCGCCCTCCTCGTCGCCGCCGAGCACGCCTGCCAGGCCGTGCAGCAGGGTCGACTTGCCGGCGCCGGATGCCCCGAGCAGCAGCACCCGCTCGCCTGGTTCGATGCGCAGCGAGACGTCGCGCAGCGCCCAGGCGAGCCGGCTCGCGTGCCGCCAGCCCCACCCGCGGGCCTCGACGGTCGCGGGCCGCGTCTCGGCGGACTTCATATCAGCCCCGCTCAGACGCGCGCCCGCACCTCGCGGCCAGAGCCGAAGCGGTCCAGCGCCCCGGTCGATGCGAGGCCACGGGCAAGCAGCCAGCCGAGGAGGCCGGCGAGAACGGCACCCGAGATGACGGTGCACACCAGGTAGACGGCGGTGAAAGCGGCACCCGACCCGGCGAACCACAGGATCAGGTTGTTGATTCCGCCCAGCAGAGCGGCGCCGGCGCCGGCGAGCATCGCGACCGGCAGCGTCCAGACCCGGTAGGCGAACAGCAGGAAGATCAGCTCTGCACCGAGGCCCTGCACCAGACCGGCCTCGATCGTGAGGAATCCGCCCCACTGCGCGCCCGCGAGCGCTGAGACGACCGCGGCGATGGTCTCGACGAAGATCGCCGCACCGACCTTGCGGATGATCAGGCCCCCGAGCACACCGGCGATCAGCCATGGTCCGTCGAGCAGTCCCTGCACTCCGGGCAGCAGCGGCTCGAGCAGGGCCTTCGGGCCGAGGTAGCCGACGTTCCAGGCGAGGAACAGGAATCCGCAGGCGACACCGAGAACGCTGGCGACGACGATGTCGACGATGCGCCAGCGCCAGATCTCCGGTCGCAGCAGTCCCGTGCTCGCCGGGGCGGAAATGGTCGTGGACGTGTTCATCTGAACTCCTCCCTGCGCCGGCATTATCCGGATCAGGTTCGACGGTCGAAGCGCTTTTCGCTTCCTCTCAGCCCGGCTTGCCGGACTCCCGTGGTGATCCTTCGATCATAGCCGGACGGGCGCACACAGGGACATTGGGTAGCGTTGGCTGGTGACCACCTCCCCCGAGTCCACGCGCCCAGCGACGCGCCGTGAACTGCGCGAGCGCTCGCACTCGCAGACGACGGACGCCTTCGACGCTCCACTGCCTGCGTTCGGCAACGCGCTGCGCCCCCCTGCCCCTGGCCTCATCGAGAAGGTGCCCTTCGTGGGCGACGACACGGAAACCGCCGTTCAGCCCTCAGATCCCCCGCTTTCGCGCCGGTACCCAGAGACTATGACTGTGAACCCCGTCGAGCCGGACGCTGAGCCCGACCTCCTCGGCATGCGCGCAGACGAGACTGCTGACGCTGCCGCGGAGGATGCTGCGGACGATGTCCTCGACGAGCAGCGCGAGCAGGCCGAAGCTGACCTGCCCGGCGACGATCATGACGACGAGACCACTGATCTCGCTGCGCTGCTCGCAGAGCCGCCGACCCGCGAGAACGTCATCGTGCCGGATGTCTCGCAGGAGCCGGAAGCGCCGCAGACCGCCTGGGCGGATGAGAACCGCCCGCCGACGGCACTCACGTGGCTCGACGCATCGACCGTGTCACCCGAGTCGGTGCCAGAGCGGCAGAACGCACCCGATCTGTTCGCCGGCGCGCGACTGGTTCCAGGATGGCTGCGCCCCCGCGTGCTCATCCCCGTGGGGATCGTGGCCGCCGTGTGCGGCTCCTACGCCGCCACCACCCTGCTGTGGCCGTTGAACGCGGTGGCGCCGACGGCGGCGACCGCGAAGGTCGAGATCGCACCGGCTGCCGCCGCCTCGGTCACGTGGCCGGCGAAGGGCAGCGCCGCCGTCGGCGTGCAGGGCATCGCCCCGGCAGCATCCACCACCGACCGCGACGAGATCGCCAGCATCTCGAAGGTCGTCAGCGTGCTGATGGTGCTCGATGAGCTGCCGTTGCAGCCGGGCGAGCAGGGACCGAGCTTCGACTTCGACTGGAGCGACGCGAACGACTACTGGCAGTACCGCAGCATGGACCAGTCCTCGCTCGATGTGCCGGTGGGCGGCAGCCTCACCGAGTATCAGATGCTGCAGGGCGTGCTGCTCGGCTCCGCCAACAACTACATCGACCGTCTCGCCGACGAGGTGTGGGGTTCGGAGTGGGGCTTCTCGCAGGCCGCCGACGAGTGGCTGGCCGACCACGGGCTCAAGGACATCAGGATCGAGTCGCCGTCCGGCTTCAACGAGGACAACATCGCCTCGCCCGCTGCGCTTCTCAAGCTGGGTGAGCTCGCCATGAAGAACCCGGTCTTCGCCGAGATCGTCGGCACCCGCTCGGCTGAGATCCCCGGGGTCGGCAACGTCACGAACACGAATCAGATGCTCGACGATCCCGGCGTCGTCGGCATCAAGACGGGCACGCTCTCGCACTGGAACCTGCTGACCGCCAAGGACGTGCCGGTCGGCGACTCCACGGTGCGGGTGTACACCTCGGTACTCGGCCAGGACGACAACAAGGCTCGCCTCGCCGCGACGCGACAGCTCTTCGCTGATGTCGAGAAGTCCCTTGCCGAGCAGCCGATCGCCGTTCCGAAGGGCACCGTCGTCGGCCATGTGTCGACCGAGTGGGGCGAGCGGATCAACGTGGTCACGGATGCTGACGCGCAGGTCGTGCTGTGGAACGGCGCCACCGCGACCGCGGTCACCGATCTGAAGCTCGGCGACAAGACCGATGCTGGCGCGAGGGTGGGCACCCTGACCGCCGAAGGGCCCATCGGCACCGCCGAGACGTCGGTCTCGCTTGCGGAGGAGATCACCCCGCCGAGCATCTGGTGGCGCCTGACCCACCCGCTCGAGCTCCTCGGCCTCGACAACGACTGACCGCGGGGCCGAAACGCAGAACGCCCGCCCCGAACTCGGGGCGGGCGTTCTGCATGTGCGGGCTCAGTCGCGAGCGGGGTCGGATGCCGTGGACTCGGCGTCCTTCACGGCCTCCGCCAGCTGCGCGGCGTCCGGAGCCTGAGCGATGGCCTGCTCGGCGACCGCCTCGGCCGCAGCCTCAGCCTCGCCGGTGACGATCACCGGCGTCGAGCCGGTGAGCGCATCCTCGGCGTCGATGTCGGCCGCGGCCTGCTCGAACTGTGACTGGTACAGCCGCCAGTACGCGCCCTGCTTGGCGATCAGCTCTTCGTGGTCGCCCTGCTCGACGATGTCGCCGTGCTCCATCACCAGGATGAGGTCGGCGTCGCGGATCGTCGACAGACGGTGCGCGATCACGAACGAGGTGCGACCCTGACGCAGCGCCGCCATCGCGTGCTGCAGCAGCAGCTCGGTGCGAGTGTCGACGGCGCTGGTCGCCTCATCGAGGATGAGGATCGAGGGACGCGCCACGAACGCGCGGGCGATTGTGATCAGCTGGCGCTCACCGGCTGACACGTTCGACGCGTCCTCGTCGAGCACGGTCTCATAGCCCTCCGGCAGGGAGTGCACGAACCGGTCGACGTAGGTCGCCTCGGCGGCCGCGATGATCTCCTCATCGGATGCCGACTCGTTGCCGTACCGGATGTTCTCGCGGATCGTTCCGCCGAACAGCCACGGATCCTGCAGCACCATGCCCGTGCGACCACGCAGGTCGTCGCGCGTCATCTGCGAGATGTCCTGCCCGTCGAGCAGGATGCGCCCGGAGTCGAGCTCGTAGAACCGCATGATCAGGTTGACCAGCGTCGTCTTGCCGGCACCGGTGGGCCCGACGATGGCGACCGTCTGCCCCGGTTCCACCTGGAACGACAGATCCTTGATCAGCGGACGATCCTCGCTGTACGAGAACGCGACGTGCTCGAACTCGATCACACCACGCCCGTCGGTCACCGTAGGAGCGTCCTCAGCATCCGGCTCCTGCTCTTCAGCATCCAGGAAGTCGAAGACGCGCTCCGCCGACGCCGTACCGGACTGCACCACAGCGGCCATGCCGCCGAGCTCGCTCAGCGGCTGGCTGAACTGCTGCGAGTACTGGATGAAGGCCTGCACGTCACCGAGTCGCAGGTTGCCGTTCGCGACCATCAGCCCGCCGAGCACGGCGATGCCGACGTAGGTGAGGTTTCCGACGAAGGTCATGGCGGGCATGATGATGCCCGACAGGAACTGCGCCCTGAAGCTCGCCTGGAACAGTTCTTCGTTCTCGACCTGGAAGCTGTCGAGGGCATCCTGTTCGCGGCCGAAGACCTTGACGAGGGCGTGGCCGGAGAAGGCCTCCTCGACGCGGGCGTTGAGCCGGCCGACCTTGCGCCACTGGATTCCGAATGCCTTCTGCGAACGCGGACCGATGACGCCGAAGATGACGCCCATCAGTGGCAGCGAGACGAGAGCGACCAGCGCGAGCTGCCACGAGATCGAGAACATCATCACCAGCACGCCGATCACGGTCAGCACCGAGGTCAGCGCCCCGGACAGCGACTGCTGCATGGTCTGGGTGATGTTGTCGATGTCGTTCGTGACGCGCGAGATCAGCTCACCGCGCTGCACCTTGTCGAAGTACGACAGCGGCAGACGGTTGATCTTCGCCTCCACGTCTTCGCGCAGGCGCCACATGGTGCGCACCATGATCACGTTGATGACGTAGCCCTGCACCCAGCTCAGCAGCGCCGAGCCGATGTAGATCACCATCACCGCCACGATGATCCAGCGCAACCGCTCGAAGTCGACGCCGCCGCCGACCGAGAAGTCGGCCATCGCGCCGACCATGTTGGCGTACTCGTCCTGGCCGGCGGCGCGCAGCGCCTCGACGACCTGCTCCTGACTGGTGCCCGCGGGGAAGCCGGGGCTGCCCCCGATGCCCTTGCCGAGCACGTTGGAGATGAAGCCCTCGTAGACGATGTTGGTCGCCTCGCCGAGCACCTTCGGTGCCGCGACCGAGAGCACGACGCCGATGGCGCCGGCGATCGAGACCAGCACGAACCAGATGGCTGAGGGCTTGAGCAGCCCCAGCATGCGCAGGAAGCTGGGCCCGAAGTGGTCGGCCTTGCCCGGAGCCGGGCCGTCGAACATGCCACCGCCCTCAAGGCGCGCCTTCTCAGCGAGCTCCGCTTCTTCCTTCTCTGCGGCAGTCATCGTGACTTCGTCGTTCTGCGCCTTCGCGCTTGCTGAAGAGCTCATGCCTCGACCCCCAGCTGCGATTCGACGATCTCTCGGTAGGTCGTGCTCGTGGTGAGCAGGTCATCGTGCGTGCCGACACCCACCACCGCGCCGTCCTCGAGCACCACGATGCGGTCAGCATCGGTGATGGTCGAGACGCGCTGCGCGACGACGATCTTGGTCACATGCGGCAGCTCTCGCCAGAGCGCTTGTCGCAATCTCGCATCCGTGGTCAGATCGAGCGCCGAGAACGAGTCGTCGAAGACGAGGATCTGCGGCTGATGCACGATGGCCCTGGCGATGGCGAGACGCTGGCGCTGACCGCCCGAGACGTTCGTGCCGCCCTGCGCGATGCGCGATTCGAGCCCTTCGGGCATCTCTTCGACGAAGTCCCGGCCCTGCGCGATCTCGAGCGCCTTCCAGAGCTCTTCATCGGTGGCCTCCTCCCTGCCGTAGCGCAGGTTGGATGCCACGGTGCCGGTGAACAGGAACGGACGCTGCGGCACCAGGCCGATGCCCTTCCACAGTTCGTCGAGGTCAGCCTCGCGGACGTCGACACCGCCGACGCGGACGGTTCCGCCCGTGGCGTCGAACAGTCGCGGGATGAGCGAGACGAGCGTCGTCTTGCCCGAGCCGGTCGATCCGATGATCGCGACGGTCTCACCCGGCGCGGCACTGAAGCTGATGCCGGTCAGCACCGGCACCTCGGCACCGGGGTAGGTGAACTCCGCATCGACGAACTCGACGGACCCCGGAGTGGGGAACTCGGTCGTGCCGTTCTCGGTGCGGGTCATCGACGACTCGGCGTCGAGCACCTCGCCGACGCGCTCTGCCGATACGGCTGCGCGCGGGATCATCATCGCCATGAAGCTCGACATGATCACGCCCATCATGATCTGACCGATGTACTGCATGAAGGCGAAGATCGTGCCGATCTCGGCGTTGCCGGCGTTGATCTCGACGCCGCCGAACCAGATCACGGCGACGACGGTCACGTTGAGCACCAGCATGAACAGCGGGAACATCAGCACGAACAGCGAGCCGATGCGGCGGCCGAGCACCATCAGGTCGGTGTTGACCAGGCGGAACCGCTGCTCTTCGATCTGCTCGCGGACGAACGCGCGGACGACGCGGACGCCGGTGAGCTGCTCGCGCATGATGCCGTTGATGCTGTCGAGCTTGCGCTGGTTGGCGCGGAACAGCGGCACCATGCGTCCGATGATGAGCACGGCGATGACCAGCAGCAACGGCACCGACACGGCGATCAGCCAGCTGAGTCCGACGTCGGTGCGCACGGCGTAGATGATGCCGCCGATGGCGAGCAGCGGCGCGGTGACGAACATCGTCGCGCCCATCATCGCCAGCATCTGCACCTGCTGCACGTCATTCGTGTTGCGGGTGATGAGCGAACCGGCGCCGAACTGCGACACCTCACGCTCGGAGAAGCCGCTGACGCGGGCGAACACGTCGGCGCGGATGTCGCGCCCTGCGCTCATCGCCATGCGGGCGGCGAAGTAGGTGGCGACGATCGAGGCGAGGATCTGCCCCAGGGAGACCAGCAGCATGAAGGCGCCGCGGTTCCAGATGTAGCCGATATCGGCTTTGGCGACACCGTTGTCGATGATGTCGGCGTTGATCGCGGGCAGGTTCAGCGATGCCATGACACTCGCGAACTGCAGCACGACGATGATGACCAGCAGCAGCCAGTATCTTCTGAGATAGCGGATGAGGAGTTTTCCCAGCACAGGCGGACTTCCTTGGGAGTTTCAGAGCGGGCCGAAAATCGGCCACACGATAGCGTGCCACGAACTTCCGACATTCGTCTCCCCCCAGGGGATGACCTTCGCTGACAGCGAAACGCCCGAATAGACTCGCAGAGGCGACGCGAAGGGAACCGATGCACGAGGACGACACGACCGCACCTGCGGTGCTGATGGTGTGCGATTACTCGCTGCGATACCTCGGCGGCGCCCAGACCGCTTTCCTGCGGCAGGCCGAGGCGCTGGCGAGCGAGGGAGTGCGCGTGGTCGTGCTGGCGCCGGACGCCGACGCGGTCGAGACCCAGCCCGCTCACCGCGAGAAGTCGGATGCCCCCCAGCATCCGCTCATCACCATCGCACCGCCGCGCCGAGGGACCATCCCCGTCCTCGATCTGCCCCTGCTCGGCCGCGCCGCGGATCTCGAGCCGCTGGTCGCCGCCACGATCCGCCGACACGGCATCGGTGCGGTGATCGTGCACTCCGAGTTCGCCCTCGCGACGGCGGCGATCACGGTCGCCCGGCGTCTCGGCATCCCCTCCCTGCACACGGTGCACACCTTCTTCTGGCGGGCGCCGGCCGCGCTCGCGCCGTTCGCACCGGTCGTCTCGCGCGTGCACAGCTCGCTCACCGGCATCCGCGGCGGCGATCGCTTCACCGGCAGCCACCCGATGAACAACGCTCTGCGCACGATGACCCTGCGCGTCGCGCAGCGCGCCGACATCGTCCTCTCGCCGTCGCGGCATCAGGCCGAGGCGCTGCGCGCGGCCGGCGCCGGACGCGTCGAGGCCTTCTCGAACGTGGCGCAGCCGCTGCGTGTGGCATCCGCTCCCGCCGATGACGGACCGCTGCGGCTGCTGTGGGTGGCGCGCTTCGCGCCCGAGAAGCGCGTCGACGTCGCCCTCGACGCCATGCGGCTGGTCGCCGACCGGCTCGGGCAGGGTCGCGTGCATCTCGATGTGGCAGGCGGCACGCACCGCCCGGTTCCTGGGGTCACCTTCCATGGACCGGTGTCTGGCGAGCGCGTCGGCGAGCTGATGGACGCCGCGGATGCCGCGCTCATCACGTCACTCGGCTTCGACAATCAGCCGATGGTGGCGTTGGAGGCGTTCGCGCACGGACGCCCGGTGATCGTCAGCGATCCGGTGCTGGCGAAGGAGTTCGGCGACGCAGCTCTCGGCACGCTGACGTCGGATGCTGAGGGTCTGGCCGATCTGATCGTGCAGCTCGAAGGCTCGCGCAGCCTGCTGGCCCCGCGCCGGGAGTCCGCTGTGGCCTACGCCCGCGACCGCGTGGCGGGCGCGCACGTCGCCCGACTGCAGGAGCTCATCGCCTCGGTCTGACCCTGTCAGAACAGGGGCACCTCTGGCACGAATTCGCGGGCCGGACGGCCTGGGTCCTCCCCCAGCTCGGCGATCGTGGCGGGCTGCCACTTCGGCTGACGGTCCTTGTCGACCAGTTGCGCGCGGATGCCCTCGACGAGGTCGGGGTGGTTGTGACCGAACCACATCACGCGGCGGTACTCGCCCTCCAGCGCTTCGCGCACTCCGCTCATCGCGCGGGCCTCTCGGACGGCGTCGAGAGTGACGGCGAGGCCGGTCGGGGCGAGCTCCTCGAGCGTCGCCAGAGCAGATGCTGCATCCGCGGCATCCGATTCACGCAGCCGCTGCACGATCTCGCCCACCGTGTCGGCGGAGAACACCTCGTCGATCCACGCGCGCGCGGCCGGCAGCTCGGACGGCTCCGGCGTCTCATCGAACAGCAGCGTCATCTCGTTCGGAGTGCCGGGGTCGGCACGGTACGCCAGCGCCTCGCGCAGCGCCTCGAGGTTCTGCGACGGGACGAAGTGGTCTGCGAAGCCCATGTAAACAGCATCCGCACCGCTCATGCTCTGCCCGGTGAGGCCGAAGTACTCCCCCAGCCGGCCCGGCGCGCGGCCGAGCAGCCACGTGCCGCCGACGTCGGGGGTGAAGCCGATGCGGGTCTCGGGCATCGCGAGCCGCGAGCGTTCGGTGACGATGCGCACCGCGGCGTGGCCGGCCAGGCCGATGCCGCCGCCCATGGTGATGCCGTCGGCGAAGACGACGATCGGCTTCGGGTACTCGGCGATCAGCGCGTTCATGGCGTACTCGGCGCGGAAGAAATCGGCAGCGCCCTCCGGGTTGCCTCCGACGATCTGCTCGTACAGCGCGCGCACGTCGCCACCGGCGCACAGTCCGCGATCGCCGGCGCCATCGATCAGCACCGTCTGCACGTCCGTGTCGTGCACCCACGCCGTCAGCGCGGCGATGATCTGCTCGATCATGCCGAGGTCGAGAGCGTTGATCGCCCTCGGTCGATTCAGCGTGATGCAGCCGAGGGAGTTCTCGGTGCGCACCAGCACAGTGGGCTCGGCGGCGGCCGGCACGGGGGCTTGAACAGAGGCTTCTTCGACGTCGGTCACGCTCGTCAGGCTACTCCGCTTCCCGTTAAGCCCCCATTCGCGCGTCAGGATGAGCATTTTCGGCAGGTGAAACCACCATTCTCAGAGAATTCCACCAAGATGGGAGGAACTGGCAGACAACAGGGGGAGTCATCATGCCTGAAGGACAGGTGCTTGAGTTCACCGAGGTCACCAAGCGTTTCAACACAGTGACGGCGGTTTCAGAGCTCACTGTGCGCGTCGAGCCGGGAGCTGTGACCGGCTTCCTCGGCCCCAACGGCGCCGGCAAGACCACTTCGCTTCGCATCCTGCTCGGGCAGGTCAAGCCGACTTCCGGCACCGCCACCATCGGCGGCGTGCCCTATTCCGAGCTGCGCCAGCCGCTGCGCACCGTCGGAGCCGTTCTGGAGGAGTCCGCGTACCGCCCTCGCCGCTCGGCGACACGACAGCTGATGATCGCCGCCAAGGCCAACGGCATCCCGGTCGAGCGGGTGGCAGAGGTGCTGCAGCTGGTCGGCCTGCAGGACGACGCCGACACCCGCATGGGCAGCTACTCGCTCGGCATGCGCCAGCGTCTCGCCGTGGCGAACGCTCTGCTCGGCGACCCCGGTGTGCTGGTGCTCGACGAGCCCGCGAACGGACTGGACCCGGAGGGCATCCGCTGGATGCGCCTGCTGATGCGCCGCCTCGCCGATGAGGGCCGCACGGTGCTCGTCTCGTCGCACGTGCTCAGCGAGATCGAGCAGGTCGCCGACAACGTCGTGGTGCTCTCGCGTGGTCGCGCGGTGTACTCCGGCAGCATGGACGAGCTGGCAGACCCGGCCGGCGGTGCCGTGGTGGTGGATGCTGACGACCGCATCGCCCTGGTCGCCGCGCTCACGTCGGCGGGACTCACGTTCGACCTGCTGCGCTCAGGCGTCACCGTGCGGAACTCGAATGCCGCCCAGGTGGGTGCTATCGCCGCCGAAACGGGGATCGCCCTGACCACTCTGCAGCAGCGCGGCCCGAGCCTGGAAGAGGTCTTCCTCGACCTGATCTACGGCCGCCGCAGCGACAGTCCGCGCCTCGACGTGGTCGCGAACCCCGTGGCGCATGCCGGAGATGCACGTGACGCCAGCCCCGCAGGCGACGCCGCGCTGGTGGCCGGTGGCGTGCCGCTGGCTGGCGCGGCCGCGGTCGTCGCGGATGGCGGCGTGGTCGCCGCGGCCGGCGTCGGGTACGGCACCGCGCCGATCGACATCGTGCCGGCTGCGGATGACGCGGAGGGGACCTCCGACGCGGACGGCTCGGATGCTGCCGACGTGACCCCCGATGTGGATGCTGTTCCCGATGCGGACGCGGATGCTGCCGAGGACATGGCCACAGCGGTGGATGCTGACGAAGCGGGTGCTGACGGTGCTGCGGATGCTGCTGCAGACGCAGAGACTGCTGCCCCATGGACGCCCGCCGCCGCGACGGTGGACACGGCCGCGGCTGAAACCGCCGACTGGGCGGACGCCGACGACTCCGTGGACACCGCGGCGCCGGTGGATTCCGCTGAAGCGCCCGACGAGGCGGGCGGCTCCGACGCCGGCGCCGAGACCGCCGGGACCGACGAGGCAGGCGACTCCGATGCCGGCGCGTCCGAGGCGGATGCGATCATCGAAGCCGCACCGCTGGAAGAAGCACCTGCGCTAGTCGACGATGCACCCGCGTCGATCGACGACCTGCTCGCCGCGAATGAGCTGACCGATGAGCCGCGGCACGATGACGAGGCTCCCGCCGTCGGCATCACCTTCCCGGTTCCGTCCTCCCCCGCGGCGGGTCCTGACGCCGAGGACCTGCCCGACGAGGCTGCCACCACCGAGGATCTGCCGTCCGCCGACGTTTCGGAGCCGTCCGACCGTTCCGACAGTGACGGCAACGTCGACAGTGACCACCGCGACGACAACCCCGACAGTGACGACAGCGTCGATGGCGTCGACGCGACGGACGCCTGGGCTCCGCGGGCCGCGGATGCGGCAGCATCCGACGTCACGGAAGAACGCGACGAACAGGACGACCGCCCCACGATCCTTCCGCTTGCGACGGATTCTGTCTCGATCCCCGCTCCGAGCGAGGTTCCCACGTTCACCGATCTGATCACCGGGATCCCGTCGGATGCCGATGACTCGATCACGACGACCGCGGCGATCTCGCTGCCGGCGCACCCCGTGCCCCACGACGAGGACGACGACTCCACCGTCGACGATGCTGAGGACGACCCTCGACTGGCAGCCATGCGCACCTCGCTGTCGTCGGCGGCCAGCCGCTTCTTCGACGGCTCGGCACCGGACTACCCGTACGGCAGCCCGAACGCCGAGGAGAGCGCGCCTGCGGACGACGCAGACACCTCGGCTGAGGGCGCGGAGTCAGAGCCACAGCAGGGCGACGACGAGCAGCACCGCGGCTGAGGCCGGACGCCCGGCGTTCAGGCCGGGCGAGGGCGGATGACCGGCCGCTGACGCGGCTTCGACACCGGCACCGGCGCGGTCGAGGCGATGTCGACGACATCGGCAGGGTGCTCGGTGACGTCCAGGCGCAGTGCCTGGGTCAGGGCGAGGCCGTGCCGCGTGGTGAGGATGAGGCGCTGGTACTGCGGGTCGCCGTCGAGGTCGATCACGACGCTGGGCCGACGGCGGCGGATCAGCACGAAATCGGTCGTCCCTGCACCCTTCCAGGTGCCGGCGGCGAGGATTCCGGGGATGTACGTGCCGGGCCCCGGTACCCCGCGCATCCACGTCCAGGCGTCTTCGGTGAGCTGCACCTTGGTGATGTGCTCGCGCTCGATGCGCAAGTTGTCACGATGGAAGGTCGAAGCCCGCTCGATAGGAGACAGCACGACCTCGAGTCGTGTCTGATCCAGTAGCAGCGTCACCATGCATCCAGTCTGCCAGCGCAGTCCTGATTGATGCCTGCGACTTGCTCACAGGACCGCAACGATCATTCTGTGGGCGTCTACAAACTCCGGAGTCAGGCGGTCGCCGCGGCCGCAGCAGCCGCGGGCAGCGCAGCCTCGATCGCAGCGAGCTCGTCCTCGCCGTGCGCGGCGGTGAGGAACCACGCCTCGAACACGCTCGGCGGCAGAGCGACACCCTGCTCGCGCATGGCGTGGAAGAACGGCGCGTACCGGAACGACGCCTGCGCCTGGGCCTGCGCGTAGTCGCGCGGCGCCTCGGCGGCGAAGGCGACGCCGAACAGGTTGCCGGCTCGAGGGACGGCGTGCTCGACTCCGGCATCCGACAGCGCGGAATCGAGAGCGGATGTCAGCCGCGCCGCGGCCTCGTCGATGCGGGCGTACACGTCGTCGGTCGCGAGCCGCAGCGTCGCGAGGCCAGCGGCGACCGAGAGCGGGTTCCCCGACAGCGTCCCAGCCTGGTACACCGGGCCGACAGGGGCGAGCAGGTCCATGACCTCGGCGCGCCCGCCGAGGGCTGCCAGGGGCATGCCTCCGCCGACGACCTTGCCGAACGTGATGATGTCGGGCAGGTACTGCTCGCCCGCCTGCTGCTGCAGCCCCCAGAACCCGGCGCGGTGCACGCGGAATCCGGTGAGCACCTCGTCGAGGATCAGCAGCGCGCCGTGTGCGTGAGCGGTGTCGGCGATCAGCTTGTTGAATCCAGGCTGCGGGGCGACGACGCCCATGTTGGCCGCCGCGGCCTCGACGATGACAGCCGCGATGCGGTCGCCGTGCTCGGCGAACACGGCAGCCAGGGCATCCGGGTCGTTGTAGTCGATGACCAGGGTCTGCGCGGCGATGGGCGCCGGCACTCCGGCGGAGCCCGGCAGCGCGAGCGTCGCGACGCCGGAGCCTGCGGCGGCCAGCAGCCCGTCCGAGTGCCCGTGGTAGTGCCCGGCGAACTTCACCAGCAGGTCGCGCCCGGTGGCGCCGCGGGCCAGGCGGATCGCCGTCATGGTCGCCTCGGTGCCTGTTGACACCAGGCGCACCCGCTCGACGGGACGGGCGTCGCCGACGCGCACGCGATCGGCGATCACCTGGGCGAGTTCGACCTCCCCCTCGGTGGGCGCCCCGAACGACAGACCGCGCGTGGCAGCATCCTGCACCGCCTCGACGATCTCGGGATGCGCGTGGCCGAGCAGCGCAGGCCCCCACGACGCCACGAGGTCGAGATACGTCGCGCCGGCAGCATCCGTCACCGTCGCGCCGGAAGCGGATGCCAGGAAGCGCGGCGTCCCTCCGACCGATCCGTACGCGCGCACCGGCGAGTTCACGCCACCGGGGATCACCGCGCGCGCAGCGTCGAACAGGGAGTCATTGCGATCGGTCATGCCTCCACAGTAGAACGCACGGCTATGGCTGTCCTATGGGGTGTCGACGCTGACGCGGCTACTTGAGCCAGTCGGCGGCTTCGAGCGCCCAATAGCTGAGGACGGCGTCGGCGCCGGCACGGCGGATCGACACCAGCGACTCCAGGATCGCGGCACGACGGTCGATCCACCCGTTCGCGGCAGCGGCCTCGATCATCGCGTACTCGCCGGAGACCTGGTAGGCCCAGACCGGCACGTCCACGGCATCGCGCACCTCGCGCAGCACATCGAGGAAGCCCATCGCGGGCTTCACCATCACGATGTCGGCGCCCTCGTCCTGGTCGAACAGCGCTTCGCGCACGCCCTCGCGACGGTTGCCCGGATCCATCTGGTACGTGCGGCGGTCACCCTGCAACTGCGAGTCGACCGCCTCGCGGAACGGGCCGTAGAACGCACTGGCGTACTTGGCCGAATAGGCCAGCAGCAGCACATTCGTGAATCCGTCGGCGTCCAGCGCCTGCCGCACCGCGGCCACCTGGCCGTCCATCATGCCGCTGAGACCCAGCAGCTGAGAGCCCGCTCGCGCCTGCGCGATGGCCATCGACTGGTACCGCTCCAGGGTGGCGTCGTTATCGACCTCACCCTCGGCCGAGAGCACACCGCAGTGCCCGTGATCGGTGAACTCGTCCAGGCACAGGTCGGTCTGCACGACCAGCGCATCGCCGACCTCGGATGCCAGCGCGGCCGTCGCGGCATTCAGGATCCCGGCAGGGTCATCTGCCCCGGTCCCGCGCGCATCCCGCACCGCGGGAACACCGAACAGCATCACTCCGCCGAGGCCGGCTTCGGCAGCATCCGCCGCCGCCTTCTTCAGCGAATCGAGCGAGTGCTGCACGACGCCGGGCATCGACCCGATCGACGCCGGCTCGGTCAGTCCTTCGCGCACGAACATCGGCAGCACCAGCTGCCGCGCCTCGAGCGATGTCTCACGCAGGAGGTTGCGCACAGGCGCCGACTGCCGAAGGCGGCGCAGGCGCGCGTCGGGAAAGCGGCTCACGGGGCGAACTCGTCGGACGCGTGCGGCAGCGTGAAGTGCGAGACGGTCTCGATCAGCGCGTCGACGGTCTGGCGATCGGCGATCGCCGTGATCGTCAGCCCGGCCTTGCGGGCGTCCTTCGCCGTGCGCGGTCCGATAGCGGCCAGCAGGGTGCTGTCGGGGATATCGGGGAACTGCTCGCGCACTTGACCTGCGACCGAGCCGCTGGTGATCAGGATCGCATTGATGCGACCGTTCTCGACGTCGCGGCGGATGCGGTCGGTGACAGGCACCCCCACCGTGCGATAGGCGACGACACTGTCGACGTCGTGCCCCGCGTCGTTCAGCATCACTGAGAGCACGGGCTTCGCGATCTCACTGCGCAGGGAGAGCACGCGGCGCGGCTCGGGCTCGAGGGCGATCATCTGCTCGGCCATGCCGGCCGCAGAATTGTCGAGGTCCGGCACCAGTGCCACCTCGTAGCCGACCGCGAGCAGGGCTGCGGCGGTGGTCTCGCCGACAGCGGCGATCTTGGTGCTGCGAGGGATCTCCACACGGTGGGCGAAGAGCACGTCGACCGTGGTGGCGCTCGTGACGGTCAGCCAGTCGTACTCACCTGCTGCCAGTCGTCCGAGGGCCCCGTCCAGGGCATCCTGGTCGGTGGTGGGGGCGAAATTGATCAGCGGAGCGACCACGGGGACAGCACCCTGCGCACGCAGGGACGCGGCGACACCGTCGCCCCACGGGCCGCCGCGGGGCACCAGCACTCGCCAGCCGTCCAGCGGCCGGGCCGTCTTCGTATCGGTAGCAGTCATCAGGATCACTCTCGCGGGAGGAGGTCGGCCGCTCCCTGTTCGAGCAGCCGATGGGCTGCAGAATCACCGATATCACTGGCTTCGCGCATCGGGTCTGCACCATCGGCAGCATCCGCACCGTTGCCGCTGCCGTTCGTCCGAATATACCCCCGGTTCAGGGACTCGGTGACATCGAGGCCGATCCGGCGCCCGCCGCCCGGCTCGTAGACGACGGCGCGGACGCGGACGCTGTCGCCCTTGACGATCGCGTGCGCGGCCATCGGCGCCTGGCATCCGACTTCGAGCCCTGCGAGGATCGCGCGCTCGACCGTGACGGCGATTCGGGTGTCCTCGTCGTCGAGTTCGGCGAGGGCCGCGAGCAGATCCGCGGGTGCATCGGCGATCGTCTCGACCGCGAGCGATCCCTGCCCTGGGGCGGTCGGCCATTCGCTCAGGCCGAGCTCCTCGCGGTGCAGTTTCGTGTCCGAACCGAGACGTGACAGCCCAGCGGCGGCGAGGATGACAGCATCCAACTCGCCGGACTTGACCCTGGCCAGACGCGAGTCGACGTTGCCGCGGATGTCGACGACCTGCGCGTGCGGGGCGCGGCGGCGCACCTGGGCGATGCGCCGAGGAGCTCCCGTACCCACCGTGCTTCCACTGCGAAGCTCATGCAGCGGCGTGCCGCCGCGCGTGATGACGACGTCTCTGGCATCCGCCCTCGGCGGGGTGGCGGCGATGACCAGTTCCGATGGAACGGCCGTCGGCAGATCTTTGAGCGAGTGCACGAGGATGTCGCACTCACCGGCGATGAGCGCCTCGCGCAGGCGGTTGGCGAAGATGCCGGTGCCGCCGATCTGCGACAGGGATGCCCGGTTGGTGTCACCCTCTGAGACGATCGGCACGAGTTCGACGGGGCGCCCGGCGATCTTCGACAGCGCGTCGGCGACGTGACCGGACTGCGCCTGCGCGAGCGCGCTGCGGCGCGTGCCGAGCCGGATGGGGACGGGTGCGACAGCGGTCACTGCAGGACGTCGGCGATCTCGTCGAAGCGCAGGCGGCGCCCGGTGTAGAAGGGCACCTCCTCCTTCACGAAGTTGCGGGCCTCGGTGTAGCGCAGGTCGCGCATCAGGTCGACGAGCTCTGTGGGGTCATCCGCCTCGAGCGGCAGCAGCCACTCGTAGTCGCCGAGCGCGAAGGCAGCGACGGTGTTGGCGATTACGCCCGTGAAGGCGGCACCCTTGCGGCCGTGGTCGGCGAGCATGCGACGTCGGTCGGCCTCGTCGATCAGGTACCACTCGGGGGTGCGCACGAACGGGTACAGGCACAGCCAGCCCTTCGGCTCGATGCCGCGCAGGAATCCAGGCACGTGGGCACGGTTGAACTCGGCGTCGCGGTGCACGCCCATGACGTTCCACACCGGCAGCAGGGACTTCAGCATGTCGGTGCGGCGCATACGGCGCAGAGCCCGCTGCAGCTCCTCAGCGGTGTCGCCGTGCAGCCACACCATCAGGTCGGCGTCGGCCTTCAGCCCGCTGACGTCGTAGAACCCGCGGACCGTGACGCCGGAGTCCTCGATGTATCCGACGATGGTCTCGAGTTCGGTCGCGTCAGAGTCGCCGGACGGCGCATCAGGGTTGCGGCGCCACACGGCCCAAAGAGTGAATCCGGACGGGTTGTCATCACGAGCTTCCGACATGATTCCAGTGTGCCCCTTATATCCGAGGACGGCGAACCGGAAGTCGGGTTCAGCGAGCTCGGGTCAGCGAGAGGCGGCGCGCACGAGCACCCAGACCAGCCCGCCGACCGTCGCCGCCACGCCCACGACGGCAGCAGCCGCGCCGACGGGGTTGCGGTGCGCGAAGGCGCGGGCGCGCACGATGCCGCGCTGTGAGGCCTTCTCGATCCGGCGCGGGAAGTTGCCGCGCACCTCGATGGCGGCAAGCGCGGCCTTGAGCTCGGCGCGGGCGGACTCGACCGGATCGGTGATGCCATCTGGCACGGCTGTGCGGGGCAGATTCACTGGCCGGCCCTGCAGGTCAGATCGTCGCGGATCAGAATTCGTCATCTCCGGCCTCCTTCACGAGTCGGATGTCAGTGGCCACGGCCTGCCCGGGGTTCTGGCTCTTGATGATCTTGCGGAAACGCAGGATGCCGAGCAGAGCGAAGATCATGACGCCCAGCAGCAGGAATCCGAACACCGCCAGCGCCGCCACCCATGGAGCCCACCACGACGACAGACCGATGATGCCGAACGCCAGCAGCACGGGAATCGCCCAGAACAGCAGGAACAGGGTGATGATGAACCAGAGGCTGCCGAACAGTCCGTCCTTGGAGACACGCGAGACCCATGCCTTGGCTGCTTCGACCTCGGCGGTGACGAGGTTGCGCACCAGCTCGGGCAGATCGCCGAGCAGTGTCAGCAGACTGTCATCGGCGCGATCGCGGTATCCGCGGCCCATGTCAGGAGCCGTTCTTCTTCGTCGTGCTCTTCGTGGCCGGCTTCGCCGTGCTCTTCGTCGAGGTGCGCTTCGAGGCGCGCTTGGCCGCGCTGTTCGCTTCGGCGCGCTTCTGAACGGCCTCGGCCGCGTCTTCAGCGGCATCCGCCACGTCGCCTGCGGCATCCTTCGCCGCATCGACCGCGTTGTCGAGCTTCTCACCAGGCGTGCCGGAGTCCGAGACGGCCTTGGCGACCTTGACGGCGCCGTTCCACAGCGCACCTGGGATCGCGGCGGCCTGCGACTTCGCGAAGTCCTGCACGCGCGTGACCTGTGCCTGCACCGGATCGAGGTGCCACACCTTCAGCCACTGCGTCTTGATCTGCTCATAGCGCTCGCGCCCAGCGCGCGTGCCGAGCACGTAACCTACGCCGAGTCCTACGACGAGTCCGATCTTCCCTTTCATGGGAGCCTCCTGACTTCCTGTTGCGGCGTCTTCGCCGGGTCAGTACTGGCCTGACCCGCGCGATAGGTTTCCAGGCTAGTCGCATATGCCCGATTCGGCATCTACTCCCTCGCCTTCAGCGTGCGTTCTCCCAGATCACTCCCAGAGCAGGGCGCTGCGCAGCCGGTCGGTTTCGGCGATGGCATCCGGAATCACCTGCGCGAGCCCCGTTCCGGCCATCCACGCTCCCACCACGGCCAGCCCGGGCACCGCCTGCACGGCCTCGCGTGCAGCGGCGCGCCGCTCGGCGGCGCCGATGAGCGAGGTGGGCTGAGCCTGCACGAAGCTGGCGCGGTGCGCTGCGAGCAGCTGAGACGGCTGCAGCTCTACACCGAGCAGAGCGGATGCCTGTGACAGCGCC
This sequence comes from Microbacterium sp. H1-D42, assembly GCF_022637555.1. Taxonomy (NCBI): domain Bacteria; kingdom Bacillati; phylum Actinomycetota; class Actinomycetes; order Micrococcales; family Microbacteriaceae; genus Microbacterium; species Microbacterium sp. H1-D42. The sequence goes on along the minus strand of NZ_CP093342.1, from coordinate 382,716 downwards.
AGCTGGGCGGCGCCGTCATCATCGAGTGCGGCGGTCGCGGCGGGCTCCCCCTGCGTGCCGAACGACACGCGCACGACATGACGATCGCCTGCGGCCGAGCGCAGCCAGCCCCACTTGGCGGTGGAGTGCGTCAGGGCCTTGGCCACGTGGCTTCCAGGCACCGTGAGCACTCCGCTGCCACGCGGAGCGGCATCGAGCTGCGGAGCATCAAGCAGCAGGCTGACGATCTCGATCTCGGGGGACGCACCAGCCGTGCCGAGGTCGGGAACAAGGGTGTCGAGCAGTCCCCGCGCGGCGGGTTCGGCCGTGGCGACGACGACGCCGGTTGCTGTCAGAGTCACGCCGACATCTGCCGGATCGGCGCCGTCAGCATCCACGTCGTCCGCAGCAGCCATCTCGTCGTAGGCGACGGTCCACGACGCGCCGTCGCGCTCGACGCTCGTGACTCGGGCGCCGGTGCGCACCGCGACACCGTACGTGTCGAGGTCAGCGCGCAGTGCGTCGACGAGGCGCCCCATGCCTCCGACGAGGCCGAGCACGGCCGACCCCGGCGCCTTCTTCTCGCGCTCGCCCATCAGCACGCCGACCGCACCGCTGAGCGATCCGACCCTGGTGAGCGTCGCGTTCAGCCCTGGGGCTGCCGCATCGGTGTCGACATCATCCGGGAGCGCCGAGTAGACGCCGGCGGTGACGGGCGCGACGAGGCGATCGTGCACCCGGTCGCCCATCCGCGAGCGCACCAGCTTGCCGAGGCTCTGCTGATGGCCGATGGTGAGCGGCGGACGCAGGCGGTCGATGTAGGCGCGCCATGCGCCGCGCCAGCCGATGATGCGGCGCACGTCGTCGACGAAGGGGTTGGCGGGGATGCCGAGCACGCCGCCGGCCGGCAGCGGCGCATCGGGGGCGTCGGGGATGCCGCTGAGCCACGCCCCTCCCCCTTCGGGAGCCACCACCTGATCGGCGAGGCCGAGCTCGTCGACGAGGGCGCGCACGTGCCCACCGCGGGTGGCGAAGCTCTCAGCGCCGGCATCGATCGTCAGGTCATCGAGCTGAGCCGAGCGGATGCTGCCGCCGAGGGCATCCGACGCCTCGAGCAGCGTCACGCCCATGCCGACCTTCGCGCATTCGCGCGCCGCGACCAGCCCTCCGATGCCGCCGCCGATGACGACGATGTGCTGCTGTGCTGCGCGGGCGGCCAGTTCGGGGGCGTGATCGCTCATGTCCCGATTCTTTCACCCGTGTCTATGCGTCCGATGGCTCCGCGGGGACGCCACCGACTCATGCCGGAGCGTCGGCCTTGGTGGGGCGACGCTTGCGCACTTCGCGGAGCACGATCTGCTCGGGGCAGACCGTGGAGAGGAAGTCGCCCACAGACAGCGCGAGCCTCTCGCCGACCAGGGAGTAGAGGATGCGGTTGGCGTCGCGCCGCTCACTGACCAGTCCCGCCTGTCGCAGCACGCTGAGGTGGCGAGAGATCGTGGGGCCGCTGACGTGGAAGCGTGCCGCGATCTCGCCTGCGGCCATTTCGCCGTCCTTCAGGTCCTGCAGGATCTGCCGTCTGGTCGGATGCGCCAGCGCGGCGAAGATGTCGGTCGCACTGTCTGTCATGGTTGCAATATAGCACTCTTGCTAGATACTCTTTAGCCATCTAGCTAATAAGCGAAGGAAGAAGTCATGCGAACAGCGATCACCGGAGGCACTGGATTCGTCGGCCGCCACCTGGCCGAGCGCCTCGGCGCCGGGGCGGTTCCGATCTCGCGCCGAAGCGGCGTGGACATCACCGACGTCGACGCACTCGCCTCTGCCTTCGAGGGGTGCCAGGTCGTGGCGCACTGCGCCGGGATCAACCGCGAGCTCGGCGACCAGACCTTCCAGCGCGTGCACGTCGAGGGCACTCGTGCGGTCGTCGAGGCGGCCAGGCGAGCAGGGGTGCAGCGCATCGTCATGGTGAGCTTCCTGCGGGCACGGCCCGACTGCGGTTCGGCCTACCACGAGTCCAAATGGCAGGCCGAGCAGATCATCCGTGAGTCCGGCATCCCGCACACCATCCTCAAGTCGGGGATGATCTACGGCGAAGGCGACCACATGGTCGATCACGTCACCCGGGCCGTGCGCACGCTGCCGTTCTTCTGGACCGTCGGCTTCCGCGAGCGCACCGCCCGTCCTGTTCCGGTCAGTGACGCCGTGGACGTGCTGGTCGCCGCGATCGAGGGACGCATCGTCGAGCCCACCGTGGCCGTGATGGGAGCAGACGAGGTGACGCTCGGCGAGGCCATCCGTCGCATCGCACGTGTCGCGGGGCGGCGCCCGATGTACATTCCGATGCCGGTGTGGACCGTGCGCGTGCTGGCGCAGCTGACCGAGTGGGTCATGATCGTCCCGCTCGTCGCCAAGGCACAGGCTCAGATGCTGTCCGAGGGCGTCAGCGAGGCCGCACCGCCCGCACCGGAACTGCCCGTCGGCCTGCGCCCGTCGCGACCGTTCAGCGACGAGCGCATCCGCGCCGCCCTGCCCGACGGCCGCTTCGGCGCGGACGACCTTCGCATCGTGCGGTGGTGGAGATCCCGTTCCGCAGCGGTCAGTCTCCCAGCGGCACGCGGCGCTGATTGATGCGGCTCGGCTCGGTGGTGTTGATGACCACGGGAACCTCGCCAGAGGTGTCGATGAAGTAGACCCCGGTCTGCCCTGAGTCCTTGATGGGGAAGGCCCACGTGCCACCGGGCACCTCGGGCTGCGGACCCTGCACGACGCTCAGCGGTCCCGGCATCTCGCCCTTCAGCACCTCGATGGGCTCCAGCGTCGCAGAGGCCGAGAAGTCGATCCGCGGGGTGTGCAGCACCATGTCGTCGCTGTCGCCGCGTGCCGCGGCGAACACGATGATGTCGGCGCGCTTCGCCCACTCCTCCAGCTGCGCGGGCGTGGCCTCCGGCAGACGCTCCGGCCCGCCGGCCAGCAGACGCGCGAAGGTGCGCGGAGCTGCGGAGTCATCGAACACCCCAACGAAGCCGAACAGTTCGTACCCCGCACCGGTGTTCTTGAGCGCGAAGAGTCCCTCGTGCTTGGCGTCGTGCGACTCCTGCGCCTGGTCGACGAGGTAGTAGTAGGTGCCTGCGGGCTTGACGACGCTGATCTCGGCGGGCGCATCGCCCTTCAGTACCGCCTCGACCCGCACCGTCGCAGTCTGCGCGGCGAAGACGTCCTTGTCGGCGTCTTCGACGGCGGGCTCGACCGATTCGATGACACCGCGCACGATGACATCGGCTCCGGAGACGATCTGGGCGATCGGCTCGGCCGGGTTCGGGTCCTGAACGGCCGCCGTTGATGACGAATCGGGGGTGGGCATGGGATCCTCCTCAGTGCCTGCGCTGCACGCGGTCAGCGTCAGTGCGACGGATGCGGCGACGATGATGCCTGCCGCTCTGGACGCGATCATCTGTTTCCGACCTCCACGACGTTGAACGACTTGGTGAACTCTTCCATTGTCATGGTGAAGGTGCCGTCCGGCGGTTCGGTCAGCTCGCCGCCGGCAGCGCGGATGGCGTCTTCGTGGCCGCTGTTGTGCCCCCACGGGTTGCGGAGCACGATCACCTGCTGACCGTCCTGCTCATAGGTGTTGAGCACCGTGAGGGCGTGCCCGCCGCCGTCGAAGCCGAGTTGACCGTTCTGCGCGCTCGCGACGACGGGGAGACCGTCGTCCAGCGCGGCGTCGATCTCGTCGTAGCTGTCGGCGATGTCGTTTCCGCCGGTGAGGAAGTCCCAGAAGCCCGAGTCCTGGTCCTTGACGTCGGCATCCTCGCCGTAGATGTCCTGCATGACCTCGCGCGCCCAGCCGCCGTCGTTGAGGTCCTCGTACCCGATCCGGTTCTCGTAGGCGCCCTCGAAGATGCGCACCCACAGCGCCTGATCGGTGTCAGAGATCTGGTCCGCTGTCACGACGACATCGCCATCCGCGAAGTGCACGGTGTACGAGCCGTCGGCGTTCATGGTGATCATGTCCATGATCTTTTCGGGGTCGGCGTTCGCGATGCCGGCGAGGGCCGCGAGCAGATAGCAGTCGCCGATACTGCCCTGAGTCACATCCCCCGAGCCCGGTATCCCGTTCGGGAACAGCGCAGGGTCTCCCACAGCCGGAATTCTGTCGCCCTTGCGGATCTCATCGAGCGCAGGAGCGGCGAGTGCCGCCACGGCCTGGTCGTATTCGTCGCGCCACCCGACGAAGCGGTTGTTCCACTGCGTCGAGACCTGGCCCCACGCGCTGCGCGCGTTCTCGGCCGACTTCAGGACCTGCTCATAGTCCGCGTTCTCCTGGTCGAAGTCCTCGGCAGCGGGGTCTGGTGCGGTCGCGTTGCGCGCCGTGTCGACTGCCGCCTGGTACTGGGTCCAGGCCAGCTTGCAGGAGACGGCAAGCCCGTTGAGGTCGTCCTGGCACCCCTCGGCGGCCTGTCCATAGCGGCTCAGCGCTGCGCCGATCGGCCAGTAGATCGCGCCGGCGACGGCCAGCAGCTGCGCGCTCTCGCCGATCGACGATCGAAGCTTGTCGACCGCGGCGCCGGAGACGGCCCATTGGGTGAGGTCCGCCTCGACGAGCTGTTGCAATTGGGCGCTGACGGTGCCCATCAGGCTGCCGTAGTCCTCCATCTTCTGCGCGTTCGAAGCGACCGTCGAAGGCTCGCTGGTCATCGTGCGGATCTGCTCGCCGACGCCGACCGCCTCGCCGGCCGTGCCACCCTCCACGTACTCGTGCCCCATGTCAGGCTCCCTCGTCCAGCTCGCTGTACGAGTCGATCACGACGTCGAGGTGTGTGGCGATGCCATCCAGTGCGGCGATCAGATCTTCGCGCTTCGGCTCCCACGCACCGCGGAAGTCGGCGGCCAGGGTGCTCAGTTGCGACTGCTCGAACGGAGCGCCGATAGCCCCCGCGACGTCGCCGGAGCGCTCAGGCGCATCCTCCAGCTCGGCGATGATCTGCGTGAGCGATGCGCGCACCCCCGTCAGCAGGTCGTAGTCGATCTCGACCTTCTCTGCACTCATTCGATCCCCCGGTGAACTCCCCTGTGAATTTACATGACCGGTGAGCAGCCGCCGATGGGGAGGAATCCCCATCGGACCGGGTCGACGGTCAGGTCACCGGACTCACGGGGTCGCCGCGCCCAGCGTCAGAGCTCGCCGTGGGCGAGGCGGACGATGCGGGTGAGCTGGTCGGGGTCGGTCTCGGGCGGCACGCCGTGGCCGAGGTTCAGCACGTGCCCCTTGGCACCGCGTCCGCGCTCGATGACATCCAGGACGTGCGCCTCGAGCACCGGCCATGGCGCCTGCAGCAGCGCGGGGTCGATGTTGCCCTGCACGGCGACGTCAGGGCCGAGCACGCGGATCGCCTCGTCGAGCGGCATCCGCCAGTCGACGCCGACGGCGTCCGCGATGCCACCGAGCCGCATGTCCGCGAGGAACGGACCGGTGCCGACACCGAAGTGGATGCTGGGCAGGCCGATCCCCTCCAGTGCGGCATGCGAGTGCGGGGCGATGTGCGTGCGGTAGTCCGTCGGGCTGAGGGAGCCGGCCCACGAGTCGAAGAGCTGCACGACAGAGGCGCCGGCGTCACGCTGGATCTCGAGGAACCGACGCGAGATGCGCGCCAGCCACCCGGCGAGCGCGTTCCACGAATCGGGGTCGGCGTGCATCATCGCCCTGGCGCGAAGGTGCTCCTTCGACGGGCCGCCCTCGATCAGATAGGCCGCGAGGGTGAACGGCGCGCCGGCGAAGCCGATCAGCGGCGTGTCGCCGAGCTCGGCGACGGTGATCCGCACGGCTTCCGCGATGGCAGTGCCATCGAGGTCTGCCGGGTCGATTGCGGTGATGCGGGCGACGTCGGCTGCCGTGCGCACCGGGTTCGCGAACACCGGACCGCGCCCCGGTTCGATCACGACGTCCACGCCTGCGAGCCGCAGCGGGATGACGATGTCGCTGAAGAACACGGCGGCGTCGACGCCGTGTCGGCGCACGGGCTGCAGGGTGATCTCAGCGGCGAGGTCAGGGGTGAGGCAGGCATCCAGCATCCGCGTTCCCACGCGCAGCTCGCGGTATTCGGGCAGCGAACGTCCGGCCTGACGCATGAACCAGACCGGGGTGCGCTCGGGGGTCTCACCGGCAAGGGCACGCAGCAGATCACTCATGCCGCCATCGTGGCATCTGCTCCTATGCGTCTCCTTGTCGCGTCGATCTGCCGTAACGACCGGACACACATCGGTGCCGCTGAGCAGGCTCAAAGATGCCGCGGGTACACTCACCCCGTGCTGCTCTGCGTCACGGCCAGTCATAAGACCGCCTCCTTCGAACTGCTGGAACGTCTCAGCCGCAACCCCGAAATCGTCGCGCCGAGCCTGATGGATGCCGGCGCGCAGGGCGCAGTGGTGCTCGCGACGTGCAACCGCTTCGAGGCGTACGTCGATACCGCGGAGCTCGACCACGGCACTGGGCTCGATCACGACGCAGTGGTGGATGCTGTCGCACAGGCCACCGGCATCCCGGCATCCGATCTCGACGGCTCGTACCGCGTCGTCGACGACCGACACGTCGCCGAGCACCTGTTCGCCGTCGCGTCCGGACTGGAGTCGGTCGTGTCGGGCGAGGGCGAGATCGCTGGTCAAGTGCGTCGTGCGCTGTCGGATGCCCGCGAGCAGGGCACCACATCGTCCGAACTGGAGCGACTGTTCCAACGGGCCAGTCAAGCTCAGCGCAAGGTGAAGAACGTCACCGCCCTGCACCGCGCCGGCCGCTCTCTTGTGCGCCTCTCGCTCGAACTCGCCGACAGCCGCATCGCGGACTGGTCGGCCGAGCGCGTGCTGCTGGTCGGCACCGGGGCGTACGCAGCCGTGACGCTGGCGACGCTGCGCGAGCGCGGCGCCGTCGACATCTCGGTGTACTCGCCCTCGGGGCGCGCCGAGCTGTTCGCGAAGAAGCACGGACTGCGCGCGGTCTCGGACTACGCGGCCGTCGCGCAGCACTCCACACTGCTGATCACCTGCACGACCGCGACCGATCCGGTGCTCGGTCCAGACCAGCTGTCGCGTCTGTCGAATGCGGCCGGCGCCGGATGCCCGATGGGCGCCTCGACAGCGCCGGGCGCTCCGCACTCGCAGCTCGTGATCGACCTCGGGATGCCCCGCAACGTCGACCCTGAGGTGGCGCACCTCGAAGGCGTGACGCTGCTGGATCTGGAGACGATCCGGCTGCACGCCCCGCTGGAGGAGCTGCAGGCCACCGACGCCGCACGCGACGTGGTGCGCGAGGCGGCCGAGAGCTTCCACGTCGACGGCTCGCGGCAGAGCGTGGCACCGGCGGTGGTGGCTTTCCGAACCCACATCTTCGGACTGCTCGAGACCGAGATCGACCGCGCCCGTCGCCGCGGTGATGAGGACGGACTGGTCGAGCAGGCGATGCGCCACCTGGCCGGCGTGCTGCTGCACACCCCCACGGCACGGGCGCACGAGCTCGCCGCAGAAGGCCGCGGGCACGAGTTCACCGCCGCGCTGGAGACCCTGTACGGGCTGGCCGGCGAAGCTCCGGATGCCAGCCTGGCAGCATCCGACAGCGCAATCGCCTGAGCCGCTCGCGCGCAGACGCGGCGCGCGCGACACTGGAACGATGACCGAGATCCTGGATGAGGGCCCGTTCTTCCACGGCACGAAAGCCGCACTGCAGGTCGGGGGCCTGTTCACGGCCGGATTCCCGTCGAACTATCGACCCGAGATCCTGATGAACCACATCTACTTCACCGCGCTGCGCGACGGTGCGGGGCTCGCAGCAGAGCTCGCGGCGGGCGACGGCGACCCGCACGTGTATCTGGTCGAGCCGACCGGTGAGTTCGAGAACGACCCGAACGTCACCGACAAGAAGTTCCCCGGCAACCCCACCCGCTCCTATCGCAGCAGAGAGCCGCTGCGGGTCGTCGCCGAGGTGCACGACTGGACCAGGCTGACGCCGGAGGCGCTGCAGACGTGGCGCGATCGCCTCGCCGAGGTCGCGGCGAACCGCGGTGAGATCATCAACTAGAGCGCGGCGTCGTATCGGTCGCGGTTCTCGCTGATCCCGGCCTGGTTGGCAGAGGCCCATTCGGCGACTGCGAGCACGGGCTCGGCGAGACTCTTGCCGAGCGGTGTCGAACGGTACTCGACACGCGGCGGGATCTCGGCGAACATCTCGCGCTCGACCAGACCGTCGCGCTCGAGCTGACGCAGGGTGTGCGTCAGCATGCGTGCGGAGATCCCCGGCGTCATGTTCTTGAGCTCGGTGAAGCGTCGCGGGCCCTCGTGAAGCATGCCGATGAGCATCATGCTCCACTTGTCGCCGATGCGAGACAGGATCGAGCGGAAGACCTCGGCCTCGGCCGGATCATGACCGCAGATCTCATGCATGCGCGGTTCGTGGATCCCGCCGCTCTCGATCACCATCTTCGACTCCTTCGCTGCCCCATTGGTCACATGCGTGTGCCTCGGTGACATTGCTTTTCCTGACACCCCATCGGGAATACTTACCCATCGTACATCAGTTACGAAAGGTAACTCGGAAAGGCTCTCACCCTCATGCTCGTACTCACGATCATCACCTGGACGCTCTCCGGCCTCCTCGCACTCGCCAACCTCATGGCCGGAAGCATGAAGATCATTCAGCCGCACGGCGGGAAGCGCCCCATGCCGACCCTCGACGACTACAGCGCCGCTCAAGTGCGCTGGATCGGCATCGCCGAGGTCACCGCCGCCGTCGGGCTGATCCTGCCCGCGCTGACCGGCACCCTGACCTTCCTCACTCCGCTCGCGGCCCTGGGCATCGCGATCATCCAGTTCCTCGCGATCTTCGCCCACCGCAAGCACAACGAGTCCTTCACCCCCAACCTGGTGATGATGCTCGTCGCGCTGGCGATCGTCGTGCTGCGCTTGATCGGGGCGTGAGCATCATGACCGGAACCACCATGACCACCACGGCGCCGAAGCGCGCGAACCGCGGCACCGGCGTGATCTGGCTGCTGCTCGGAGCCGCGTTCGTGACGATGCTCAACGAGACCGTGATGAGCGTCGCCCTTCCGCACCTCGTCGCCGACCTCGACATCACGCTCTCCACCGCACAGTGGACGACGACGGCGTTCATGCTGACCATGGCGGTCGTCATCCCCACCACAGGATGGGTGCTGCAGCGATTCACCACCCGGCAGGTATTCCTGTTCGCGATGACGGCGTTCACGATCGGTACCGTGATCGGTGCGCTCGCACCGGACTTCTCGGTGCTGCTGTTCGCCCGTGTCGTGCAGGCCGTCGGCACCGCGATGATGATGCCGCTGCTGATGACGACGATCATGAACGTCGTGCCGGCGCACGAGCGCGGTCGCTTCATGGGCCGAATCACGATCGTGATGGCCGTCGCACCCGCGCTCGGCCCTGCACTGTCGGGATTCATCCTGAGCACGCTGTCGTGGCACTTCCTGTTCTGGACGATCCTCCCCGTCGCGATCATCATGGCGGCCGTCGGCGCACTGCTGCTGAAGAACGTCGGCGAGCGCAGCAGGACACCACTGGACGTGCCGTCACTGCCGCTGGCCGCGATCGGCTTCGGCGGACTCGTGTACGGCATCAGCACTGTGGGCGGCGGCCCTGAGGCCCCAGTCACGGCTGGCATCGTCGCACTGCTGGCCGGAGTTATCGGTCTGGCGATGTTCGTGTGGCGTCAGATCGCACTGCAGCGCACCGAACGGGCTCTGCTCGATCTGCGCACCTTCCGCTCGCGCTCGTTCTCGCTCGCAGCCGGCCTCATCGTCGTGATGATGGCAGCCATGTTCGGAGCCATCATCCTGCTGCCGCTCTACCTGCAGAACGTGCTGCGCGTCGACGCCGCCACGACCGGGCTCCTGCTGCTGCCCGGCGGGCTGGTGATGGGGGTCGTCGCACCGCTCGTCGGCCGCCTGTTCGACAAGTACGGACCGCGTCCGCTGGTGATCCCTGGGGCGATCTTCGTCTCGGCGGTGCTGTGGGCGATGACCTTCGTCGATGAGCAGACGCCGCCGGCGGTCGCCGCACTGGCTCTGGTGGGCATCTCACTCGGAGTCTCGTTCATGATGACCCCGCTGATGACCTCGGCCCTGGGTTCGCTCGGACCCAGCCTGTATTCGCACGGGTCGGCGATCGTCGGCACCGTGCAGCAGGTGGCCGGAGCGATCGGGACGACTCTCTTCGTCAGCGTGCTGGCGTTCGGCACCGCGCAGGCGGCGGGTTCCGGCGTGGCCGACGTCGCCGCCCAGGCACACGGCGTGTCGTTCGCCTTCACTGTCGGCGCCGCACTGTCTTTGATCGCCGTCGTCGGGAGCTTCTTCGTCCGCGGCGCGGCGCCAGTGGCATCCGCTCCTGAGAAGGCGGCACTCGCCGCCTGAGCGGCGTGCGCTTCGCGCGGAGAACGGCGCTTGACGCGGATGAATCCACGGATTCTGTCCGCGTCAGGCGCTGTTCTCCGCGTCGGATGCTGTCTCATCCGCGCGAGCATCCCCGCGCCACCCCGCTCGATGCGACACTGGACGCATGGCCCTTCACATCACCGGAGACACCGCCGCCGACACCCTGCTGACCGACAACCCGCTGGCGCTGCTGGTGGGCATGCTGCTCGACCAGCAGGTGCCCATGGAGACCGCGTTCGCGGGTCCACTCAAGATCGAGCAGCGCACCGGAGCGTCGGATGCCAGTGCCATCGCCGCCATGGATCCGGACGCCTTCCTCGAAGCCTTCAAGCAGACACCGGCTGTGCACCGCTTCCCCGGTTCGATGGCCACTCGGGTGCAGACGCTGTGCCAGACCCTGGTCGATGACTGGGACGGCGACGCTGATGCACTGTGGACGCGCGACGACCCTGACGGGCCCGAGGTGCTGAAGCGCCTGAAGAAGCTGCCGGGCTTCGGCGAGCAGAAGGCGAAGATCTTCCTCGCGCTGCTCGGCAAGCAGTACGGGTTCAACGGTGCGGGCTGGCGCGAGGCATCCGCCCCCTACGGCGAGCAGGACTCCTACCGCAGCGTCGCCGACATCGTCTCGCCCGAGTCGCTGACCAAGGTGCGCGAGCACAAGAAGGCCATGAAGGCCGCGGCGAAGGCAGTGAAGCAGTGAAGCCCACCGGGGGCAGCGTCGGCGGCTTCCTCGCCGCCGTCACGCCGGCTCGCAGGCAGCGGGATGCTGAGACGCTGACCGCCCTGCTGCAGGACGTCTCCGGCCGCGAACCAGTGCTGTGGGGCACGATCGTCGGGTTCGGCAGCTGCCACTACCGCTACCCGACCGGCACCGAGGGCGACATGCCGCTGCTGGCGTTCGCGCCGCGCAAGACGGCCTCGACCATCTACCTGGAGTCCACCGCGGAGTACGCGGACGATCTGGCCCGTCTCGGTCCGCACACGACGGGCGTCGGATGCCTGTACATCAAGGATCTGGAGCAGGTCGATCTCGAGGTGCTGCGCGACATCCTCACCCGCTCTCTCGCGTGGAGCGAGGCCGGCGGCAGCGAGCAGGCCGAACTGACCGTCACCGGATGATGACCCCAAAGGCGCGAAGCGTTCCCGCGATCCGCGTCGCCACGGACGACGCCTGACGCCGCTACCAGCGCCGGTGCTCTTCCGTGCCGGCGTAGTCGGGCCACGGCAGGTCGATGGGCGCCGCGAAGTCGGTCGGCAGCAGGGCCGGCATCGGATCTGCCTCAGTGCGCTCGACGAACTCAGCGCGGGCTGCGGCGAGGGTCTCAGGAGAGGTGAGCAGGTCGAGGAACGTGCCGGCGATGGTCTTGCCGGCCGTCAGGATCGTCGGTGCGATCGTCTCGGGGATGCCCCCGAGTGCGTTCATCACCCAGGCCGGGTACGGCCCAGCATCCGGCACCGACTGCAGCGCGGGCCTGGACACGTAGAAGCGCACCAGCGGCGCGTAGTGCGACATCTCGACGTAGTCATCGCTGGTCCAGTTGCGCTGCCAGGCCGGCATGTGCTCGCGCAGGATCCGCTCCGCCTCCTGCGGGGCGATGAGCTGCTCGGTCTCTGCCAGGAACGGCTTCGCACTCGGCTCGAATCCGAGGGTGCGCTGGATGTCCTGCGCGATCGCCACGGCATCCGGACCGTACACGGGAGCGCCGACCGTCTCGAGGTTGGCGTAGAGCGTCTCGGCCATGACGTGATTGGTGCGACCGGGTCGGCTTCGCGCCACCCACCGCTCTTCGAGGTCGCAGTGCGCCATCATCGCGGCCGCCGTCGCGTTGCGGTCGAGCACCGCGAGGATGTGCTCGGCCATCTCGACGTCGGGAGTGCGCCACGAGAACTGCAGGCGGGCCACCCGGTGCGGCAGGTTGTCTGCTGTCGCCTGGCCATCGCTGAGGATCGCGTCGGAGAAGCTCCACCCACCGGTCGCCGGCAGCATCGAGTCGAGCATGGTGCGCGACGCGGTGTACATCTGCGTCAGCGCCACGTTCGCCCCCGGCGCCCGCGCCGCCGAGTGCGACGCCGGGATCGGCGAGTTCGGGTCAGCACTGGAGATCTGCCACGTCTCGGGGTGATCGCAGACGAAGGTGTACACCTTGCTGTAGTACGCGCCGCACTGGGTGTCCCAGCGCGCGGTGTTGCACAGCGGCAGCATGTAGAACGGGTGGAACGACACGATGGCGTCGACGCCGTCGTAGTAGCCGCGCAGGCCGTGCACGACCTTGGAGCCGTGCATCTTCTCGGCCGGCTCACCGGTGTACTTCAGCGTCCCAACGATGCCGTGCTGCTGCATGGCGTGCTTGGTGCCGAGCACCCCGGCGAGAGTCGAGATGCCGAGCACGGAGTGCGGATCGGTGTGACCGGGGGCGAACCGGCTGAGTCCGTCGCGCGGCGACTCCGTGGTGGTCGCGGCCTGGTTGTTGCCAGGCACCGCATCGTATTCGGCGTAGGTCAGCAGGGTCGGTCCGTCGCCGTTGCTCCAGACCGCGCTGAACGCGGTGGGCATGCCGGCAGAGCCGTCTTCGACCTCGAACCCCTCGGCGCGCAGCCGCTCGACGTACCAGGCCTGCGAGCGGTACTCCCGCCACGCCGGCTCGGCGAGCTCCCAGATGCGGGTGTGCCACTCGGTGAGCTGCACCAGGTGCTCGTCGATCCAGGTGCGGGCGGTCTGCTTGGCCTCGTCGGTCAGGTGTGCCACGGAGTTCCCCTCTTGCTGTGTGTTCATTTGCGCGGTGCTCAGTTGCGGGGTGCCGGCCGGTTCACCGGCGACTCGGGTGAACCGGTCTCGCGCAGGGTCACGGCGTTCTGCGCCTGGATGCGCACGTACTCGATCTCGGTGCGTTCCGAGAAGTAGGCGATGTGCGGCGTGAGCACGACGTCGTCCCTGCCCAGCAGTGGATGCCCGGGCTGCGGCGGCTCGGCGGAGAGCACGTCCAGGGCGGCTCCGCCGAGGTGTCCGGCGTCGAGTGATGCCGCCAGGGCATGCTCGTCGATGAGCGCCCCGCGCGACACGTTCACGAGGAGCGCCCCCGCCGGCATCCCGGAAAGGAACGCCGCGTCGACCATGCGCTCGGTCTGCGGTGTGAGCGGAAGGTGCAGCGAGAGCACGTCGGCGGCACCGCGCACTTCGTCGAGGCCCGCGCTCTGCACCCCGAGTCGCTCGAGGTCGGCGCGCACCTCTGCGGTATCGGGCATCAGCGGGTCGTAGCCGAGCACGCGCCCGAACAGGGGTCCGGCCTGCCGCGCGAGCTCGCGCCCGATGCGGCCGAGACCGATGATGCCGAGGGTCTGCTCGCTGAGCCGCGGCGGCGCCTTCGGCGCGCGCTCGTTCCAACCGGATGGGGTCGCGCTGGCGAGGTAGAAGCGCAGCTGGCGGATGCTGTGCAGCATGATCGCCAGGGCGTGGGTGGCGACTTCCTCGGTCGCCGCCCCTGGCACGTTCGTCACCCAGACGCCATGCTCGGCGGCGGCCTCGACGTCGACATAGTCGAAGCCCATCGACATCAGCGCGATGACCTCGAGGTTCGGCAGCTCTGCGATCATCTCGCGAGTGACCGAGGCGTAGCCGGGCAGCAGCGCCACGGCATCGCGGGCGCCCGCGACGATCTCGTGGGGATCGCGGGTGCCGAGCACCCGCACCTCGAAGCCGTGCGCTTCCAGCAGCGCGATGCCCGGGCCGGGGTCTGTGTCGTCGACGTCCGTGTAGACGGCGAGTGGTCGTGCGGTGTTCATCTTGTCGTCCGTCCTGAAACTCATTCGCCGCGTCCGCGGACGATCGCACGTGCCATCGCGGTGAGGATCTCGTAGGCGACATGGCTGGCGGCGATACCGGTGATCTGGGCGTGGTCATAGGCGGGCGCGACCTCGACGACGTCGGCGCCGACCATGTTCAGGTCAGCGAGGCCGCGGATGATCCGCAGCAGCTCCCTGCTGGTGAGACCGCCCGCCTCCGGCGTGCCTGTGCCCGGCGCGTGCGCCGGATCGAGCACGTCGATGTCGACAGACAGGTACAGGGGCCGGTCGCCGATCCGCTGCCGCAGCCGTTCCATCGCGGCGGGCACGCCGTGCTCCTCGATGAACTCGCTCGTGATGATCGAGAAGCCGAGCCGTTCGTCGTCCTCGAGGTCGCTCTTTCCGTACAGCGGGCCGCGGGTGCCGACGTGCATCGACGCCGTGCGGTCGATGAAGCCGTCCTCGGACGCGCGTCGGAAGGGCGTGCCGTGCGTGATCGGCTCGTCGAAGTACGTGTCCCAGGTGTCGAGGTGGGCGTCGAAGTGCACCACCGCGACCGGGCCGTGCTTGGCGCTGATGGCCTTCAGCAGCGGGTAGGCGATGGTGTGGTCGCCGCCGATCGTGAGGATCCTGTCGACGCGCTCCCCCAGTTCGGTCGCGGCCTCGGCGATCTGGTCGACGGCGGTGTGGATGTTGAACGGGTTCGCGGCGATGTCACCGGCATCCGCCATCTGCACCGCCTCCCAGCCGGCGAAGTCCTGCGCCGGGTTGTACGGGCGCAGCAGACGGCTTGAGGCGCGCACGTGCTCTGGTCCGAACCGGGCGCCGGGGCGAAAGCTGACGCCGCTGTCGAATGGGATGCCGACCACGGCGATGTCCGTCTCGCCGACGTCCTCGATGCGGGGCAGCCGGGCGAACGTGGACAGACCCGCGTATCTGGGGGTCTTCGAGGCGTCAGCTGGCCCGATGGGTGTGCTGCTCATGGAGGTTCCTGTCTCAGAGGGCGAACGTCGACTGGTCGATGTGGACGATCTGCAGGCCGCCGTCCGCGACGGCGCCCTGCACGGCGTCGGCGAGCTCGGCAGCCGAGCCGACGCGACGGCCGGCGCCTCCGAACGCGGTGCCGAGCGCAGCCCAGTCGGGCTGGACGAGATCGACGCCGATCGGTGCGATGCCGGCATCCGCCTCGTTCTGCTTGATCTCGGCGTACCCGCCGTTGTCGACGACGATCACGGTGACATCGAGTTGCTGCTCGACGACCGTGATCATCTCCTGCATCGAGAACATCAGCGCTCCGTCGCCGGTGACGACGAAGGCCGGACGCGTGTCGTCGGCGATGCGAGCGCCGAGGGCGGCCGGCAGCCCGTAGCCGAGCGTGGCGTAGGTCGCCATGTACGGCATCGAGTTCGGCTTCGACACCCGCAGCACGTTCATCAGACCCCAGTAGGCAATCTGCGACGAGTCAGTGGCGACGACGGCGTCTGCGGGCAGCGCGTCGGCGATGACCGCGGCGAGCGCCGCGTTCGCCGGCGACAGCTCGTGGGTCTCGGCGCGCACGGCGTCGAGGGTCTCGGCGACGCGGGCGTCTGCCCGCGGTGCGCCGTCGCCGAGTTCCGTCAGGAGGGCTGCGAGGGCGGATGCGGCGTCGCCGACGATCCCGATGTCAGCGTGCTGGTTCTTATCGATCTGCGAGGCGAGCAGGTCGATGCGGATGACGGTGCCGCCGGCATCCAGCCGGTCCACCCAGAGCTCGGCCTCGCCGAGCTTCGAGCCGACGACCAGCAGCACGTCGGCGTCGCGCGCACGGTTGCGGGCGGCGGCGAGACGCAGGTTGGAGCCGAGCGAGAGCGGGTGGTGCTCGTCGAGCACGCCCTTCGCGTTCGCGGTCGTGACCACCGGTGCACCGAGCCGCTCGGCCAGCGCGCGCAGGGCGGCTCCGGCGCGGCGGGAGCCGCCGCCGGCGAGGATGACAGGGTCGCTCGCGGCTGCGAGCAGCCGCGCCGCCTCGGCGATCGCCTGCGAGTCGGGGGCCGGGGCAGGCGGGAACGCGCGCACGGCCAGGTCGTCGGCGGTGAGTCCCACGGCCTCTTCCTCGAGCAGGTCGAGGGGGACCTCGATGTAGACCGGACGCGGGCGGCCGGTCGCGAACAGCGCGAATGCGTCGTGCACCGCGGCGACCGCTTCGGCGGCGCTGGTGACACGACGACCCCACTCCACGACGGCGGATGCTGCCGCGAGCTGGTCCTTGGTCTCGTGCAGCGTGCCGACGTCGGCGAACTCGCTGCCGCGGGCAGGGCCGGGAGAGAGGATGATCATCGGCCGCGACTCGCAGTAGGCGGTACCCGCTGCCGACAGCGCGTTGAGCAGGCCGGGACCGCTGGTGGTCACGACGACCCCCGGCAGCCCGGTCTGCAGCGACCAGCCGTCCGACCCGTACCCGGCGCCCTGCTCGTGCCGGGTGGTGACGGGCCGGATGCCGAGAGCGGGCAGCGGCCGGTAGAACTCGAGGTTGTGGGTGCCCGGGATGCCGAACACCGTGTCGATGCCGTAGGCCCGCAGGGCCTCCATGATCACCCAGCCGGTGGTGCGCCTGGTCTCGGTCTGCATGACGGTCATCCTTCCTGGCTCCGATATTTCACACTGCCGTCGACCCAGGTCTCGAGCACCGGAATGGCGGCGATGCTCTCCCCGTCGACCACCAGCGGGTCTGCGCCGAGCACGACGAAGTCGGCGCGCTTGCCGGGGGTCAGCGAGCCGAGCTCGTGATCCCTGCCGAGCGAGGCGGCCCCCTCGAGCGTGTGCCCGCGCAGCGCATCCGCGGCGCTGATGCGCAGCGAGTCAGGGCCCAGCTTGTGCCCGCGACGGGTCACCCTGGTCACCGCCGCCTGCAGCGCCTCGAGCGGTCGGGGCTCTGCGACAGGGGCATCCGACGAGATCGTGACCGGCACCCCGGCCTCGAGGAACTCGCCGAGCGGGTTGAACCGCTCGCCGGGGGTGCCGATGGCCTGCTCCACTCCCTCACCCCAGTTGTAGTAGTGCTGGGTCTGGTTCACGGGACGGATGCCGAGCTCGGCCATCCGCCGGATCTCAGCCGCATCGGGCAGACCGCAGTGCTCGATGCGGTGCCGTGCGTCCGCGTCCGGGCGCTCGCCGAGTGCCTGCTCGATGGCATCCACCACCATCTTGATCGCGGTGGGCGACTGCGCGTGTGTGGCGGTCTGCAGGCCTGCTCGGTGCGCCTTGCTCACCAGCTGGGTGTACTCCTCCGGCGAGTGGTAGAGCTGCCCGGTGCGGCAGGGATCATCGCGATAGCCCTCTGGGAAGTACGCCGTCCAGCCGCCGAGTGTGCCATCGGCGTATAGCTTGATGCCGGCGGCCGAGAGGAACGCGTTGCCGAACGGCCCGGTCAGGCCGAGGTCGATGGCCTGGTCGAGCAGGTGCGAGAGGAAGTACATCGACACTCGCAGGTCGAGCGCCCCTCGGTCGGCGAGCGCCAGGTAGGCGGCGAACTCACGCTGCGACACCTGCGCGTCGCCGATCGTGGTCACACCGCCGGCGAGGAACTCGCGCTGCACCGCGTCGAGCTGGCGCTGATGCTCGGCGGGCTCGTCGCCGAGGTGGAAGTTCGGGCCGTGATGGCCGACCTTCACCCCGTGCAGCCCGGTGAGCACGTTGCATGCGGCATCCGACAGCTCGCCGGTCAGCTCGCCGTCCGCGTCGCGGAAGAACTCGCCGCCGTCGGGGTTGGGGGTGTCGCGGGTGATGCCGTACTTCTGCAGCGCGTAGGAGTTCACGACGCCGCCGTGGCCGGAGGCGTTCATGATGTACACCTCGCGATCCGTTGCGATCAGGTCGAGCTCCTGCCGAGTGGGATGGCGGCGCTCGGCCAGGTTGCGCTGTTCGTAGCCGTAGCCGCGCAGCGGTGCGCCCGGCGCCAGGGTCTCGGCACGTGCTCGCATGAGCTCGATGATCTCGGGGATCGAGGCGGCGAGATCGGGGCCGATGTCCACCCAGGTCAGCAGCTGCCCGTACATCAGGGGGTGCGCGTGCGCGTCGACGAAACCGGGGACGATGGTCGCGCCGGGGTGGTCGCTGCGCACCGGGTCAAGACCCGCCGCCTCGGCCGCGGCCGCGACCTCGTCAAGAGAGCCCACCGCCAGGATGCGCCCGCCGACGGTGAGCATCGCCTCGGCATGAGGATGCTGCTCATCGACGGTGTGGATGTTCTCTGCGGTCACGATCGTCGCGACGGCGTCGCGCGAATCGTAGGTCGCCAGTCGGCGCATTTCAGCTTCTCCGGACGTTGCGGATGGTGGTGGTGTCCTTGCGAGCGGCGAAGGATGCGGTGACGGGCGCGACATCGGAATGCTGCGGTGCGAACACCGCGCCGAACAGGGCGACCGCCGAGAGCACCCCGAAGAAGCCGACCACGGACCAGAAGTTTCCGGTCGCGACCAGCAGCCCTGCCGCGATCGCCGGCGACAGCCCGCCCCAGACGGCTGCGCCGATGCCGTACGACAGCGACATCGAGGTGTATCGCGCCTGTGGGCGGAACATCTGCGTCATCACGGTCGAGAGCGATGCCCAAGCACCGCTGAGCGTCAGTCGCAGCACCGACACCAGCAGGAAGATCATGCCGACCTGGTGGTTCTGGATGACGAAGACGAGGGGGATGAACACGATGAACGACAGCACGATGCCGAGGTAGATGATCGACTTGCCGCCCCACTTGTCGCCGAGCAGCGCCAGCGGCAGCGTCACGATCGTCTCGACGAACGAGGCGACCGTCATCGCACCCAGGATGATGGCGGCCGAGAGACCGACCTCTGGGCTGATCGCGAAGTTCTGCACGAAGGTCGTCGCGATGACGTACCCGCCGGAGGACATGGCCACGATGCAGAAGCCGAGCAGCATCGGCCACCAGTTGTTCTTCAGGGCGAACAGGATCGGGGTGGATTGCTTGTGACCCTCGATCTTCTGCTCGAACACCGGCGTCTCCTCGACGCGGAAGCGCACCCAGAGACCGACGCCGATCAACACGATGCTGAACAGGAACGGCACGCGCCAGCCCCAGCTGAGCAGCACGTCATCGCCCATCGCGGCCAGGATCCAGAACGCGGCGGATGCCATCAGCGCACCCAGCGGGTTGCCGAGCTGCGTGAAGCCGCCGTAGAACACCTTGTACTTCGGCGGAGCGCTCTCCACCGACATCAGGCTCGCGCCGCCCCACTCGCCGCCGACGGCCAGGCCCTGCGCCATGCGCAGGATGATCAGCAGGACCGGTGCCGCCAGCCCCCAGGTCGCGTAGTCGGGAAGACAGCCGACGAGCACAGTGGCGACACCCATGATCAGCAGGGTGATGGTGAGCGCGGGCTTGCGACCGATCTTGTCGCCGATGTGGCCGAAGATGATGCCACCGAGCGGACGCATGAAGAACGCCACGGCATAGGTGCCGAACGAGGCGAGCGTGCCCAGTGCGTGATCGACCTCGGGGAAGAACACCTGGGGGAAGACGATGGCGGCGGCCGTCGCGTAGACGTAGAAGTCGTACCACTCGATCGAGGTGCCGGCCAGGGCTGCGAAGCCGGCCCGGAGGGCTCGGCGGTGCGAATGCACAACCGGCTGGGCTGCGGAGGTGGTCATACAGGGCTCCCTTGCTCTGTCAGGGTGGGGCAGCCATGGGCGGCTGCTGCGTCGGGGATGTGCCGACTATAGGCCCGATCCGCACGCAGATCCACACGTCGAGCGCCCCGTTGACCGCACATCTGCGCTAGTGTTTCCGCCAAACGACTTCACTCACGGGTGCAAGGCGCCACTATGCCGACGATCTGTAGCATCCGATCGGCAGATCCGGCGAATTCGCACCCCGTCGACAACTGGAGGATGCCATCAGCCTGGACAGCTCCCCCGCGCGCCCCGACCGCGACGTGGACGATCTGGACGGCAGGCTCATCCACGCCCTCCAGGAGAATGGTCGCACCAGCATCCAAGACCTCTCCCGGCTGCTGGATGCGCCTCGCGACTTCGTGTCGCTTCGACTGCGCTCGCTCACCGAGCGCGGCGGGCTGAGGATCGTCGCTGCACTCGACCCCGGCTTCGCCGGCCATCACGTGCTCACTCACGCCATGGTGAGCCTGACTGGCGCCGCCCGCCCTGTGGCCGAGCAGATCGCGGACATCAGCGACGCGGTGTTCGTGTCGCTGGTGAGCGGATCGCGGCCGCTCGTGTTCGAGTCACGCCACGGCGACGACCGGCAGCTGCACGCGATGCTGGAGCAGGTGCGCCGGATCCCCGCCGTGCAGCAGGTGAAGGTGACGACCTACGCCGATGTGCTCAAGGGCTTCTTCGTCGCCGAGTCACGCACTGACATCACGCTGGACGAACTCGACGAGCGCCTGATCGCCGCGCTGCAGAGCGATGGGCGCGCCAGCTACCAGGAACTCGCCCACACAGTTCACCTGTCACCGTCATCGGCCCGAGCACGGGTGCGCCGCCTCATCGATGCCGGTGTCATCCGCATCTCCGCCATCCCCTCCGGCGGACTCTCGCGCAATCGGCTCGCGGTCGGCGTCGGCGTGACGCTCCGCGATGACGCGGAGCCGGTGCGCCAGTACATCCTCGAGCAGCGGGCGATCGAGTTCGCGGCGCGGACGCACGGCGTCTACGACTTCATCGCCACGATCGCCGGTTCGTCCTCAGCCGGCGTGCTGGCCGTGCTCGAGGAGCTGCGCGCACTCCCCGAGGTGGGCGCGCTGGAGAGCTGGACCCACCTCGACATCGTCAAGGAGGATTACGCACGGTCGCTGGGTCGCGTCGTGCGACCGAACGCGACGCACGCGTCGTGACGCCGGTTTCGGGCGTCAGCCGCGCGAGAGGCGCTCGGCTTCCTTCGCCGCGACGATCTTGCGCAGGCCCGAGCTCGAGAAGCGGTGGTTGCGGCTGTTGAAGTACAGCTCGATGCCGGCCTCTTCGCAGTACGCGCGTCCGGTGAAGTCGCGATCTTCGTACTCGTCGCCGACGATGCGCACGTCGAGCTTGAACGAGCGCAGGATGTCCTCGAGGTCCTGTTCGGTGGAGTACGGCACGATCTCGTCGACGTACTCGCAGCCGCGCAGCTGGATGTAGCGCTCGACGACCGTCTGGGTCGGAGCGTTCTTCTCGGGGCGGTCGAGCGTGGGGTCCATCTGCAGACCGCAGATCAGGTAGTCGCACTGCCGCTTCGCCTCGGCGAGCATCATGATGTGCCCGGCGTGCAGCAGATCGAAGGTGGAGAAGGTGATTCCCACTCGCGGGCCCGGGTTGTAGTCCACGTGCTTCTTCGGTGTCTCGGTCATGGTGATCCTCTCGGGTCGTGCCTTGGAGAGTCTATTCGGGTGCAGCGGCACCCGCGGCCCGCGCAGGACGGCGGGGTGGGACCGCGTCCCACCCCGCCGCTCTCACATCTCGGCTCGGTCAGCGATCCATCGGGCGGAAGCGCACGTCGACCGCGTCGGATGATCCGGTGTTGCCGAGCTTCTGAGTGACGCTGGCGGTCTGCGGCACGGTGAGCTTGCGATCGAGGACGATCGTCCAGCTTCCGTCCACGGCGGCCGTGGTGGATGCTGCCGAGGGCACGCGCCCCGGCCCTGCGACCGACACCTCGACCGTGGCCCCGGGCGCGCCGATGCCGCTGAGGGTCACGCGATCCGCTGCGAGGGCCGCTTCGGGCGCATCCGGTGCGACGCCTGCGGCGTCATCCTGCACGGCGGCGAGGTTCTTCATCCACGTGAACGAGGTCGGGGTGATCGTGTTGTCGCCCCAGACCTTTCCGTCGCGGTCGACGGCGTACGAGAAGAATCCGCCCTTGGTGCCGACCTCCGGCTGCCAGGTCGCGTACTTGTGCGCCGTGAAGCCTGCAGCCGTCGCCGGGTCGTAGAGACCCTCGGCGTCACCCCAGTGGGTGCGATCCTGCTCTTCCGGGAACGAGAAGCCGGGCAGGAACTGGCAGGGCGCGATGTCATCGGCGAACGTGTTCCACGTCGACTGCATCCGCGTGACGTCGCGGCCGTACGCCTGCAGCAGCACGAAGGACACATTGCTCGAGACGGCCTCGAACAGGTCGGTGCTGCCGGTCTGGTTCGTGTCGAAGATGAAGAGCTTGTCGGTGCCGGACTTCGGCCCGATCAGCTCGCCAAGCGCGTTGAACACGCCGATCGCACGCGTGAGGTCGTCGCCGCGGGGGTACGACTCCACGTCGACGTCGATGCCGTCCAGCCCGTAGGGCGTCACGTAGGTGTCGACGAGCTCCTGGGCGTACTCCTGGTACGCGGCATCGGTCAGCGGGATGTCGGCCTTCGCCAGGTCATCGATCCATAGCGTGTAGACGGCGCGGGTTCCCTGGGCGTGCAGCGCCGGCACGTACTCGTCGCGCAACGTGTCCCAGTAGTCGGTGTCGGCCGTGTCGCCGGCGTCGAACACCATCGCCACGTCGATCTCGGTGGGCAGGTCGCTCATGCGCGTGACGTTGGGGTCGGGCAGGTTCGAGTTCGCGTTCTGAGGCACCGTCACATCGCGCCAGGTGCGGTAGTACGCCATCGTCAGCGGTTCGGCTTCGCAGTGCGCCGTGTTGCCGACGGGAGCTGGGGACTCCTCGGCCATGGCGGGTGCAACGCTGAATGCCGCAAGGCCGGTGAGGACTGCACCGAGGCCCAGTGCTGTCGTTCTCTTCATGTCACTTCTCTCTTCTTCGAGTGGGGATCTCTTGAATCGAATCGCCGCGATCCCGAACGAGATGAGGTCCGGAACTATAGCGATTTAGTGAACCGTAGCAGAGGGTGTCAGCGTTCGGTCGCGGCTACTCGCCGCGTGTCTGGCCGATCGCCGCGTCCAGCGCGACGAACTCGTCGAGAGACAGCGCGCTGCCGCCGTTCCAGCCTCGCTCCGCCATCGCGCGAAGGGGTGATCGGATGCCCGCTGCCGCCTCTTCGACGGTCTGAGCGTCCGGTCGGTCGGACCAGATCGCAAACGAGCAGCCGAGCAGCAGGTCGGGGTACGGGGCCACGAGCTCCTGCCGCCGCGTGGCCTGCCCGCCAGCACCCCACAGCGCGGGGAACAGCCCCGGGTGCCAGTCGGCCTCCCAGATGCGCTGCGCAGACGGATAGCGATAGCCGGCGTTCTCGCCGAGCACGTAGTAGAACAGCGCATCGTTGACGTTCACGATCCGGTGGCCGGCGGCGACAGCATCCGACACTGGGCGCATCTCGGCGTGCCAATTCGTCCACCACGTCAGCTCGACCTCAGGGTCGAGCTGCACGATCTCGCTGCGCAGCATCCCGTCGTTCCATGCGCGCGGCTGCAGGCCGAGGCCGCGCAGGTGCGCGGCGATCCTGTTCACGAAGTCGGTCAGCAGGTCGAACCCGGTGCCGCTCTCGCCATAGCGCGCGTGCGCGGCATCCGTCAGCGCCGGATAGTCCTCGATGCGCTCGAACGCGACGAACTCGTCGCCGCCGAGATTCCATCGCGTGCTGTGCGGGAACACGCCCACCATGTCGTCGATCAGCCGGCAGGCGAAGTCGACTGACTCGTCGCGGGTGATGTCGAGGGCGTGGTCGGTGCCGATGATCCCGGCTTCGGCGGGGTCTTCCGGATCGGTTCCAGGCGGCAGACGCAGGTCGGGATGCGCCGAGAGCACCTGACGCAGATGCCCGGGCATGTCGAGCGAGGGGACCACATCGATGTGCAGCGACCGCGCTGTCTCGATGATCTGCGCCGCCTCTGCGCGCGTGATGTGCTCGGCCGAGACGACCTCAGGAAAGGCCTGCGACTCCAGGCGGAACCCCTCGTTCTCAGAGAAGTGCCACTGGAACACGTTCACCCCGACGTCTGCTGCATCGTGCAGCAGCGCGATGATCCAGTCCGCCGGATAGTGCTTGCGCGCGGCATCGACATGGATGCCGCGCTCGCCGACGGCCGGTGCGCCGGCGACCTGTCCGCGTGGGACGAAGCCCTGCGCGCTCAGATTGTGCAGCAGCTGCCTGGTGGCGCGGAAGACGCCGACGTCGGATGCTGCGGTGATGACGACCCGGTCGGCGATGTCGATCGCGTAGGCCTCGTCGGGAACGGCGACTCCCCCCGGAACCAGTGCCGTGCCCGACGAGGCGGCCTGTGGCGCTGCGCGACGCAGCACGATGCGGGACTCCTGTCCCGGCTCGATGCCGAGGGCGGCGAGCTCGACGCGCAGTCTCGCCGCCTCCGCGGCGAAGCCGTCGTCCTCGACGACGACCTCGACGGCGGAGGGCGACCACCGATCGTCGGTCAGCTGCACCGATGACGGCTGCGGCAGGGCGAGCCAGCGGACGGTCATCCCTTGACGCTGCCCTCTTCCACGCCCTTGAAGAACTGTTTCTGCAGGACGGCGAAGAGGAAGATGATCGGCACGAGCGCGATCATCGTGCCCGCGGCTATGACACGGGGGTTCGCGCCGAAGGTGGAGTTCAGGTAGTCCATGCCGACGGTCAGCGTGTAGTTGGCCGGGTCCGAGAGCACCACCAGAGGCCAGAGGAACTCGTCCCACGAGCCGATGAAGGCGAACAGAGCGACGACCGAGACCATCCCGCGGATGTTCGGCCACACGATGTGACGGAGCCGCTGCAGGGTGTTCGCGCCGTCGATGGTCGCGGCATCCAGGGTGTCGGCCGGGATCATGCGGCACGCAGCGGTCATCAGCAGCACGTTGATCGCCGCGATCGCCCCTGGCAGGAACACGCCCCACAGGGTGTTGGCGAGCCCGAGCGACTTCACCGTCAGGTACTGGCTGGTCAGGGTGACCTCGCCCGGCAGCAGCAGGGTCGAGAAGAAGATCACCATGATGATGCCCTTGCCGCGGAACTTCAGGCACCCGAGGGCGTAGCCGCCGAGGGTGGCGAAGATCACGTTGGTGATCACCGTGCCGACCGCGATCACGAGCGAGTTGCGGGCGTAGTCCAGCACCGGGATCGTGCGGAACACCTCGGTGTAGTTGTCCCACGTCGGCGCCTGTGGGATGAGCGAGGGCGGGAAGTCGTAGATGTTCTCGGTCGCGCCCTTGAACGAGGTGGAGAGCTGCCATACGAACGGGAAGACCATCACGACGAAGATCGCGATCATCAGCGCGTACTTGCCGATGAGGCCGCCGAGGGAGGGCTTCAGGATGTCGACCGATCCCTTGGTGCGGTACGGCTTCTCCTTGTGGCGCGGTTCGCGTGCGGCGCCGCCTCGCCTCTTGATGCTCTCCTCGGTCTGCTCGACCAGGCCCGTCGTCTCGCGGGATCCCATCAGGCTCATGCCGCGACCTCCTCGTCACGCTTGGCGGCGCGCATCGCGCGACGCGCACGCCGGTTGTTCACCATTTCGCGGATCATGTCGCCGTTGTTGGCGATGCCGACGATCAGCAGCGGCACCAGGGTGAGCAGGAACAGCACGATCGAGATCGCCGATGCGTAGCCGATCTGGCCGTTCAGCCCCTTGCCCATGGACTGGATGAGCATCACCATGCTCATCGATTGGCCACCAGGCCCGCCGGACCCGCCGGAGAGCACGTAGAGCTCGGTGAAGACGCGCATCGCGGCGACGCAGATCAGCACCGAGACCAGCATCATCGGTCCGCGGACGCCGGGCACGGTGACGGACCAGAACCGGCGCCAGGCGCCCGCTCCGTCCATGGCGGCCGCCTCGTGCAGCTCGCGCCCGACGCTGCCGAGGGCGGCGAGGTACACGACCATGTAGTAGCCGAGTCCCTTCCACACCGTGAGGCCGATGGCGCACAGGATCAGCAGCCAGCGGTCCGAGAGGAACTCGATCGGCCGGTCGGCCAGCCCGAAGAACTTCAGTGCGGCGTTGATCGTTCCGGTGCTGGAGAACAGGAATTCCCAGACGATGGCGACCACCACGGCCGAAGCGATCACCGGGAAGTAGAAGGTCGTGCGGAAGAAGCCGATACCCGGCACCTTCCGGTGCACGAGCAGCGCCAGCAGCAGCGGGATGAACGTCAGCAGGGGCACGCACACCGCAACGTAGACGAGCGACGTGGTCAGTGCGTAGCCGAAGCGCTCATCGCCGCCGAGCTTGGCGAAGTTGTCCAGTCCCACGAATTGGACCGGTCGGAGAGGGCGAGCATCCGTGAACGCGAGCACCACCGTGTTCAGGAACGGCCACAGTGCGAACACCACGACCCAGATCACACCTGGCAGTACCAGCAGGTACGGCGTGTACCAGCGCTGTCGTCTCATCTGCTCACCCTCTCCGCATCACCGATCAGTCGGTGGCGTTCTCGTTGGCGTAGTCCTGACCCTTCGTCAGGGCCTCCTTCGCCGTGATGTCGCCGCGCACGGCGAGGGCGATCTGCTGCTTGGCGTAGGTGTTCATCGCCTCGGAGAAGCCGGGGGCACCCGGGGTGCGAGCGGAGTCCATCTGCGCCGCGGCGAACTTCGTCGCCTCAGCCTGCTCGGGGTTCTGCGCGGTCTCGGCGAATGCCTCGGGGTCGTCGTTCGCTGCCTTGGTGCCGGGGAAGAAGCCGGCTGCGAGCTTCACGAACTCGATCTGGTTGGCCGTGTCGGTGACGTACTCGGCGAATGCCATGGCCGTCGCCGGGTTCTTGCTGGTGGCGCCGACGCTGATGCCCTGCAGGAAGAGCGGGGCGTCGCCGAAGCCGCCGCTGACCTTGACATGCGGAAGCAGGTTCGGGGCGTTGACCGCCACGTCCTTGTCGATGTAGTTCGGGCCGGCCGTGGTCCACGCGACAGTCGACTTGTTGAAGTTGTTGACGTTCGCGTTCGCGGCGCCGGCGTTCTGCAGCGCCTCGGGGCTGACGCCACCTGCCTTGTAGAGCTCGGCGTAGCGCTCGATGATCGCCTCGGCCTCAGGGGTGTCGAAGAGGAACGTGCCGTCCTTGAGGAAGGGGTACTCGTCGCCCATGTCGGTGACCATCCACTGCAGCGACTTGACGTCGGGGATGTCCGACATCATCTGCACACCCTCGGCCGCGAGCTTGTCTGCGGCGTCGAGAGTGGCGGAGAAGTCCGCCGGCGGTGCGGTGATGCCGGCCTTGGCGAGCAGCTCCATGTTCCAGTAGTTCAGGTTGGTGCCGAGGTACCACGGGAAGCCGTAGGTGCCCTCGAGCCCGTCGTAGGTGTAACCGGCGAGACCGCCGTCGACGTAGTCGCCGATGACCTTGGAGTCCTTCTTCAGGTCGACCAGCTGTCCGGCCTTGGCGAGCTCAGCCGCGTACTCCGGGGGCAGGTTGACGACATCGGGAAGTTCGCCGGACTCTGCCTGCTGCAGGATCTTGTCCTCGTAGCCGTCGGCCGGCTGGTCGATCCACTTGACCTTGACGCCCTCGTGCTCCTTCTCGAACGAGTCGATCACGTTCTCGAAGTAGGGGGTGAACTTGTCGTTCTTCAGCGACCACGTCTGGAACGTGATCTCGCCTGTGATCTCGCCGTCCGCCGAGCCACCGCTCTGGGGGGCGCCGGCACCGGTGCAACCGGCAAGGACGAGAACGACCGATGCCGCGGCACCCGCGGCGAGAATCGATCGGATCTTCATGGGCATTCTCCTTCGAAGTGGCCAGGAGCCTCAGCGGGTGTGCTCGGGCATCCTTTACTAAAGCGATATAGTACGGTAAGTATTGCACAGGACACAACCCGCGTCCAACGCCCTGGAATCACACCTGCATAACTCCGCATCGCCGACAAGGAGGCCACGATGAGCGTGCACAGACGACCCAATTTCGTGTTCATCCTCACCGACGATCACGCCTCGAACGCGATCAGCGCCTACGGATCGGTCGTGAACACCACCCCAGGCATCGACGCGATCGCCGAGGCCGGAATGCGCTTCGATCGCGCACTGGTCGAGAACTCGCTGTGCACCCCCAGCCGCGCGGCCATCCTCACCGGCACCTACAGCCACACCAGTGCGGTGACCACTCTCTCGACGCAGCTGTCGAACGATCATGAGACGTTCATCACGGCGCTGAAGGCCGCCGGGTACCGCACCGCGATGTTCGGCAAGTGGCACCTCGGTCATGGTGAGGGCTACGACCCGACCGGCTTCGACCACTGGGAGGTGCTGCCCGATCAGGGCGAGTACTTCGACCCGCAGTTCCTCACCGCTGACGGCCCAGTGCAGCATGAGGGGTATGTCACCGATGTCCTCACTGAGAGGGCGCTCTCCTGGATGGCCGAGCAGGGCGACGAGCCGTACTGCGTGCTGGTCTGGCACAAGGCGCCGCATCGCCCGTGGCTGCCGCATCCGCGTCACAGCGACCTGTTCACCGACCCGATCCCGCTGCCGCCGACGTTCGATGACGACTACGAGGGCCGGGGCACACCAGCGCACCACGCCACGATGCGCATCGCCGACTACCTGGCCGACGTCGACCTCAAGCAGCAGCCGCCGACCGAGCTCGACTATGCCGAGCGCGCCGTGTGGAAGTACCAGCGCTACATGCAGGACTATCTGCGCTGCGTGGCCGCCGTCGATGAGAGCGTGCAGGCGCTCACCGGCTTCCTGACCGAGAACGGCCAGTTCGATGACACCGTCACGGTCTACGGATCCGATCAGGGCTTCTACCTCGGCGAGCACGG
Organism: Microbacterium sp. H1-D42; assembly: GCF_022637555.1. Classification (NCBI taxonomy): domain Bacteria; kingdom Bacillati; phylum Actinomycetota; class Actinomycetes; order Micrococcales; family Microbacteriaceae; genus Microbacterium; species Microbacterium sp. H1-D42. Next base: position 353,897 of record NZ_CP093342.1, on the reverse strand, counting down.
CTGGTTCGACAAGCGCTTCATGTACGAGGAGTCGCTGCGGATGCCACTCGTGCTGAGCTATCCATCGCGGGTCGCCGCAGGCCGGGCATCCGACACCCTGGTCTCGAACGTCGACATCGCGCAGACCATCCTCGACTTCGCCGGCGTCGCCGCCCCCGCCGCCATGCAGGGCGCGAGCCTCGCCCCGATGCTGACCGGCGAAGACCCCGCACCGGTGCGCGCCGCGCACTACTACCGGTTCTACGAGCACGACGACCACATGCACCACGTGTGGGCGCACTACGGCATCCGCACCGAGCGGTACAAGCTCATCTACTTCTACGCCGACGGCATGGGACTGCCCAACGCGAGCAACGTCACCTACCCGCCAGAGTGGGAGCTGTTCGATCTCGAGAAGGATCCTCACGAACTGCACAGCATGCACCTCGACCCCGCATATTCGGGCATCCGGGACGAGCTGACCCTGCAGCTGTGGGATCTGCAACTCGCGCTCGGCGACTCCCCGCATCCTCGACAGCCCGTTCCGGAAGGACGCACTTCATGAGCCCCGACACCCCTCTGCGCTTCGGTGCGAACTACACCCCGGCGACGGAGTGGATGCACTCCTGGCTGTCGCTGAACCTGGACGACGTGCGTCGCGACTTCGCCGGCCTCGCCGAACTCGGCATGGACCACGTGCGCATCTTCCCGCTGTGGACGGTGCTGCAGCCGAACCGCACCCTGATCCGCGAGCAGGCCGTCGCCGACGTGCGCGCGGTGGTCGACGTGGCGGCCGAGTTCGGGATGGATGCCAGTGTCGACGTCATCCAGGGGCACCTGTCGAGCTTCGACTTCGTGCCGTCGTGGCTGTACACCTGGCACGACAAGAACATGTTCACGCACCCCGATGCCCTCAGCGGCCAGGTCGCTCTGGTCGAGCGGCTCGGTGCTGCGCTGGGCGGCGCCGACAACTTCCTCGGCTTCACGCTGGGCAACGAGACCAACCAGTTCTCGGCCGAGACCCACCCGCACCAGTGGCCCGTCACCCCGGCAGAGGCGGCGAACTGGATCACCACGCTGCTCGACGCGGCCGATCGCTCCGCGCCGCGGCAGGAGCACGTGCACAGCGAGTACGACGCCGCCTGGTACATGGACGGGCACGGCTTCACGCCCGCCCACGCGTCGCGCCTCGGCGCCATGACGACCGTGCACTCCTGGATCTTCAACGGCACCGCGCAGCGGTACGGCGGCACGTCCCTGGCATCCGATCGTCATGCCGAGTACATGATCGAGCTGTCGCGCGCGTTCGCGACCGACCCGAACCGGCCCATCTGGCTGCAGGAGGTCGGGGCACCCTCGAACTGCCTGACGCCGGAGGAGACCCCCGGATTCCTGGAGGCGACCGTGCGGTCGGCCGCACGAACGGAGAATCTCTGGGGCGTCACCTGGTGGTGCTCGCATGACGTCAGCCGGTCGCTCGCCGACTATCCCGAGCTGGAGTACTCGCTGGGGCTTATCGCGAACGACGGCACGGCCAAGCCGATCGGCAGGCGCTTCGCTGAGATCATCCCCGAACTGCGCTCGCGTCAGGCGACGCCGGCCCGCACGCTCGGCATCGTCGTCGAGGTGGACGACGACGAGATCCCGGTCAGCCGCGGAGCGATGAGCCCGGGCGGCGCGATCTTCCAGGCATGGGTGGATGCCATCAGTGACGGCGTCGACCCTGCCTTCGTCACGTCGAAGGACGCGTCGGATGCCACTGTGCTCGCAGCCCGCGGCATCACCGAGCTGCTGCGCCCCGATCTCACGAAGGGCGTCGGAACGTACTCCTCGAACAACACCGTCGTGAGCTGATGGGCCGTCCGAACGTCGTCGTCATCTACGCGGACGACCTGGGCTACGGCGACGTCGGATGCTTCGGCAGCGACGACGTGCGCACGCCGCACCTCGACGGACTCGCCGCCCGTGGCATCCGTCTGACGGATTGGTATTCGAACTCCCCGGTGTGCTCCCCGTCGCGCGCGGCGCTGCTCACGGGGCTCCACCCGGTGCATGCCGGGGTGCAGGAGATCCTCGGCGGCAAGCGCGGCACCCCTGGCCTGCCCGAGCAGCCGACGCTGGCCACACGATTGCGTGATGAGGGCTACCGCACCGGCATCTTCGGCAAGTGGCACCTCGGGGTCGGTGACGGGTACCGCCCGCTCGACCGCGGATTCGAGCGCCACTTCGGCTTCCTCGCCGGCTGCGTCGACTACTACTCGCACATCTTCTACTGGGGGCAGGGCGTCAATCCGGTGCACGACCTGTGGGACGACGGCGAGGAGGTGTACGACAACGGCCGGTACCTGACCGAGGTCATCGCCGAGAAGGCGGTCGACTTCATCGCCGGCGCGGGCGACGAGCCGTTCTTCGCGTACGTGCCGTTCAACGCGCCGCACTACCCGATGCACGCACCCGCCGAGTATATGGATCGGTTCCCCGGCCTGCCCGATGACCGTCGCATCATGGCCGCGATGATCGCCGCGATGGATGACGGGGTCGGCCGGATCCTCGATGCCCTGGACGCTGCGGGCATCGCCGATGACACGATCGTGTTCTTCTCGTCTGACAACGGCCCGTCGACCGAGAGCCGCAACTGGCTGAACGGTGAGGAGATCGACTACCAGGGCGGTTCGAGCGGCGGCCTTCGCGGCAACAAGGGTTCACTGTTCGATGGCGGCATCCGCGTGCCGGCGATCATCTCGTGGCCGGCCTGCCTGCCGCAGGGCGTCTCGCTGACTGCGCCGGCGACCATGATGGATCTTCTGCCGACGCTGCTCGAGGCCGCCGGCGCCCCTGCCGCTGAGGGCATCGACGGGCAGAGCGTTCTCGAGGTGCTGCGAGGAGCGGATGCCGATGAGCGCACCCTGCTCGATGAGCGCACCCTGTTCTGGGAGTACGGTCCGCAGCTGGCCGCCCGTCGAGGGCGGTACAAGCTGACACTGTCGGCACGGGAGCATCTCGGTGGGCCGTTCGATCCGGCCAGCAGCATCCTCGTCGACCTCACAGCCGACCCGGCCGAGACCACGGATGTGTCTGCCCAGCATCCGACCATCGCCGCCGCCCTGCGCGCAGACCTGCTTGGCTGGGCAGCGGAGTTCGGCTGGGATCCGGTGTCCTGGCTTCCGCGGTCCTGACGGCGGCGTGACGCGGCCTGGCGCCGGGGCGATCAGGCGCCGGGGCGGGACGTGCTCTCGCGCACGGACAGCGTCGGTCGTGGCCCTTGCCGATCGCGCGGTGCGTCGGCGGAGTCGAGTCGCGCGAGCAGCAGCTCGGCAGAGCGGACGCCCAGCTCGAACGTGTCGCGCGTGAGGGCGGTGATCGACGGATGCACAAGCCCCGCGACCACTGAGTCGTCGAAGGATGCCAGCGACAGCGCCCCCGGCACGGCGATGCCCATCTCCTGCGCGACCCGAAGCCCCGCGATGCACATCACGTCGTTGTCGAAAACGATCGCACTGGGGCGCTCGGTGCGACTGAGCAGCTTGCGCGCGGCGGCCGATGCCTCGGCCGGCGAGAAGTCCGTGGCGATCGTCTCGCCGTCGACCCCCCGTGCCGCCAGCCCCTCCAGGACGTCCGCGCGGATGCGCGTGTGCTGGAAGACGGCCGGACCCGAGACATAGGCGACGCGGCGGTGCCCGAGCCCGGCGACGTAGTCGAAGACGGTGTGCGCCGCCTCGGCGTCATCCAGCCAGACCGCCACCGTGCCGTCGTCATCGCCGGCGGGCGGCGCACTGCCGATCACCACGGCCGGCAGCTGCACATCACGCAGCACCGGCAGCCGGGGGTCGTCGTCGCGCGGGTCGAGCATGATCACTCCGTCGACCTGGTTCGCGCTGCTCCAGCGCCGGTAGGTCGAGATCTCGTCCTCGATCGTGGGCACCACCACCAGCTGCAGCCCGATGCGCCGCGTCGCGAGCGACGACTGCGCGCCGGCGATGAGCTCGGTGAAGAAGGCCTCCGTGCCGAGCGTCCGCGCGGGGCGGTTGACGGCGAGCCCGATCACACCGGCCTTCGCGCCCACCAGCGCGCGCGCTGTCGAGCTCGGCTGCCAGCTGTGGCGATCCGCGATCTCGAGAATGCGCTGACGCGTCTCCTCGCTCACCCCGGGGCGCCCGTTCAGCGCGAAGGAAACCGCGCCGGGAGAGACCCCCGCCTCTCGCGCGATGTCCGCGATGGTGACACGCTTGGACCGTGACATAGACTCACCGTACTAGATCGTTTTAGTTGCTCGTCCCCAGTGCGAGCACTTCCCCACATTCTTACGTACAATCCGCCACCCCACATTCCGCCACCCGGAGGACACACCGATGCACGAAGAGACCTCGCTCACCGTCGGACGCGTGAACCGCGTCCTCACCGAGCGCGTGCGGCCCGCCATCCACTCGGCGCGCGTCCCGCTCGAGATCACCGCGAACCAGCTGCCCGGCGAGCCGATCGCCCCGGCCGACGGCCTCGCCCTCGAGTTCGAGCCGTTCAGCGCCGGCACCATGTGGGGCCCGGCCTGGAGCACCACCTGGTTCCGCGTGCGCGGCGAGGTGCCGGCGGACTGGGCAGGCAAGCGCATCGAGGCGCTCATCGATCTCGGCTTCGACATCAACATGCCCGGCTTCCAGTGCGAGGCGCTCGCGTACCGCCCCGACGGCACGCCCCTGAAGAGCATCAACCCGCGCAACCAGTGGGTGGCCATCGACGCCGAGCCGGGCAGTGCCGTCGAGTTCTACCTCGAAGGCGCATCGAACCCGGTGCTGCTCGACTACCACCCCTTCCTGCCGACGCAGGAGGGTGACATCCAGACCTCGTCCCCCGAGCCGCTGTACCGCGTGCGGCACATGGACCTCGCCGTGTTCGAGCCGGAGGTGTTCGACCTGTCCCTCGACCTCGAGGTGCTCATCGAGCTGCAGGCAGAGCTGCCCGAGACCTCCCCGCGCCGGATGCGCATCCTGCAGGCGCTCGACAACGCGCTGGATGCGCTCGACCTGCAGCGCATCGTCGAGACCGCGTCGGATGCCCGTGCCCAGCTGACCGAGGTGCTGGCGTCCCCCGCCGACGCGAGCGCGCACCGCATCGCCGCCATCGGTCACGCGCACATCGACTCCGCCTGGCTGTGGCCGGTGCGCGAGACGATCCGCAAGGTCGCCCGCACGACCTCGTCGATGACGACGCTCATCGACGAGCAGCCCGACTTCAAGTACGGCATGTCCAGCGCGCAGCAGTACGCCTGGATCAAGGAGCACCGCCCCGAGGTCTGGGAGCGCGTGAAGGCAGCCGTCGCCGACGGGAAGTTCCTGCCCCTTGGCGGCATGTGGGTCGAGTCCGACACCGTCATGCCCACCGGCGAGTCACTGGTGCGCCAGTTCTCGCACGGCCAGCGCTTCTTCGAGCGTGAATTCGGCATCCGGTCGAAGGGCGTCTGGCTGCCGGACAGCTTCGGCTACTCCCCCGCGCTGCCGCAGCTGATGCGCCGCGCCGGCTTCGAGTGGTTCTTCACGCAGAAGATCTCGTGGAACCAGCGCAACGTCTTCCCGCACCACTCGTTCCTGTGGGAGGGCATCGACGGCTCGCGGATGTTCACGCACTTCCCGTCGATGGACACGTACAACTCGCAGCTGAGCGGCATGGAGGTCGCGAAGGCCTCCCGCCAGTTCAAGGAGAACCGTGTCGGCACGATGTCGATCGCCCCGGTCGGCTGGGGTGACGGCGGCGGCGGCACGACCCGCGAGATGACCGGAAAGGCGTCGCGTCTGGCCGACCTCGAGGGCTCGGCGAAGGTCGAGTGGAAGCACCCTGACGAGTTCTTCGACGACGCTCGCGCCGAGCTGACCGACCCCGCCGTCTGGGTCGGCGAGCTCTACCTCGAGCTGCACCGCGGCACCCTCACCAGCCAGCACGCCACCAAGGCGCTGCACCGCTGGGCGGAGCAGGCGCTCATCGAGGCCGAGCTGTGGGCGGCGACCGCTGCCGTGCAGCACGGCACCGAGTACCCGTACGAAGAGCTCGACCGGCTGTGGCAGCTCGTGCTGCTGCACGAGTTCCACGACATCCTGCCCGGCACCTCGATCGCGTGGGTGCACCGCGAAGCCGTCGAGGTGCTGACGGGTGTGATCTCGGATGCTGAAGAGCTGTCCACCGCGGCACGCGACGCCCTCGCAGGCGAGGGTGACACGCTGCTGCGCTTCACTCCGACCTCGCTCACGGCAGCATCCGATGACCGCGCTCTCGGCGCCGTCGCCGTCACCGCCGCCGACTTCGGCAGCGGCCCGGCGACTCTCACCGAGCTGCCGGACGGCTTCCGCCTGGAGAACGACCTGGTCTCGGTCGTCGTCTCGGCAGAGGGTCTGATCATCTCGGCGATCGACAAGGCCACCGGCCGCGAGACGATCCCCGCCGGCAAGCCCGCCAACCTGTTCCAGATGCACCAGGACTTCCCCAACATGTGGGATGCATGGGACATCGATCGGTACTACAAGAACCGGGTCGACGACCTGACCGGGGTCGCATCGATCTCGGCATCCGTCATCGACGGCGCGGCGACCGTTCTGATCAAGCGGGAGTTCTCGAAGTCCACGATCGAGCAGACCATCGTGCTCCGAGCCGACTCGCGCACGGTGCTGCTGATCAACGACATCGACTGGAACGAGACCGAGAAGCTGCTCAAGCTCGCCTTCCCGCTCGACCTCTTCGCGCGCGAGACGCTGGCCGAGACGCAGTTCGGCTTCCAGCGCCGGGTGACGCATGTGAACACCAGCTGGGAGGCTGCGAAGTTCGAGACCTCGATGCACCGCTTCGTGCTCGCGCAGGAGGACGACGGCTTCGGCGCCGCCCTCGTGAACGACTCGATCTACGGCTTCGACACGTCGCGCGAGGTCGACGGTGATGACATCACCACGACCGTGCGCCTCTCGCTGCTGCGCGCTCCGCGCTTCCCCGACCCGGACACCGACCACGGCCACCACGAGATCGAGGTCGGCTTCGTGATCGGCGCTGATGCCGCCATCGCCACCGCGGAGGGCATCAAGCTCAACGCGCCGGCGACGCTGGTCCGCGGAGCGAACGAGGTCGAGCCGCTGGTCTCGGTGACCGGCGAAGGCATCGTGGTGTCGTCGGTGAAGCTGGCCGACGACCGCTCCGGCGATGTCATCGTGCGCGTGTACGAGTCGCTCGGTCGCCGCACCACGGGGGCGCTGTCGGTCGGGTTCGCGCACTCGGGCATCCGCGAGGTCTCGCTGATCGAGGACGACCTCGACGACGCTCGCACGGGCGGCAAGCTGTCGCTGCGCCCGTTCGAGGTGCGCACCGTGCGCATCACCCGCGCCTGAGGCGCGCTGACGTGGGCGGCGCGCTGCGCGCCCGCCCGGAAAAGGCGATCCGCCGTGAGCAGGTCGATTTCTCAGAGATCGACCTGCTGCGAGCGGATCGCCTTTCTCGTCAACAGCGTCGGATGCCCGGAATCGGTGCGACAGGGCCTGCGGCACCTGTCGTCTTGTCAATCGCTGAGGAATGGCGTTTCTTTCGCATCGAATCCGCCATAAGAGTGGTGAACCCTGAGTGAGGCTGGAGGTAGACCTCATCCACGCGCAAAGGAGCCACTCATGGAACGCGACGACAGCACCCTCTTCGACAGCGACGCCCACCTGCACATCGGCCGCCCCTACTGGTTCGACAAGCACCCCTCGCAGGCCGAAGGCGAAGACTTCTGAGCTAACGCTGAGCAGACCCCTCTTGGAATTCCGGGAGGGGTCTTCTCGTCTCTGCAGGCTCGTCGCGCCCCGCGCGGATGCCCAGCACGATGGCCAGCATGCCGAGGAGCCCAGTGCTGATCACCGGCAGGTAGACGACGCTGAACCCGCCCAGGACGTACGCTCCCCCAGATACCGCGGATCCGAAGACGATCGCGACGAGAAACGCCACCGACGGCGCCCAGCACCAGGGCGCTGGCACCGCACGCACCAGGCCGATCGCAAGTGCCGCGGTGAATGTGAGTGCGAAGACCGCGAGGTAGTAGGGGATGAACACGGCGGTCCAGGCGTCTTCCGCGGCGTGTGTGCTCGTCGGAAGATCGGGCAGACGGGTGGACAGGTACCACGCTGCCGCCGGCGAGGCGACGATGATCTGCAGGATCACCAAGATCGTGGCGAATGGTCGACGGCCGGTGATGCTGCCCGCACGGCCGAGGCCGATCACCAGAATCAATGCGCCGATCCCCCACAGCCAATCCTTGATGTAATACGCCCAGGCCGGCGACTCGCCGACGATGCCGGCACGATACGTGAGCACCCGCACCAATACGACCAGCGCCGACAGCACCAGCAGCGCGCCGCCGATCACCCAGGTGCGCCGTCTCGCCCGGTTGTCGCGTGCGACAGCATCCGATTCGATCAGCGATCCAGCGTCCGACAGTGCACTCATGCGCTCACTCTAGCCAGCGCACTTCCGTCGCCGCCCCTGCACAACGCCGCCGCCCCTGCTGAATCGCGTCGTCCAGCAGGGGCGGCGACGATCAGCAGGGGCGGCGTGTGAGAAGAGCGGGTCAGGCTCCGCGCAGGCGCTCCGCGAGGTAGGTCTCGAGGGCGTCGAGCGGCACGCGCTCCTGGCTCATGGTGTCGCGGTCGCGCACGGTGACGGCGCGGTCGTCGAGCGAGTCGAAGTCGACGGTGACGCAGAACGGGGTGCCGACCTCGTCCTGACGACGGTAGCGGCGACCGATCGCCCCGGCGTCATCGAAGTCGATGTTCCAGCGGCCGCGCAGCGTGTCGGCCACCTCGCGCGCCAGCGGCGAGAGGCGCTCGTTGCGCGAGAGCGGAAGCACAGCGACCTTGACCGGCGCCAGGCGCGGGTCGAGCTTCAGCACGGTGCGGGTGTCGGTGCCGCCCTTGGCGTTGGGCACCTCTTCCTCTTCGTACGCGTCGACGAGGAAGGCCATCATCGACCGGGTCAGACCGAACGACGGCTCGATCACGTAGGGGGTGTAACGCTCTCCCGACGCCTGGTCGAAGTAGGTCAGACTCTGGCCGGAGGCCTCGCTGTGGCTCGACAGGTCGTAGTCGGTGCGGTTGGCGACACCCATCAGCTCGCCCCACTCCGAGCCCTGGAAGCCGAAGCGGTACTCGAAGTCGATCGTGCCGGCCGAGTAGTGCGCGCGCTCATCCTCTGGCACGTCGAACTGGCGCATGTTCTCGGGGTCGACACCCAGGTCGATGAACCAGTCCCAGCATGCCTTGACCCAGTGCTCGAACCACTCCTGCGCCTCAGCCGGCGGCACGAAGTACTCGATCTCCATCTGCTCGAACTCGCGGGTGCGGAAGATGAAGTTGCCCGGCGTGATCTCGTTGCGGAACGCCTTGCCGACCTGGCCGATGCCGAACGGCGGCTTCTTGCGCGAAGCGGTGAGCACGTTCGAGAAGTTCACGAAGATGCCCTGGGCCGTCTCGGGGCGCATGTAGTGCAGGCCCGACTCGTCATCGACGACGCCTAGGTACGTCTTGATCAGACCCGAGAAGGACTTCGGCTCGGTCCAGCGACCGCGGGTGCCGCAGTCGGGGCAGGGGATGTCGGCCATGCCGTTCTCGGGCTTGCGGCCCTTCTTCGCCTCGTATGCCTCGATGAGGTGGTCCTCGCGGTGGCGCTTGTGGCACTGCAGGCACTCGACCAGCGGGTCCGAGAACGTGGCGACGTGGCCGGAGGCCTCCCAGACGCGCTTGGGCAGGATGATGCTCGAGTCGAGCCCAACCATGTCGCCGCGTCCGCGCACGAAGGTCTGCCACCACTGCCTGCGGATGTTCTCCTTCAGCTCGGTGCCGAGGGGGCCGTAGTCCCATGCCGATCGGGAACCGCCGTAGATCTCACCCGCTTGGAACACGAACCCGCGGTGGCGGGCGAGGGCGATGACCTTGTCAAGACGGGACTGTTCGGCCACGGTGGCTCCAATGGTCGGATGCTACGGGGAATCGCCCGTGAACGGCGGGCATCCTCAATCCTACCGGCGGTTCCCTCGGCGGATGAGGCGGGTCCTGCTACCGCGCGGCCCTGTACCGGGCTACCTTCAGCACATGAGCACACCATCGCTGACGCGGGGATCCGGCGACAATGACACTCGCTTCTTCGGGCAGCCATGGGCGCTCGCGCACGTCTTCGGCGTCGAGATGTGGGAGCGGTTCAGCTTCTACGGCATGCAGGGCATCCTGCTCATCTACATGTACTACTCGGTCACAGAGGGCGGCCTCGGCATCGACCGCGGCATCGCGACGGGCATCGTCGGCGCCTACGGCGGCACGGTGTACCTGTCGACGATTCTCGGCGGCTGGCTCGCCGACCGCCTGCTCGGCTCGGAGCGCGTGCTGTTCTACAGCGCCTGGGTCATCATGGCCGGTCACATCGCACTGGCCGTGCTGCCGAACGTCTGGGGGCTCGGGGTCGGCCTGATCCTCGTCGCCGTCGGCTCCGGAGGCTTGAAGGCCAATGCCACAGCGGTCGTCGGCACGCTCTACTCTGCAGATGATGTGCGCCGAGACGCCGGCTTCTCGCTGTTCTACCTCGGCATCAACCTCGGTGCGTTCCTCGGCCCGCTGATCACCGGTGTGCTGCAGAACAACGTCGGCTTCCACTGGGGCTTCGGCGCAGCGGCGGTGGGCATGGGGCTGGGCCTGATCCAGTACTCGTTCGGCCGCAAGCAGCTGCCGGAATCGTCCCGTGTCGTGACGAACCCGCTCCCCGCGGATCGCTACGCGCGCATGATCTGGATCGCCGTCGGCGCGCTCGCCCTGCTCGTCGTGCTGGTGCTGGTCGGCGTGATCCGCGCCGACAACCTCGCCGCGGTCGTGATCCTGGTGACCCTTGTGGCGGCGATCGCGTACTTCTTCGTCATCATCTCGTCGAAGCACATCGACGCGGATGCCCGATCGCGGGTCGTGGCATTCATCCCGCTGTTCATCGTGAACGTCGGATTCTGGTCGCTGTACCAGCAGCAGTTCACGGTGCTGACCATCTATTCCGACGAGCGCCTGAACCGCTCGATCTTCGGCTGGGAGATGCCCGTCTCTTGGGTGAACTCGATCGGGCCGATCTTCGTGATCATCCTGTCCGGAGTGTTCGCTCTCGTCTGGACGAAGCTCGGCAACCGGGCGCCCGCTGCGCCGGTGAAGTTCTCACTCGGCGCGATCATCATGGGTGTCGCGTTCCTGCTGTTCCTGCCGTGGGCGAACGGCGCGGCCAACGCGACACCGCTGATCGCGATCGTGTTCATCCTGCTCGTGTTCACCGTGGCTGAGCTGTTCATCTCGCCTCCAGGGCTCTCGGTGACCACCAAGCTCGCCCCCGCGCGGTTCCACACGCAGATGGTGTCGCTGTACTTCCTGTCGGTGGCGCTGGGCACCGCGATCGCCGGATGGCTCGCGCAGTTCTACGACCCGACCGACGAGGTGCCGTACTTCCTGATCCTCGGCGCCATCGCGATCGCGATGGGCATCGCGCTGCTGCTCGGTTCGCGCCCCGTGCTCGCGCTGATGAAGGGTGTGCGCTGACGTCGGATGCCCGTGGCAGAGTGTCGGCATGGATCAGCGCGTCAGTTTCATCACCCTTGCCGTAGCGGACGTCGAGCGCAGTCGCGCGTTCTACGTGGACGGGCTCGGCTGGCATCCGATCTTCGAATCCGACGACGTGCTGATGTTCGCCGTCGCCGACCGCGTCATCCTGTCACTGTGGAGCGTGCAGGGCTTCACCGCCGAGATCGGCGAAGCCCCGGCATCCGGCCTCGCCCCGATCACGCTCTCGCACAACCTCGCCACAGAGGCGGAGGTGGATGCTGTGCTCGCCGAGGCCGCGGCGCTCGGCGCCCGCGTCTCGGCCGCCACCCACCGGGAGTGGGGCGGCTATTCGGGGTACTTCACCGACCCGGACGGCTTCCGCTGGGAGATCGCGATCAACCCCGGCGAGACCGGGGCGTTCGTGCTGCCTACTTCGTGAAGAGGTAGCCGCGAGCGGGTTCGAAGCCGGCGACGCGCAGTCCCTGGGCGAGCAGCTGCTCGATCTCGCCGCGCAGGCGCAGGCGCCATTCGTGCGCAGCATCCGGGTCCGAAAGACGCATGGTCTCGACGTCGGTCGGGATCTCGAGAGTCGCGACGACGGCGTCGGATGCCGGCGGCTTCGCGATGTCGGCGAGCGCCCACTCCACGTCGAACCGGTCGCTCTCGTCGCCCGCGTCGCCACCGCCGAAGATGCCGTACTGGTTGACGACGTACCCGGTCACGCGTGCGCCGAGCACGGTGAGGAAGAAGTGCGCGTTGCGGGCGACGAGCGGGTCGAAGGTCCACGTGATGCGGCCGACCTCGCGCGAGAACGCCCACTGGCGCTGGTGCTCCTTGAGTTCACGGCCCCAGCCTCGACCGCGGTACTCGGGGATCAGCGCCGTGATGTGCGAGTGCATGGTGCGCTTGCCAGGGGCGCCGAAGAACGCGACCGACGCGCCGACCATGCGCTCGTCGCCGTCATCGCCGTCGAACAGCCCGACGACGTAGTTGCCCGACTGCTCAAGGGCGCGCAGCGTGCCGGCATCGATGACGCGTTCGGGTCCGCGGATGGAATCCAGCAGGCCCTGGGCCTCGATGATCAGTTCAACGGTGTCGAGATCTCGAATCGTGCGCACGACCCCAGTCTGCCCCTCTCACCCCGGATGCCGAAACCGGCGCCCGGCGAACGCGCGCGATCAGATGGTGATCGCCACCTCGACGCACCAGTCCTGATCGCTCGAGCCGTGCACACGCTGCCGCACCTCACTGTCAGACAGCGCGATCCCCCGCGCTCCGACGGCTTCGAACAGGGCCACCACGGCCGGGTGCGTGTATCCGTCCGGCAGTTCCTCGCCGGCGGCGGGCCGCCACGTCGCGATGAGTTCGGTGCGCGCGGGGAGCACAGCCACCTCTGTATCGGGGCCACCCCATCCAGCATCCGCCTGCCGCACGGTCGGCCAGCAGCACACCAGCTCCACCTGACCGCGGTCGCCGGCGCGGATCGTCGTCCAGAACGTGCCGGCGGGGCCGAGGCCGGCCTCATGAACCTGCGCGAAGAGCACTTCGAACAGGTGATTGGCGTGGTCGTCCGTGAGCTCGTCCGCAGCATCCACCGGCACGGTGATCACGCGCCCGACGTACGGGACGGCATCCACGCGCCGCTCCATGACCTCAACCGGCACGCGCAGAGCGCGCAGAGCGGTCTCGGCGTCGGCGAACGCGCGGTCCTCTTCGGAGCGCCGCACCCGCACCCTCTCCTGATGGTCCGACAGCGCCCCGAGTGCATCATCGACGGCAAGCGCGGCCGCGACCTCCGGCAGCGCGACACCGGCATCCCTCAGCGCTCGCACTTCCACGCCGGCGCGCACCTGCGCCTCGGTGTAGCGCCGGTATCCCGACCGATCGTCCACGTCGGACGGTGTCAGCACACCCTTGTCGTCGTAGTGCCGCAGCGCTTTCACGCTGAGGCCCGTCAATCCTGCGAACTCACCGATTCCCAACATGATTCCAGCATCCACTCTCCCCTTGCAGGAGAGTCAATTCAGCGGTTCGGGAACGCCTCGCCGCCACCTGCGGCGAGCGCGTGCGCGACGATCTCGAGGTACTCCTGCATCATCTCGTCGGGCATCGCCGGCATGCTCTGCTCCCAGTACGGCAGGATCGCGCCGCGCCCCTGCATCATGCCGGCCGGGCGCGCGTACGCCCACAGGTGCAGGTGCGCCGAGCCGTCGTTCCAGCGCGAGAAGTGGCAGCGGGCGACGGCCGGGATGGCCTTGGCCGCCTCCGACACCCGCTGCAGAACAGGACCGAGTCCTGCGAGCACCTCGATCGGGGCATCCTCGAGCTTCACGTGCCGACGCGGCGAGATGGCGCCGATGAACGGCAGCCCGCTTGGGCCCTGCATGCCGCCGCTGACCTGCCACTCGTCGTCCTGCCAGATCACGTAGGGCGACGGCTTGCAGTGGTGGCACTGCGACTGGTCGAGCTCTCCGCCGCGCGGCTTCTCCGGCACCAGCATGGGCTCCAGCGGCAGCAGTTCGAAGGCCGCGATGCTGGGCTCCGGACCACTGCCGACCGTGCCGCTCGCGTCGAGAGTCTGCCCGATCGGCGCCCAGCGGTGCCAATCGGTGTCGGCGGGATGCTGCTCAGCAGTGGGCTCGTCGTGTGCGCTCATGCGTCCATGGAATCACGACCGGGCGCGATCGTGCCGCGCGGCGAGCGAGCAGCCGTCACCGGGGCCGCAGGTCACACCGCGCGCAGCGCGTCGCGATCCAGCTCCCCCGCCGATGTCAACCCGGCCAGACCCAGCGTGATGTCGAGCTCTGCGAGCACATTGCGGATCACCTCGCGAACGCCGGCCTCCCCTGCGATGCCGAGCCCATAGGCGTATGGACGCCCGAGTGCGACCAGATCGGCTCCCAGAGCGAGGGCGATGGCAGCATCCGCTCCGCCGCGTACGCCAGAATCGAACACCACCGGAACCCGCCCGGCGACCTTCTCGGCGATCTCGGGCAGCACGTCGAGCGTCGGCACCGAGCGGTCGATCTGCCGGCCGCCGTGGTTCGAGATCCAGACTCCGTCGAGTCCGGCATCCACTGCGCGCTCGGCGTCGTCGGGATGCACGATGCCCTTCAGGATGATCGGCAGCGACGTCCACTCGCGCGCGTTCGCGAGGTCGTCCCAGGTGAGCCTCGGTGTGGAGAACACGTCGAGGAACGTCTCGACGGCGGTGCGAGGCAGCGGCGAGCGCAGGTTGTCGCGCAGGCTGCGGCTGCCGGTCAGCGCCGCGCCTTTGCGTGCGATCGAGACGCCCGCGGCGATCGTCTTCGGCGTCACCTTGACGGCGTCGCCGCCGGCGGCGGGAGCGGATGCCCGGTCCTTGACCAGCTGCTGGAACACCGGGTCGCTGGTGTACTGCGCGATGCCCATCCCGCGCGTGAACGGCAGGTACGCGAGGTCGAGATCGCGCGTGCGCCAGCCGAGCAGGTGCGTGTCGAGTGTGACGACGATCGCCTCGCATCCTGATGCCTCGGCGCGGCCGAGGAGGGATGCGTTGAGCTCGTCGGATGCTGACCAGTACAGCTGGAAGAGGCGCGCAGCGCCAGGGGCGGCCTGCGCGATGCGCTCCATCGGGAAGGATGCCTGATTCGAGATCGCGTAGGGAACGCCGGCGGATGCTGCCGCCCGCGCGACGGCGAGATCGGCCTCAGGGTGCGCAAGCTCCATGACCCCCAGCGGTGCCAGCAGCAGCGGCGTGGGCCTGGTGCGTCCGAGGAACTCGACCGACAGGTCGCGGGTGGCCACATCGTGCAGCGGCCTTGGCCACACCTGCCAGCGGTCGAACGCCGCGCGGTTGGCTCTCATCGTGGCCTCGCCACCGGCGCCACCGGCGATGTAGGCGTACGCCTCTTTCGTCAGGGCTGCTTCGGCGGCAGCATCCAGCTTCTGCGCGTCGATTGGCACCGCCGGAAGGGCACCGCTGATGCCTGCGCGGTAGATATCGGACTGCGTGCGGCGCGAGATGCCTCGCGCGGCCGCCGGGTCGTTCGGAGCCACATTGCTCATGCTCGCCACCCTACCGGCCCGCGCACCCCCGGTTCCTGCCCCGCCCCCACCGTCGAGAGCACGGGATCTCGCCGACTGCACGGGGTATTCGCGCGGATTTCCCGTGCACTCGGCGTCAAGCCGTGCACTCGGCGCCAAGAAGCCGTGCACGCGGCGCCAACGGGCGCAGTGTCAGAGCGTGCGGCCGTCGGGGTCGCCGGGGCGAGCGGGGCGCAGACGAGCGGGCGCCGGCCACGGCAGGGTGAAGCGCTCGGTGGGCGGGCGCTGCATGTCACCGAAGTCGTCGACCTTCACCACGACCCTGCCGATCTCAGAGCCGACCGACGGCGTGACCTCGATGAAGCGGACGCGCAGCGGGCCGGGGGCTTCGCCCTCCAGCATCCACACGTCGGCGAGCCAGGCGAGGCCGACCGCTTCCAGCGCCGCCTCGGCGTCGAGCCAGTCGACGGCGTCGGATGCCACACGTCCGAGCACATCGACGGCGACCCACTCGTCGCCGGACGGATGGATCCAGCCCAGCAGCTCGCCGTCGTCCCGTCGGTGCGGCGTCCAGTCTTCAGGAAGCATCCCCCGACGTTACCGCTCCGTCGCCGCTGTTCACTCCGTCGAGAGCACGGGATCTCGCCGAACGCACGAGCTGTTCACGTCAATACCTCGTGCACTGGGCGGGAAGCCGTGCGCTCGGCGAATGGACGCGCAGCACGAAGCCGTCCGCCCGGTGCCTTATTTGGCGGCCAGCAGGCGCTCCACGCGGGGCTTGACCTCGGTGGCCAGCAGCTCGATTGACTCGAGCAAGTGCTCCTGCGGCAGGCCGCCGAAGTCCATCTGCAGGAAGTGCCGCATGTGACCGAGGTGTCCGTGCAGATCTGCGATCCGCTCGGCCACGTCATCCGGGTCGCCGACGTAGTACGCGCCGGCGCCGTGCGCCTGGGCGAGGAAGTGCTCGGTCTGCGGTGCCGGCCAGCCCCGCTTCTCGACCATCGACATGTTCATGGCGTGCCACCCCGGGTAGAAGCGGTCCAGCGCCTCCTGCTTGGTCGGTGCAATCAGCCCGAGAGCGGCCACCGAGACGCGGATCTCATCCCCGGCATGACCCGCAGAAGCCGCGGTCCGCCGGTACAGGTCGACGAGGGGCGCGAAGCGCGCCGGCGCTCCGCCGATGATGCCGTACGACACGGGCATGCCGAGTCGCCCTGCGCGCATGCTCGACGGCGCGCTGCCGCCGGTGCCGACCCAGATCGGCAGGCGTCCGCGCACCGGGCGCGGCACGACCTCCAGACCGTCGATCGGTGCGCGCACTGTGCCCGACCAGGTCACACGGGCATCGGATCCTGCATCGTTCGCCGCGCGCAGCAGCTCGAGCTTCTCCTCGTACAGGCGGTCGTAGTCGGCGAGGTCGTAGCCGAACAGCGGGAACGACTCGACCGACGAGCCGCGTCCCGCCGTGATCTCGACGCGCCCGCCCGAGACGGCGTCTGCGGTCGCGAACTGCTGGAACACCCGGATCGGGTCATCGGTGCTGATCACCGAGACGCCGCTGCCGAGGATGATGTTCTTCGTGGCCCCCGCCGCCGCGGCGATCATCGCGCCCGGCGACGACGCAGGCATGTCGAGCGTGTGGTGCTCACCGACGCCGAAGTAATCCAGGCCGTGCTGGTCGGCGTGCACGATCGCGTCGAAGAGGTTGCGGATCGCGTCGGACGTGCTGCCGAGTGTGCCATCCGCGTCGCGCGGGGTGTCGCCGAAGCTGTAGGCGCCGAGTTGCATGAGATGTGCCTTCCGAAGTGAAGTGATGATCAGGCCGCGACGAGCGCGGGGATGCCCGCGTCGGCGAGCGCAGCGCGCATGCCGACGGCGTCGAAGCTGTCGTTGAAGATGTCGGTGCCGGATTCGAAGGCGATTCCGGATGCCAGTGCGCCGGCGAACACGGGCTCGAATCCGAACCGGTCCAGCAGCTCATGGGTCGCTGCGGCAGCATCCGCATCGTCGGTCGCGTACGCGAGAGCACGGCGGCTCTCAAGCCCGCGCCCCTCGGCGCCCGATGCGATGTCGCGCCGCGCGTCCTCTTCGAGCTCGTGGTACCCGATGTGGTTCAGCGCCTTCACGATGCGCGCGCCCGCCAGGTGCGAGGCGACGATCTCGGATGTGCTCCGGGGGTCGCCGGTGACGTCCTCGAGCGGGCCGTCGACGTCGTGCCAGTGGTTCATGGCGTCGATGACGATCTTGCCGTCGAGCATGCGCGGGTCGACGGTACGGAACTTGTGCAGCGGAACGGCCAGCACCACCAGGTCGACGTCGGCGACAGCATCCGCCGCGGTCATCGCGACCGCGCCCGGCGTGATGATCTCGGCGATCAGCGCGATCTCCTCGGCGCCCTTGGAAGCGGCGACGTTGACAGCCAACCCAGCCTGCATTGCGGTGCGCGCGACGGCGGTGCCGACGCGGCCCACTCCGAGAACGGCGATCTTCGTCAGCACGGGCTTGTCCCCCACGATGGTCCTCCGACCGAACAGTTGTAGTTGATACGTCAACTTGACGCTGAATCGAGTGTATCGCAATTAGGTGATACGTCAACTACACTGATGCACATGGAACACACCGACGCCACCGCGCTGCAGGCCTGGGACTCGTACCAGCGCATGCGGGCACGGCTCGCCGCCCGCATCGCGCGCGAGCTGACGGCGGCGTCCGGGCTCTCCGAGGCGGATTACGAGATCCTCGGCGCACTGTCGCGATCGGATGCCCCGCTGCGGCCGGTCGCACTCGGCTGCGATCTGGAGTGGGAGAAGAGCCGCCTCTCACACCAGCTGCGTCGCATGGAGCAGCGCGGACTCATCACCCGAGACACCTGCATCGAAGACGGCCGAGGGCAGGAGATCGCACTCACCCAGGCCGGCCGCGCCGCGCACGCGAAGGCCAAGACCGCCTACGACGAGGCCGTGTGCCGCTACGTCACGAAGACCCTCAGCGACGAGCAGATCACCCAGTTGCACGGGATCGCCGAGACTGTGCTTCCGCACCTCGACGACTGAGGCCGATACGCTGATCTGATGGGCAATGCGGATGACAGGGCAAGAAAGCGCCTGACGCGCACACCTCCTCCCGCAGCGATCGTCGCGGTGCTCGCCTTCGTCGGGTTGTGCTCGGCGTTCATGTTCACGCTGGTCGTGCCGCTGCAGGCCGACCTTCCCCATCTGCTGAACGCCTCGCGCGAGGACACCAGCTGGGTCGTCACGATCACCCTGCTCGTCGCCGCCGTCGCCACCCCGATCTCGGGGCGCCTCGGCGACATGTACGGCAAGAAGCGCGTGGTCATCGTGCTGCTGATCATCCTGATCGTCGGGTCGGTGATCGCGGCGATGTCGACCTCGATCGTCGGCGTCATCATCGGTCGCGGCCTGCAGGGTGCGACGACCGGCGTGGTGCCGCTCGGCATCGCGATCATGCGCGATGTGCTCAAGCCCGAGCGCCTCGGCACCGCGGTGGCGCTGATGAGCGCGACGATGGGCGTCGGCGGCGCGATCGGGATGCCAGTGGCGGCCTACCTGGCTGCGAACGCCGACTGGCACGCGCTGTTCTGGCTCGCCGCCGGGCTCGGCCTGATCGGCGCCGTGCTCGTGGTGCTGGTCGTGCCGGCGGATGTGCTGCTTTCCCCTGGCAAGCTCGATATCGTCGGCGCGATCGGACTGGCGATCGGTCTGACCGGACTGCTGCTGTACGTATCGCGCGGCGCGGAATGGGGCTGGACGGCCCCGGCCTCGCTGGCCATGCTGATCGGCGGCATCGTCGTGCTGGTGCTGTGGAGCTGGTACCAGCTGAAGGCCAAGGATCCGCTGCTCGACCTGCGCGTCGCCGTGCGCCCAGCGGTGCTGTTCACCAACGTCGCGGCGATCTGCATGGGCTTCGCACTGTTCGCGTCGAACGTGACCTTCCCGCAGCTGCTCGAGCTTCCGGTCGAGACCGGGTCGGGGCTCGGACTCGACGTGTTCTCCGCCGCGCTGGTCGTGGCCACCTCCGGCGTCGTGATGATGGTGATCTCGCCCCTGTCGGGGTTCCTCGAGCGCACGGTCGGGCCGCGCCCGCTGTTCACCGTCGGCACCGCCGCGATCGTCCTCGCCTACGCGTTCGTGCTGCTGTGGTCGACCGAGGTCTGGCACCTGATCGTGGCCAACCTGCTGATCGGCGTCGGCATCGGCTTCTCGTTCGCGGCCATGCCGATGATCATCATGCGCGCCGTGCCCGCCCACGAGACCGGCGCGTCGAACGGTCTGAACGCGCTGTTCCGCTCGGTGGGCACGTCGACGGCCTCCGCGGTCATGGGCGGCGTGCTGGCTTCGATGAGCACGCAGGTCGACGGCGTCGCGATCCCCACCCGCGACGCCTTCGAGTTCTCGTTCTGGCTGGCGATCGCGGCGGGCATCCTCGCCTTCGTGCTGACGTTCTTCATCCCGCGGCATCCGCACTCCGAGCAGCGCCCGGCGCTGCGCGACTGATCGGGCTGCGACCCGCGTTCCGGTCGCAATTTCTCCCGCACCGACGGTCATCCGCACAGTTCCGGTCGCAATTTCTCCCGCTTGCGCGCTCGCCAGGCGCGACTTATTGCGACCGGAACCGACGCGGCGCGAGTCAGCGACGGTGACGAGTGGATGCCGGCTCACCGAGCATCCGTGAGCCGTGACCCCGGTCTCAGTGCACGTACTCCATCAGGTCGGTGCCGAGGATGCGGAACGCCTCATGTGCACGCAGGCGGTGGTTGATCGACAGATCGTCGAAGCAGACCGTGAGCGCGTAGGCGACGCCGGCGCGGGGTCCGGCGAGCACACCGGCCTCGGCGCGCACGCCCCGGTCGCGGCCGGTCTTGTTGATGAACAGCAGCCCGTGCGCGTCTTGCTCATGCGCGAACGGATCCAGCCCGGTGGCCGCGGCGACCAGGCTGAGGTCATGGTTCAGGCTCAGCCACTCCGACACCTGCGCGCTGACGGCGGCGTTGACGACCGTGGAGTTCACCAGCGCGGCGAACAGGCCGGCGAACTCGCGGGTCGTGCCGACGGCGACGTGCGGGGCGTCGTCCGGGCCGCGCTTGTCGCGGAACCGATCGAGCACGGCACTCCGGGGCATCCCGAGGCTGACCATGCGCGCGCGCACCTGGTCATGTCCGACGACGTCGAGCAGGGTGTTGGCAGCGTTCGGATCCCCGGCCGCAGCGGCGAGGACGGCGAGGTCGATCATCGGCAGCGCAGGGGCGCGCAGACTGCGCCACAGGCCCGAACCGGTGACGAAATGCGCCCGCACCCGGTCTACGATCTGCAGCGGATCGATCCGGCCGACGTCGAGGCCGGCTGCGGTTTCGACGAGAACAGGCACCACACCGAGCCCGGCGATGGGGAGCGCGACGTGGTCGTCGCCGGAGAGCACGACATCGCCGCTGTCGAGGTCGGCGACGTGGACCGAGACCTGGGCTCCGGACTGCGCAAGCTCTTCCAGCGCGCGCAGGCTCGAACTGAACGAGCGGCGACCCACCGCGGCCCGTCGAGGCGTGCGCCTGCTGCCGCGTTGAGACCCGCGCAACGCAGCGCGCGGTCCCTCGACGGGTTCGGGGAGGGAGGAAGAGGAGTGCGAAACCACGCAGTTCCTTACGGGGAAGGGGGGAGGAGTCGGCCCTCGAAATCGCACTCCCCCGTGCGCACGATTCCGACTGCCGTGTTCATCGTAGCCGTCTCCTCCATCCCCTCACACCGGACTTCACCAGATCGTGACGCGATCCCCCTCGGGCAGGTACAGCGCGTCGCCCTCGTTCACATCGAAAGCGGTGTAAAAGGCATCGACGTTGCTGAGGATCTGGTTGCAGCGGAACTCGTTCGGCGAGTGCGGGTCGATCGTGAGCAGGCGAATCGTCTCGGCATCGCGGCTCTTCTGCTGCCACACCTGTGCCCAGCTCAGCAGCAGTCGCTGCACTCCGGTGTAGCCGTCGATCACCGCAGCCTCGGCGCCGTCGAGCGACAGCTCGTACGCCTTGAGCGCGATGCCGAGGCCGCCGAGGTCGCCGATGTTCTCGCCGATCGTCAGTGCACCGTTGACCCGGTGCTCGTCGCTGAGGCCGAGCGGGGTGAGCGCGTCGTACTGGGCGATGAGTGCCTTGGTGCGCTCTTCGAAGGCGGCGCGGTCAGCGTCCGTCCACCAGTCCTGCAGACGGCCGTCGCCGTCGTAGCGGCTGCCCTGGTCATCGAAGCCATGGCCGATCTCGTGACCGATCACCGCGCCGATGCCGCCGTAGTTGGCGGCCGCATCGCGGTTCGCGTCGAAGAACGGGTACTGCAGGATGGCCGCGGGGAAGACGATCTCGTTCATCAGCGGGTTGTAGTACGCGTTGACCATCTGCGGCGGCATGTGCCACTCGTCACGGTCGATCGGCTGACCGACCTTGTTGATCTGACGGTCGTGTTCGAACTGGGTCGCGCGGCGCGCGTTGCCGATGAGGTCGGATGCTGAGATCTCGATGCTCTCGTAGTCGCGCCACACATCGGGGTGGCCGATCTTCGGACGGAAGGCCGCGAGCTTGGCGAGCGCCTTCTGACGGGTCTCCGGGCTCATCCACTCGAGCGTCTCGATGCTCTGCCGGTAGGCCTCGATGAGGTTGGCGACCAGCTCATCCATGGCGACCTTCGAGGCGGCAGGGAAGTGCCGCTCGACGTAGATCTTGCCGACCGCGTCGCCGAGCGATCCCTCGACGAGCGAGACGCCGCGCTTCCAGCGCTCGCGGATGCTCGGGGTGCCGGTGAGCTCGGTGCCGTAGAACGAGAAGTTCTCGTCGATGAAGTCGTCGGTGAGGTACGCGGCCACGCCGTGCACGACCTTGGCGCGCAGCCATGCCTTCCAGTCGTCGAGGCGGTCTTCGACCAGCAGTGCGCCGAGTCCCTCGAAGAAGCTGGGCTGGTACACGACGAGGTCGGCGAACGAGTCGGGGTTGGCCGACGAGACAGCATCCCGCCACGGGGCGAGGTCGACGCCGACGAGCTGCTGGAACTCGTCCCACGTCTTGAGGTTGTAGGTCTTCACCGCATCGCGGGAGGCGACGTTGTCCCAGTGGTGGCCGGCGATCTCGTGCTCGAGCGCGAAGGCGCGGTCGGCGTTGCCAGCGGCATCGTCGATGGATGCCAGTGCCAGCAGCCGCTCGAGGTGTGCGCGGTAGGCGGCGCGGGTGTCTGCGAAGTTGTCGAGACGGTAGTAGCTCTCGTCGGGCAGCGAGAGACCTGCCTGCACCACGAACGGCACGTAGCGCTCGGGGTTGCCGGGGTCGGGCTCGATGAACGCGCCGATCAGCGCGGCGACGCCGTCACGGTCGAGCGTGCCGACGGTGGAGAGGAAGGCGGGGATGCCGTCAATGGCATCGACCTTGGCGAGCAGGTCGACCAGCGGTGCGGTGCCGACGGCGGCGATGCCGTCGGTGTCCATGAAGCTGCTGAACAGGTCACCGACCTTGCGGGCGAGAGTGCCGGGCTCGGCCGTCTGCGACTCTTCGATGATCGCGTGAACGTCCTTCTCGGCCTGTTCGGCAAGGAGGTGGAACGAGCCCCAGCGCGCCTTGTCGGCGGGGATCTCGGCGGCCTCGAGCCACGTGCCGTTCACGTGGCGGTAGAGGTCGTCCTGCGGACGGATGGAGGGGTTGAACTCCGAGACGGCAAGGCCGGAGGGCAGAACGTCAGTCATGCGGTCAAGCCTATGCGGCGTGGGCGACATCTGACCCGCCTGCCTCACCGCTCCCCGCCCGGGACCACCAGCCCCGACTCGTACGCGGCGATCACGGCCTGCACACGGTCGCGCAGGCCGAGCTTCTGCACAACTTCTCTGCCAGCGCTGTGCGGCACTGGCTTCACGCTCTCGAATCGGGCCGTGATCGCCTGACAAGCCGCCCCGGGTGGCGGAAACGGGTTCATTGAACAGGTGTGCCCCAGCAACACCGGCCTATCCGTTTCCGGCCCCAGAGTTGAGAGCCGCCGTCTCCCCAGTTGAGCGACTCCTGGCAGTCATATTGACTTGAATACATCCCGGATGGCAAGAGGAATAGATCACGCTCTGATCACGCCATGGAAGCGGTTCCATCCGCATCGGGCTCGCGAACGACGTCTCACCCGCAGGAACAGCTCGACCGTGACAGCGAGAATGGCTGATCAGCTTGTCAATCAGTCCTCACGACGCGTCCATCGTAGTGACCGGACGAACGGCGCTCACCCGCATCCGAAATACCGGTATACGTTTCCGGTCGCGCGGGCTCTTGCGGCGTGTCCTTCCGAATATGTCACACGCCGCAGGCATCGGCCACGGCCACCCCGGCGAAGCGGTCGTCCGTCCACGCGAATGCGTCGTCGATAGCATCCGACCCCACCTGCACGAGCGAAAGATGATCGCGCCCGGGGTAGGAACGGAAGTCGATCGGCGCTCCCTCCGCGCACATGCGCTGCGCGAACGCCGACTGCATGTCGAAGAGCACGAGATCATCGACCTCACCCTGTCCGAGCAGCACCGGGACCGCCGATGAGGCGGGCGGCACGTTCTGCTCGAGCCGCTCGCCGAGCGGGCCGGATGCCGGGTCACGCGAGATGATGTCAGGGTCGTCCTTCAGCGCCAGCATCGTGAGCACCGAGACGAGCATGGCGGGCTCGGCGAGGCAGCGCGTCGCCATCTGACGCACCGTCACCTCAGCGCCGGGCCGCACATAGTCGGCGAACCTCACGTCGGGATAGATCTTGCTGTACGCGGTGATCAAGAACGAGGCGAACACACTGCCGCCGGCGACGTCGCCCAGGTTGGCGACGAGGGCCGGCAGGTCGCTCGCCGGCGCCAGCGCCACCGCACCTTCCAGCGGCACGTCTGGCGCATAGTCCTCAGCGATCGCAGCCGACCACAGGGACGCCGCCCCACCCTGCGAGTGACCCCACGCCACGGTCTGATCGCCGATCTCAGCATCCGAGAGCTGACGCGCGGCGCGCACCGCGTCGAGCTCCGCGCGGGCACTGTCGTCGCCGATCAGGTACGGGTGCGGACCCTCGGTTCCAAGCCCGACGTAGTCGGTGGCGACGAGCGCCCAGCCGCGATCGATGATCGCGTCGGTCACGAACAGCGCGCCCGATTCGAACGGAGCGGATGCCAGTGACGGCGCACACGCGGGGCTGTACCCCGTGGTGCCGTGGTGCCAGGCGATGACCGGATGCTGCTCACCGACATCCGGCACGACGACGATCCCACTCGCCACTGCGGAGCTGCCGTCAGCGTGGGTTGTCGTGTAGAGGATCCGCCAGGCGGTCGCATTCTCGGGGATGTCGCGGGTGAACTCCTCCGCGCGGATCAGCTGCCCAGGCCGCTCGGGCACCGTCCGCGGTGCGGCATAGAAGTCATCGACCACGGGACTCCCCTCCCGCAGCGTGACGCTGACGACGACCGCTCCGGCGGCGAGGGCGATCGCGCAGACGGCGCCGATCGTGCGGAACCAGCGACGTGACAGCGACTCGGGCTTGTGGTCTGATGTCTGCTTCCTCTGTCGACGGGCGAGCATCATCCGGATCAGCACGCCGGCGCCGAACAGCGCAAGTGATGCTCCGAACACCACCGCGACGACGAGCAGCGTGATGTCGGGCCAGATCATCGCCAGAACGCCGAACGTGATGCCGGCGACGCCGAGCAGCACCTCGGCAACTCGACGATCGAGCGACAGATTCCGCCCGCCGATGATCGCGCTCACCCCGATCATGCCGCGCACGATCAGAGTCACACCGACGACGATCGCGAGAGCGCGCACCGTGAGCCCAGGCGCCACGAGCACGAAGATGCCCCCGGCGATCAGGGCCCCGGCGAGCAGCATCCGAATCCTCTCGCCGGCGACGGCAGGCGACACGGCCTCGAGCACGCCGGCGAGCACGAGACCCGCGCCGATGAGCAGTGCCAGCACGCCAAGCGCCGTGGTGGGACGGATAGCCAGCGCGATGCCGATTCCGATGGCCGCGATGGCGATCACGACGATGACGGGCCGTGGCAGGCGCTCGGCGAATCGGAGCAGTGAGTTCACGCGGTCAGCCTATCCAGGGGGCGGGTTCGCGCTGCGCGGGGGTGCGTGACGGCGGGACTGATGCCGCGGGCGATCGTTACGGTCGTCGTGACTGCGAGCGACGGCGCAGCCATCCGGTGCGCGGTTTCTCGGCGCCTTCGGCCGCGCCTGCGGCCTCGTGCCCGCGGGCGGGATCGGATGCCCGACGAGCTCTCCAGGCGTCGATCTCAGCATCCACGTCACGCGTCTTCGTGACCACGGGTGGGCCTCCGCTGAGCTGCCGACGCGCCTCGATGACTCGGCGGTTGAAGTCCTCCACAACCGTGCGCACATCGTCTTCGCGGCCGAGTTGGTCGAGCTCACCGTCGAGCGCGCGATCCTCAGTCCGCAGCATCAGCGCCGGCGGGCCGAGCCCCGACAGGTTCTCGGATTCGATCTTGCGGCGAATCCACCAGTCCGGGTCGTGATGGGTGCCGAGCCCTTCCAGCGGCTTGCCCGCGCCGGGCAGATTATCGAACTGGCCCTGGCGGATCGCGATCTGGATCGCCGTCTCGACGAACTCCGCCTTGTTCTGCGCGTTCAACACCATGGGCGCCTTGGCATCAGCATCCGACGACTCCGTCTCACCCGCTGCCTGCCGCGCGCGATACCGGGCCGCCTCGCTCATCGCATCTGACATGGCGTCACCTCCGGTGCTTCCAGGGTACGGGGTCGATGTCCGAGGTGCGCGTTACCGTCGTCGCGGAGGTACGACATGTTCACGCTTGACACGAACGACACGCGAGATGCGAAGGCACTCGGCATGCTGCAGTCCGACCTGATCGGCTGGATCACCACGGTGAGCGCCCAGGGCGAACCTCGCTCAGTGCCGGTGTGGTTCTACTGGGACGACACGAGCATCGTGGTCCTCACCCAACCGGGCACCGCGAAGGTGACCCACCTGCTCGCCGGGTCGCCCGTGCAGTTCCATCTGCACGCCGGCGGACCGTACGGCGACGACGTGGTGATCATCGACGGTGACGCCGAGGTGGCCGAGAACGGCACAGCGGAGTGGATGCTGGCGCACCGCGACGCCTACGAGCAGAAGTACTCGGCTGCGATCAAGGACTACGGGCAGAGCATCGATCAGATCATCGACACCTTCTCGACGCGGATCACCATCACTCCGCGCCGTCTGCGCGCATGGTGATCGTATATTTGTTCTAGGTTTCCATTGACACTAGCGGGCACCTGGCGTAGATTTGTTTCATGCATCAGCACCTGTCCGCACTGCACGAGGCCCTGTCGGCTCTCGATGCGACGTGGGCGGATGCCGGGACTGCCGCCGACCTGTCGCGCCCGAGCCTCGTGGCCACGTCGGCGGCGCTCGGCTCGATGCGTCGACAGCTGGATGCGCTGCAGGTCGAGGTGGCCGCCGAGATCGCTCATGAGTCACGCCCCGAGCTGGGAGCGGATTCCCTCGCGAAGCAGAACGGCTTCCGCAATCCCGCGCAGATGATCGCGGCGACGACGGGCAGCTCGACAGGAGATGCAGCGAGGCTCGTCGAGCTGGGCAAGACCGTGGCGCCGCGCACCGACCTGGTGGGCGACCCGCTGCCGCCGAAGTACCCCGCCGTGCAGTCGGCGCTGAGGTCCGGCGCCCTTGGGGCGCCCACGGCAAGCCTCATCGTCACGATGCTCGACCGCGTGCGACTCGGCGCAGACGCCGACCGGCTCGCCACTCTCGCCACGGCAGAGCGTCAACTGGTCGACCGTGCCAAGGGGCTCTCACTCGACGATGCACGCAGGCTCGTCACGCGCGCCGAGGCCACGCTCGCACCTGAGCATCTGGAAGCCGACGAGCAGGAACGTCGAGCGCAGCGCTCGCTGACGATGTTCGAGCGCAACGGGATGCTGCATTTGAACCTGGTCGCCGACATCGAATCCGGCGCCGAGGTGCGCGCCGCCGTCGACGGCAACGTGACAGCGCAGTTCTCCGTGCGTGAGGAATCGGTCGGATCAGACGGTCCGGACGCGGATCACCGCACGGTGGCCATGATGCGAGCCGATGCGCTCGCGCGGATCTGTGCTCACGCGCTCGGATGCGATGACGACCGTGTCCCGATGAACGGTGCGACCGTGGTCGTGCGCGTGAACCTGGCAGATCTGCGAAACGGCACCGGCTTCGGCACGATCGACGGAACCGACCAGCCGATCAGCATCGGGGCGGTGCGGCGGATGGCCGCGTCGAGTGGAGTGATCCCGTGCGTTCTCGGGTCGGACAGCGAGATCCTCGATTGGGGCCGCAGGCGGCGGCTGTTCACCCCGGCGCAGAAGCTCGCCCTCGTCGACCGTGACGGCGGATGTGCCATGTGCGGGCTGCCACCGGGAATGACCAAGGTCCATCACATCGACTGGTGGAAACGGGATGCCGGGCCCACCGATCTCGAGAACGGCATCCTGCTGTGCGAGACGTGTCACCACCGCATCCACGACAATGGGTGGCAGATCCGCATCGAGGGCACGGGAACGCGGGCGCGAGTGTGGTTCATCCCCCCGCCCTACATCGACTCGACGCGAACGCCGCGCCTCGGCGGTCGAGCACGCTACGACATAGCCGCCTGATCGGTCGCGGCGTCCCACCCACCCCATAGGCTCGAGTGGTGCCATCCCCCTCCGCGTCGCCGACGCTCAACCGCGAGATCCTGCGGCTCGCCGTGCCTGCATTGGGGGCGCTCGTCGCCGAGCCGCTGTTCCTGATCATCGACGGCGTCATGATCGGCCACCTCGGCACGACACCGCTCGCCGGGCTCGGCATCGCCAGCGCCGTCCTGCAGACGATCGTCGGGCTGATGGTGTTCCTCGCCTACTCGACGACCCCGGCCGTGGCACGCCGCTTCGGCGCCGGAAAGCCGGGCGACGCCGTCTCGGTCGGCATCGACGGCATGTGGCTCGCGCTCGCCCTCGGCGCCCTGCTCGCCCTCGCCGGGTCGCTGGCCACCCCTGCCATGGTCGGACTGTTCGGCGCTTCCGACGCCGTCGCCGAACAGGCCCGCACGTACCTGTCGATCTCGATGTGGGGCCTGCCTGCCATGCTCATCGTCTTCGCCGCAACCGGCCTGCTGCGCGGCATGCAGGACACCATGACGCCGCTCTGGATCGCCGGACTCGGTTTCGCCGCGAACGCCGGACTCAACTGGATCTTCATCTACGGTCTCGGCTGGGGCATCGCGGGCTCCGCCTTCGGCACCGTCATGGCGCAATGGGGAATGGTCGCCGCCTACGTCATCGTCATCCGCCGTCTCGCCGTGCATCACGGCGCATCGATGAAGGCACAGCGCAGCGGCATCCGCGGCACCGCCCGCTCGGGCGGCTGGCTGTTCCTGCGCACGGTCAGCCTTCGCGTCGCCCTGCTCGCCACCGTCGGTGTCGCTACAGGCATCGGCACCACCGAACTCGCCGGCTGGCAGATCGCGTTCACCATCTTCTCGACCGCGGCATTCGCGCTCGATGCCCTCGCCATCGCCGCACAGGCGCTGATCGGCAAGAGCCTCGGTGCCGGCGACATCGACCAAGTGCACCGCGTGCTGCGCCGCACTGTCGCCTGGGGCGTGTGGTTCGGCGTGATCGTCGGTGCGATCATCGCGGCGCTGTCGCCGGTGATGGGCATCCTCTTCACCGGAGATGCCGCCGTCGCCGCCCTCGTCATGCCCGCACTGCTCGTGCTCGCCGTCGCGCAGCCCGCCGCCGGAGTCGTCTTCGTGCTCGACGGCGTCCTGATGGGGGCCAATGATGCCCGCTACCTCGCTGTGGTCGGGCTGCTGAACCTCGTGCCGTTCCTGCCCGCATTGTGGATCATCTCGGCGAGCGGCGTCGACGGAGCCGCCGGGCTGGTGTGGCTCGCGATCGCGTTTTTCGGTGTCTACATGCTCGCGCGCCTGGCGACCCTCGGCTGGCGCGTGCGCACCGACGCCTGGACGAAGGTGGAGGCGTGAGCTCTGGCGTGCTGCTCAAGCACTCCGGATGCTGGTTGCGGGGCCGCAAACCCTCGCTCTGAGAGCGGTCGGATCCGGCGCGAATGCGGCGGCAGGTGCGAGCGCGGTGAACGGGCCCTGGCGTGCATGTTGAAGCGACTGGCGTGCGGGAGGCAGGTGCACCTGGGGCGACCTGCTACTGCGTGGTCGCGACGCACACACATCGCACACCGCGGGGACGGGCTGATTCGGCAGGACTGCGGAACTCCGCAGTCCTGCCGAGCCGCCCCGCATGCGCTCTCACGCTTCGCGGCTCTCCCAGGCATCGAGCTGAGCCAGGGTGTGCGGCGACATTGTCGCTGAGACTCGCCCTGCCGTGGAGGCGTACGCAGCGGCATCCACCGCCTGCCGATCGGCGCGGTGCATCGCGTATCCCCACGCCGCCAGCGCGAGCAGGGGACCCCACAGCCAGAACGGGAAGACCGCCACGATCTCGACGACCGCTACCGCACCGAGTGCGCCGAACTGTCCGGCGAAGGCCTGCACCACCATGCCGACCCCGCCGGCGGTGAACAGCACAGCCACCGTCATCGCAGCGATGACGGGCAGCCCGACCGGCACGGGGCGTCCGCCCACCGCGGCGAACCAGCGTGGGAACCGCTCGCCCCACGGTCGCACCAGGCCGAGGGTGAGCAGGCCGCCGGCCAGCATCGCGAACCCGAGCGACAGCCCGGTGGCCAGCACAGCCGGGTTGGCGGCGAGCACGTCCGAGCCGGGTGAGAGCAGCGGCCAGGGCGTAAGCCAGCTGGCCCGCACGAACACGTACGGTACGGAACACACCGCGGCCACGACCGTGATCGCGATGCGGTGCGCGAGCACCCAGCGGCCGACGGCGCCTCGCGCGCGCCCGTCTCCGATCGCGCTCAGGGCGACGCCCGCGGCGAGCGCCAGGTAGGCGGCCGTCACAGCGAGCTGCGGCAGCTCGGCGCCGAGGCTGGCGAACAGCGACAGCAGCAGAGTCGGGTCGTCGACGCGCACCGTGAAGAACACGATGACCCCGGCGAATGCGGCCAGCACGGCAATGCCGGGCAGCGGATGCCGGATCGTCAGCAGCACAGCGCCGGTGACCAGGATGCCCATCGCCACCATCGCGAACGTGTAGCCGGCGACCGGAATGACATCGCCGGGAACAAGCAGCACTGCGGCGATCGCCACCATCACGGCGAGAGCGCCGACCACGGGAGGAACTGGCGCCCGGGCTGCGCTTGTGCTCGTGCGCATACTCGTACTCGCGACGTGGCCCGCGGTCGCGCTGGCGTCCACGGATGCTGGCCCAGCTGCCCTCGCGCGTGCTCTCGCGCCCCCTCGCTCGCTGGCGCGCGTCTCCGCGTTGTGGGCGAGCAGCAGCAGCGAGACGACCACGCCCACGGCGCCGGTGAGCAGCCCGATGAGTGAGGCGGCGAAGCCGTCGACCACTCGATCAAGCAGCGCCGGCGAGAGGCCGGAGTACCACTCGGCGAAGGTGGGAACAGTGAGGCGCATCAGCGACAGCGCAGCGATGACGGCCGCGCAGAGGGCCGACAGCAGGAAGATGATCGTTCTCGTGCGGATGTTCATGTCTTCACGCTAGAAATCACGGGCATCCGTCCGCTTCGCCCGCTGGGGCGATCCGACTCACCCGCGCGGGTGAGGACCGGAGCTCGGCCCGCCGCCGGGCTTGCGCAGGCCGTTCTCGTAAGCCCAGATCACGACGTGGATGCGATCGGGCAGACCGAGTTTGGCGAGCACCGCCTTCACATGCGTCTTGACCGTGTTCTGCGAGACGAACAGCCGTTGCGCGATGGCGTCGTTGCCGGCACCGGTGGCCAGCATCCGCAGCACTTCCTGCTCGCGCGGGCTGAGCGATTCGACAGCATCCGATGCGGTGTCCGGAGCCGCACCCTCGCGCACGAACCCGACCATCGCGGCGACGGCGTGCTCGCCCATCGCCGCCTCACCAGACGCCACGGCGACGACGGCGTCAGCGACGGCCTGCGGCGTCGCGTCCTTCGTCAGAAACCCACTCGCGCCGGCACGGATCGCGCCGAACACGTACTCGTCGAGATCGAACGTCGTCAGCACCAGCACGCGAGTGTCGGATCGGATGCTGCGCACCGCGGCCGTCGCGGCGATGCCGTCGGTGCCAGGCATGCGCACGTCCATCAGCACGACGTCGACGGCGTGAGCACGCACGAACGAGATCGCCTCGTCACCGGAGCCGATGGAACCGACGATCTCGATCCGCTCGTCGCGGGCGAGCATCATCGCCAGCGCCTCGCGCAGCAGCTCCTGATCGTCGGCGAGCAGCACGCGCACAGTCATGAGGTCTCCTGTTCGGTGGCATCGGTTTCGGCATCCGCGAGCGGCAGCATGACGCGCAGCCGCCAGCCGCCGTCCGGCGTCGGGCCGGAGTCGATCGACCCGCCGACCAGGCGCACCCGTTCTGCCAGGCCGATCAGACCGGTGCCGGAACCGAGCCCGGTCTCAGTCGAGGCCGAGCCGCCGTCGTCATCGATCGTCGCAGTCAATGCGGTGCTGCCCCAGTCGAGGCGCACGTGCACCGCGCGCGGCGGAGCAGTATGCCGGATCGCGTTCGTCAGACCCTCGCGGATGACCGGAAGCAGCGCGGCCAGCCCGGGCGCGGGGAGCCTGTGCGCCGTGCCGTACTCGCTGTGATCGATATGGGTATCAGGGCTGCGCGCAGC
Organism: Microbacterium sp. H1-D42; assembly: GCF_022637555.1. Lineage (NCBI taxonomy): Bacteria > Bacillati > Actinomycetota > Actinomycetes > Micrococcales > Microbacteriaceae > Microbacterium > Microbacterium sp. H1-D42. The sequence continues at coordinate 321,574 of NZ_CP093342.1, read as the reverse complement.
ATCGATGAGCGCGGCCAGGGACTCGCGGTTCAGGGGGTCGGCGTTCAGGGTCTCGATGCGCGGCGCCGGGGCGCGCGGCCCGGCGGTCCCAGCCACATCTTCGCGCACGATTCCGCGCATGCCGCGCAGCGCGTCGCGGCCGCTGGCGAGCACGATGCCGAGTGCGCGGTCGCTGACATCGGGCTGCTCGCGCAGAAAGCCGCGCGCGACATCCGCCTGTGCGATCATCACCGTCAGCGAATGCGCGACCACATCGTGCAGCTCGGCACTGATCCTGGCGCGCTCCGCCGCGCGCGCCTCGCGCATCCGCACCTGCTCGCGCTCGATGGCCTGCGCAGCGCGCACCCGCTGCAGCAGACCGAACGCCCACGCGGCGGCGTTCGCTGCGGCGAGTCCCAGGAACACGCCCAGTCGCAGGAGCGGGTCCGGCAGGGCGGGCGTCGTGATCGCGACGATCGCCGACCCCACCACGGCGATCGCGATGCCGCCAAGCGCATAGCGGCGCTCGCATCGCACGGCCACCTGATGCACGCACAGCAGATATGCCAGCCCCGACGGATACAGCACGGCTCCGACGCCGGTGAAGACAGGCAGCAGCGCCAGCAGCAGCATGATCGCGCTGGCCGCGGCGAACGCCGCGCGTGGATGCCGGGATGCCAGGAACGACGCGGCGTGCAGGGCCACGAACAGCGCCGCGGCGACGATGATGAGTGGCACCGGAAGCGCCACCGGCTGCACGAGCGCGATGAGCGACGCGGGCAGCAAGACGACCGTGAGCAACACGGGGACGATGACGCCGAGGAGCAGGGGTGTGCGCAGCTCGGGGGCGGTCCCACTCGATGCCGTCACGCCCCCATCGTGACACGGACTGCTACCCCGCGGGCCCTCGCTGGTGACTATGCTGACCGTGTCGAGTCTGGTGAAGCCAGCAGCCTGGGGAGGCGACATGCGCATACGAAGGCGTCATAGCGATGGTGGGATGATCACTCGCGCTCTCGTCGGAGCGATCGGCGCCAGCGCCGTTCTCTTCGGCCTATGGGCGTTCAGCGGCCAGCCCGATCTGCTCGGATTCTTCAGCCCGTGAGCTGATGCACGACGCCGGGCCTGGCCACCGGGCGGGGATGGATCTGCGCGGTCGCGGCCGTTCGACACCACCTCAGCGGCCTAGGCGTCGGCGTCGAAACGCACGTGAGCGAGGCGGTGCAGCATGAGCGCGACATCGAGGCGCGTCCGCCCGGAAGGCAGCATCGGGTTGTAGCCCAGAGTCTCCGGCAGCTTCTGCAATCTGCCGTCCATCGAGGAGTGGTGGATGCCCGCGGTCGACGCCAGCGATCGGATGCTGGCACCCGCAGCGATCCCCCGCAGGACCGCCTCGGACCACCCCGACTCGAGCATCTTCTCCAGCGCAGCGACATCGGCGTGTGCCGACGGACGCTGATCCTCGGCATCCGCAACGCTGAGCAGCACCCCGAGATCGTCCGCTCGGACCACCGGGCTCTGGGCGTCCGCCAATCGCAGCGCGATCAGAGCCGAACGCCAGGACTCACGCAGATCCAGTGGCGACTCCGCGACGATGCCGATACCGGCACGCGCACCCGGTACTGCTCCGTCATGCAAGAGCACGGCGCGGACGACGCCGAACCGAGTGGCGGTGATCGCGTGCGGAAGAGTCCTTTCGAGGGTCACCGCTGGGGGCATCGCGACCGCTCGAACCAGTGCATGAGTGGGGAAGGCGAGGTGAGCGACGGCCTGCTCGCGCTCGTCGGCATCAGCATCCGACGACAGCAGGGCCTCGACGGCGCGCCTGGTGGGTGCGGATGTGTCGAGTCGGCGCGAGATGATCGACAGCGAGATCGCCAGCCGTTCGAGGATCATCCCGTCGTTCGCGAGCAGGACCAGTCGCTCGATCCACACGACGGCGTCGTCGGAGAGCCGCATGGACGGCCAGCCCTCCGGGCTCCCGTCGCGCGGTTTCGATTGATCCGTTTCGAAGACCCGCGCAGGTGAGGCCGCAGATGAGCGGTATCCGATCGGCGCCCCGCTCAGCACGGCCGCCCCGCGCAGCATTCCCTCGGATCCCACGCGACCGTCGACAAGCGTGTCGAAGTACTCGATCACGCGCAGCGTCTCACTGGCCTCGGGATCCAGGGCGCTGAGCCGGCCGGCGAGTTCCCTCATCGCAGCATCCTCTCACCGTTGTGCCCCACCCTAAGCGGGCGGGACATAACGGCACGGAGCGATATCCGTCAGGTCGTCGTCAGGCTTCCAGCATGCGGGTGAGCCAGCGGTGGCGCGCCTCCGTCGCCAGGAGAGAAAGCTGCGCCTGCGGCGCGAGACCGTCGAAGCCGTGGAACCCGCCCGGCCACACGTGCAGCTCGCATTCGCCGCCTGCCGCCCAGATGGCCGTGGCGTAGGCGACGTCCTCGTCGCGGAACACCTCGGCGCTTCCCACTTCGATGAAGGTCGGCGGCAGGTCCGACAGGTCGGTCGCACGCGAGGGAGCCGCGTAGATCGAGACATCGTCCGTCCCACGGCGGTCCCCGAGCAGAGCGTCCCAGCCGGTGTCATTGCTGACGCGATCCCACACGCCGATCCCTTGGATCTGGTGCGAGGAGACCGTGATGTTGCGGTCGTCGATCATCGGATAGATCAACAGAGAAGCGCGCAGCTCTGGCCCCTGGCGATCGCGCGCCAGCAGAGTGACGCCCGCCGTCAGCCCGCCACCGGCGCTCGCGCCGCCGACCACCAGACGCGTCACGTCGATGCCGAGCCGATCGGCGTTGTCGGCGGTCCAGCGCAGACCGGCATAGCAGTCCTCGACCGGCACCGGGTCAGGGAACTCCGGCGCCAGGCGGTACTCGACAGTCACCACGACGGCGCCGTGGCTGGCGATGTACGGAAGGAACCCCTGCACACCACCGAAGCGATCGCCGATGATCATCCCGCCACCGTGAATGTGAAAGATCCCGGGGCCCGGCTCGACCTGGTCGGGGCGCCGATAGACGGTGACGGCTATCTCGGCGCCGTCGAACCCGGGAATCGTGTGGTCCTCCGCGACTGCGCCGACCGCCGCGACCTGATCTGCGAGGGTCGGATCAGCGGGCATCTGCCGCATCAGCGGGATCATCTCGGGCGTGAGCGTCGAAGGAATCATCTCTCCGACGAGGGCGAGCGCCGCCGCCAATTCGGGGTCGAAGGGCGGCGCAGGGTAGGTGTTGGTCATCACGATCTCCATCGGTCGGTCAGTCCCGCTGCGGTGCGGGTGATTCGATTCTGACCGGCACAGCGGCCCACTTCGACCGCCGCGCGACCCAGGAAACGCGGGCGTAGCCCGACGGCTGGCGGGCGGTGCCGCGGATCGAGCGCGACGAGAGGTCAGGCGACCTCGCCGGCGGCCACCGTCTCAGCCAGCATGTGCACGCGCGGCAGGTGGTGCGCACCGTAGAAGTCGGCGCTGCGCAGGCGCGCCTCGTCCGTTGCATCCGACGTCTCGTGGCCAAGCACGGCGACGACGGCGAGTGCGTGCATCCAGCCACCGGCGAGCGTGCCGAGCAGCATCAGGTACGGCACGCTGACGCCGTACGCATCGCGGGTCATGCCGAAGCCGATCAGCGATGCCGTCGCTGCGCGCGCCGCGGCGATCGCGCGCTCGAGGCGGTCGGCGGTGCGCGTGGCCAGGTCATTGCCGAGCCCGCGCAGGGTCTCGACCGTCTGGGCCATCTCGGCGAACAGCGACTCAGCGGTCTGGCCGCCGTTGCGGATGACCTTGCGACCGATCAGGTCGTTCGACTGGATCGCCGTCGTGCCTTCGTAGATGGGCATGATGCGCGCATCGCGGTAGTGCTGGGCGACGCCGGTCTCTTCGATGAAGCCCATGCCGCCGTGCACCTGGATCGCGTCGCTGGTCAGCGCCACGGCATCCTCGGTGGCCCAGCCCTTCAGGATCGGCACCAGGAACTCGGCGAGCGTGCCGGTGCCGTCGGTCTCGGCGCGGTCGAACAGGTCGCCGAGGTACACGCCGAGGGCGCGCATGGCGAAGATACGGCTCTGCATCGAGATCAGCAGACGGCGGACATCAGGGTGCTCGGCGATCCTGGTGCCGGCGGGGCGATCGAGAACCGGCCCCTGCAGACGGTCGGCGGCGTACGCGACAGCCTGCTGGTAGGCGCGGTCCGAGATGCCGGTGGCCTGGAAACCCATGCCTGCGCGCGCGGAGTTCATCATCACGAACATGCCCGCCAGTCCCCCGCCGACCTCGCCGACGAGGTACCCGGTGGCGTCCTCGTACGCGAGCACGCAGGTGGGGCTGCCGTGGATGCCGAGCTTGTGCTCGATCGCGACGGTCGTCACCGCGTTGCGGGCGCCGGGGGTGCCGTCGGCCTCGGGCAGGTACTTCGGGGCGACGAAGAGCGACAGGCCCTTGGCGCCGGCGGGAGCATCGGGCGTGCGCGCGAGAACGAGGTGCACGATGTTCTCGGCGACGTCATGGTCGCCCCAGGTGATGAAGATCTTCTGGCCGCTGATGCCCCACGAGCCGTCCGCGCGCGGGGTCGCCATGGTGCGGATCGCGCCCAGGTCGGTGCCGGCCTCGGGCTCGGTGAGGTTCATGGTGCCGGTCCACTCGCCCGAGACGAGCTTGGTCAGGTACGTCTCGCGGATCTCGTCGGATGCTGCCGCGTCGAGCGCATGGATCTGCCCGGCCGTCAGCAGCCAGCACAGCGCGAAGGCGGCGTTCGAGCCGTTCCAGATCTCGCCGAGTCCAGCGCGGATCGAGGCCGGCAGGCCGTCGCCACCAGCGGACTCGGGTGCCTCGGCGGTGATCCAGCCGGCTTCGACGAACGCCTGGTAGGCCTCGGCGAACCCTGCGGGCAGGTGCACCTGGCCGTCTTCGAGGCGGGCGCCCTCGCGGTCGCCGACGGTCTCGAGCGGTGCGAGCACAGAGGCGGCGAACTCACCGGCGCCGGCGATGATCTCGGTGGCGTCGTCGGCGCTGAACGTGCCGCCCGTGCTGCGGGCGGGCAGGTCGAGCCCGAATGCCTCGCCGAAGAGGAAGGCGTAGTCATCGACCGGGGGGATGTACTCGGATGCCATCGTGCACTCCTTCGCTGAAACTGAGATTCAGTGTACGCGACACTGCGTTCCACAACAACGGGCGCCAAAGCCCGACGGAAGCACTGCTTCAGCATCCGATTGGACGGAGTCCGGCGACCACTCAGGCGTACCGGCGGCACCATTCGTACATCACGACGGCCGCAGCCGCACTCGCGTTGATCGAGCGAGTGGAGCCGTACTGAGTGATCTCGATGTGGCCGGATGCTGCGGCGAGCGCCTCGTCAGACAGGCCGGGCCCCTCCTGACCGAACAGCAGTGCGCAGCGCTCGGGCAGATCGGCCCGATCGACCGGCACCGCCTCGCCGACGTTGTCGACGGCGATGATCGGGATGCCCTCGGCCGCCGCCCACGCCGCGAAGGTCGCCACATCGGGGTGGTGCACGACGTGCTGATAGCGGTCGGTGACCATCGCACCGCGCTTGTTCCAGCGACGGCGACCGATGATGTGCACCGTGTCGGCGAGGAACGCGTTCGCACTGCGCACGATCGAGCCGATGTTCATGTCGTGCTGCCAGTTCTCGATCGCGACATGGAACGGATGCCGCTGCAGATCGAGGTCGGCGACGATCGCCTCCATGCGCCAGTACCGGTACCGGTCGATGACGTTGCGGGTGTCGCCGTGCTCGAGCAGCTCGGGGTCGAAGTAGTCCTCGACGGGCCACGCCTCGCGGCCACCGGGGTAGGGACCGACTCCGTGCGTGGTGTGCTCTGGAGTCTCCTCATCCATTCCGTCAGGCTATCGCGCCCGATTCAGTGGTAATTTTTAGGCGTGCCTAAAAATTTGATGGTGGAGCAGCCGACGACGCCGAGCCGGTCGCCTCTGCGCCGCGCTTGGAAGAGCAGAGTGTGGATGCTGGGCCCGGCGCTGGTGGCAGGCGTGGCCTACCTCGACCCCGGCAACGTCGCCAGCAACATGACCGCCGGCGCCCGCTACGGCTACCTGCTGGTGTGGGTCGTGCTCGCGGGCAACATCATGGCCTGGCTGATCCAGTACCTCTCCGCCAAGCTCGGCGTCGTCACCGGGCAGAGCCTTCCCGAGGTGCTCGGCACTCGCATCCGCAATCGCTGGGCGCGACGCGCCTACTGGCTGCAAGCCGAGCTCGTCGCGATGGCGACCGACATCGCCGAGGTGCTCGGCGGCGCGGTGGCCCTCTACCTGCTCTTCGACATCCCGCTGCTGCTGGGGGGCGTGATCACCGGCGCCGTCTCGATGGCACTGCTGGCCGTGCAGACGCTGCGCGGCCCACGGCACTTCGAGTTCGTCATCATCGGGCTGATGTCGATCATCGTGATCGGCTTCGTCGCTGGACTCTTCGTCGCCCCGCCCGACCCGGCGGGCGTGCTCGGCGGGATGATCCCGCGATTCACCGACAGCGGGTCGGTGCTGCTGGCAGCATCCATCCTCGGCGCGACGATCATGCCGCACGCGATCTACGCGCACTCCGCGCTCTCCCGCGACCGCTTCGCCGGCGCCCGCAACCCCAATCCCCCGTCGATCCGCACGCTGCTCACTGTCACCCGCTGGGATGTCACGATCGCGATGATCATCGCCGGTTCGGTGAACCTCGCGATCCTGCTGCTGGCTGCGGCGAACCTCGCCGGGGTGGAGGGCACCGACTCACTCGAGGGTGCGTACGCCGCGATCACCGACAACCTCGGCGCGGTGATCGGCACGCTGTTCGCCGTCGGTCTGCTGGCCTCCGGCCTGGCGTCCACCTCGGTCGGCGCGTATGCCGGCGCCGAGATCATGCACGGCCTGCTCACCATCCGCATCCCGCTGCTCGCGCGGCGACTGGTGACGCTGATCCCCGCACTGATCATCCTCGGCGTCGGCTTCGACCCGACGCTCGCGCTGGTGCTGAGTCAGGTGGTGCTGAGCTTCGGCATCCCGTTCGCGCTGATCCCGCTCGTCGTGCTCACCGCACAGCGGCGCACCCTCGGCGTGCACGCCAATCGTCTCGGCACGACCGTGCTCGGCATCATCTTCGCCATCCTGCTGATCACCCTGAACGCCGTGCTGCTCTGGCTGATCACCACCGGCGCTTGACACCCGCCGCGCCCTCAGGGCGTGATCGTCACCGTCGCGTCGGCGGGCACCGCCAGCGTGAGGATGCCCGAATCGGCATCCCACGATGAGACCTCAGCCCCGTCAACCTGCGGCTCACCCTGGAACGTGTTCGAGGGCAGGTAGACCTCCGCCGAGCCGCCGCCTGACACCGTGAAGGTCAGCTTGTCAGCATCCGACTGCCACGACTGCAGCCCCTCAGCCGCGCGCACGTACGGGCGGTGCACCCAGTCGATCAGATTGCGCTTGGTGCCGTCGGTCTCGTACGGACCCCAGCTGCCGTCATCCCTCGACCAGTACGTGACACCCATGCCGCTGGCATCCGCCGTGTCGTAGACGAGCTTCACGTACTCCTCCGCACCGTCGCGAGTGGTGTCGAGGCCGAACTCGCCGAGGATGATCGGCACGGGGCCGTTCCCCTGGCCGAGCACCTCGGCGGCACGCATCACGTTGTGATCCCATTGCTCGACCGTCGCTTTGATGAGATCCTTCGAGCCGCCGCTGAAGCCATCACCGAGGTCCATCGGCAGTGGGTAGAGGTGCGGGCAATAGGCGATGCGAGCATCGCCCTCGCGCGGGTCGTCGATCGCTCCGAGCGCGCTGGGCACGCCCCAGTTGAACCCGAACGCCTGCGGTTCGACGCACACCCAGCTGTCCTGGTCGACCTCGCGGATCGCGTTCGTCGTGCGCTGGTACAGCTCGGTCAGTGGGCCGGATTCGAACGCGACGCCCTGCAGAGTGCCGCCGTAGGGCTCGTTCATCAGGTCGTACGCGACCACGGTCTCGTTGTCTGCGAAACGCTCGGCGACAGCCTTCCACGCCGAGGCATAGTGCTCCATCAGCTCGGGATGCTCGCCGGTGGTGTTCCAGAAATGGTCGAACGCCCGGATCGTGCCCGGCTCGAGGTACACCAGCTCCCACATGTCGCCAGGGACAACGGGCAGGTCATCGGTGTAGGTCGCCCATGCCGGCGCGCCGTTGCCCCAACCGGGGTGGTCGGGGCTGATGGCCGAACCCCACAGGTCCTGGTGCATGTCGAGCATGACGTGGTAGCCGCGCTCGGCGTACCAGCCGACCCGGTCCTCGACGTCGTCGAGGTAGGCCTGGTTGATCTCGCCCTTCTCGGGCTCGACCGAGCGCCATGAGATCAGGAAGCGCACGAAGTTCGTGCCGACATCGGCATGCTCTGCGTCGAGCTGCTCCTCTGTGAACAGCGGCATGCCGTCGGGCGTGCTCTTCGCACTGCTCGCGGTGTTGAATCCGTTCGGCACCAGGTCGCGCCCTGAAGCGTCGGTGATGAACTCCGTCGTCGCCTGCGGTGCGACGCGGGCCGCAGCCGCGACCGCCCCTCCGACCATGACGAGTGTGAGTGCGCCCGCCAGTATCCAGCGGCTCGGGTTGCGCATCGGGCTCCTTCCGGCAGCATTGCCGTGTCGTCTGTGTCGGATGCTAGCATCGCCGCCATGGCATCGGAGCCTTCCCCCCTCGCACCTGCCCGCCCTGCCGCAGCGCTCGGCGGCGTCGGCTGGAGCGTGCTCGTCTCACTGCTCGTGCTCGCCTGGCTGGCGGGATTCCGCCCAGTGATCGGGTGGTTGTCGACCTGGGTGGTGGCGCTGCTGTTCCCGCCGGCGTTCGGCCTTCCGGCGATGTGGCCGATCCTGAGATTCACGCCGCTCGGCGAGACGACGGTCGCCCTGTGGCTGATCGACCTGCTCGGAGTGGCGGTCATGCTGCTGACGGCATGGATCTGGCTGCGCACCGCATCGCGCAAGAACCGCTACCCGAGCATGCCCCGCGCGTTCGGTCGCGGGCTGTGGGTGACGATCCTCGCGGTCACTGCGGGCAACATCGTGCGCAGCGTCGGGCAGAGCTTCCTGCTGCATGCCGACCTCGGCACATACCTCGGTCAGCTGCTCGCGGCGATCGTCGTGTCGCTGCTGACTGGCCTCCTGCTCGGAATCATCGTCGGACTCGTGGCGATGCTGTCCGCGGGGCGACGGCGACGGGCAGACGACACCGCAGGCGACACCGCCGCCGGCGACGCCGCCCACGCCGCCGCCTGACCCACTCCAGGTCGCACTCGTTGCCGGTTCGCCGGCGATATGGCGGCAACCATTGCGACCTGAACGGTGAGGGGCGCTCTAGACGGCGCGGGTAGGCTCTACCCATGCCCTCCGCTCGCGCCGACAAGCCTGCCCACGACGACCCCGCAACCGTGCGGGCGATGCGTCTGAGCACCTGGTTCGCCCTGCTCAGCGGCCTCCTGGGCGGCGTCCTGGTCATCTGGCCGTATCTGCTGCCCGTCGGCGGACCATGGGTGCAGCTCGCGCTCGGAGCGATGACGCTGTTCTTCGCATTCCGCGCTCGGGCGATCGGCACCCGTGGCGTCACCGATTACGACGGCCGCCTGTCGCTGCTGGCGGCGCTGGGCGGATTCGCGATCCTGTTCTTCGCGGGGAACGCGGCCTTCAAGGTGCTGGTCTCGCTGGGAGGCTGATCCGTGGCATCCCCCGCGTTCGACGACTATCTCAAGACCGTCTACTCGCACACCGAGTGGCAGGACGCGCCGATCACCCCGTCGCAGCTCGCCGCCGCTCTCGGCATCGCGCCGTCGAGCGTCACCGAGATGGTCAAGAAGCTCGCGGCCGCAGGTCTCGTCTCGCACGTGCCGTACGGCGCGGTGAAGCTGACGGATGCCGGGCGCGAGCGCGCGCTGCAGATGCTGCGTCGCCACCGACTGATCGAGACGTGGCTGGTGCGCGAGTTCGACTACGCCTGGCATGAGGTGCACGACGAGGCCGAGGTTCTCGAGCACACCATCAGCGATCGGATGCTGGATGCCATCGACCAGCGCCTCGGGCGTCCGCGATTCGACCCGCACGGCGATGCGATTCCCGATGCCGACGGCAACGTCGTGCGCGAGCCGTTCGTGCTGCTCGCCGACGCCGCGCAGGGGCACAGCGGCCGCGTGCTGCGGGTCAGCGATCGCGATCCTGAACTGCTGCAGCAGCTGGAGGGCATCGGCGTGACCGTCGGGGCGCCTGCGCTGGCGGATGCCGACGGGATCGTGCTCGATGGCATCCGACACCCCCTGCCGGACGGCGCCGGAGATGCCGTCTGGCTCAGCGCCTGAGAATCCCGCTCAGCGCATAGCCGCGGGACGTAGGCTGAACCCATGACTCAGGACGACTTGCTGTTCCTGGTGCTGATCAGCACCGGGCTGGCCGGACTCGGCCTGTTCTCGTTCCGCCTGCTGCGCCGCGACAAGAGGGACAATCGCGGCGAGTGGTACGAGGGCCCCTGGGACGACGACGATCGCCCCCGAGGCCCGCGCGGCTGACCCGGCCGTCACACGGCGACAGCCGGGTCCGGCAGCGCGTGCGCGGCCACCCACACCCGGTTCGGGTCGTACATCTCGCGCACTCGGCGCAGCCGCTCGATGGTCTCGGCGTCGAAGCCGACCTCTGCGCCCACCGGCACATCGACGAAGTTCAGGTAGGGCGCGCAGTCTGCCCACGGCCGCAGCGTCTCGACCACTTCGTCGACCAGTCTGACCGCCTGCGGGGCGAATTCGGGCACCGGAACCACCTGCACGGCGACCAGCGCGTACTCCCCGTCGAAGCAGCGCACGGCGGAATCCTGCGCGTCCCCGAGTGCGCCACCGAGGTGCCGCAGTTCGACGACCATCGGCGCCGCTTCCGCGCCGGGTCCCGCCGCATCGAGCAGCGCGGTGACGGCAGCGTCGGTGAGATCGCCGAACATGAGGTGATCCGTGACCGCGGCCGACGGCATCGGCGGATCCATGTGCACCTCGAGCAGCGCCTGCGCTGGGATCCGCGCGAACGTGTCCATCTCGGGGCGCAGCGCGCGCAGCGGTTCGAGCAGCTCGGCGGCGAGCGCGTCGTCGCCGAGGATCGCCCCGTCGATGATGACGAGCGAGCGTCCGGAGAGGAACGGCGGCAGCTCGGGCAGCGGCGGGAAGCGGAACAGGCGCAGCGCCGTGGTCGCCGCCCTGTCGAGCCCGCGAGTCCAGTCCCGCCAGGCGGGGATGACGTCGGATGCCGCCACGATGTCCCACAGCAGGAACCCCGCCTGCACGTCGGGGATCGGCAGCAGGTCGATCTCGACGGCGACGACCGCGCCGAAGTTCCCGCCACCCCCGCGCAGCGCCCAGAACAGGTCACTGTGCTCGTCGGCGGTCGCCCGTACGACCTCGCCCGTGGCGGTGATCAGTTCGACGGCGCTCATCCGGTGCGTGGCGAGTCCGTGCGTGCGTCCATAGAAGGAGATGCCGGCGCCGAGGATGTATCCGGTCACCGAGACATCTCCGGCGCTGCCGTGCAGCGCCGTGAGTCCGTGCGGCGCTGCCGCGGCGATGACCTCGTTCCAGAGGGTGCCGCCCAGCACGCGCGCACTGCGGTTCTCGGCGTCGACCTCGACCCCGGTCAGTCGGTGCAGCCGCAGCAGCACCGCATCGCGCAGCGCGTCGCCGTCGATCGCCGCCGCCCCGTGCCCGCTGGCCTGCGGCGCGATCCGAAGGCCGGCGTCCGTGACAGCGCGGACCACCCGCACAGCGTCATCGATGGTGTCGGGAACGGCGATCGCGAGTGGATGCTGATCGGCGAGCAGATTCCAGGCCTGCCGGTGCTCGTCGTAACCGGGCTCGTCTGGGAAGTGCAGTCCTGGAATGGCGCGCAGAGCGTCGGTCGTGGATGCCAGTGTCATGGCATCCACTCTTCTCGGCGTCGCCCGCGACGGCATCGGGAGAACTACCTATCTTTTCCCTACGACTTGACCGATCCGCTCATCAGACCGCCGATGAAGTACTTGCCGAGGATGATGTAGACCAGCAGCGTCGGCAGCGACGCGATCAGCGCACCCGCCATCGACGCACCGTAGTTCGACAGCTGGGCGCCCTGCGACAGGTTCACCAGAGACAGCGACACCGGCCCCTGGTTGGCATCCGAGAGGAACAGTGCGAACAGGTAGTCGTTCCACGCCGAGGTGAACTGCCAGATGATCGTCACGACGAACCCGGGCAGCGACAGCGGCAGGATGATCCGCCAGTACGAGGCGAGCATGCCGGCGCCGTCGACGCGCGAGGCCTCCATCAGCTCTTCAGGCACGCCCTCGTAGTAGTTGCGGAAGATCAGCGTGCAGATCGGCAGACCGTAGATGATGTGCACGATCAGCAGCGTGACGATGTTGCTCGGCATGCCGAGCGAGGTCTTCATCTGCACCAGCGGCACCATGATGGCCTGGTACGGGATGAACATGCCGAACAGGATCAGCGTGAACACGACGTTCGCGTACGGGAACTTCCAGCGCGAGAGCACGAACCCGTTCATCGAGCCGAGCATCGCCGAGATCAGCGCCGCCGGGATCGCCAGCAGGAACGTGCGGCCGATGGGAGCTGCGAGAGTGCTCCACGCGTCGGACCAGTTGCCGAAGCCGGTCGCGCCATCGGCATCCGCCTGCCACGGCCACAGCGAGGGCAGCGCCCACGAGCTGACCGCGCTGACGTCCGACGGCGGCTTCAGACTCGTCACCACCAGCACGTACACCGGCATCAGCACGATGACGACGAAGAGCACCAGCAGCACGTACTTTGCGGTGCGTCCGATGCGGGCCCTGCCCTTGTGCGCGGTGGGGATGCGCGCGGCGGGGGTGGTGCGGCGCTCGATGCCGGTTGTGACGCTCATCTGCGCACCTTCCTCTCGGCGCGGGCTGTGGAGATCAGGTACGGGATGATGAAGATGCACACCAGCAGCAGCAGCACGGTGGCGATGGCGGATGCCTTGCCGTACTCGCCGCCGGTCAGTGCGATCCACATGTAGGTGGCCGGCACCTCGGTGACGTAGACCGGCCCGGTGATCGCCATGATCAGGTCGAACACCTTCAGCGACATGTGCGCGACGATCACGAGGGCCGACAGCGCCACGGGGTGCAGCTGCGGGAAGACCACGTGCCGGTACAGCTTCCATTCGCTGGCACCGTCCATGCGGGCGGCCTCGCGCAGTTCTTCGGGGATTCCGCGGAAGCCGGCGAGGAACAGCGCCATCACGTAGCCGGCGAGCTGCCAGATGGCAGGCATCGCCATGGCCGCCATGCCCCAGAGCGGCTGGTTGTACCAGTCGTTCTGCAGGGCGCCGAGGCCGATCGAGTCGAGCAGGCGGTTCAGACCGGAGGCGCGATCGCCGGTCGCCGAGCTGAGCAGCCAGCGCCACACGACTCCGGATGCCACGAACGAGACGGCCATGGGGAAGAGGTAGATCGAGCGGAACGCGCCTTCTGCGGTCACGCCCTTGTCGAGCATCCACGCCCACAGGAAGCCGAACAGCATCGTGCCGGTCATGAACACCAGGGTGAAGATGCCGAGGTTGGCGAGCGAGTGCAGGAAGCGCGGCTCGGTCAGCAGATCGACGAAGTTCTGCAGCCCGACGAATTCCGAGGCGCTCAGCGCCGAGTCCTTCGTCATGGCGGTGGAGAAGTTCACGCCGATGAGCGCGTAGACGAAGATGCCCAGCAGCACGATCGTCGGCGAGATCAGCAGCAGCGGGGGCCCCCAGTTGCGGATGCCTTTGCGCATCGGTGTCCTCCTTGACGCGAGCGTGTGTGCGGGGCGGCGCATTCACGCCGCCCCGCAGGTGGTTCGGATGCTACTCGCCGAGCGCCTTGGTCTGCGCCTGAACCAGCGCGTCCTGCAGCGTCGCGCCATCCTTGGTCGAGACGAACTGTCCGATGGCCGAGGTGATGTCGTTCAGCCACGAGACCTTCACGGCGGCGCCGTGTGCCAGCGAGCTGACCACGGTGTCCTTCGCGAACGAGGCCATCGCACCCTGCTGGTACTCCGGGTAGTCGGCCGGGTCGGCGTCGGTGCGCGCCGGGATCGAGCCCTTGGCGAGGTTGAACGCCTTCTGGCCGTCGGCCGAACTGATCGTCTTCAGCCAGTTCTTCGCGCCACCGGCGTGCGGTGCACCGACCGGAAGCGTGAACGAGTCGGCGAGGAAGTCGAACATGCCATCGGTGCCGGGGGTCGGCCACGTGGTGTAGTCCGTGCCGTAGACCTTGCCCTTGGCGTCGAACTCGGCCAGCGCCCAGTCGCCCATGACGTTGTAGGCGGCCGTGCCGTCGATCACCATGTCGGTCGCGACGGGCCAGTCCTGACCGGTGCCGTCGGTGTTCGCGTAGGTGAGCAGCTCGGTGTACTTGTCGATCGCGGTGGTGACCTTGGCGTCGTCGAACTTCGTCTTGCCGTCCCACAGTCCGGAGTAGCCGTCGGCGCCGAGCACCGAGAGCAGCACGTTCTCGAACAGCTGCACCTGGGTCCAGTCGGTGGCGACCGACAGCGGGGTCTCGACGCCGTTCGCCTTGAGCGTCTTCATGTCGGCGAGCCAGGCGTCGATGTCTGCTGGCGCCTTGGTCGGGTCGATGCCGGCGTCGGTCAGCAGAGACGTGTTCAGCCAGACGACGTTCGCGCGGTGGATGTTGCTCGGCACCGAGTAGATCTTGCCGTCGACGGTGAGGCGGTCGAGAAGCGTCGAGGGGAAGGCGTCGTTCAGGCCGTTGTCCTTGTAGAACCCGCTGAGGTCCTCGAGCTTGTCGGCCTCGATGTAGTCGGTGAGCTCGGCACCGGCGTGCGCCTGGAACGAGTCCGGCGGGTTGTTGGCCTTCAGGCGCGATGCGAGCGCGTTCTTGGCGTTCGAGCCGGCGCCGCCGGCGACGGCCGCGTTGACGAACTTCGTGTCGGGGTACTGCTCGTTGAACACCTTGACGAGGGCATCCAGACCGGCCTTCTCAGAACCTGCCGCCCACCAGGTGAACACCTCGACTTCGCTGGCGTCGTTCGAGCCGCCCGAGTCGCCGCTGTCGGCGTTGCCGGAGCACCCGGCAAGCACCAGACCCGCAACGGCAAGACCTGCGACTGCTGCAAGTGCTTTGCGCATGTGATCCTCCATTGGAACTGTGTTCCGCGGAGATCCGCGGACCTGTTGCCATGAAAACTGAAAACGTTGCCAAAATCAACAGGCCCGCAATCACAACCGCGTAACGGCCGTTCAGGTCCCGCTCGGCGACTGCTCTCCCGACCCGCGGGTGATCAGTCGGGTGCCGAGCATGATGTGTCGCTCCGGTCCTGGCAGGCCGGCGATCCGATCGAACAGCAGGTCGGCTGCAGCCTCTCCCATCGTCCACGGATCCTGAGCGATCGTCGTCACCGGCGGGTTGAGCAGCTCGGCGAGCGGGAAGTCGTCGAAGCCGACGAGTGCGGGCTGCGCGTGCATCAGCCGCAGCGCGCCGAGCACGGCCTTGGTGGTGCGACTGTTGGTGGTGAACAGCGCGGTCGGCGGATCGGGCAGTGAGAACAGTTCGCGCAGCGCTTCGACACAGGCATCCACCTCATCGTCGACGGCGACGATGAGCTCGGCGCGATC
Organism: Microbacterium sp. H1-D42; assembly: GCF_022637555.1. Taxonomy (NCBI): domain Bacteria; kingdom Bacillati; phylum Actinomycetota; class Actinomycetes; order Micrococcales; family Microbacteriaceae; genus Microbacterium; species Microbacterium sp. H1-D42. Next base: position 305,965 of record NZ_CP093342.1, on the reverse strand, counting down.
GGCGAGGCCGCAATCGCGCACCCCTTTGCGGAAGCCCGACTGACGGCGCTCGGACGTGTAGCGGCCCGAGACGTGTGCGATGCAGGCGATGCTGCGGTGCCCCGCCCGTGCCAGGTGGCGCACGGCATCGGTGGAACCGCGCTCGTTGTCGACCAGCACGACGTCGGCGTGCAGCCCGCGTGGCGGCCGGTCGATGAACACGATCGGGGTGCCGACCGCGCGCTCCGCGTCGAGGAACGACATGTCGGCCTCTTCCGGAGCGACGACGATGAAGCCGTCGAGCCGGCGATTCAGCATCCGCTTGATCACCTGCTCGCTCTCGTCGGAGTCATCGCCCGCTGAGGCGACGAGCACCAGCAGCTCACGCTCCTGCGCGCGCGACTCGACGGCCTCGATGATCTCGGCGTAGAACGGGTCGGAGATGCGCGTGACGACGACGCCGATCGTGCGCGCAGATCCCGTGCGCAGGGTGTGCGCGAAGTCGTTGCGGCTGTAGCCGAGGGCTGCGACGGCCTTCTCGACGGCCTGACGCTTCGCACGGCTGACGCCGCCCTTGCCCGAGACCACTCGCGACACCGTCGAGAGCCCGACGTCGGCGCGCGCCGCGACGTCCTTCATCGTCGGCCGCCCCGCCGCGTCCGCGCCGCTCTTCTTCCCCATACGAGGCAGGGTTCCATGAAAACGTTGCCAAGTCCAGAACGTGGCGCCCGGAAGCAGCAGCGGGTGAGGATCTAGGCTGACCGCATGGGAGCTCTCGACGACGGCGAGCGGGTGACAGCGGCGGATGCTGCCGACTGGCGAGCCTGGATGACCGACAACCACGAGACGGCAACCGGGGTATGGCTGCTGCATGTGCGGCGGGCCGCGTCGGACGGGATCGGGTACGAGGACGCCGTGCGGCAGGCGCTCTGCTTCGGGTGGATCGACGGGCCGGTGCGCACCTTCGACGACGGCAGCGTCGGGCAGTGGTTCTCGCCGCGCCGCCGCGGCAGTGGTTGGGCGGCGACGAACAAGGCACGCCTGATAGAGCTCGAGGCTGCGGGGCTGCTCGCCGCCGCCGGCATCCGCGTGATCGAGGCCGCCAAGGCCGACGGATCGTGGACGGTGCTCGACGGTCCCGAGGCCGGCATCGAACCCGACGATCTGACAACTGCCCTCGACGCGGCGCCAGCCGCCAGGGCAGCCTGGGACGGGTTCCCGAAGTCCGCGAAGAAGCTCGGCCTCACTCAGATCGCGATCGCCAAGCGCCCCGAGACGCGCGCCAACCGCATCGCGAAACTGGTCGCCGACGCGGCGGAGGGTCGCCGGCCGTAGCGGTTGGCCTCCGCCCGGCGAACACGCGAAAAGCGCCCAGCGCGAGGTTACTGCGGGGCGAGCCCCAGGTCATCCAGGTCGAATGCGGCCAGCCACTGCAGGCCTTCGGCCTCGATCGCCGCCTGCGCACCGGTCTTGCGGTCGACGATCACGGCAACGGCGACGACCTCAGCACCCTCACGGCGCAGCACCTCGACGGCCTTCAGAGCCGACTGGCCGGTGGTGGAGGTGTCCTCCAGCACGACGACGCGCTTGCCGGCGATGTCGGCACCCTCAACCTGACGGCCGCGGCCGTGATCCTTGGGCTCCTTGCGCACGACGAACGCGTCCAGCGGGCGGTCCGTGCCGACCGAGGCGTGCATCACCGAGTTCGCGATCGGGTCGGCGCCGAGCGTGAGCCCGCCGACGGCGGAGACGTCATGCTCCTTGATCAGGTCGAGCATGATGCGCCCGATGGCGGGAGCCGCCCGGTGATCGAGCGTGAGCTTGCGCATGTCGACGTAGTACGTCGCCTGCTTTCCGCTGGACAGCGTGAAGTCGCCGTGGAACACGGCCTCCGCGGTGATCAGGTCGAGCAGGGCCTTGCGGTCTTCGGCGAGATTCGTCACGGCATCCAGTGTATTCGGCGTGGGTTCCCGCATCGGATGCCCGGTGCTGGCCTACCGTGAAGGCAGGAGGCTCCACATGTTCTCGTACGATCCGTATGCCGCCCTCGCCGTGCTGCGCCCCGTCGCGCCGCTCGAGCTGACCAGCCCCGACTTCGAGCCGGGCGGTCCGCTGCCGGGATTCGCATGGTCGACAGAGCGGGCAGGTGAAGACCGTCATCCGACCCTGCAGTGGTCGCAGCCACCGGCCGGCACACTCAGCTTCGCCATCTCGTGCTTCGACCCTGATGCCCCGACCGGCTCTGGTTTCTGGCACTGGGCCGCGTACAACCTGCCGGAGAGCACCCGCTCATTGCCCAGCGGCGACGGCACGGCGAAGAGCCTGCCCGCAGGCAGCAGGGTGCTGCCGAACGAAGCGCGTCTGGAGCGCTACATCGGCGCCGCACCGCCTGCCGGCACTGGCGTGCACCGCTACTTCTTCGTGGTCGACGCGCTTGACGTCGACCATCTCGACCTCGAGGTCGGAGCGACGCCGGGCGTGCTGGGCTTCAATCGGCACTTCCACACGCTGGCCCGCGGCATCCTGATCGGCACCGGCGACCCCGCCCAGCGCTGACGGCGAGTAGGCCGGTCTTAGGGGGCGGATGCTGTGGAATCCGCCCCCTAAGACATTTCGCGTGCCCGAAGATAAGGCACTCGCCCGATTCGGCACCCACCCCTCAGAGAGGATCGTCGTTCTCATCGACCTCCCGCAGCACGCGGGACCGAACAAGGAGAACATCATGATCCAGTCAGGCCTCTACGTCGCATCGATGATCGACGCGCAGCGCACCGCAGACATCAACCGTCAACTCGAGCGCCGTCGCATCGCCCTGGAGCGCGGCACGCTGACCGTCGACCGCCCCAGCGCCGCCAGGCGCATCACCGCCCTGTTCGCGCGGCCCGCCGCTCGCCGGCACACCGCCACGCAGCGCGCGGTCCGTCACGCGTGACCTCTGGCCCGGCCGAGCCGGCCATGTCACCATGGGCCATGGCCATGTCACCGTCGACAGTCCTCATCGTCCGCGATGAGGCAGCATCCACCCTCCGACAGGCCTTCGACGCCGGCCGCGAGGGCACGCCGCAGATCGTGATCGTCCGCGGCGAGGCCGGCATCGGCAAGACCCGCCTGCTGCAGGAGTTCCACCGCGAGTTGACGATCCTCGACGCCGAAGCCGTCTTCGCGACCGGCCAGTGCGTCGACATGGGCGAGATCGGCAGCCCGTACACCCCGATCCGCCGGCTGCTCCGCGACCTGCATTCCCGACTCGGCGACGAGCTCCTCAGCGCCGCCACACCGAGCGCCCGTCTGGCGCTGCGCGGGCTCCTTCCCGAGATCGCCGCACCCGCAGCATCCGGCGCCACAGCATCCGACGCCGACACCGTCTCCGACGCGCTCGGCGCACTGCTCGACACCGTCAGTCACGACCGACATCTGGTCCTGCTCATCGAGGATCTGCACTGGTCGGATACGGCCACCCTCGCGCTGCTGAAGACTCTCTCGTTCACGCTTCGCGGTGAGCATCTCACCCTCGTGATGACCTATCGCACGGACGACGTGGGGCGCGGGCATCCGCTGCGCGGCGTGCTCGCCGACCTCGAGCGCAACCGCGCCGTCACCTTCATCGACCTCGAGCGCCTCGCCCAAGACGACGCGGCGGCGCTGACCCGCATGCTCGCCCCCGAGCTCGATGCCACCGCCGTCCAGCGCATCGTCGAACGCAGCGACGGTCTGCCCTTCTTTATCGAGGAGCTCGTCGCTCTGCACGAGGATCGTCTGCCGGAGACACTGCGCGATCTGCTGCTCGCCAGAGTCGAATCCCTCAGCACCGGCGCCCGCGATGCCGTCGACCTGCTGGCCGTCGGCGGTGTGCACATCGACAGCGACCTGCTCGACGAGGCCGCACAGGGCTGGATCGAACGCGACCGTCTGCACGGCGGGCTGCGCGAGGCGCTGGCCGCGAACATCCTGGTGACCGATTCCACCGGATACGGCTTCCGTCACGCGCTGCTGCAGGAGGCCGTGCACGATGACGTGCTGCCCAGCATCCGCTCCGGGCTGCACGCCCGCTTCGCCGGCGTGCTCGACGTCCGGCTCGTCGAGGGGCACCGCGAACTGGCCGCAGAGGTGGCTGAGCACTGGGCGCAGGCGCGCGACAGCGTGCGCGCATTCGACGCGCTCATCGTCGCCCGTGGATTCGCGACCGACACCGCCCCCGAGATGGTGGCGTCGCAGATCGGCGAGCGGATGCTGGAGATGTGGGCGCAGATCCCGGATGCCGCCGATCGGGTCGGCATGTCGCGGTCGCGGTTCTGCGCGCGGACCGCCGAGGACGGTCTGGACGACCCCCGGCGCGCACTGCGCATCGCCCGCTCGGGGCTGCTCGAGACGCCTCCCGAGCACCGCACGGATAGGGCAGCGCTGCTGAACATCGCCTCGTACGCCCTGTCGATCCTCGGTGATGCGGCCGCATCGCGCGACAGCATCATCGAGGCGCTCGAACTGCTCGACCGCGACGATCCGTCCCAGCATGAGCTGCTGGCAGAATGCCTGCTCTCGCGGGTGCGCGGAGCCGCATTATCGCTGCGGCGCGACGACTTCCCCGAGCTGCAGCGCCTCACCGACGAGGCGATCTCCCTCACCCTGCGTATGGACGACCCGATCCTGCAGTCCCGGGTGGTCGACGCCGCGGCCGTGCTGCTCTGCCTTGCGGGCAGCCTCCATGGGGCGCTCGACAGGCTCCGCGCTCACCTCGTTCATGCGCCGACCAACCGGACGGAGCTGGTGCTGTTCATCTCCGAGCAGGACGTGCTCGTGCGCCTGGGTCGGTACGCCGAGGCCGACGAGACCACCGTGCAGAACGTGCGGGGCCTGCCGCGTGACATCGACGGACTGCACTTCGTCGAGCTCAATCATGCCGAGGCGCTGTTCTGCCTGGGACGGGCTGAGGACGGACGGCGCACGGCGGAACGCGGACTCGACGGCATCGTCGGCCTTCAGATCATGGTGTCGTACGGCTGGCGCTTGCTGGGTCTCGCTGACATCTGGTCTGACAGGGCCGAGCTCGCACGGCAGCGCTTCGAACAGCTCCGTACCGAGATCGACGCGCTCACCGCCGAAGACGGCGAGGAGCTCGCAGGCTGGGGCACCTGCACCCTGGAGCGACTGCTGAACCTCGCCGAGATCGCACGGGATGCCGGCGAGCGCACCCGCACGGCCGAGAAGGCATTCGAGGGAGCGCTCGACATCGTGCGGGCGAAGCTGGAGCCCGGCATCTCCCGCCCGCACGTCGTCGGGGCCGCGCGGGCGCTCGCCGATGCCATGCACGCCGGGATGGATGCCGAGGCGCTGGAGCCGGTCCGCGCCATGATCGCCGACGTGCTCGACCGGCACGGCGCCGATGAGGCGAGCCCGGCCATTGCAGCCCTCGTCGCCGCGGAGACCGCGCGCGGCACAGCCGGGACGCCGTCGGAGACCGTGGATGCCTGGCGGGCAGCATCCGACCTCGCCGCCGACGGCTTCGTCCCGGTGCGCCAGCTCTGGTACGCGCGCTACCGCCTCGCCGAGGCGCTGCTGGATGCCGGCGAACGCGACGAGGCGTCGGCCCTGTTGGAGATGATCGGCGACGGCGCCCCCGCGCACGGCATCGACGTCGTCGCCCGCTGGGCGCGCGAACTCGCCGCCCGCGCCGGGCTCGCGGATGCCGACACCGGCGGCCTGCCCCAGTTGACCGCCCGAGAGCGCCAGGTTCTGGAACTGGTCGCCGAGGGGCTGACCAACCCCGAGATCGGACAGCGCCTGTTCATCTCACCGAAAACCGCCTCCGTGCACGTGTCGGCGATCCTCACGAAGGTCGGCGCAGCCAACCGCACCGAAGCGGCGGCGATCTTCCACCGGCAGGGGTGAGCTGCCGGACGGCCGGTGTCCCCTCCCCCGCCTAGGCTGGATGCATGCGTCTGGCCACCTGGAACATCAACTCGATCCGCACCCGCGTCGGGCGTGCCGTCGACTTCGCCGTGCGCGAGGACATCGACGTGCTCGCCTTCCAGGAAATCAAGTGCAAGCCGGAGCAGTTCCCCTATGCGCCGTTCGAAGAGGCCGGGTACCACGTCGAGGTGCATGGCCTGAATCAGTGGAACGGCGTGGCGATCGCCAGCCGCGAGCCGATCACTGAGGTGTCGACGTCGTTCGACGGGATGCCCGGCTTCGCGAAGGGTCATGAGGGTCCCGACGCCCCGCTGGAAGCCCGCGCGCTCGGCGTGACCGTGGGCGGCGTGCGGGTGTGGAGCCTTTACGTGCCCAACGGCCGGGCCCTCGGCGACCCCCACCTGGACTACAAGCTGCACTGGCTCGAGGCGCTGCGCACGGCCACCGCGGCCGAGATCGCCGCCAACCCGAGCCGCCCGCTCGCCCTGGTCGGCGATTTCAACATCATTCCGTACGCCTTGGACAACGGCGACCCCGACATCGTCGAGGGCCGCTCGACGCACGTCTCCCCTGAAGAGCGCGCAGCATTCTTTGCACTCGAATCGGCCGGGCTCACCGATGTGGTGCGCCCGCTGATCCCCGAGGGGTTCACGTACTGGGACTACCAGCGGCTGAAGTTCCCCCGCAACGAGGGCGTGCGCATCGACTTCATCCTCGGATCGCAGCCCTTCGCAGATGCTGTGTCGGGGGCGTCCATCCATCGCGAGGAGCGCAAGGGCGAGCAGCCGAGTGACCACGTGCCGGTGGTCGTCGAACTCGACCTCGGCGGCGAGGACGATGACGACGACATGCCGATGATCTTCGCGTGAGCGAGTCGGGCGCAGCGGACGGGCCAACGGGCATCCGTCTCATCGCCACAGATCTCGACGGCACGATCCTCGACAGCGCCGGCCGCGTCTCAGCGCGCACGCGCGCAGCGTTCGATGCGGCACGGGAAGCCGGAATCGCGACCGTCCCTGTCACCGCGCGCCAGCCGATCGGCCTTCGGCCCATAGCCGAGCAGGCCGGCTTCGCCGACTGGGCACTGTGCGGAAACGGCGCCTACGGCGTGCACCTCACGACCGGCGAGCACCTGTTCGCCGAGCAGATCCCGTCGACAGTGCAGCAGGAACTCGCCGACGCGCTGCAGACCGTCATCCCCGATCTGCTGTTCGCGAGTGTCCGCGATGCCGGCGAGGGATTCGTCGCGCAGGAGGGCTACGCGGCGATCGCCGATCTGAGCGACCACAAGCGACACCCCGAGTCGATGGGCGGTGTGCCGCTGGCCGAGGTCGTGGGCGCCCCGAGCCTGAAGCTGGTGATCAGGCACTCATCCGTGCCGATCCCCGAGATCTTCGCGGCACTGCAGTCGCTGGGGCTGACAGGTTTCGAAGCCACCCTCTCGGGCGCGCCGTTCGTCGAGGTGATGGCCGAGGGCGTGACCAAGGCCACCGGACTCGCGCAGGTCTGCACCCGGCTCGGCATCGACCGCGGCGAGGTGCTCGCCTTCGGCGACGCCCTCAACGACCTCGAGATGCTGCAGTGGGCCGGGCACGGCGTCGCCGTGGCGAACGCGGTTGACGCGGTGCGCGATGCCGCCGACGAGATCGCGCCATCTAACGATGACGACGGCGTCGCCATCGTCATCGAGCGCGTGCTGGGCGCCTGACGCCTTCCTACGGACGGCGCCGAACTGCCACGGTGCCAGGTCGAGGGTGCCCCCCGCCCGGGTCCTCGAGCCTGCACAATCGACCCCGCAGCGCGATTGCTCGGGCGTTTGCGATGCCCCGCCGAGATGTGACACAGTAAGTTCACGCATCTAACAAACTGGGGAGCGATCGTGGTCACGTCGGCACAGCGGCCGCTCGCCATCCGGAACGCGCGCTTCCCCCTCCCGGGGCGCACTGACCTCGAACGCGGCACCGTGCTCATCGCGGAGGGCCAGGTCGCCGGCATCCACCCGCCCGACATCGACGCAGCGCACCTCCCCACGGGCTCCGACGTCATCGAGGCCGACGGTCGCATCCTGATGCCGGGCTTCATCGATGCGCACAGTCACGGCGAAGGCGCCCTCGGTCGAGATGATCGCGAGCACGGACTGCTGCGGCAGGGCGTGACCGGGGTCGTGCTCGGCCAGGACGGCATCTCGTTCGCACCGACGACACCAGCTTCCGCCGCTCTGAACGAGCGCTACTTTGCGGCCATCAACGGCCCGCTTCCCAGCGGTCACGAGAGCGGCTTGAGCGTCGCGCAGCTGCTCGCCCATTACGCCCGCGTCTCGCGCCTGACGTGCAGGATGCTCGTGCCAGCGGGCACTGTGCGCACCACGATCAACGGCTTCTCCGCCGCGCCGCTCACCGCCCGGCAGCTCGATCAGTCCGAGGACATCACCCGCACGGCCATCGCCGAAGGCGCCACCGGCATCTCACTGGGTCTCGAATACGTGCCGGGCAGCTTCGCCGACGCCGCCGAGCTGCACCGCTACGCCACGATCGCGGCCGACACCGGGCTGCCCCTCGTCGCACATGTGCGCGGCTACGAGGCTGATGCTCCGCGCGGTCTCGGCGAGCTGATTGCGCTGGCCCGCGAGACCGGCGCCGCGGTGCATGTCGCCCACCTGCACGCCCCCGCCGCACTCGCGCTCCCGATCGTGGATGCCGCGCTCGGCAACGGCATCGACCTCACCTTCGACTCCTACCCCTACCGTCGCGGCAACACGATCCTCGCGATGCTCGCCCTCCCCGCCGAGCTGCAGCAGGACGGCCCGGATCAGACACTCGCGCGACTCGCGGACCCCGCGACCCGCGCACAGCTCGATCGCGACTGGTTCCCCACGCTCGCCGAGCTGCTCTCCCGCCTCACCATCAGCGTCGCCGATCACCCGGACTGGGCGTGGGCCGAGGGCCTGACGCTGACGACCGTCGCCGAGCGCGCCGGACGCTCGATCGGTCGGGCTGTGTGCGACCTCATCGTCGACACGGGGCTCGGCGCCGGCGTCATCGTGCGCCAGCCCGCCGCGAACGGCGAGGCCGACGTGCGCGCGATCGCGAATCACCCTGCACACCTCGGCAGCTCAGACGGCATCTTCCTCGGCACCCATCCCCACCCCCGCGCGTGGGGGAGCTTCGCTCGGATGCTGCGGCGGCACGTCCTGGGTTGGCAGGACTGGTCTTGGTCTGAAGCCGCCGAGCACCTGTCGTGGCGCGCCGCGCGCCGGTTCGGCTTCGGCGATCGTGGTGTCGTGCGACTGGCATCCATCGCAGATTTCTGCCTCGTCGACCCGCACAGTCTCGCCGACCGCGCCACCTACGACTCCCCCACACTGCTGGCCGACGGGATCGCCGACGTGATCGTCGCGGGAAGGCCTGTCCTCGCCGGCGGCGAGCCGTGCATGATGAAAGAGCCCGTCACCACAGGAAGGCCGTCATCATGATCGAATCGTCTCCGCTCTCGCTCACCAAGGGTCTCGGCCCGGCGCTCGATGACGCTGGCACCACCGACCTCGCCGGCACGTCGCTGTTCGCCTCTGATCGCGACTTCCCCCAGCTCGCGCTGAGCGAGAGTGCCATCCTGCACAACATCGACGCCATGATGGCGTACGTCCGCTCGCGCGGGGTAGCGCTCGCCCCGCACGGCAAGACCGCGATGTCGCCGAAGCTCGCGCAGTGGCAGGTGGATGCAGGAGCCTGGGGCATCACGGCGGCAACGCCGACACAGCTGCGGGTGTACCGGGCGGCGGGGATCGAGCATCTGCTGCTGGCCAACCAGCTCGTCGAGCCCGGTGCGATCGCGTGGCTGCGTGCCGAGCTCGCCGCCGATCCGCACTTCGTGTGCCCGGTGTACGCCGACTCGGCCGCTGGGCTCGCGCTGCTCGCAGAACCCGCCTCGGCGACGACATCCGCCCCACCCGCAGCGGGGGCGCGCCCGATCGACGTGCTGCTCGAGGTCGGACATCCTGGCGGCCGCACCGGCGTGCGCGGACTCGACGCCCTTCGGGAACTGGCCGCGCAAGCTGCGCACGCCCCTGGCATCCGCGTGATCGGCCTCGCGACCTACGAGGGCACTCTCGGCGGCGAGACCGAGGGCGAGAAGGTGCAGAAGGTGCACGCCTTCGTGCGCGAGCTCGCCGCGTCGGCATCCACCCTCGAAGCCGAAGGCCTGCTCCCCGCCGACAGCATCATCTCCCTCGGCGGCAGCGCGTACTTCGACGTCGCGGTCGACGAGCTGCTCGCCGCCGGCATCCCGGCTGCGCGCATCCTGCTGCGCAGCGGCGCGTACCTCACTCACGACGATGGGCTGTACGCGCGCACCACCCCTGGCGCACGCGGCAGCGACGGCGCACCGGACCTGCTGTCGGCGATCCGCGTGTGGGCGCCGGTGCTCAGCATCCCCGAGCCCGGCCTCGCTGTCGCGCTCTGCGGGCGACGCGATGTCGGCTTCGATCAGGACCTGCCTTCGGTGCGCGGGGTGCGCGGGGTGCGCGGGCGCGACGGCTCCGCCGCACGCGGATTCGTCGGGCGCGTGGCCAAGCTCGCCGACCAGCATGCGTTCATCGAATTCGATGCGGATGCTGCCGGCGCCGGCGCCCCACCTCGGGTCGGCGATCTCGTCGAGTTGGGCATCTCGCACCCCTGCACGACGCTCGACCGCTGGGGTCTCGTGCCTCTGGTGGACGACGAGCTGCGCGTGCGCGACCTGATCCGGCTGCACTTCACCTGAACTGCCTGGCCTCCATCCGATCCCCACTCCGGAGAGAAATGACCGAAACCACCGTCATCCGCACCGACGACGCCCCCGCCCCGGCCCACGTCTTCTCACAGGGACTGCGCAAGGGCAACATGCTTCAGGTCTCGGGGCAGGGCCCGATGGATCCGGCGACCAACGCCTACATCGCAGAGGGCGATGTGTACGCACAGACGATGCGCACGCTCGAGAACGTGCGGGCGATCCTCGAGGCCGGCGGAGCCTCGGTCGCCGACGTGCTGATGTTCCGCGTCTACCTCACCGAGCAGAGCCTCTTCCCCGGCATGAACGAGGCCTACGGCGACTTCGTGCACAAGCACGTGCCGAGCGGCGAGCTGCCGTGCCGCACGACGGTGTTCGTAGGGCTGCCGCATCCCGAGATGCTCGTCGAGATCGACGCGCTCGCGGTCGTCTGAATCAGCCCGCGTCATCGGATTCAGGCACCGTCGTCTGAGTCAGGCACCGGGCTGCGCAGGCCGGGCGCGGCGGCGCATCCCCCGCTCGACGGATGTGGGCGGGGGTCGCTCCGCTCTACGGTAGGAGCATGCCCGCATCCGCTTCATTCACGCGCACCCCCACGCCGCGTGACCTGCGACAGGACGTATTGCTCGCGGCGGTCATGCTCGTGGGCGGTGTCATCAGCGCCGGCCTGTCATCGATCGCGCAGATGTACGGCGAGGACCAGGCGCCGCTGTGGTCTGCGCTGCTGGTCGTGCTCGGCGTCGCCGCTCCGCTGGCCGTGCGACGGCGCTGGCCCGCACCGGTCGCGGTCTTCATCGCCGTCGTCTTCTTCGCGAGCGTGTCGCTGAAGGTGCCAGAGGTCTACGTCGTGCAGATCACGATGTTCATCGCGATGTACACGGTGGGCGCATGGATGAACGACCGGCGGGCGGCCATGTGGGTGCGCATCGGGATCATCGTCGGCATGTTCATCTGGCTGCTGGCCGTGATGTACGGCGAGGCGATCAGCGGTGCGGCCGATGCCGATGTCGCAGCAGGGGCGTTCTCGCCGGTGCTGGCGTTCATGATGATCCAGCTGCTGCTGAACGGACTCTACTTCGGCGGTGCGTACTACTTCGGCGAGCGCTCCTGGCACGCCGCCGAGCAGCGCTTCGCGCTGGAGCAGCGCACTCACGAGCTCGAGCGCGAGCGCGAGGTGACCGCTGCGCAGGCTGTCGCGCTCGATCGGGTGCGCATCGCGCGCGAGCTGCATGACGTCGTCGCGCACCATGTGTCGGTGATGGGGGTGCAGGCAGGTGCCGCACGCCTGGTCGTCGATCAGGACCCCGAGCGCGCGAGAGCCATCATGACCAGTGTCGAGGAGGCCTCGCGCGAGGCGATCGGCGACTTCCGCCGACTGCTCGAGACTCTTCGGGCGCCGGGCGGCGAAGACGAGGAGTTTGCGACGATGCTCGGCCTGGCCGACATCGGGCTGCTCGCGCAGTCGTCGCGGGATGCCGGGCTGCCCACCGACTACACGGTGATCGGAACCCCCGTGCCGGTGTCGAGCACTGTGGGCGTGAACCTGTACCGCATCGCTCAGGAGGCGCTGACCAACGCCCGCCGTCACGCCGGCGTCGGCGCGACGGCTGACGTGCGCGTGCGGTACGAGTCGGATGCTGTCGAACTCGAGATCGTGAACTCCGGTCGGGTCACGGCGGCGCCCCGACCCGGCCTCGGCCAGCTGGGCATGCGCGAGCGCGCACTGGCATCCGGCGGGTCGATCGAGCTGCTGCCGCGCCCGCAGGGCGGATTCCGGGTACGCGCCAGCATCCCCCTCACCGCCGCCTCGTGAGCAACTCTCTCCCCCCACTCGACTCTCGCCTCGACGGAAAGCCGACATGCCTGACACTCCCATCCGCGTTCTGCTCGTCGACGACCACGCGATGCTGCGCGCCGGCTTCCGCACCATCCTCGGCACGCAGCCCGACATCGAGGTGATCGGCGAGGCCGCCACAGGGGCCGAGGGTGTGGAGCTCGCACGGCGGCTGCGCCCCGACGTCATCACGATGGACGTGCAGATGCCCGACATGGACGGTCTCGAAGCGACCCGCCTGATCGTGGCGGACAGTGACCTGGCATCCGCCGTCGCGATCGTGACGACCTTCGACCGCGACGAGTACCTGTTCGAGGCCCTGGATGCCGGCGCGAGCGGATTCCTGCTCAAGAACGCCGGCCCCGAAGAGCTGATCACGGCCGTGCGCGCTCTCGCCTCCGGCGACGGGATGCTGGCGCCAGAGGTCACGCGCCGCGTGCTGGCCCGCTTCGCAGCATCCAGCTCGGCGCCTCTCACGGCGACGCCGACAGCTGTCGCCCGCGCGGGTTCGACCGCTGGAGTGCTGAGCGAGCCCCTCACCGAGCGCGAGAGCGAAGTGCTGACGCTGATGGCCGATGCCCGCAGCAACGCCGAGATCGCCGGCGCGCTGTTCATCGGCGAGGCGACGGTCAAGACGCACGTGTCGCGGGTGCTGCAGAAGCTCGGCGCGCGCGACCGCGTGCAGGCCGTCGTCCTGGCCCACCGCCACAACCTGACCTGACCTGACCGCTCCCTGCGCTCCCGCGCCCGATCCCGCTGGGCGAGCGGACGGCGGCGGGCGTCAGTCGCCCATGACGCCGGTCTGCACCTCGCCGGGGAGCGGCGCGTAGCGCAGCAGCAGGGCGCCTCCGTCGCCGGCCTCGGCATGCAGCAGCCGCAGGTTCGCGGGCGCAGCCCCTTCGGGGAACACCTTCTTGCCCTGCCCGAGCACGATCGGATAGACCCACAGCTGCAGCTCGTCGTAGAGCTTCTCGGTGAGCAGCGTCTGCACGAAGTCGATGCTGCCGATCACGTGCACGTCGTTGTGCTTCTCACGCAGTGCCGCGATCTCCGACGCCAGGTCCGCACCCACCCTGGTGCTCCCCTGCCAGTCCAGGCGGATGTCGGCGTCACGCGACGCGACGTACTTCGGCACCCGGTCGAAGAGCTGTCCGATGAACCCCTCCGGCCCGCTCGTGTGGTTCGGCCAGTACCCCGCGAAGATGTCGTAGGTGCGACGACCGAGCAGCAGCGCGTCAAGGGTCTTCATGCCCTCGTCGACGCTGCGGCCGACCGCCTCACTGGGCAGCGGGGCCTGCCAGCCGCCGAACGGGAAGCCGTCGCTGGGGTCCTCCTCCGGACCGCCCGGCGCCTGGGCGACGCCGTCGAGCGTGGTGAACATGTCGATGATGATGCGGCCGGTCATGATGACCTCCCTATCGATGGTCGTTGCTGACCCGTTGACACTCACACCCGGCATCCGCTCTGTCAATCCCCTCTTCGCGCACGCGGCGCGGCGCGCGGCGCCTACGGCGGGGCAGGCCAGACTCGGGGGATGCGAAGGCTCTCTCTCAGCCTGGTCGGCATCGTCGCCGCGTGGCTGCTCATCGACTTCTGGCGGCTGTGGACGCCGTCGCTCATCACGCTCTTCGGGCAGGCCGCCGAGACTCCGCCCGAGATCATGGGCGCGTTCGCGCTGGCGGTGATGGCAGCGCCGCTCGTGGTGGTGGCGTTCGTGTCGCGCCCGGCCCCTGTGCTCGCGGCGTGGCTGCTCATCGCCGCGTTCGCCGTGCGCATCGTCACCCGCATGAATCCGGTCGGCGGTGACGTGCAGCTCTACGGCAGCTCGATCGGCGTGCTCCTCGTCGTCGCTGTGCTGTGCCTGTGCGCCGGGGCGCTCGGCCGCACGCTGGTTCCGAGCGTGTTCGTCGGGGTCGCCGTGAGCACGGCGACGCATGCGATGCTGGGCGGGTACGGCGCAGTGTGGCGATCGGATGCCTGGGACATCGGCCTCCTCATCGTGCAGGCCGTGCTTCTCGCGTTCGCGGTGCGAGGGGCATCCGACGCCCCTCGGGAGCCGGTCTCGCCGCGCACGGCTGTTCTGCTGCTGCCCACGCTGCTGCTGGTACTGCTCGCACTCGGCAATGTCGGCCGCGCGTCGACGATCGACACCGTATGGGGCCCGTCAGTGGTCGTGATCGGGACGGGAGCGACGGCCGTCGTCGCGCTGCTGCCGTCGCCGCGGCAGCGTCCCTGGATCGCCGCCGCGCTGTTGGTCGCGTCGCTCGCCGTGTCACTGCTGGTCGAGGTCGATCGCGCCGGATTCGAGGGGTCGCTCACCCCGTGGGCGCTGATCGCGTTCGCTGTGGGCCCAGCGGCGGCCGCTCGGATGCTGCTGTTCGCGGGCCCTGGGCACTCGGTTCGCCTGTCGGCGCTGGGAGCGGGAATCGGCTCGGTGATCTGGACGGCGCTGTTCTTCGCGTACTACGCCGGCTACGACCTCGGCTACCGGGCCGACCTCGTGATCGTCGTGGCGGCGGTCGCGATGGCGGCGTGGGTGCTCGCCTACCGCGCCGGGGGCGAGATGTCGGATGCTGACGAGCGGGCCGCCGAGCGCAGGATGGACGATTCGGGTGCCAGGGCCGTCGCCGGTGTCGCGGTGGGCGCGGTGGCGGCGACCGCCGTCGCCCTGGTCGCACCGTTCGTGACGGTCCCCACGGTCGACGCGCGCCCAGCCGCGGCTGACGACGAGCTCAGCGTCACGGCCTACAACGTGCGGATGGGCTACGGCCTCGATGGCCGGTTCGACCCGATCGCGGTGGCCGAGCAGATCCGCTCCTCTGGAGCGCACGTGGTGCTGCTCAGCGAGGTCGATCGCGGGTGGCTGCTCAACGGCGGGCAGGATCAGCTGTCGATCCTGGCTCGGATGCTGGACATGCGCGTGGTCTTCGGCCCCGCCGCCGACCCGGTGTGGGGCGATGCGATCCTCACCGATCTGCCGATGTCGGATGCCTCGTCCACGAAGTACCCGATGTTCGACGCGCTCACCGGCGCTGCGTACACCTCGGCCACGGTGACCTGGGACGGCAAGGACGTCAGCGTCATCGCCACGCACCTGCAGCCCGACGGCAACGAGACGGATGCCACCGATCGGCAGGCCGCTCTGTTCGCGGATGCCATCACGTCGGCGGACAGTCCGGTCATCGCCGGCGGTGACCTCAATACGACGCGTGGTTCCGCCGCGTGGGCCACGCTGATGGCATCCGGCGCCGAAGATGCCTTCGCTGACGCCAGCGAGAAAGCGCAGATCGATCATCTGCTGCTCTCGGGCATGAGCGTCACGGATGCCGAGGTCGTCGAGTCGCACCTGTCGGATCACCCGATGATCACCGCGACGGTGAAGTGACGCATGACAGACGCCGCCCGCACCTCTCTGTCGCGCCCGATCACGGCCGGTGTCGTCACCGCCCTGGTGGGCTTCACGAGTTCGTTCGCGGTCGTGCTCACCGGCCTCGATGCGGTCGGCGCCAGCCCCGCACAGGCCGCCAGCGGCCTGCTGATCCTCAGTCTCACGATGGGCATCGCGTGCGTGATCCTGGCGTGGAGATATCGGATGCCGATCACCGCCGCCTGGTCGACGCCTGGCGCCGCGCTGCTGGCCGCGGTCAGCGCAGTGGAAGGCGGATGGCCGGCCGCGGTCGGTGCGTTCATCGTCGTCGCCGCGCTCATCCTGCTGACCGCCCTCGTCCCCCGGATCGGGGCTCTGATCGCCACGATCCCCCCGTCGATCGCTCAGGCCATGCTCGCCGGCGTCCTGCTGCCGCTGTGCCTCGCCCCGATCACCGGACTCGTCGCCAACCCGTGGGGCGTCGTCCCCGTCGTGCTGACGTGGCTGGTGTTCGCGCGGATCGCACCACGCTGGGCGGTGCCGCTGGCGTTCGTGGCCGCCACAGTCGTCGTGATCGTCGGCATCGCAGCATCCGACACGGTCGTCGACCCTGCCCTGCTCATCCCCACGCTGGAGTTCACCTCCCCCACCTTCACGCTCGGGTCGAGCATCGGCATCGCACTTCCGCTGTTCATCGTGACGATGGCGTCACAGAACGTACCGGGCATCGCCGTGATGCGCAGCTATGGCTACGAGGTGCCGTGGCGCCCGGCGATGCTCGTCACCGGCGTCGGCTCGGCCATCGGCGCTCCGTTCGGCGGGCACGCCATCAACCTCGCCGCGATCAGCGCTGCTCTCGCCGCAGCCCCCGACGCTGAGCCCGACCCTGCCAGGCGGTGGGTGGCCGGCGTCTCGACCGGCATCTCGTACATCGTGCTCGGCGCGTTCTCGGCGGTGTTCGCGGCACTGGTGCTGCTGGCGCCAGCCGCGGTGATCCCGGCAGTCGCCGGCCTCGCACTGTTCGCCGCGTTCGGCTCGTCGGTGCAGCAGGCGATCGATGACCCCGGCGAGCGGATGCCCGCCGTCGTGACGTTCCTGGTGGCAGCATCCGGCATCGCCCTGTTCGGCATCAGCGCCGCGTTCTGGTCGCTGGTGGCGGGACTGCTCGTGCGGGCCGTGCTGCACCTCGGCCGGCGCTGACCTCGCCCCATGCCCGCCCCCGGGCTCGCTGGGCCGGTCCGCCGGACGGCGGAGTCCCCACAATCCACCGCAGGGGGGATGCCCGGCATCCACTCGCCTCCATAACGTGGAGGTATGCAAGGACAACTGAGTCTCGACGGGATCACCAAGAGCTACGGCTCGCGGACCGTGCTCGATGGCATCCGGTTCGAGGTCGCTCCAGGCCGACTGACCGGATTCGTCGGCGGCAACGGTGCGGGCAAGACGACCACGATGCGCATCATCCTCGGTGTGCTGGCCGCCGACGGCGGCACCGTCACCCTGGACGGCACGGCGGTGACAGCATCCGACCGCCGCCTCTTCGGCTACATGCCGGAGGAACGAGGGCTGTACCCGAAGATGAAGGTGCTCGAGCAGATCGTGTATCTCGCGCGCCTGCACGGCTTCGCGAAGTCGGATGCCACCGAGCGCGCCACCGCACTGCTGACCGAACTCGGACTCGGCGAGCGCCTAGAGGACAAGATCGAGTCGCTGTCGCTCGGCAACCAGCAGCGCGCGCAGATCGCCGCCGCCATCGTGCACGACCCCGAGGTGCTCATCCTCGACGAGCCGTTCTCGGGCCTCGACCCGATCGCGGTCGACGTCGTCGCCGGCGTGCTGCAGGCCCGTGCCGCGCAGGGCGCCGCGATCCTGTTCTCGTCACACCAGCTCGATGTCGTCGAGCGGCTGTGCGATGACCTGATCATCATCGCCGACGGCACGATCCGCGCCGCCGGGTCCCGCGAGCAGCTGCGCGCGCAGCACTCCACGCTGCAGTACGAGCTGCAGTCGTCGGCCGATGTCGGCTGGCTGCGCACACAGCCCGGCGTGACGGTGCTCGACTTCGAGGGCGGTTCGGCCCTGTTCGATGTCGACTCCCCCGATACAGCGCAGCGCGTGCTGCAGCAGGCCGTCACCCGCGGCGCGGTCACGACGTTCGCACCCCAGCATCCTTCGCTCGCTCAGATCTTCAAGGAGGTCATCGCATGACCAACTCGACCCCCCAGGCCGTGTGGCTCGTCGCCGAGCGCGAGATCGCCTCGAAGCTGCGCAGCAAGGCGTTCATGATCTCCACCGGCATCCTGCTGCTCGCAGCCCTCGTCGGCGTGCTCATCGGCGGGTTCAACAGCGCGTCGCCGGAGCCCGACGCGGTCGCCGCGACCGCGCAGACCGCGTCGATCGTCGAAGCCGTGCCGAACACCAAGGTGACCGAGGTCGATGACCGCGCCGAGGCCGAGAAGCTCGTGAAGTCCGGCGATGTCATCGCTGCGGTGATCCCCGGCGACGAGTCCGGCTTCGGATACGTGCTGCTGGCGAAGGAGGACGCGCCGACGAGCCTGTTGATGGCGCTGTCGCAGACGCCCACCGTCGAGATCCTCGAGCCCGCCGGAACCGATCCGCTGGTGCGCTACATCGTCGCCCTCGGCTTCGGTCTGGTCTTCCTGATGGCCGCATCGACCTTCGGCGGCACGATCGCGCAGAGCGTGGTGGAAGAGAAGCAGACCCGCGTGGTCGAGCTGCTGATCTCGGCGATCCCCACCCGGGTGCTGCTGGCCGGCAAGGTGATCGGCAACACGATCCTGGCGATGGCGCAGATCATCCTGCTCGCCGCGATCGCCGTGGTCGGCCTGATCGTCACAGGGCAGCAGGAGCTGCTCAGTGGCATCGGCGCGCCGATCCTGTGGTTCGCGGTGTTCTTCCTGTTCGGGTTCATCCTGCTCGCCTCGCTGTACGCGGCGGCGGCGTCGATGGTGTCGCGGCAGGAGGACATCGGCTCGACCACCATGCCGCTGATCATGCTGGTGATGCTGCCGTACTTCCTGGTGATCTTCTTCAACGACAACCCCGTCGTGCTGACGATCCTGTCGTACGTGCCGTTCTCGGCGCCTGTGGGCATGCCGATGCGCCTGTTCGTCGGCGAGGCGCAGTGGTGGGAGGCGCTGCTCTCGCTCGCGATCCTCATCGCCAGCTGTGTCGGTGCCATCTGGGTCGCCGCGAAGATCTACGAGAACTCGCTGCTGCGGATGGGTGCGCGCGTGAAGCTGGGCGAGGCGCTGCGCGGCTGACAGCACGATCAGCAACAGGAACATGCGGACGAATAGACTGGGGTGATTGTGGACGATGAGGTCCTTTCGCTGCACTACTTGAAAGGCCTCATCCCACATGAGCAACACCGTCATCGACCGCGCCGCCCAGACCGAGCACCCCGTGCTCGACGTGCTCGCCGAGCGCTGGAGCCCCCGCGCCTACGACGCCGAGACTCCCATCGATGAGGCGAAGCTGGCATCCGCTCTCGAGGCCGCCCGCTGGTCGCCGAGCGCGAGCAACTCGCAGCCCTGGCGGTTCATCGTGGCTCGGCGCGGATCGGCCGCGCACCACGGCATCCACTCGGCGCTGATGGGCTTCAACCAGGTGTGGGCCGGCGACGCCGCCGTGCTGATCGTCGCGATCACCGAGACCACTGACGCCGACGGCGCCCCGATCAGCCACGCGGTCTACGACCTCGGTCAGGCCGTCGCGCACCTCTCGGTGCAGGCGCACCACGACGGTCTGCACGTGCACCAGATGAGCGGCTTCGTCGCTGACCAGCTGCGCGAGACCTTCGGGATCGACGAGCGTCTGACCCCGATGACGGTGCTCGCGCTCGGCGACCTCGGCGATGCGACACGGCTGCCCGAGGCGCTGCAGGAACGCGAGGTCGCCCCGCGCACCCGCCGCCCGATCGACGAGACCCTGCTCGTCAACGCCTGATGCCGCTCGCCGCCGAGCTCCCTGTCGCCGCCGCCCTCCTGGTCACCGCTCCTCCTGGTCACCGCTCCTCCTGGCCGTCGCCGCCCCTCCTGGCCGTCGCCGCCCCTCCTGGCTTACGTCGACAGACAGGGGCGGGGGCGATGAACAGGGGCAGGGACGAAGCGAACTACCGCGGGCGCAGCTCGGTGCGGGTGAGGGCATCCGCGGCGCGCACCAGCGCCAGGTGGCTGAACGCCTGCGGGGTGTTGCCGAGCTGACGGCCCGCGACCGGATCGTACTCCTCGGCCAGCATCCCCACGTCGTTCGTCAGCGCGCACAGCCGCGCCATCAGCGCCTCGGCCTCGTCGCGGCGCCCGGTCGCGGCGTACTGCTCGACCAGCCAGAACGAGCAGGCCAGGAATGGGCTCTCTCCCCCGGTCAGCCCGTCGACTCCCGTGTCGGTGCGGTAGCGGTGCACGAGCCCATCGTGCAGAAGCGTCTTCTCGATCTGCTCGACAGTCGCCAGCATCCGCGGGTCATCCGGCGTGCAGAAGCCGACCTCGGCCAGCAGCAGCAACGACGCGTCGACCTCGGTCGAGCCGTAGTACTGCGTGAAGTACCCGTCGGTGACGCCCTGACTGTCGATCTCAGCGCGCATCCGGTCGCGCAGCGCGCGCCAGCGATCGACAGGACCGTCCAGCCCGTGCTCCTCTACGGCGCGCACCCCGCGATCGAACGCCGCCCAGATCATCGCGCGCGAATGCGTGAACAGGTGCGGCTCGCCGCGGATCTCCCACAGCCCGTGATCCGGCCGATCCATCGCCTCAGCGGCGAACTGCAGCAGTTTGCGCTCCAGCGGCCACGAGAACTGCGTCTCGGTGAGTCCAGCCGCCCGCGCGGCGGACAGGGTCACGAGCACCTCGCCGACCACGTCCGCCTGGTACTGCGCCGCCGCGCCGTTGCCGACCCGCACCGGCGATGACCCCTCGTAGCCGGGCAGGGAGCTGAGCGTGTACTCGGTGAGACCCCGCTCGCCGGCCAGTCCGTACATGATCTGCAGATCGGCCGGGTCACCGGCGACCGCCCGCAGCAGCCATTCTCGCCAGTGCTCGGCGAGCGCGACGAAGCCGTGGTCGAGCAGCGCCTCGAGCGTGAGGGCGGCGTCGCGCAGCCACACGTAGCGATAGTCCCAGTTGCGCTCGCCGCCGATCTCCTCTGGCAGGGCCATCGTCGCGGCCGCCGCGATGCCTCCAGTGACGTGATTGGTCAACGCACGCAGGATCAGCAGCGACCGCACGACGTCCTCGTGATGAGGGCCGCTGTGCTCGATCTCGTCGGCCCAGCTCTGCCACCAGCCCTTGGTGACCTCCAGCGCCTCATCGACCTCGAGCGCGGCGGGCGCGGGGTAGTACGACGGGAACCACGTCAGGTGCAGATCGCGTGTCTGGCCGGCCCCCACCGTCACCTCACCGACGTGCTGGTGCCCTTTCGCGCGCAGCGCCCCGCCACGCAGCACCAGAGCGTCCGGTCCCGCCATCGCCACGACCTCGGGATGCGCGCGCGTGCCGGTCTGCCGCACCCATGGCAGGGCGCGGGAGTAGTCGAATCGGATGCTGAGCTGCTGCCGCAGCGTCATGCTCCCCCGCACGCCGATCACGCGCCTGATCAGGTCGGTGCGGCGCAGGTGGACACCAGGGTCGGGGTCGATCGGCATGAAGTCATGCACCTCGGCGACGGCATCGCCGACCTCCCAGCGAGTGATCAGCACGAAGGTGTCGTCGTCGTAGCGACGAGAGCTGGTCGCGTCGGGATCGGTCGGGCGCAGTTCCCAGCGGCCGTGATCCTCGTCGCCGAGCAGCGCCGCGAAGGTGCTGGGCGAGTCGAGTCTTGGCAGGCAGAGCCAGTCGACGCTCCCCTCCCGCGAGACCAGCGCCGCGGTGCGGCAGTTGCTGAGAAGGGCGTAATCCTCGATGCGCGAAGCCACCTTCCGCAGTCTTCCACGCAGGGGGATCGGATGCCAGCATCGGGCGTTCAGGAAGAACTCGGCACTGCTGTCGTGGGATGCTCGCCGGGTCACGGCGTGCGCTTCACCGCTGAGGCGACTATCGTCTGCCCCATGCCGACCACGACCCTTTTCATCCTCGGAGCCTCGGGCGACCTCACCTCGCGGCTGCTGCTGCCCTCGCTCGCGGCGCTGATGTCGAAGCATCCCAAGCGAAAGGTGATCCTGCGCGGCGCCGGCAGCGAGGACTGGGATGCGACGACGTGGCGCGCGGCGGTGACCGAGGCGTTCACCGACGCGCCGGAGGCCCTGGCGCACGTCACGCTCTCGGACTATCGGCAGGCTGATGTGACGGATGCTGGTGCCGTCGCATCCCTCGTCGAGAGCCTCGAGCCGTCGACGGTGCTGTACTTCGCGCTGCCTCCGGCCGTGACCGCTGCGGCCATCGACGCCATGGCGGGGCTGACGCTGCCGGCGGGGACAGTGCTGGCGATGGAGAAGCCGTTCGGCGAGGACGAGGCCAGCGCGCGGGCGCTGAACGAGAAGCTGCTGGCGCTGGTGCCGGAGCAGCAGGTCTTCCGCGTCGATCACTTCCTGGGCCGGTCGACGCTGCTGAACCTGCTCGGCGTGCGCCTCGCGAACCGCATCTGGGAGCCGGTGTGGTCAGCCGAGCACATTCAGGCGGTGCTGATCCGGTTCGATGAGAGCGTGGCGCTGGAGGGTCGCGCGCGCTACTACGACAAGGCCGGCGCCATGATCGACATGATCCAGAGCCACCTGCTGCAGGTGCTCGCGCTGCTGGCGATGGATCCGCCGGCGACGCTCGACGAGCGCGATCTGCGTGACGCGAAGGCGGCCGTGCTGCGGGCGACGCACGTGTTCGGTGATGACGTGAACGAGTCGACGCGGCGCGCCCAGTACACCGCGGGGCGGGTGGGCGACCGCGATCTGCCCGCGTACCGGGATGAAGACGGCGTGGATGCCGCTCGCCAGACGGAGACCCTCGCCGAGGTCGTGTTCGAGGTGGCGAGCGACCGCTGGGCGGGGGTGCCGTTCGTGCTGCGCTCGGGAAAGGCGCTGCCGAAGAAGTGCTCCGAGGTCGTGGTGACGTTCAAGCCGGTGCGGCACCTGCCGCCTGGCCTGTCTGGCGTGCCGGCGGATGGCGGACGCCTGACGTTCTCGCTCGGCCCGGACGAGATGTCGCTGCGGCTGCATGTGACCGGCGGCGATGATCCGTTCGCGCTGCGCGAGGAGAACCTGCTGGCCGACCTCGGCGAAGGCCAGCAGCGCTCCTATGAGGAGGTGCTCGACGAATTGCTCGACGGTGACGTCGCGCTGTCGGTGCGCGCCGATGAGGCTGAGGAGTGCTGGCGCATCATCCAGCCGGTGCGCGATGCGTGGGCATCCGATGCGGTGCCAATCGAGGAGTACGCGGCCGGGTCACCGGGCCCGGCCGCGTGGGCCACCTCACAAGCCTGACTCTGGTACGGATGGCGGGAGCGTGTACGTGTGGCGGGCAACACGCCGAGGTATCTCCCCGCCATCCGTACATTTTCCCGCCATCCGTACCGCGGGTGGTCGGGTCGGCCGGTCGGGCCGGACGGCACTGGTTACGACGACTGGCTGGTCAGCACCAGGCCGGAGCCGTCGGCTGCGACATCGACACGCACGGTGTCTCCGTCGTGGACACCGCCCGAGAGCAGCGCCGTCGCGAGACGGTTCTGCACCTCGGTCTGGATCAGCCGGCGCAGCGGCCGAGCACCGAACACCGGGTCGTAACCGCGCTCGGCGAGCCAGGCACGGGCATCCGGAGTCACCGCCAGCGTGAGCCGGCGATCGGCGAGCCGCTTCTGCAGCTGATCGACCGACAGCTCCACGATCTGCGCCAGGTCGTCCTCGGAGAGCGCCTGGAACATCACGATGTCGTCGAGCCGGTTCAGGAACTCCGGGCGGAACGACTGCCGTACCAGGCCCATCACCGCCTCGCGCTTGTCCTCCGTCGACATGACCGGATCGATCAGGATCGGCGAGCCGATGTTCGAGGTCAGGATCAGGATCACGTTCGAGAAGTCGACCGTGCGGCCCTGACCGTCCGTCAGGCGCCCGTCATCGAGCACCTGCAGCAGCACATCGAACACCTCGGGGTGCGCCTTCTCGACCTCGTCGAGCAGCACCACCGAGTAGGGGCGACGACGCACGGCCTCGGTCAGCTGACCGCCCTGCTCGTAGCCGATGTAGCCAGGAGGGGCGCCGACCAGGCGCGAGACCGAGTGCTTCTCGCCGTACTCCGACATGTCGATTCTGACCATGGCGTGCTCGTCGTCGAAGAGGAACTCCGCGAGCGCCTTGGCCAGCTCTGTCTTGCCGACGCCAGTGGGTCCGAGGAACAGGAACGAACCGGTGGGACGACCGGGGTCGCTGATGCCGGCGCGGGAGCGGCGGACAGCATCCGACACCGCCTTGACGGCGTCTTTCTGCCCGATCAGGCGCTTGCCGAGCTCGTTCTCGAGGTGCAGCAGCTTCTCGCTCTCGCCCTGCATGAGCTTGCCGACGGGAATGCCCGTCCACGCGGCGATCACGGCGGCGATGTCCTCGTCGCTGACCTGCTCGTTGACCATCCGCCCCTCGCTGGAGACAGCCGCCTCGGCGGCCTCGGCCTCAGCGATCTGCGTCTGCAGCTGCTTGATCGTCTCGTACTCGAGCTTGGATGCCCGCGTGTAGTCGGCCTCGCGCATGGCGAGGTCGCGCTGCGTGACGGCGTCATCGAGCTTCTTCTTCAATTCGCCGACGCGGTTCAGGCCCTGGCGCTCGCGCGCCCAGCGCTCTTCGAGTCCCGCCAGCTCGCGCTCGAGGTCGACCAGCTGCTCGCGCAGGGTCGCCAGGCGCTCCTTCGAGGCGGCATCCTTCTCGCGCTTCAGGGCGAGCTCTTCGAGCTTCATCCGGTCAACCTGCCGCTTGAGCTCATCGATCTCGACGGGCGACGAATCGATCTCCATCTTCAGTCGCGACATGGCCTCATCGATCAGGTCGATCGCCTTGTCTGGCAGCTGACGACTCGGCAGATAGCGGTTCGAGAGCGCGGCCGCAGCGACGAGCGCGCCGTCGGCAATGGTCACCCCGTGGTGCGCCTCGTAGCGCCCCTTGAGTCCGCGCAGGATCGCGATGGTGTCCTCGACCGAGGGCTCGCCAACGTAGACCTGCTGGAAGCGGCGCTCGAGAGCGGCATCCTTCTCGATGAACTCGCGGTACTCGTTGAGCGTCGTGGCACCGATCAGCCGCAGCTCGCCGCGGGCGAGCATGGGCTTGAGCATGTTGGATGCTGCCACCGAGCCCTCCCCGCCGCCGGCGCCCATCAGCACATGCAGCTCGTCGATGAAGGTGATGACCTTGCCGTCGGATTCGGTGATCTCCTTGAGCACGCTCTTCAGCCGCTCCTCGAACTGGCCGCGGTACATCGCACCAGCGACGAGTGCCGAGATGTCAAGCGAGATGAGCTCCTTGCCCTTGAGGGATTCGGCGACGTCTCCCGCGACGATGCGCTGAGCGAGTCCTTCAGCGACGGCGGTCTTGCCGACGCCGGGCTCGCCGATCAGCACCGGATTGTTCTTGGTGCGCCGGGTGAGCACCTGGCTCACGCGACGAATCTCACTGTCGCGGCCGATCACCGGGTCGAGTTTGCCCTGGCGGGCGCGATCGGTGAGGTTGATGCCGAACTGCTCGAGGGCGCTCTGCTGCTCTTCGTTCTGTGCGGGGTTGGTCATTCGTTCCTCCTGGGGAGACTCCTTCAAAGTTGAGTGGTGATGACTCAAGTTTAGCAGGAGCGCAGCCCGGATTGGCAAGCGCAGACGTACGGAACAGCGCACCGGAGCGGCCGCGCACCCCCAACCGCCGACCACCCCGCGCCCGGCCCTCGTGCCCCGGCGATCCCGGCTATGGTGAGCGGCATGGAGCACCAGCGGATGCGCCGTCGCCGGCGTCTCGCCCGCATCGCGGGCACAGCAGGCGTAACCGCGCTGTTCGTCGCGGCCATCTGGATCGACCTCGCGACCGGGATATGGCAGCAGGCGGTCATCATCTCCGGCATCGCCGCCGGCCTCCTCACGTTCCTGCTCACCTCGCTGTTCTTCGACCGATGGACGGCCAACGCAGCACACCAGCGCTGGTACCCCGTCACACATCTCGCGCTCACGGACCTGCTGCACGCGCTCTGTGACGACGAGCGCAGCATGGTCAGCCGCGGCGTCGCCGTGCCGCGTTCGATCACGACCGCGGAGACCACCGACCACGATGCGGTGCTGATCGCCATCTCGGAGGCGCGCAGGAGCGTCACCGACGCGCTGGCGCGCTGGGCTGGCTTCCTGGCCTCCAGCGCCGACGTGCGCAGGCTGATGGACCACATCGCCAGGCTCGCCCTCCAGTTGGATGTGGCTCGCGACGCCGTACTGGCCGCCGAATCCGCCCCCACCGATCGGGCTGCACACGACAGCATGACCGGCGCGCTGACGGCAGCCGATCGCACGATGAACGACGCCACCGCCGAGATCGAGCAGACGCTGCGGGCTCTGCACGCGAGAGCGGACTGAACGCGCCCGGATCAGAGCCCTTCGGCGATGGCATCCCAGATCGCGTCGGCGACGACGCGCTTCGCTCCGGATGCCGTCGCCACGACCGCCCCGTCATCCCCGATCACCTGCACGGCGTTCTCGGCCGCCTCGAAACCGCGGTCCCAGCCGACCTCGTTCACCACGAGCAGGTCCACGCCCTTGCGCTCGCGCTTGCGCCGCGCGCGGGCGAGCAACTCGGCGTGGTCGTCCGGAGTCTCGGCGGCGAACGCCACGATGAGCTGCCCGGGCTGGCGGCGTGCGGCCAGGCCCGAGACGATGTCCTCGGTCTCGATCAGCTCGATGCTCTCCAGCCCGCCGGACTCCTTGGTGAGCTTGCCCTCCGACACGTCGACCGGGCGGTAGTCCGCCACCGCCGCCGCCATCACGATCACGGCCGCATCGTCAGCCAACGATCGCATGACGGCGCCGAGCTCGGCCGCGGTTCCGGCGTGCTCGATGCGGATGAGCGGATGCTGCGCAGCATCCGACAGCACGGAATCGTCGACGTTCGCGCACACGAGCACCACCTCGGCGCCGCGCTCGGCCGCGGCGATCGCCAATGCGACCCCCTGCCGACCGCTGGAGCGGTTGCCGAGATAGCGGACCGGATCGATCGGCTCGCGGGTTCCTCCAGCCGAGACAATGGCCCGCAGGCCGTCGAGGTCCTGCTCGCCGTCGAGATCCCGCAAGCCGAGATCGCGGTCGCCGACGATGGCGAGCGCCGCCTCGACGATCTGCTCGGGCTCCAGCATCCGCCCCGGCCCGGAGTCACCGCCGGTGAGCTCCCCCGAGTCGGGGCCGAGCACGGCCACCCCGCGTGCGCGCAGCGTCGCGACGTTCGCCTGGGTCGCCGGATGCCGCCACATCTCGGTGTGCATGGCCGGCGCGATCGCGACGGGCGCGGTCGTGGCGAGCAGAGTCGTGCCGACCAGGTCGTCGGCCAGCCCCGCCGCCATCTTCGCGATGGTGTTCGCGGTGGCCGGGGCCACGATGATCAGTTCGGCGGCCTGGCCGAGCGCGACGTGGCGCACCCGCGCGACGTCCTCGTGCACACTGGTGGTGACCTGGTTGCGGCTGATCGCCTCCCACGTGGGCAGGCCGACGAAGCGCAGTGCGTCCTCGGTGGGCACGACGGTCACCTCGTGTCCTGCCTTGATGAGCAGGCGCACCAGATGCACCGACTTGTACGCGGCGATGCCGCCTGTCACTGCGACGACGATGTTCACGCCTCCGATTCTGCCCCAGGGCGCCGGTGCCGGGCATCCGATTCCGACTGACGTTCTGCGAGCCGACTCGGATCGGGCCCGCCATAGACTCGGCAGCATGTGCACCGTGATCATCGATGTCGAACTGGGCGATGTGCGGATGCTGGCCGTGCGCGACGAGGATCCGCAGCGCGACTGGGATGATCTCGGCCCGTGGTGGCCGGAGACGTATCCGGACGTGATCGGCATCCGGGACCGCCGCGCCGGCGGCGCCTGGCTGGCCTACGACCCCGAGGCGGGGCGCCTGGCCGTGCTGCTGAACCGCGCCGACCTGCTCGACGTGCCCGCGGATCAGCTGGCCTCCCGCGGCGCCGTGGTGCTCGAGTCCGTCGCCGGGCGCTCGCCCGAGGGCACGCCCCGCACACACGGTTTCAACCTGCTCGAAGTCTCGCCCGAGCACTCCCGCGTGCTCACCTGGAACGGCGCCGCACTGCGCGAGACGCCGGTCACCCCTGGCGTGCACATGATCGCGCACGACGACCTCGACGATGCCGCGACACCGCGCATCGAGAAGTGGCTGCCCCGGTTCCGCGCCGAGGCGCGGGAGACGTCGGATGCCCCTGACTGGGCATCCCACTGGATCGACCTGCTCGCCGAGACGACCTCACTCGACCCGACCGACGATCGGGCCATCATCCGCGACAACCGCGGACACGGCTATCCGACGCTCTCGCTGCTGTACGTCACGGCCGAGGTCGGCTCCGAGGTCGTGAACGCCGGCTCGCACATCCTGTCGCGTCCCGGCCACTGGAACTGACGGCCGCGCGTCCTACGCGACCTCCGCCGGAACCGCACAAGTGAAGCGCGCGCGGTAGGCCGTGGGCGTGGTGTCGAGCACGCGGGCGAAGCTCTGCCGCAGCACGGCGGCGGACCCGAATCCGCACTCCTGCGCGATCTGCTCCAGGCTCAGATCCGTGCGCTCCAGCATGCGCTGTGCGTGGATGACCCGCTGGCGGTTGAGCCACGAGGCGGGGGTCGTGCCGAACTCCGACTTGAAGCGGCGCGCGAACGTGCGGGGCGACATGAGCGCGTGAGCGGACATCTCCTCGACGGTCAGCTCGTCGCGAAGATTCTGCACGGCCCAGCCGGCGACGCCTGAGAGGGAGTCGCTGGAGACCTCGAGCAGCGGGCGGTCGACGTACTGCGCCTGGCCGCCGTCGCGCTGCGGCGGGACGACCATCCGCTTCGCGATGCGGTTCGCCATCTCCGCACCCAGCTCGATGCGCAGCAGATGCAGGCACGCATCGATGCCGGCCGCGGTGCCGGCCGAGGTGATGATGCGCCCGTCCTGCACGAAGAGCACGTCGGGGTCGACCTCGATCTGCGGGTACATGGCCGCGAGCGTGGACGCGTACATCCAGTGCGTCGTCGCCCTGCGACCGTCGAGCTGTCCGGATGCCGCCAGCACGAACACTCCACTGCAGACGCTCACCACCCAGGCATCCCTCGTGACGGCGGCGACGGCGAGGTCGATCAGGCGCGCATCGATGTGCGCCCAGCTCTCGCGAGGCAGAGGGCAGAAAACCACGATGTCGGCCTCGTGGGCGAAGGAGAGGTCGTGCTCGACGTTCACCGAGAAGCCGAGCTTCGACCGCACGGCCCCCGGCTGCGGTGCGACGACGCGGAAGTCGAAGTTCGGCACCCCGTCGGCGCTGCGGTCGAGCCCGAACACCTCGCAGGCCACACCGAACTCGAAGGGCGCGAAGCCCTCATCGATCACACAGGCCACGGTCTTCATCGACGTCCCTCCTCGGCAGCACGGGCCACGTTGGCAGTTTTCCGACGAACCATGTCCGTCCTGCCACTCGTGGCTGATTTCATCCGATCATAGTCTTTCTGCCATGTTCATCGTCATCATCATCGCAGCCCTGGCCCTCTGGGGCCTCATCGCCACCATCGTCGACCTCCGCCGAGACGGCTACCGACGCACGCCGACCGACTGGTCGCGCATTCCCGATACCGGACTCGATCCACTGCACCGCGCCGAGGTCGGCACGACGTACCGCTGAATCGGCGACCTGATCAGGTCGCAGGCGTCTCGTCCGCGGGACGCGCGATCAGCTCGGGCGATGCCGTCACCACCAGCCAGACCGGCAGGACGATCACGCACAGCATCGGAAGCACGTGGATGTCACCCACCAGCACGACACCGAGGAACAGTGCGATCCATCCGTCGTGCGTCGCCACGAGCGTTGCGCCGAGCACGGCGCAGGCGACAGCGAGCGCCAGCGGCGTCCCGGGGAACAGC
Organism: Microbacterium sp. H1-D42; assembly: GCF_022637555.1. Lineage (NCBI taxonomy): Bacteria > Bacillati > Actinomycetota > Actinomycetes > Micrococcales > Microbacteriaceae > Microbacterium > Microbacterium sp. H1-D42. Next base: position 276,047 of record NZ_CP093342.1, on the reverse strand, counting down.
GCTGCGGCCAGCAGGCCGAGTGCGACGCCGATGAACACGATGGGGAACACCCGACCGCCACGGAAACCCGCTGCCGCTGCGATGACCAGGGCGAGCAGCTTCACCCCGGCGAACAGTGCCAGCTGCCCCACTGAGTAGGCTCCGGGATCGGCGAGCAGGGCACCGGTCTCATTCAGCCCCTTGAACATCGTCATCGGACCGCCGATGACGGCGAGCACACCGAGCAGGGCACCGCCGAGCGTGGTGAACAGCAGTGGGTTGCCCAGCGCGTGGAACGCTCGATGCACGATCGGCAGCAACATCGCCCCGACGATGACGATCAGCGCCGCGCCGATCGCGATGCCGGTACCCACCAGCGCGTCGACGACATCGAGCTCCCCGACCGGAGGAAGAGTGAAGGTCATGGCGTGCGCGCCGAGCAGCTTCGTCGTGATCGCGCCGGATGCCGCCGCAGCGAGCGGCAGGAAGAGCTTGTCCCACAGTGCTCCCTCGCCCTTGATCGCGCCGACTGCACCGGTGAGCACGAGAGCAGCAGCGACAGGAGTGCCGAAGAGTGCACCGATCGTCGCGGCCATGGCGAAGACCGCGGCCAGCTTCGGTGGTACGCCTGCTGCAAAGCGGGCTAGCAGCGCGACGGCCAATGCGCTGTTGATGCCGATGATTGGGTTCTCCGGACCGAGGCTCACCCCTCCTGCCAGTCCGAGCACGACGGCGATCGCCAGCGAGGGCAGCGCGATGAGCTTCGGTGGTTCAGCATCCAACTCACCCACGGCGGAATCGGGCCCGCCGTGTCCTGGCAGGTAGCGCACGGCCGCCCCGACCGCCGCGCCGGTCAGGGTGAGCACGCCGAAGACCCAGAACGGGTTGTCGGGGCCGAACCCGAATGCCCCGGGAAGGAATTCCCAGAGCACGTTCTGCAGGCCGCCCGACACCAGGTCGAGCACCCACAGCATCAGAGCGGAACCGATGCCGACGGCAATCGCCGGCACGGCCATCACCATCAGCCGACGTGCCCGTGTGGCTCGCCGCGGTCCGGTAATGCTCTCGCCCGCGTCGCTCATCCCCGCTCCCGCCGTCAGTCGCCGCGTCCGCGCATTGCGGCATCGAGCGTGCCGTACACCCGCCCATGCTGTTCCAGCGCTGAGAACCAGCCGCCGCGGCGTGCGACCAGCGCGGCGGTCTCGGGTACCGAGGCGAGCCGCAGCTCGATGCCGCGCGCGGCGAGCTCCTGGTCGAGATCCGTGAGGGTGTCGAGCACGGTGACCGGCAGCACACGCATCTCCCCTGCATCCAGCGCGAGCGCTCGCAGGCCGGGAGCAGCGTCGGCTGCGGCCAGCATCGCATTCTCGTACGGCAGCACGTTCGCGGTGTACATCGGCCCCTGCAGCCGCACCGGCAGCACGCCGTCGCGCACCTCGCCGACGTCGAGACGGATGCGGTTGAGCTCGCGGAATATCGCGAGAAAGGTACCGAACACCCCGACGGCGACCGCGAGCAGCAGGCCGGCGGTGAGACCGACGAACGCTGTGAACGCGGCGATCCAGAAGTCGGTGCGGTTCAGACGCCACAACCGTGCAAGCCCTGGCAGGTCGATCAACCCGGCCACGGCCACGAACACGAGTGCGGCGAGCGTGGCCTGCGGCATGAGGCTGAGCACGGGCCCGAGGAACACTGCGACCAGCACTGCGAGCAGCACGGTGACGATCGAGGCGAGTTGCGACCTCGCCCCCGCCGCCTTGTTCACCGCACTCTGGGAGAAGCCGCCGGCCGCCGGGAGCACCTGGAAGAATCCGCCGATCACGTTCGCAGCACCGGTGGCGAACAGTTCGCGGTTGCTGTCGATCTGCGGCTCCCCCACCTCGCGGATGCCGCGCGCCACCGCGCTGGACTCCAGGAAGGCCATCACGGCGATCGCCAGCGCACCGGGGAGCAATCCGCCGATGTGCGCGAACGACGGAAGCTCGAACGGCGGGAACCCCTGGGGCACCGGTGAGATGAGCGCGACGCCAGCATCATTCAGGCCCGTGAGCGCGATCAGCAGGATGCCGACGGCCACCACGACCAGCGGGCCGGGCACGCGCGGCAGGAATCGGGTGAACAGGATGAGAGCGAGTATCGACCCGACCGAGAGCAGCATGGTCGGCACGTTGGCCGCTGGAATCGCCTCGATCGCGCCGATGACCGAGCGAATGAAGCCATGCCCGGAGTACTCGCTGTCGACGCCGAGCAGTTTGGGCAGTTGCCCTGCGGCGACGGTCGCACCCACACCGACCTGCACGCCCAGCATCGTCGGCTTGGAGATGTACCCCACGGTGCTGCCGAGACGCAGCAGCCGCGCCAGCACCAGGATCACGCCGACCATCAGGGTGAGCGCCATCAGGTCGGGCACCGGGTTCTCGGAGTTCGCTGCGACGCCGGCCGATACCAGCGTGGTCGCCGTCAGTGTCGCGATCGTCGACGTGGTCGACACGCTCATCGCGCGCGATCCGCCCAGCAATGCGTACACGAGCATCGGAACCATGCACGTGTACAGGCCGATCTGCACTGGCATGTTCGCGATGGTCGCGTAGGCCATCGCCTGCGGTACGACGACGGCGCCGGCCGAGAGGCCGGCGACGATGTCGCGTGCGATCCACTCGCGCCGGTAGCGGTGCAGTGTGGGCGCGAGCCAGTCTCGAGAAGTGGAATCGGATGCCGCGGGCGGCGTCCTCGAGGTCATCCCTCGTCCTGCGTGGGGAACACCTGCGACCAGTCGTCGGCGACGCTGATCACCGTGATGTCCTCGGCTGCGAGCGCCAGTTCGGCACCCTTGTCGTACGGCTGGTCGCCGCGGCCGGATTGGTCGTCGTGGTGCACGAGCAGGCCGAGGCCACGGCGTCCGGTGCCGTCGCCGACCGCGAACTGCAGCATCGGCAGGTCGCCGTTGGCGTTGCCCGCCGCGAGCAGTGGGCGTCGGCCCGTGCGGCTCCAGATGCGCACCGGCTTGATCTGCCCGTCGTCGAGGAAGTCGAGGTTCGCCGAGTACCGCACCGTGCGAGTCTCGGCGTCGTAGGTGAGCCCGTACGCCGAGCCGATCACCCGCTCCGGCGGGATGCCGTAGTACTCCTGGGTGACGCTGCGCATGAAGTCCCGCTCACCGGCGGACGCGATGTAACAGGTGAAGCCGTGCGCCTCGAGGTAGCGCAGCAGTTCGCGCATCGGCTGATACACGGCACCCGAGAAGGGCGTGCCGAGGGTGGGGTGCGTCGCGGTGCGGAAGAAGTCGGCGACGGATGCTGCATAGTCGGCCACCGACACCCCGTCGGTCAGCCCGATCAGGGCCCCCAGCAGCACCTGCAGGTCCGAGTCGTCACCGCCGTAGTGCTTCTCGACGGCCCCGCCGATCCAGGCGAGGTCTCCCGTGGCGACGGCCGTGTACGGTTGCCGCTCGGCGAGCGAGGGATCGGCCTGCAGCTCTGCCTTCCACTGCCCGATGATGTAGTCGAGCTGGATGATCACCGGCTTCTCCGACCACAGCGTGCCGTCGTTGTCGAACACGGCGATGCGCTCATCGACGGGCACGGCGTCGGGGCCGGTGGTGACCGATTCGACGAAGTCGATGATCGTCCGGCGAGTGGCGGTCTCACGCCACGAGGGCAGATTGGTCATGGCGCTCCTCCAGTGGTGATGCCGTCAGGTTACGACACCGTGCGATCATCGCCACCCTCCGACTCACCCGATTCGAGCGAGGAGCGGAGTGCTGCGATCTCCGCTTGCAGAGCGTGGATGTCACTCCGCGTCGCGGTGGCCGCCGCATCATCTCCACGCGCACCGCGCTCGACCACCCACGAGGCGAGGGTGGCGGTGATGATTCCGGCGAGCGCGACGCCGCCGAACATCAGCACGACCCCGACGAGCTTGCCAGTCGTCGTCACCGGCGTCAGGTCGCCGAACCCCGTTGTCGTGGCGGTCACGCACGCCCACCACAGGGCATCGCCGAAGCTGATGATCGTCGCCCCATCGGCGTGGCGTTCAGCGTCGAGCACCTGCAGGGAGGCGATGTAGATCAGGATCGCCGTCGAGGCAAGACCGTAGACCATGATCCGGGTACGCAGCGCCGCCGCGTGCGTGCGTCGCCGGCCGGGCAGTCGGGTGAGGATCTTCGCCACTCGCACCAGTCGCAGCACCGGGATCAGGGTGATTGCGAGATCTGGGAGATGCCGGCGGAACCACGGCCACTTGCGCGGCGCGATGGCCAGCCGTACGAGGTAGTCCACGACGAACGCCGCCCAGGTGACGATGATCACGATGTTCGCGACGAGCGCGGCAGGCCCATCGGCCGCAGTGATCACCCGCCATGAGTAAGCGAGCAGGAACGCTATCGAGGCGGCGAGCAGTGCCGGGCCCGTGCGACGTCGCCAGGTCGTCTCATCCACGACGACATCATGTCAGCAAGCCGGCGGTTCGAGGAAGACTACGGTGGATGCATGGCGGATGACCTGCGCGCGATGATCGAGATTCCCGGTGGCACCTTCCAGATGGGATCCGACGAGTTCTACCCGGATGAGCGCCCGGTGCACGAGCGCCGGGTGGAGTCGTTCCGCATCGACCGGTTCGCGGTCACGAACGCCGACTACGCGGCTTTCGTCGACGAGACCGGGTATGTCACGGTGGCTGAGCGGCCGCTCGATGCGGCCGCGTACCCCGGCGTCGCCACCGAGGACCTCGTACCCGGAGCGATGGTGTTCACGCCGACCAAGGGGCCCGTCGACCTGCGCGACTGGCGCCAGTGGTGGCGGTGGGAGCCGGGGGCGCACTGGCGGGCCCCGTTCGGCAGGACGTCCTCGATCGACAGCAGCATGGACCATCCCGTCGTGCACATCGCGTACGACGATGCCGTCGCCTACGCCGAATGGGCGGGAGGGCGGCTGCCCAGTGAGGTGGAGTACGAGTACGCCGCGCGTGGTGGCGTGGACGGCGCGCGGTTCGCATGGGGTGAGGAGGCGTACCCCGGCGGTCGGGCCCTCGCGAACTCCTGGCTCGGACGCTTCCCGTACGACAACCGCGGCGTGGGCGGCACGGCGCCAGTCGGCTCGTACCCCGAGAACGGGTACGGCCTGTACGACATGATCGGCAACACCTGGGAGTGGACCACCGACTACTACTCGCCGCGGCACGTCGTGCCGTTGGCGCAGACGGTGGATGCTGGAAAGCGGCAGAATCTGCTGGCCGTCGCCTCCGCGCGCGAAGGAGAGCAGATCCCGCGCCGGGTGCTCAAGGGCGGCTCGTTCCTGTGCTCGCCGGACTACTGTCTGCGCTTCCGGCCGGCCGCGCGCTCGCCTCAGGCGGAGGACACTGGCATGTCGCATGTCGGCTTCCGCCTGGCATCCGATCTCTGACCGGCGGTTACCCACTCTTTCGCGCCACCTCCCCGGACGCTACTGTTCGGGTGAGGAATCTCAGCGCGCACTTCGGAGGGTGTCATGGCAAGAGAATTTCAGGGAAAGATCGAGCTGGATGTCCGCGATTCGGTGGGCGACTGGGGTGCCTTCCTCTCGGACAAGGCGCCGGAAGGGGCACCGAACGTGCTGGTCGTGCTCTACGACGACACCGGCACGGCCGCCTGGTCGCCGTATGGCGGCCGGATCAACATGCCGACCATGGACCGGCTCGCCGAGAACGGTCTGACGTACTCCCAGTGGCACACCACGGCGCTGTGCTCGCCGACTCGGTCGACGTTCCTGACCGGGCGGAACCACCACGCGAACGGCTTCGCCTCGATCTCGGAGTCGTCCACCGGCTTCCCCGGGTACAACTCGCATATCCCGCCGACGAACGCGACGATGGCGAACATCCTGAGGGATGCCGGCTGGTCGACGTTCTGGGTCGGCAAGAACCACAACGTGCCGATCGACGAGTGGACCGCAGGTGCGAACAAGAAGAATTGGCCGCTCGCCCAGGGCTACGACCGCTTCTACGGCTTCATCGGCGGCGAGACCAACAACTGGTACCCGTCGCTCGCCGAGGACAACCACTACATCGACCAGCCGTATCTTCCGGAGGACGGTTACCACCTGTCGAAGGATCTCGCCGACCAGGCGCTGAAGATGATCCGCGACGTCAAGCAGACCGAGCCGGCGAAGCCCTGGTACCTCTGGTTCTGCCCCGGCGCCAATCACGCCCCTCACCATGCTCCGCAGGAGTACATCGACAAGTACAAGGGCAAGTTCGACGATGGGTACGAGGCGTATCGCGAGTGGGTGCTGCCGCGGATGATCGAGAAGGGCATTCTGCCGGCCGACACCGACCTCACACCGATCAACCCGATGCCGCCTGGGACCTTCAGCGAGACAGACATGGTGCGCCCCTGGGCCGAGCTCGGCGACGAGGAGCGGGCGATGTTCTGCCGCATGGCAGAGGTCTACGCTGGTTTCAGCGAATACACCGACGCCCAGGTCGGCCGCATCATCGACTACCTCGAGGAGTCCGGGCAGCTCGAGAACACGTTCGTGATCTACGCCGCCGACAACGGCGCCTCGGGTGAGGGGTCGCCGAACGGCTCGGTCAACGAGGGCAAGATCTTCGGCGGCTACCCCGACTCGCTCGAGGACAACCTGCGTCTGGTCGACAAGCTCGGATCGCCCGACACCTACAACCACTATCCCAGTGGCTGGGCGACGGCCTTCTCGACTCCGTACCGAATGTTCAAGCGCTACGTCTACCAGGGCGGCGTGTGCGACCCGCTGGTGATCTCGTGGCCGGCGGGCATCAAGGCCAAGGGCGAAGTCCGCAGCCAGTACCACCACTCGACTGACATCGTCGCGACGATCCTCGATGTCTGCGGCGTCGAGATGCCGGAGGAGTACAACGGCGTGAAGCAGCGCCAACTCGACGGCGTCTCGATGAAGTACACGTTCGATGCCGAATCAGATGGCCCGACGCAGAAGCCGCACCAGTACTACGAGATGTTCGGCAACCGCGGCATCTGGCAGGACGGCTGGAAGGCAGTCACGGTACACGGTCCCGTCAGCGGCATGAGCGGGTTCGACAAGGATCGGTGGCAGCTGTTCCACACCGATGTCGACCGGTCCGAAGCGCACGATCTGGCCGCGGAGAACCCCGAGAAACTCGAAGCGCTGAAGGCACTGTGGATGTCGGAGGCGAAGCGCAACGACGTGCTGCCGCTGAACGATCTGCAGATCATCGGCAATCCGAAGGACTTCGAGACCTTCGTCGCGATGGAGTTCCACCAGCCGGCGCCGCCCTCGGGGCAGTTCGTCTACTACCCGGGCACGAGCGAGGTCCCGGAGCGCTCAGCGGCGAACGTGCACGGCGGCTCATACAGGATCGCCGCCGAGGTGGAGTTCACGGCCGACACGGAAGGCGTGATCTTCGCGCACGGCTCGCGGTTCGGCGGGCACGCGCTGGTCGTGAAGGATGGCCAGGTGCACTACGTGTACAACTTCCTCGGCATCCCGCCGGAAAACCGCGTGTCGGCCCCGGTGCCGGCCCCTGGGCGGCACATCATCGGCGTCGAATTCATCAAGGAGGGCATCGGCGAGTACCGCGAACCCAAGGGCCCGGTGAGGCTGTACATCGACGACCAGCCGGTCGGCGAGGCGCAGATCCGCACCGTGCTCGGGCACTTCGCCCTCTGCGGCGAGGGGCTCACGATCGGCCGCGACAGCGCCGATCCGGTCTCATCGCTCTACGACTACGGATTCGACTTCACCGGCGGCGAGATCCAGAAGGTGATCTTCGACATCGGCGACGACGTGTACATCGATCTCGAGGCGCACCTCGCCGCCGCGATGGCGCGCGACTGACGCAGGCGTCGGCAACAGGGGCTTCACCCGGGCCGGGTGAAGCCCCTGTTGCCGACGCGGCATCGTGACTAGCGTGATCCCCATCGGAGGGTGCCAGTGCGCGCCGTTGGAGAGGGAGAACCAGAACCATGAGCAAGCAGTTCCAGGGCAAGATCGCCCATGACGTCCGTGATTCGGTCGCGGACTGGAGCCCGTACGAGCTCCAGAAGGCGCCGGACGGTGCGCCCAACGTGCTCGTCATCCTGTACGACGACACAGGCATGGCCTCGTGGTCGCCCTACGGCGGTCGCATCAACATGCCGACCCTCGACCGACTGGCCGAGAACGGTCTGACCTACACCCAGTGGCACACCACGTCGATCTGCTCGTCCACGCGTTCGACCTTCCTCACCGGTCGCAACCACCACGCCAACGGCATGGGCGTGATCATGGAGGGCACGAACGGCTTCCCCGGCTACTCCGGACGCATCCCCGCTGAGTGCGCGACCGTCGGCCAGGTTCTGCAGGACAACGGCTATTCGACGTTCTGGGTGGGCAAGAACCACAACGTACCCGAGGAGGACATCTCGTCGGGCGGCAGCAAGTCGCAGTGGCCGCTCGCGATGGGCTTCGACCGCTTCTACGGCTTCCTGGGCGGCGAGACCAACCAGTGGTACCCCGACCTGGTCGAGGACAACCGCTTCATCGAGGCGCCGTACACGCCGGAGGACGGCTACCACCTCTCGAAGGATCTGGCCGATCAGGCGATCCGCATGATCCGCGACCAGAAGTCCTCGAACCCCTCCAAGCCGTGGTTCACCTGGTACAATCCCGGTGCCAACCACGCGCCGCACCAGGCCCCCGACGAGTACATCGCCAAGTACGAGGGACTCTTCGACGACGGCTACGACGCCTACCGCACGTGGGTGCTGGAGCGCATGGTCGAACGGGGCATCATGCCCGAGGACACCGACCTGACGCCCTTCAACCCGATGCCCGACGACCAGGCGAACGCCGCCGACTTCGTCAAGCCGTGGGATTCGCTCTCCCCCGATGAGAAGCGCCTTTTCAGCCGCATGGCCGAGGTGTTCGCCGGATTCAGCGAATACACGGACGTGCAGATCGGACGGGTCATCGACTACCTCGAGGAGTCCGGCCAGCTCGAGAACACCCTGATCTTCTACTGCGCAGACAACGGCGCCTCGGGCGAGGGCAGCCCCGATGGCTCGGTGAACGAGAACAAGTTCTTCAACGGATTCCCCGACGACCTGCAGGAGAACCTCGACAAGATCGGCGTTCTGGGCTCGGCCGAGACGTACAACCACTACCCCACGGGTTGGGCCGCGGCGTTCTCCGCGCCGTTCAAGATGTTCAAGCGCTACTCGCAGTTCTCCGGCGGCACGTGCGACCCGCTGATCGTGCACTGGCCAGCGGGCATCAAGGCGAAGGGCGAGGTGCGCCACCAGTACCATCACTCCGTCGACATCGTCTCGACCATCCTGGATGCTGCCGGCATCGAGTTCCCCGACGTGTACCGCGGGGTGCAGCAGCGCCCGCTGCCCGGCGTCTCCATGAAGTACTCCTTCGACGCCGAGCCCACGGCTCCCACGGAGAAGAAGGTGCAGTACTACTCGATGCTCGGCACTCGCGGCATCTGGAAGGACGGCTGGAAGGCTTCCACGATCCACGCCCCGCTCACCGGCCATGGCCGGTTCGAGGAGGACGAGTGGGAGCTGTACCACGTCGACGAGGACCGCTCCGAGTCGAAGAACGTCGCAGCCGAGCACCCCGAGAAGCTCAAGGAGCTCGTCGAGGCGTTCGAGGTCGAGGCGCAGGAGAACAATGTCTACCCGCTCGATGACCGTCCGGCCCGCGAGCAGCTGACGATCGAGCGGCCGCAGGCCGAGCCGGCGCGCAACCGGTACGTCTATTACCCCGGCACGACGGCGGTGCCCGAGTCGGTCGCGGTGAACGTGCGCGGCCGGTCGTTCAAGATCATCGCCGACGTGGTCGTGGAAGCCGATTCGCAGGGCGTGCTCTTCGCACACGGCTCCCGCTTCGGTGGCCACGCGCTGTTCATCAAGGACAACCGCCTCACCTACGTGTACAACTTCCTGGGCATCCCGCCCGAGCAGACGTTCACCTCGGATGCGCTCACCCCGGGCGCACACGCACTGGGAGTCGAGTTCATCCGCGAGAGTGCGGGGGCGAACGGCGAGTCGATCGGCACGGCCAAGCTCTACGTCGACGATCAGGTCGTCGCCGAAGGGCCGATGCGGGCGCAGATCGGCAAGTTCACGCTGTGCGGCGATGGCCTGTGCATCGGCTTCGACAGCGCCGACGCCGTGAGCCACCAGTACGCCAACCCGTTCCCGTTCACGGGCGGGAAGCTGCTGGGCGTCGGCATCGACGTGAGCGAACAGCAGTATCTCGACCTCGAACTCGAGGCGCAGGCGGCTTTCGCGCGCGAATGACGGCAGCGCGTGACGGTCACGATCTCACCCACAATGGGTGAATCCGCGGCCGACACGCATGTTGGATCTGGCGCTGAACCACACAATCGCGCCATCATGGCAGTGTTGCTCCTGATTTCGACGTCCAATTGGTCGGCGCGAGTCTCGGTGGCTTCCGGTTCTCCCCACGAAAGGATTACAAAATGGGATTCTGGGATTTCTTCTGGTACATGATCTGGGCGTTCTTCTTCATCGCCTACCTGATGGTGCTGTTCTCGATCATCGGAGACATCTTCCGCGACCACAAGCTGAACGGCTGGTTCAAGGCGCTGTGGGTCATCTTCTTGATCTTCGTGCCGTTCCTCACCGCGCTGGTGTACCTCATCGCACGCGGCCAGGGCATGGCTGAACGCAGCGCTTCGCAGGCGCGTGCCGCGCAGGACGCGACCGACGCCTACATCCGTCAGGCCGCAGGCAAGAGCGCCGCTGACGAGATCGCGGATGCAGCCAAGCTGCTGACCGCGGGCACGATCACCACCGAGGAGTACGAGAAGCTCAAGGCCAAGGCTCTGGCCTGAGCTCAGACTTTTCGCATTCCTGTGAAGGGGCGTCGGGCGCTCGCCCGGCGCCCCTTCCGGACTTTTAGAAAGGCGAACTGATGAGCCTCTGGGAATTCGTCGGATATCTGCTTTGGGGCGCGCTGATCGTCTCGTATCTTCTCGCGCTGCTGCATGTGCTGCGTGACCTTTTTCGCAGCAGCCTGAGCGGCTGGATGAAGGCCGTCTGGGTGGTGCTGCTGTTCATTCTTCCGCTGGTGTCACTGTTGATCTGGCTGATCGTGGGCGGCTTCGCCGACAAGACGGCTGAAGACGCACGCTATGCCGGTGCACCCGCAGCGGACGGTTCGAAGAGCCCTGCGCAGCAGATCGCCGATGCACAGGCGCTGGTGGATGCCGGAACGATCTCGGGCGAGGAGTTCCTGCGCCTGAAGGGCCTCGCCCTGAAGTAGGCGCCGCTTCACGCCGTACGAGCCGTTGCCTACTCGGGCAGCGGCTCGTCCCGGTAGAGGGCTTCGAACGTGTCGAGGGTGCGGTTGATGTCGTGCACCGCGACGCCGTCGAGCGAGGCACGCTGCATCCGCTCGTACTCCTCGGGCGGCGCGGTGAGCACGCGCGTGAGCTTGTCGGCGAGGTCGTCGACATCGCCCGGCCCGAACAGGTAGCCGTTCTCTCCGTCGTGCACGAGGTGCGGCAGCGCGACCGCGTTCGCACCGACGACGGGAAGCGCGGATGCCATGGCCTCCATCGTCACGATGGACTGCAGCTCGGCGATCGACGCGATCGCGAAGACGGATGCCCTGGAGTAGAGCTCGCGCAGCTGCTCGTCGGTCACGCGCCCGTGGAAGGTGACCCGGTCGGACAGCCCCAGATGCGCGGCGAGGCTCTCCAGAGCCTTGCGCTGGTCGCCGCCGCCGGCGATGTCGAACGTGACGTCGAGGGCGGGGTCGAGCTTGGTCATCGCCTGCAGCACCACGTCGACGTGCTTCTCGCCGGTGAGACGCCCGACGAACAGGATGCGGTTCTTCTCGCGCGGACCGACGATCGGCGTGTAGTTGCGGCGATCGATCCCGCACGAGACCGGGATCACGCCGGTGCTGTCGATCGTGCGCTCAAGGAACTCAGCAGCTTTGCGAGTGGGCGTCGTCACGGCGCGGGTCAGGTCGAAGGTGCGCTTCGCATCGGCCCATGCGAGTTTCAGCACAGGGCCGTTGATGAACTTCGGCATGGCGGTGTGGTCAAGGATGTTCTCGGCCATCACGTGGTTCGTCGCGACGATCGGTATGCCGCGCTGATGCGCGATGCGGCTGAGTCCCCGCCCGATGATGATGTGCGACTGGATGTGCACGATGTCGGGCTGGACGTCGTCGAGCACGCGGCGGGCGTAGTACTTCGAGCGCCACGGCCAGACGAAGCGCACCCAGTCGTGCGGCAGCCACCGTACGGCGGGCAGCCGGTGCATTGTCATCGGTTGGCCCTCGATGATCTCGGTGTGCGCAGGTGATCGGCGGTAGTGATCGTTGGGCGCGACGACGTGCACGTCGTGGCCGCGTTCGACAAGGCCGGCAGCGAGGCGCTCGGCGAACCGGGCTGCGCCGTTGATGTCGGGGGCGAAGGTGTCACAGCCGATGAGGATCTTCAGGGGACGCCCGGAATTCGCAGAGCCCGTCGAGGCGGGGTGTTCGTCAGGGGAGGATGTCACGGAAGAAGCTGCCAATCTGTAAGCGCTGAGCGCTGGCAACTCTACCTGAGGGGACTGTGGTGGCCCGGCAGCGGGGCCGTGCCGCTCTCAGCCGGACGCAGGGGTGCTCGCGTAGCGTGTGAGCATGCGCCTGACCTCCTCCGCCGACCCGGCCCTGTGGATTCCCGTGACCGGCTCGCTCGGGCTACGCGGCCGGCGGCACCGCAAGGCGGCGGTTCGGATGCTGATGGCGCAGGCCAATTCGTCGCTCGGACGCGATGGGGTGCCAGGTTCCCGGGTAGGCGCCTGGCTCGCGAGCCAGGCTATTCCGCTGGCCATGCGCAAGGCCGACGGACGCGTACTGGCCTGGACGTGGAAGGCGGAGCCCGAGTTGGTCGTGGCCATGGCCACGGTGCAGGAACTCACTGCGCAGTTGCGCATGGCACGGGCATCCATGCCGATGGAGTACGACGACACCGAGAGCTTCCCGACGCCTCTCGGCGTCGGCGAGAAGCTCATCCTGCCTATGCCGCCGAACCCGGCATCCCCGCCGTCGGCCAGCTACACCTGGGACACCGGCACCCACCTCATCACGCTCAACGCGGTGTGCAGCGACCGCGAGCGCTTCGGCACACTGGAAGGCGCGCTGGACGACCTGGCCCGCAGCATCCGCATCTCCGACGATCTGACCTCCGGCGAGTCGAACGTGCTGCGGCTGCCACCGGCCTGATCAGCGCCCCGCTCAGACCTCGTCGCGGGCGCGCAGCGCGCTCTGCAGCCAGTTGAACGACGCCTTCGGCGTGCGCTCCAGGGTCTCGAAGTCGACCCGAAGCAGGCCGAAGCGCTGCGTGAATCCCGTCGCCCACTCCCAGTTGTCCATCAGCGACCACACGAACAGCCCACGCAGATCGATTCCCTCTGCGACACCGCCGGGTGCCGTGGCGGTGATCGCGGCCTCGAGGTGTCCCGCGAGGTAGCCGATGCGCTCATCGTCCTCGACGATGCCAGTCTCGGCATCGATCTCGTCGGCGAAGCTCGCGCCGTTCTCGGTGATGTAGACAGGGGGCAGCACGTCGCCGTAGCGCTCCTGCACCTCGGCGAGCGCGGTGCCGAAGAACTCCGGCGAGATCGGCCAGCCGAACCCGGTGGTCGGGAATTCGTCGAACGGCTCCAGGCGGAACGGCAGCTCGGTCATCGCCTCGCTGGTGCCGTCTGGGCTCTCGGCCGACCCGGCGCCGGCGGCGATCCGGGTGGGCATGTAGTAGTTGAGGCCGTAGAAGTCCAGCGGCTGCGAGATGACCGCGAGGTCTTCGGCCGGCACCTCGGCGAACGCGCCGAACATGGGCGCCAGCTCGTCTGGCACCTGCGGGTAGTGGCCGAGCAGCACGGGATCGGCGAAGACGCGGTTGTGCACGACATCGAAGAGGGCGGCCATCATGGCATCCTCGGGGCTGCCGCTCGCGGCGACGACCGGGGTGTGCACGTTCGTGATGCCCACCTGGCCGCGCACGCCGGCGGCCCGCAGCGCCTGCACGGCCAGCCCGTGACTGAGCAGTTGGTGATGCACGGTCGGCAGAGCATCGAACAGCAGCGAGTGACCGGGGGCGTGCAGCCCGAGCGCGTAGCCGTTCAGCGTCACGGTGGCGGGTTCGTTGATGGTGATCCACGAGTCGACGCGGTCGCCGAAGCGCTCGCCGACGAGGGCCGCGAATTCGCCGAGGCGGTGCGCGGTGTCGCGGTCGAGCCAGCCCTGCTCGTATTCGACGGGCAGGTCCCAGTGCGAGATGGTGACGAACGGAGTGATGCCGGATTCGTGCAGCTCATCGAGCAGGCGGTCGTAGAACGCGACGCCCTCGGGGTCGAGCGGGCCGCGGCCGTTCGGCTGCAGACGCGTCCAGCCGAGCGAGAAGCGGTAGGCGTCGGCGCCGAGCTCGCTCATCAACCGCACGTCCTCGACGTGACGGTGGAAGTGGTCGGCGGTGACGGCGGTCGTGGAGCCGTCCTGCACGCGGCCCGGTTCGGCGCTGAACGCGTCCCATACGCTCGGCGTGCGGCGGCCGACCTGGGTTGCTCCCTCGATCTGCGCGGCCGCGGTGGCTGTGCCGATCACGAAACCAGCGGGTAGGCTTCGGCCGAGCGCCTCGGCGCTGGGTCGGTTGTGAAGGGGCATCGTCGTCTCCCGTATTGCGGACCGCTGCGTCCGCATCTGAAATCTCATGTGGGACACTTGACCCACTTCCGCTACCTTAGGAGCAGAATCGAGCCAGAGCAAGTGAGGGGATGCCATGGCACACACACCGGTTGAAGAGAGGCGCAAGGCGCTGATCGCCGCGACCCTGCGGGTCATCTCCGCACGGGGCCTGAGCAGCGCGTCCACGCGGACGATCGTCGCCGAGGCCGGCATGTCTCTGGCGAGCTTCCACTACGCGTTCACCTCGCGCGACGAGCTGATCGACGTGCTCATCACCGAGGTGCTGGCGAAGGAGGAGAAGGCGATCGCGCCGGCGGAGCTCGTCGGACGCTCACTGACAGAGCTGCTGACGGAGGGCCTCAGCGGCTACCTGGCGCACCTGCGATCCGATCCCTCCCGCGAACAGGCCATGCTCGAACTCACGCAGCATGCACTGCGCGAGCGCCCCGAGCTGGCCCGCCAGCAGTACGCCGAGTACACCCGGATGGCCGTCGCGATGCTCGAGCTCGCCGCCACGCACACCGGCCACGAGTGGTCGGTGCCGGTGCCGGTCGCCGCCCGCCTGCTGCTCACCATGACCGACGGGTTGACGATGACCTGGCTGGTCGACCGCGACGACGCCCTCGCCGAGGACGTCGTCCGCGCGGCCGCCCAGGCCGTGGCATCCCTCGCCCATCCAGCGGCGTAGCCGCCGACCTGGCGCCGCGCCTATCCCTTCGGGGCCAGGCGTGTGTACTCGGCCAGCGTCACACCGGACGTGAACGCGGTGGTCGAGAGCGGATGCCAGCGCTCTGGCGCGTACGGGCGGGCGCCGAACACTGGGATGCCGGATCCGAACAGCACCGGGTGCACCTTGAGCGCGAGGCGATCGATCTCGTCGACGAGCTGCGCCGCGAGCGCGGCACCCCCGCAGAGCCAGATCGCACCGCCCTCCTCCGCCTTGAGCTCGCGCACCACCTCGACCGGGTCGCGGTCGGTGAACTCGACACCCTCCGCTTCGGCCGGTGCGGCGTGGGTGCGCGTGAAGACGACCTGGCGCAGGTGCCGATACGGGCTCGGTGCGTCCGGCAGGCCCATCGAGTAGGTGTTCCAGCCCATCAGCACCGTGTCGAACGGGCCTCCTTCGGTGGCGAGCCCCACTGACTCGGCGAGGTGCGTGGGCACCGCGCCGCGGTACTTCTCACCGATCGCCGCGACGTGGTCGCCCTCGTAGACGAATCCATCGAACTGATCCCCTGGGCCGGCGATGAATCCGTCGAGGGTGACAGCGATGAAGTAGACAAGTTCTCGCACCGTGTTCTCCAATCACAACAGTTGTCGTGGTTAGAAACTACAACAACTGTCGTGATTGCGCTAGGGTCCTGCCATGGCGAAGAACGACGCTCGACGCATTGAGCTCGCGGATGCGGGGATCACCGTCCTGGCTCGAGAGGGCTCGCGGGGACTCACGCATCGCGCGGTCGACGCCGAGGCGGGGGTGCCCACCGGCACGACATCGAACTACTTCCGCAGCCGCGAGCAGCTCATCACCGGGCTATTCGAGCGGATCTGGCAGCGCCTGGCTCCGACGCCGGAGGATCTCGCGATACGGGCATCCGCACAGCCGAGCCGCGAGCTGTTCGCAGACTACGTGCGCGACATCGTGCGGCGACTGACGACGAACCGCGAGGTCACGCTCGCGCTGTACGAGCTGCGGCTCGAGGCAGCGCGCCGACCTGAACTCGCCGCGTCCCTCGGCGAGCGGCAGCGCGCCGGCCTCGACGCCGACGTGGCGTTCAACGAGAACGCCGGACTCCCCGGCGGGCGAGCGGAGATCGCCCTGTTCCACTACGCGATCGAGGGCCTCGTCTTCGACAGGCTCACGTCATCGATCGATCCGGACACCCCGACCGACGACGTCGTCGACGCGCTGGTCGACGGCCTGCTCCCCCGCTGAGCGCGTCAGGCGCGGACGTCGCCCACCAGGTTGACCTGGATGCCCATGCCGGCGAACATCGCGGCCTTGGCGATCAGGGCCTTGTCGGCCGTCTCGGCGTCGGGGGCGTAGACGAGCTGCGCGTGGTTGGCCTTGTGCCGCGCCATGAACTGGTCACGGCTCTGCCCGTGCAGCACGACGTGCGCGATCGGCCACTCGGGGTTGGTGGCGTCCTTGCGGCGCTGCGTCTCGGCCTCGGGAAGCTCGACGACCGATGCCCGGAAGATATCGGCCTGCAGTACGCCGTCGGCGATGAAGACACGCGACAGCACGACCTCACCGGGCTTGGAGACGCCGTTGATCGTCGCACCGCCGGCGGGGAAGAACACGTGACCCTGGCGCCAGCCCTCGGCCTTGTCCCAGCCGCCGAGGTGCGACGCGGGCACCGAGCCCGAGATCTCGTACACCCAGACGAATTCGCCGTCGTGGTCCTCACCCCAGCGCACATCGTGCAGCGTGTTGTCTGGCACGAGGCCCATCGCGCGCCAGACCCGGTCGGTGACCAGCGCGTCGACCGCGACACCCTCGTCGGCCTCGTTGAAGTGCGGGAACGCGCGACCCTCGTGCAGCACGCGCGAGCCGTCGCGCGAGAGCACCGGCGGACGCTCGGTGGTGTTCAGGATGCCCTCAGCGAGGTCGGATGCCGGCACGAGGTCCTTCAGACCCTGCTGGTACTGGATGCCGACAGCATCCAACCCGAAGTCATCGGCGATCCGCAGGGCGGCGATGTACATCTTCATCTGCCACTGCACCTGCTCACGGGTGAGCTCGGTCTCGGCATCCTCGCCGTACTGGAATGTCATGCCGTGGTCGATCAGCCAGTCATAGGCGGCGTCGGCCTCGGCCTCGGCGACCTCGAGCATCTCGGCGTAGAGCGCCGACTGCGACAGGCGCTCCTTATAGATGCCGGTGTGGTTGAGCAGCTCGTCATCGAAGATGGCGTTGTACATGCCCATGCAGCCCTCGTCGAAGACGCCGATGATGGCCTTGTCGGCGCGCAGCTGCGCGGCGAGCGCCTCACCGAGCTGCTTCTCCGGGCTGTCGGGCAGCGCGGGCAGCGGACGCACGTGCGAGTCGTCGTGCACGATGGCTCCGGTCTCGGTCCACTCGCGGATGCCGTCGGTGAACCACTCGTCGGTGAAGTCGACCGACCACGTGGTGGCGTACGACTTGCCCATCTTGGTGAGTCCCGCGTTCAGACCGAGCAGTCCGACGAGGCCAGGCCAGTCGCCGGCGAAGTTGGCGACGGTGAGGATCGGGCCCTCGTGGGTGCGCAGGCCTGCGAGCACGTGGTGCGAGTACTGCCAGTTGGCGATCGCGACGACCAGCGGCGCGTCTGTGGGGATCTTCGTGAAGACCTCCATGCCCATGCGTTGGCTTGAGATGAATCCGTGGCCGGTAGCCGGGTCGACGCCGAACGGGCGGATGACGCTCCAGCCGAGCCCCTCGAGCACGCCGGTCACGCCGGCCTCGAGCTCGACCTGGGTGGGCCAGCCTGCGGTGTTGGCCGACTCTCGAAGGTCGCCCGAGGTGATCAGGTAGGCGGTCTTCGGGGCGGATGCCGGGCGCTGGGCCGATGTCGGCAGGGTGTAGGCCATGGGTGTTCTCCGTTGTGAGGTGGTTCAGGGAAGGCTGACGGTGTGAGTGCCGCCGGCAGAGAGTCGGATGCTGCGGCCGACGACCTCGCCGCGCAGCACCAGCTGCGCGAGGTCGAGATCACCGCCGTCGAGGTGCAGGGTGATCGAGGCGGGCCGGATGTCGACGCGACCCCAGCCGGTGCCGGTCGTGAAGAGGAAGCGCTGGGCGCCATCGGCGTCCACCGGGTCGAACGCGAGTGTGCGGCTGACACCGTCCCACTGCGCGCCGCTGGCGGCGATGAGCAGCGCCCACGACGCGAGCGAGCGCGCATAGTGGTTGCCGCACTCGATCTCGTTCCACGGATTGCGGTGCTCGCCGTCGTATCGTGCCCGCAGGCTGCGTTCGATCGTCAGCGCCTCGTCGGGCATGCCCGCGAAGAGCAGCGTCGCCGCGACCTGGTGTTCGATGCCGGTCCAGACCTCGTCGGCGTAGACGAAAGGCAGCGCGGGCCGGCCGCCGTTCGGCCAGGAAGCCAGCAGCAGGCCCCCCTCGTCGTTCAGCGCGTAGACGCGCTGCGTGCTCTCATGTGCGCGCAGGTCGTCGCGGTGGTTGTGGCGCACGATCGCACCCAGCGCCGAGCGCACGTGCTCCTCTGGCAGCAGGTAGCCGAGGCCGCCGAGGAAGGCGTGGAACTGGCCGAGCAGCTGGTCCGAGAGGACGCCATCGCCGTACTGGTACCGGTGTGCGTCGACGTCGTCGATCAGCTGCCGGTAGAACTCGCCGTTCCACAGCATCCGCTCCATCGCGTCTGCCGCTTCGTCGGCACGCGCCGACCAGCGCTGCGCGCGATCGGCCTCGCCGAGGTGCTCGGCCATGCGGGCTCCGGCGCGCAGCGCCGCCAGCTGGAAGCCGTTCGCGAGCGG
Source organism: Microbacterium sp. H1-D42 (assembly GCF_022637555.1). Taxonomy (NCBI): domain Bacteria; kingdom Bacillati; phylum Actinomycetota; class Actinomycetes; order Micrococcales; family Microbacteriaceae; genus Microbacterium; species Microbacterium sp. H1-D42. The sequence continues at coordinate 256,905 of NZ_CP093342.1, read as the reverse complement.
GTCGATCCCGTGGAACTCGATGTCGTAGGTGTTGTGCAGCTCGCCGTCGAGCAGTCCGTCGCCGTCCCGATCCCACTCGCGGATCGCGTACTCCAGACTGCGGGCGGCGGCGGGCCACAGCTCGCGCAGGAAGTCATCGTCGCCCGAGAAGCGCCACTCGCGGTGCAGCCGCAGGAAGGTGCCGAGCTGCCCGTCGACCGCGGGGCCGATGAACCAGCGCGGAGCGCCCCAGATGCGGTTACCGCGGAACTTCTGCGCGCCGGCCTCGTCGGTCTCGAGCAGGAACTCTGCGCGACGCGCGCTGCGCTCGAGGCTCGGGAACAGCCAGGCCACCGTCTGCGCGTACGACCAGACGTGCGTGCACGTGCCCTCGCAGGACCCGCCGTGATCGAACGATCCCTCCCAGGCCGCGAAGACCGGGCCCTCGCCGAGTTCGGGCGTGGGCGATTCGAGCACGAAGCAGGTGGTCGAGCGGACCGCAGCCACGTTCGCCCCGATCGCATCGGCGAGCACCGGGTCGAGCGTGCCGCCGTAGAGGGCCTCGACGAAGGCATCCGACGCCGCTTCCAGCGCCGGCAGCTCACGGTGCAGGTGCGCGCCCGCCGCCCACGCGTCTGCCCACAGCGTGGCGTAGTGATTGCGCACGATCGGATCGAGCTCATCGCGCAGGTCGGGCGTTCCGTCCTCCAGAGCGTCATCGAACACGATGTGCCCGTGCCAGCCGCGCCGACGGTTCGGGAAGCTCCACGACAGCACGAATTCGAAGTCGCGCGCCTCTCCGGGGGCGAGGGTGTGCACGATGCCGAGCGAGCCGGTGCGCACGCGGGGCAGCTTCGCCATCATCTGCTCTTCGGTGAGCACGGCACCCGCGTCGGCGTCGCGCTCGGCGAACAGACCACGCGGCTTGTCCTCGAGCGTCAGCCGCGGCTCGGCGGACAGAAGGCCGTCTGCGGTGAGGTCGTCCCAGAACAGGCGTCCGCCGTCAGGCCAGTAGCTGGTCACCCACTGCGGCTTGACCGTCGTCGACGCATCCGTCGTGGTGAGGCTCATGGTGCCGTAGCCCGGATCGTCGTGCGGCAGATCGATGTCGAAGTCGAGACCTCGGATGCCCTCGTCCTCACGCCAGCGCACGGACTGCGTCCCGCGCATGCCCCACGGTGCGTCAGGGCCGGGGGTGCCTCGTCCGGCGGTGTGGCTCATGCTGCCGACGACGGTGACGGTCACCGCGGTGGCGCCGGGGTTGGTGACCCGGTACCGCAGCACCGCGGCCGGAATGCCGGAGGCGTCAGGGTCCAGCGGCACGAGTGGGGTGAACGCGCGAAGCGAGACCTCGACGGGGAGGGCGCTGTCGGTGAAGTCGATCTCGGCGATCGGGTACTCGCCGTGCAGCTCTGCGGCATCGAGTCTGGGCAGGCCGGCAAGGTCGTCGAAGCTGTACCCGGCATCCAGGTCATGGCGACCGGTGTGGCGGGCCTCGAGCACGCGGGTGACGGCCTCGCCGCCTTCGGGCGCAGCGTGGATGGCGAAGAACGAGCGCGGGTTGGTGCGCCCCTTGTCCGGAAGGTTCTCGAACTCCCAGTCGCGCAGTTCACCCCGCGCTCCCAGTGAGACGTTGCCGGTGCCGATGCCGCCGAGCGGGAAGGCGGCACGCTGGGCGGTGTGCGGGATCGGGCGGGTGCGCCGCGTCATGATCGCTCCTTGCGCTGCGTGTCGGCGAGTTCGTGCACGACGTCGCGCGTGCCGTCGTAGAGCCGCAGGTAGCGGTCGAAGAGGGCGTCGTAGACGGGCTTCGCGGCCGGATCGGGCGTGATGGTGTCGGCGACGGGGTTCCAGTCGCCGATCTGCGGCCGCACAGCACCGGATGCGCTGTCGGCGACGGCGGATGCTGCCAGGAAGGCCGCTCCGTAGCTGGCGCCGATCGTGGTGGCCGGCACCTCTTGGACGAGGCCGGTGGCATCCGACACGATCTGCAGCCAGAGCCGCCCCTGCGTGCCGCCGCCGACGGCGACGATGCGGCGGATGTCGGCGCCGGCCGCCCGCATGGTCTCGACGTTGTGGCGCACGCCGAGCGCTGTGGCCTCGAGGGCTGCCCGGTAGAGGTCTCCGCGCCCGTGGCTCAGTGTGAGCCCGGCGATGACGCCGCGGGCATCCGGGTCCTGGATCGGGGTGCGCTCCCCCGCGAAGTACGGCAGCATGACGAGTCCGCGCGCGCCGGGGCCGGACTCGGCCGCTTCGGCGAGCAGCTGCGGGTAGTCGGCGTCGGTCAGGTCCTTGAGCCACGCGGTCAGCGCCCCTGAGGTCGACAGCCCACCGGCGAGGTTGCGGGTGCCGGCGAAGGCTCCGGCAGTGGTCCACATCGAGGGGGTGCGCAGCGTCTGCTCGCCGGTCGCGATCAGGAACATCGTGGTGCCGTACATCAGCATGAGGTCGCCCACTTCGTGCGCGCCGACACTGACCGCCTCCGACCATGCGTCGATGGTGCCGGTGATGACGGGCGTGCCCTCGGGGATGCCGGTGAGGTCGGATGCTGCCTGCGTGACCGCTCCAGCGATATTGCCGGCCCAGGTCAGCTGCGGCTGGGCGATGGGGGCCGCATAGCGCTGCCACCACGGGTCGTGCCAGTGCTCGTTCTCGATGTCGTACAGCGGCGAGGTCTGGCTGGCCGACTGGTGGTCGAGCACGTACGCCCCCGTGAGCTTGCGTGCCAGCCAGGATGCGGGCATGAACAGGCGCTTCGCTCGGGCCCAGGCGTCCGGCTCCTCGTCCGCGACCCAGGCGATCTTCGCGCCGGCGGCCTGCGAGGTGAGGGTGGAGCCGCCGATGCGGGTGATCTCGTCCTCGCCGAGCTCGTCGGTGAGGCAGGCGATCTGCTCGGTGGCTCGGGTGTCGACCCCGTAGAGAATGGCGGGGCGCACGGGCTCGTCGTCGTCGTCTGCGAGCAGGACGCACGGGCCCATGCCGCTCACGCCGACGGCAGTGATCTCAGCATCCGACACCGCGGCAGACAGCTCACGCGTGATCGCGACGAACTCGTCCCACCAGATGTGCGCGTCCATCTCGACCCACCCCGTGTGGGGTCGGTCGACGGCGTGTGCGCGCGTCGCCGAAGCGAGGATCGACCCGTCTTCGGCGACGAGCACGCCCTTGCTGCTCGACGTTCCGATATCCACCCCAAGGGTGCAGCGCATGTCGTCCTCCTTGATATGACAAGCTGCACCCAGCGTACGCGAAATCGATTTCATGTTGCAAGGCTCTCGCGCAGCGCACACAACGTCCACGCAGAGCTGGGCGCCCAGCGAGGCACAGGACGCGAAGTCGATGCGCTCGCCGAAAGGGCGCCTGACTCTGCGAGCCGGATCGGCGGCTCAGGGCCGCGCTGACGCCGCCTGCAGTTCGTTGCGCAGCACGATCGTGCGCGCCGGCTGCTCATCGCCGCGGATGCGCTCAAGCAGCATCCGCGCTGCCGTCACACCCATGTGCCGCGCGGGTAGCCGCACGACCGTCACCGCGCTCGGCGACAGCGTGGTGAACGGCAGTCCGCCGATCACGGCGACGCCGATCTTCGGCGGGGTCAGTGCGTGCTCGGTGAGCACCTGGATCGCGCCGACTCCGATGAGGTTGTTGCCGGCCACCACGGCATCGGGCGGTTCGGGCAGGGCCAGCAGCTCTTCCATGGCCTCTCGACCGCCATCGACGCGGAACGACGAGAACCGCAACAGCTCCAGCGGCGCATCCGCACCTGCAGCGCGGTGCGCGAGCCGCCACCCCTCGGCGCGATCGGACGAGGTCTCGATATGCTCCGGCCCGCCGATGTAGGCGACACGGCGGTACGTCTGCAGAAGATGCTCGGTCGCGAGGCGCCCGGCATCACGGTTCGCCATCACGACCCCGTCGACATCGTGGCCGACCCCGCGGTCGACGGCCACCACGGGGCGGCCTGTGGCGAGGATCTCGTCGAGATCCGTGGAGTCGGATGCTGCCGCAAGGATGATCCCGGACATGTTCTCGGCGATCGCGATCCGCAGATACGTCAGCTCCTTGTCGAGCTGGGCGTCGGAATTGCACAGCACCACCGAGTAGCCGGCCTCGCTCGCGACGTCCTCCACACCGCGGGCCATCTCGGTGAAGTAGGGGTTCTCGATGTCGGGGATGATCAGCGCGATCACCTCGGAGCTCTGCCGGCGCAGGGTGCGGGCGGCGCGGTTCGGGGTGAAGTTCAGCTGCTCGGCGGCGGCGCGCACCGCCGCGCTCTTGGTGGCCGACACCCCCACGCCGTTGAACACGCGCGACACGGTCGCCGGAGAGACTCCTGCGAGCTCTGCTACGTCGTAGATCGTGGCCACATATCCCCCTGCACCTCTGCGCTTTACAACAGTATCCCCTTGAAATCGATTGCAACAGGGGCGGCGAATCGATACTGTGGCGGAACACCCACAAGCCCGACACGAGGAAGTGCCTGCATGTCCGATCTCAATTCCATCTCCGCGCTGCGGAAGGTGCAGACGCGCTCGATCTCTCCCGAGAACTTCGACGGGGCGGTCGGTGGCGGGGCGCGCGCCACCGAAGGTACCGGAGCAGACTGCGCTCGCGATCTCGGCCCAGGGTGGAAGATCTCACCCAGCGTCGACATCAAGGCCGGTGAGACGTTCGAGCTGGCATCCATCGCCGGCGCAGGCAAGATCACGCACATCTGGATCACGACGCACACCGACAACTGGCGCACGCTGATCCTGCGCGCGTACTGGGACGGTGCGGAGGAGCCCGCCGTCGAAGTGCCGTACGGTGACTTCTTCTGCAACGGCTGGGGCGTGTTCGCACAGGTGAACTCGCAGGCGATCGCGGCCAACCCGCACGGCGGCTTCAACTCGTACTGGCCGATGCCGTTCCGCGACGGCGCCCGCATGACGATCGAGAACACCTCCGTCGTCGACGTGCGGGTGTACTACCAGATCACCTACGAGACCGGCGGTGACCACTCGAACGACGGCTACTTCCACGCGCAGTGGCGGCGGTCGAACCCGCTCGAGGACCGCACCCCGCACGTGCTCCTGGAGGGCATCGAGGGCGAAGGGCAGTACGTCGGCACCTACATCGCGTGGGGTGTGAACTCCAATGGCTGGTGGGGAGAGGGCGAGATCAAGTTCTACCTCGATGACGACACCGACTACCCGACCATTGCCGGCACCGGCACCGAAGACTACTTCGGCGGCGCGTGGAACTTCGACATCCCTGGCAAGGGCTACACCGAGTTCTCCACGCCGTACCTCGGGATGCCCCAGGTGATCCGCCCCGACGGGCTCTACGTCTCACAGCAGCGGTTCGGCATGTACCGCTGGCATCTGCAGGACCCGATCCACTTCGCCACCGGCATTCCGAAGGTCGACATCCAGGCGCTCGGCTGGCGCAGCGGCTGGCGCTACCTGCCCCTGCGCGACGACATCGCATCGACCGCGATGTTCTATCTCGACCGGCCGACTGCCCGTCGCCCGAAGTCGCCGAGTGCCGATGACCTGGAGGTTCACTTAGGTACCGCCCCAGTGCCTGACATCGGCGCAACGCCCCCGCGGGCACCGCAGAGCTGACGACAGGACGCATACATGTCCGAGACTGCGAATTATCCCGATCTGCGCGCGAAGCTCGTCGTCGTCACCGGCGGCGGGCGCGGCATCGGCCTGGCGACCGTGCGGCGGTTCCTCGCACAGGGCGCGCAGGTCGTCGTGCTCGATCTCGCGATGACCGCTGCCCTCGACGACGTCGAGTTCGTGAAGGTGGATGTGACGGATGCTGCCGCGGTGACATCCGTCGCCGATGACCTCGTAGCGCGCAGGGGTGCTCCCGACATCGTGCTCAACGCGGCTGGGATCGTCCGCTCGGCGAGCGCGGAGGACATGACCGTCACAGACTGGCAGCGGGTCGTCGACATCGACCTGTCCGGCACCTTCTACGTCTGCCAGGCGTTCGGGCGCCACATGCTCGATGCCGGCCACGGCGCGATCGTGAACATCGCATCGATGAGCGGCAGCATCAGCAACTTCCCCCAGAAGCAGTCCAGCTACAACGCCGCGAAGGCGGGCGTCGTGCACCTCACGAAGACGCTCGCCGGCGAATGGGCCTCTCGTGGAGTGCGCGTGAACTCGGTGTCGCCTGGCTACATCGGCACCGATCTCACGGCTCAGGTGCTGGCCGATGACCCGGCGCTCGGCGAGACATGGCGCGAGCGCACGCCGATGGGCCGCCTCGGCACGCCCGACGAGGTGGCATCGGTGATCCTGTTCCTCGCCTCGGACGCATCCAGCTTCATGACCGGGTCGGATGTGCTCGCCGATGGCGGGTACACGGTCTGGTGAGATGAGCGCGCTCAGAGCGAAGGGCGTCGGAGCAGCGATCGCTGCGGCGGGTCTGCTTCTCACGGCAGGCTGCGCAGCGGCGGATGCCGGCCCGCTGACGGCATCCGTCGCCGACGCCCCGACGGCGATCGGCGTCTCCGACGGAGACCTCTGGCCGAACTGCTGGTCGGGCGATGACGCGCTCTACTCCGCGAACGGCGACGGGGCGGGGTTCGGCAGCGTCACCAGCGACATCGTCATGAACCGGATCACCGGGTCGCCGGCATCCGATGATCTCGCCGGCGCCGGTCTCGCGACCGGCGACGCACTCGGTCAGGTCTGGAGCAGCGACGAGGGCGTCACCCGAAAGCCCACCGGCATGCTGTGCATCGAAGACACGCTGTACCTGGCGGTGCAGGATCTCGCGGCCGATTTCAATGCCGCGCCGAACGCGACGATCGCGCGCAGCGACGACCACGGTGAGACCTGGTCATGGGATCAGAAGGCGCCGATGTTCGCCGACGGGGTCTTCACCACAGTCTGGTTCGCCGACTACGGCAAGGACGCGGAGCACCGCCCGGACAAGGACTACGTCTACGCCTACGGCCTTGATGGCAACTGGCGCGACTCGTTCACCGACGTCGTACCCGATCCGACTGAGCTGTTCCTGGCCAGGGTCCCGGTCGCCGCCGTGCAGGACGGCTCGAAGTGGGAGTTCTACGCCGGGGAACCGGGTGCCGCCGACGCGATCTGGACCCGCGACGTGGCGAAGAAGCAGCCCGTGCTCGTCGACGAGCGCCGCAGTGCGTACGACATGAGCGTGATCTCGCAGGGCGGGGTGACGTACCTGCCTGGGCGCGATCGCTACCTGTACACCTCGTGGACCGAGTACACGTTCGAGTTCTACGAGGCGCCGCAGCCGTGGGGACCGTGGACCCCGATCCTGTCAGAGGACTTCGGCGAGTACCCGTGGCAGGCCGACCGCATCGGCGGCTACGCGACCACGGTTCCGTCGAAGTTCGTCTCGGGCGACGAGACCACGATGTGGCTGCAGTCCAACGTGTGCCCCTGCGCCCCCGCCGGCATCACGTCCTACTGGTTCGGGCTGCGCGAGATGAGCCTTGCCGATGAATGAACGCCACCCGATCATCGATGGGGCGCCGGTGAATCCGGCATCCGCTCCCCTGCGACTGCGAATCGCGCACGTCGACCAGGCGAACACTGTGCTCACGGCCAGCGACGGAGACCTGTGGCCATCGGCCTGGGCATCCGACGGCGCGCTGTACGCCGCCGCCGGGGACGGCACCGGCTTCGCGCGGCACGGCTGGAGCGACATCCTGGTGAACCGGATCGATGGGACGCCGCAGACCGGACTCACCGGAGAGCGCCTCGCCGACGGCGACGCGGTCGCCCCGATCTGGGATCCAGCGCGATTCAACCGCAAGCCGACCGGCATGGTGTGCGTGAACCTCGACGGGCGCGACGTGCTCTTTCTCGCGGTGCAGGATCTGCGCTGCGGAGACTCCCCCGACACGTTCAACGAGGCGCCCACGGCGACGATCGTCCGCAGTGATGACCTCGGCCGCACCTGGACCTGGCCGGATGAGCCGATGTTCCACGATCACGTCTTCACGACGGTGATGTTCCTCGACCTCGGCCAGGCGAACGGCGGATCCGAGTACGTCTACGCCTACGGCATCGACGGCAACTGGCGCACCTCGTTCTCGAAGCGGGTGCCGGATCCGACCGAGCTGTTCCTCGGGCGGGTGCGCGCGGATCGGGTGCAGGACATCGGCGCATGGGAGTTCTACGCCGACGCGTCTGACGAGGGCCCGACCTGGTCCTCTGCGATCGCCGACAAGCAGCCGGTTCTCGTCGACGAGCGGCGCTTCTACCCGACACCCGCGTTCGGCATGACGGCGCACGACTTCACCTGCATCGCGCAGGGGTCCGTGATCTGGAACCCCGGCCTCGGCCGCTACCTGTATTCGACATGGAGTGAGTACACCTTCGAGTTCTTCGAGGCGCCGACACCCTGGGGGCCGTGGCGACTGCTGCACAGTCACGACTTCGGGCACTTCCCCTGGCACGGCCCACGCTCACCGCTCGCCAAGCATGGCGGCTACGCCCCGACGATGCCGTCGAAGTACCTCTCGGCTGACGGCACCGAGATGTGGCTGCAGAGCAACTGGTTCGTGCCGGCGTCGTCCCGCGGCGGCCGCGCGTACTGCTTCGGCCTGCGTCGCGTGGTGTTCGACCCGGGATCGGATGCTGTCGCCGAGGCGTCCGGCAACCTCGCCCTCGACGGCGCGACGCCACTGGTGTCACGCGTGCGCGAGGGGCAGGAAGTCGTGCTGAACGACGGCGATCGCACGATCGCCGAGGACTCGGCGTTCGGCCCCGGCAGCGGCGACGACGTCTGGGGCTACGAGTGGGCGTCGCCGCGCGCCATGTCGAGACTGATCTACGTCCCCGGTGGGCAGGACTCACTTGGCGGGTGGTTCGCCTCCGCCCCTCGCGTCGAGGTGCGGATCGATGGCGAGTGGATGCCGGTGACATCGCTCACCGTCACCCCGGCCTACCCGACCGACTTCACCGCCCTGGAGTTCGACGAGTACGTCTTCGATTTCACCCGGGTCATCGCCGACGGCATCCGCCTGACCGGCGAACCCGGCGGCCCCATGAGGTTCACCTCGATCGCCGAGCTGGAGGTCTGGGGCTGACCACCCGTCGCCACCCGGCGACCCGAGAAAGGAAAGGCAATGACGCCCCTGAATCGAATCGCGGCAGGCGCCGCAGTCGCATCCCTCGCCATCGTCGCGTTCGCTGCGACCACGTCACCGCCACCGGCGGAGGCGACCACCGCTCGCACGCCGGCAACCGTCGTCGAGAAGCTCACGGGCCCCGACGCTCCCAACAACACCTGGGGACGGTGGGACATCAAGTCCACCGACCTCGGCATCATGTGGGACGACGGATCGGGACACGTGCTCACCGCCTTCGGTGACACCTTCGGCAACTCGTGGACGGGCCCTGGCGGCGGCGCCCCGCCCAACGGCAACTGGCGCAGCAACGTGCTGGTGCGCTCCAGCGACACGGATCTCGCCGACGGCATGCTCTTCGACTGGGCGGCGCAGGCCCCTCAGGGGGTCGCGAAGGAGATCATCCCTTCGAAGAAGATCAACGGCGACGAGATGACCGTCATCCCCACCGCAGGAATCGCGGTCGGCGATCGGCAGTACCTCGGATTCATGTCCGTCAGGCAGTGGGGTCCCCCCGGCATGTGGGACACCAATCACGCCGGCATCGCCTACTCGGACGACGGCGGCGAGAACTGGACGGTCTCCGACACCCGTTGGGACAATCCCGACGGCGATGACCCGTTCCAGATGCAGGCGTATGTGAAGGATGGCGGCACGATCTACGTGTTCGGCACCCAGAACGGGCGCAACGGCCCAGCATCGGTGGCCAAGGTTCCCGCGAAGAAGCTGCTGGACAAGTCGGCGTACCGGTATTGGGACGGCAGGAAGTGGAGCAAGGATGAGGCCGATGCCGTGCCCGTCATCGACGCCCCGATCAGCGAGCTCTCGGTGCAGTACGACAAGCACAGCAAGCGCTTCCTGCTGATGACGCTGTCCGGTGAGGACATCGTCATGTACACCGCCAAGAATCCTGAGGGTCCATGGACGGCGCCGCAGACCGTGGCCAGCTCCACTGACTACCCCGCGCTGTACGGCGGGTACTTCCACCCGTGGAACAAGGACGGCGAGATCTACTTCGCGATGTCGCAGTGGAACCCGTACAACGTGTACCTGATGCACCTCCGCATCGACAAGCAGGGCGACATCGTCGATCCGAACCTCATCACGGATGCCAGCTTCGAGCGTTCCACCACGCTGGGCGATGGCACGAACGGTTCATGGGGAGCGAAGCCGAACTCGGGCATCGACAACTCGCCGGCGGCGGGCTTCACCGGCGATCGCCGTGCCTTCGTGCGCAACAACACCGGCTGGCGGGACATCTGGCAGGATGTGGCCGTCGAACCGGACACCACCTACCGGGTCACCGGGTTCCTGCGCACCTCGGTGAACAGCGACAACGGCTACTTCGGCGCCCGTACGCTGGACGGCACTGTGCTCGGTGAGGCGCACTTCGTCTCGGTCGGCGCGTGGACCCGCTTCACCGTCGAGTTCGACAGCGGTGATCGGGATGCGGTGCAGGTGTTCGGCGGAGTCTGGACCAACAGCGGCGACATCTGGATGCAGCTGGATGATGTCTCACTGACCCGGGTGCCCTGACCAAAGGTGATGGGGTCCTGCTGTCCTGCGGGACCCCATCACTGCTTCTGATGTCCCCTCATCGCTCCAGCGGTCCCACAGGTCGGCATACGGACCACCGGCCAGCACCAGCTCCTCGTGCGTGCCGAGTTCGACGATCCGACCGTCCTCGACCACAGCGATCCGATCGGCGTCGTACGCCGTGTAGAGCCGGTGCGCGATCGCGATCACCGTGCGACCTTCCACCGTCGCCCCGAGTGCCGCCTCCAGACTGCGAGCGATCCCCGGATCCATCGCCGACGTCGCTTCGTCGAGGATGATCGTGTGCGGGTCTGCGATCAGGACTCGCGCGAGGGCGAGCTGCTGCTCCTGGGCGCCGGTGAGCACATGCCCTCCTGAGCCGACCAGCGTGTCCCAGTCGTCGGGAAGCTCGCCGATCCACTCGCTCGCGCCGATCTTGGCCAGAGCCGCCCGCACATCCTGTTCGCGCGCGTCGGTGCGTCCGAGGCGGATGTTCTCCAGCACGGTCGCGGCGAAGATGTGGCTCTCCTGCGACACCAGCAGGACGTGGCCCCTGCGGTGCGTGACGGGGATCGCGGCAGCATCCACTCCTCCGATCGTCACGCGACCTGCCGTCGGCTGATCCACCCCCGCGAGCAGTCGCGCCAGAGTCGACTTCCCCGCGCCGGACGGGCCGACGATCGCGAGGCGCTCACCGGGAACGATCCTCAGCGAGACATCGTGCACGACCTCTCGCCCGACCACATACGCGAAGCTGGCACCGCGCAGCTCGACCTCGGTGGACACCGGCGACGCGGCCTGCTTGCGGGAGCGATCCACCGCTTCCTCCACCCCGAGAATCCGCGCGAATGAGACGAAGCTGCGCTGGAGCTCATCGGTCCAGTCGATCAGCGACTCCAATGGCGCGACCAGGGCCGCCGCGTACAGAGTCACCGTCACGACGGTGCCGATGCTGACCTCCCCGCGCACGACCAGCCACCCGCCCCACGCCAATGAGCAGAACACCGGGATCGCGAACGCGAGATTCGACCAGGGCAGCATGATCTGGCGCAGCCGGATTCGACCGACTGCCGCAACCCAGTGTCCCGAGATCGCTGCGGCAAGCGACAGCTGACGCGGCTCACGCAGGCTGAGAGCCTCGACCGTGCGGGCGCCGTTGGCGGTCTCGTCCAATGACGCGAACGTCGGGCCGTAGCTGTCGCCCAGCCGCTGGTACACGGCGGGCGCGCGCTTGATGTACCAGCGCATCATGATGACGAGCAGCGGAACGGCGAGGAGCAGCACCGGCGCGATGAGCAGTGACGTCGCCGCGGCGGCGATGACCGTGAGCACGACCGTCAGCGCCGAGATGAGCGTTCCTGGCAGCACCCATCGCACCGTCTCGGAGACCGAATTGATGTCCTGCGTGGTGCGGGTGACGAGTTCTCCTGTTCCTGTCGTCTCGACAATGCTCATCGGCACGGCGAGCGCATCGGTGAGGAATGCGAGCCTCAGTCGGGCGAACACATCTTCTCCGAGAGTCCACGCGCTGCGCGCCGCGGCGAGCACGAACAGACTCTGCGCCACGACGCCGGCGAGCATGATCCCGCCGAACACCGCAACCTCGCCGACGCCCGCACCGGCGCGGAGTCGGTCGATGAGCACACCCACCAGTCGGGGCGGGATCAGTCCTGTCGCGGCGGCCGCCGCATTCAGCAGGATCACGAGAATGAACCGTGGGCGATCCCGTCGCCAGATCACACGCAGTTCTGCCCGCACCCGTGCCGAGCTCGCGCGGGGCAGTCCCGTGCCAGTCATGCCGCACCTCCAGCCCTCAACACCACACGGCGATAGTCAGGATCCCCGCGAACCAGTTCTTCATGACTGCCCTCGGCGAGCACTTCGGCCCCCTCGATCACGACGACGCGATCCGCGCCGCCGAGCAGGAGCGGACTGGTCGTGACGACGATCGTGGTCCGACCGGATCGATAGGCGCGTATGCCTGTCGCCATGCGGTCCTCTGTGGCCGAGTCCACCGCCGAAGTCGGATCGTGCAGCAGCAGGATCGCCGCTTCGGACAGCATCGCTCGCGCCACCCCAAGTCGCTGTCGCTGTCCGCCCGAGAACTCGACTCCGCGTTCTCCGACCTGCACGTCCAATCCCTCGACCAGAGGTGCCAGGATGTCGGACGCGTCGACCGCTGCCACCACCTGCAGGATCTCCTGATCGGAATGTCGCCGCCATGGATCGAGCAGTTCGCGCAGCGTGCCGCTGAACAGGAACGGCACAGGGTCAGACGCCACGATCCGCTCGCGCACTTCGGTCAGGGGCAGCGTCGACAGCATCCGTCCGTCGAGCAGCACCGAGTCGGTGGTGTCAGCGACAAGTCTCGCGAGCCGGTCGACCAGCGCCCGCGCATCCTGCGAGTCCCGTGCGACGACCGCCAACAGTTCGCCCTGGCGCACCTCGAGTCCGGTCCGCGAGTCGTACAGCACAGGCGAGGCGCCGCCGATGGTCGGGGGCGTCGGCTCACCTTCGGTGTCTCGGGTGTCTCGGGCGTCGGCGCTGGCGTCGGGCCACAGCGGCTCGACATCGAGCATCTCGACGATTGCTCGTGCCGCGATCATTCCTCTGACGACCACTCGGATCACCTGGTTGAACAGGGTGACCGGCAGCACCATGAAGCCGGCGTACCCATAGAACGCGACCAGCTCGCCGACCCTCAACTCCCCACGGGCCACCATCGCGGCGCCGATCCAGGTCAGACCGACGACGAGCACCCCCGAGATGAACACTCCCAGCGCGTCCGCGAGTGAGACAGGACCGGCGACCGTCTTCTGCGCGTCACGCGCACGGTCCGAGTGCGCACGGAACCGTTCGAGGAACCAGGTCTCGCCGCCGATGCCTCGGATGACGCGCAGTCCGCGCACGCTGTCGGCCGCGACGGCATTCATCTCTCGCGTCGCGTCGCGCGCCAGGCTCTGCCGCGACCGCAGAACTCGCACCAGGAAGACCTGCAGCATCGAGAACGTCGGCACTGCGACGATGACGAGCAAGCCCAACAGCACGGAGTCGCGCAGCAGCAGCACGGACACCGTGATGAATGAGGCGAGCGCCGATATCAGCGTGCCGACGTTGATGGGCACGAACCCGAACCACCAGGCATCGTTGGTGGCCATCGTGACGACCGATCCGGATCCGAGCTTGCTGTTCGCTGCGACGGTGATGCGTGTGGCCGTATGTGCGATCATCTGATTGACCCGCGACACCGCGCGCTCGTAATTGATGGATCCGGCGCGGTCTCGCAGCCCCTGGATCAGTGAGTGCTGCAGTTGCAGCAGCACCACGACGCCCAGCCATCGCGCGAAGGCGCCGTAGTCGCCGGCCACGAGCCCCTCGTCGACAGCGCGGCCTATCGCCCACGGCGTGAGCGCCAGGCCGAGCAGCCAGATGATGTCGCAGACGGTGCCCTGCAGCACGGTCGTCCATTGACTGCGTACGATCCACAGCAGGAATCCGGCCGGGGTGATTCCCGCGGGCGGCTCGATGTACTTCTCGGGGATGGGGCGCATGCGCCCGGCTCCTCTCGCATGGTGAACAAGCTGGTCGGGCCGGCCGCGTCGGTGCGGCACCGGCTGTCGAGGTGCATCGCCTGGCGGTGCACCTCGGTCGAATGGTCAGCTCACATGCGCATGTCGAAACCCTACTGCTCAGAGGAAGAAATCGATATCACTTCTTCGGTTTCCCTCGAAGTCGGATGCCAGGGCCCTGGCCGTTCTGGACACCTCTCGCCCATTCCTCGACCTCAGCCGCGACCTGCTCGGCCGTCAGGTCATCGGTCGCGATGACCGTGACCGGCCACCTGGTGACCCAATCTGAGTCGTCGGGCGTCAGGGTCATCCAGCGATCCCATGCCATCGGCGTCGGCGTCTCGACACGGATCACCTCGGGTGCGTGCTGCGGGTTTCGCGCATGCTCGTGGAACCAGGTGCCGAAGCGCAGGTGGTGCACCAGCGAGTCGGCCGGCTCACCTCGGCCGAGCAGCCGGGCTTCCTGCGAGGTGGGCGAGGCGTGCAGCACGCAGATCGCGATGCCGTCGAGCTGGTCGGCCGACGGCGCCGCGAGCAGCTCTCCCGGCGGCGCCTGGCCGAACAGCATCACATCGCTGCCCTCGTCCTGTGCGGCGAGCGCGAACTGCACCCAGCGCTCGATCGCATCATGTCTCCAGGCGGTGTCCGCCCCTTCCGGCACGCCGATCGAATCGAATTCGACGCAGATCATCGGCCGCCCGAAGTCCACCTTCCGCAGCGCCCCGAGTGCGGTGGACTTACCCACCCCACTCGCTCCGGTGACTGACAGCAGCATTGGGTTCCTTTTCGATGGGGGCTCTACTTCAGCCCTGCCATTTTGATGTTGCCGATGATCTGGCGCTGGAAGATGAGGAACAGGATGATGACTGGCGCTGCGGCCAGCAGCGATCCGGCCATCAGCAGGCCGAGCTCGGTGCTGCGCTCCGAGCGGAACGTCGCCAGGTACTGCTGCACGACGAAGCGCTCTGGCGTGGTGATCGTCATGATCGGCCAGACGTACGAGTTCCAGTAGCCGAGGAATGCCGTGATGCCCATCACGACGAACGGCGGCTTTGACAGCGGCAGGAAGATGCGGACGAAGATGCCGAACCGCCCGCATCCGTCGAGCATTGCCGCCTCCTCCAGGCTTGCGGGGATGTTCAGGTAGAACTGCCGGATGAAGAAGACCATGCCAGCGCTGGCAGCACCCGGGATGACGAGCACGGCGAGCGTGTCGAGCATCGACAGCCGCGTGACCACGATGAAGCTGGTCAGCAGGATGGTCATGCCAGGGATGAACATGGTCGTGATGACGATGACCCACATGGTGCGCTTGAAGCGGAAGTCGAGCCGAGCGAACGCGTAGGCGGCGAGCGAGTTGACCGCGAGTGCGAGAACCGTGAACAGGAGGGCGCCGAGGAACGTCCAGACCATGGTCCGTGAGAAAGTCGGGTCCGCGAGGATCTGCGTGTAGTTCTCCCAGCGCCAGACCTCGGGGAAGAACTGGAACGGGGTCTGGATGACCTCGGTCTTGGACTTGAATCCGGCGATCACCATCCAGGCGAGCGGGAACAGGGCGGCGACGATGAAGACGATGCCGACGAGCAGCTTGCCGACGAACGTCAGCCACCCACCGGTGGTGCGGGGCATCCTCGTTCGAGGCGCGGGCTCCTTGCCCGCGAGGACGATCCGGGTGGTCTCACCCTGCATGACGGCCATCAGTCGACCAGCCTCTCGGAGTTGACGAACTTGAACACGAGGGCCGAGACGGTGCCGAGCACCACGAACAGCAGCAGTGCAGCGGCGATCGAGTAGCCGACGTTCATGTCGTTGCGGAAGTGGTTGAAGATGAAGAGGTTCGGGAGGGTCGTCGAGTCGAGCGGCCCACCACCGGTCATGACGAGCGGAAGCTCGAACTGCTGGATCGCCGCGACGAAGCCGGTCACCAGCAGATAGAGGAACACGTTCTTCATCTGCGGAATCGTGATGTAGAAGGTCTTCTGCCACCAGCCGGCGCCCTCCATCGCCGCCGCCTCGTAGTACTCGACGGGGATGTCGACCATGGCGGCGACCATGATCAATGACGTCAGGCCCATGCCCAGCCAGATCGCCGGGATCGCGATCGCCAGCAGCGCCCACTTGGGATCGCCGATCCAGGCGATCGGCTCCACGCCGAAGACGCCGAGGAACGCGTTGAGCAGTCCGCCGGAGTAGTCGTAGATGAGCACGAAGATGATCGAGGCGATGACCGCCGAGATGATCGTCGGGATGTAGATGCTGACCTTGAGGATGCTGGCGAAACGGCGCGAAACGGCAACCACCAGGCTGGAGAACAGGAAGGCCAGGATGAGCATCGGCGGAACCGTCATCAGCACGAACATGAAGCCGCGGCCGATCGTGGCGATGAACAGCGGATCGCTCAGCACATCGGTGAAGTTCTTCCAGCCGACGAACTCAGGATCCTTGTAGAAGCTCCAGTCCTGAAAGGACAGGTAGCCCGCGTACACGGCCGGCCAGATCACGAAGATGCCGAGCAGGATGACCACCGGCGCCAGCATCAGGAAGGCGAGCTTGGTGTCCCGGTAGCGATATCTGTCGTGCCGTTGGCGTGCGTCGTGTCGCGCACTCTTCTCGACGGTGGTCATGTGCGTTCCTGTCGTGTGGGTGCAGGGGAATGCCGGGGATCAGAATGCTGCTGATCCCCGGCATCCGATGATCAGTTCTTCGGTGCCTTCTCAGGCAGCGAATCCCGGTCGATGACCGTCTGGATCGCCTTCTCGGCCGTGGCGATGGCGGCATCCGGCGTCGCGGCGCCCTTCATCACAGACTCCATCGCCGTGCCGACTGCGAGGGAGACATCCCACGGGTACGTCGGCTCGGGGATCGCGGTCGGGATGATGTCGTTGACGACGATGTCCGACCACGGCGCGTCTGCGGCGGCCTCATCCTTCGCGACGGCGTCCTGCACATCGGTGCGCACTGGCACCTTCGTGAACTGCGTGCCGACGAAGAACGGCACCAGCAGGTCAGGGTCGCCAGCCAGCGCCCAGGTCAGGAACTCTGCGGCCGCCTCGGCGTTCTTCGTCTTGGCGTCGATCACCCAGCGGAAGTTGCCGAGCGTCGTGGCACCGCGTCCGTCGGCGTTCTTGGAGTTGACGAACGCACCCACCCCGGTGTTCTGCAGCATGTCGGGGAAGTCAGAGCCGATCTCCGACATCATCCACGAGCCCGAGACCTTGAACGCGACCTTCTGCTCGCCGAAGTCCTTGCCGGCGACGTAGGGTGCCAGCGCCTGCTTGGCCATGTAGCCGTTGTCCCACAGCGCCTTGTACTGCGACATCAGGTCGCGGTAGCCGTCGTTGTCGATGTTCGGGGCCGTCCAGTCGTCAGTGAGCGCCGTGTGGCCGGCGAAGTTCCACTGCTGGCCGACACTCGACCAGGCGAAGGTGGGTGCGTCGGCGGCGGGAGAGATGCAGTACTGCCCCTTGGCAAGCGTCGGCTGGATCTTCGCGCACGCGGCCAGCAGGTCCTCCCAGGTCTCCGGGCCCTTCGCGCTGTCGACCCCGGCCTTGTCCAGCATGGCCTTGTTCCAGAACAGCACCGTCTGCGGCTCGAGCAGCAGCGGATAGGCGTAATACGTGCCATCGATCTGCGAGATCGGCTGCGCCTGCTCGATGATCTCGTCGAGCTTGTCCTGCGGCACGATGTCAGTCAGCGAGTGCAGCTGCTTCGCGTTGACCGCATCGGTGATGCTCGCAGAGAACGTGTAGACGTCAGGGGCCTTGCCTGCTGCCTGCGCTGCCTTCATCTTCTGGTCCCACGCGTCACCGGGAACCTCAGTGTCGACGACTTTGATCTTGTCCTGTGACGCATTGAACTTCTTGACGATGTCCTTGTACCACTCGTTCTCCACAGGCGTGAAGTTGCGGTGCCAGAACTGCACCGTGGTGACGCCGTCGGCGCTGCCGCCGCCGTCATCCGCACCCTCGCCGGGTGTGCTGGATCCGCAGCCGGCCAGAAGGCCTACCGCTGTGATCGCGCCGAGAGCGGACAGCAGGATCCGCCTCTTGCTCGATGTGGTGATTGCCATGGGTTCCTCCTCAGGAACACGAATCGTCGTCGAATCGGGGCTGTGTTGCCGGCTGACGCCGGCGCCAGGGTCGAGCGGACAGGTCGCCGTCGACCGCTTGATCGCCACGTTAGACGAAATCGATTTCAAGCACAAGAGAACCGTCCGAGATCACGGCCGTTCCAGTTCTGCCGAGAACCAGAACACGTTGTAGGGATCCCAGAGCGACAGCGTGAAGTAGATCGTCCTGCCGTCGTCCGAGGTGTAGCGCGGATTGAGGTACGGCGAATAGAGACCTGGGTAGTCCGACCGCGAGATGAGCTCGATGGGATCACCCCACGGCCCCCACGGGGTGATGCCTTCGCGGATGTACGCGTTGCCGGCATCGGAGTACGTCATGACCCACCGATCCAGGTACTCGGAGTGCATCACCGAGAGCTCACCGATCGTGCCGTCGACGATGGTCGTCGCGTCGGCCATCTCGTGACTCCAGTGCGGCTTCTCGCCCGTCGCCCCCGTGAAGTACTCGTATGCACCCTGCGACTCCACCGACTCCTCGTCGGCCGGCACGCGCATGAGCTGCACACCCCCGAAACGACCGGCCGGTATCGACCAGAAGTAGATGTAGTCGACCCCTGATTCCCGGACGTTCGCCGTCCCCACCTGGATGAAGTTCGACTCGCCGGGCCACTGCACGCCATCGACCGGATGCCAGCTCTCGCCCCCGTCCGTCGACTTCACCAGGGCCGCGAAGTTGGCATCCCACGCCCCGGGCTCTCCCCAGTGCTTGACTGACATGTACGACACGTAGAGGGTCTCGGCGATGGCGAATCCGTAGGTCGGGATCTTGGTGACTTCGCCGCCGATCTCGTTGGAGTCATGGTCTCCCTCGATGATCGGCGCAGCCAATCCGATGTCGTCCTCGAGCCACCCATCGAAGGAGATGCCATCGGTCGGATCGTCGTCGTTCGACCAGGCCATCACGTTGGATCGCCAGAAGTCGCCCTGGCCGCCGATCGCATCCGGCGCGCGTTCGCCGAACGTGTCGCCGAAGAGGAAGAAGGTCCGCTCGCCGAGATTCACCATCGAGCCCAGATCGGTGCCGGCGACCCCCACCGATGCGGTGTCGTTCATGGCATCCGGCCCCGTCAGCTGCGCGATCTCAGTGACTCCTGAGACGCCCTTGAGAACGAAGGGCCGGTTCGGGTCGGTGTTGATGCTCACCGCACCTCCTGGCGAGCAGCCGGCGAACATGACGACCGAAGCCACCGCGGCGGCACCGGCGAGAATGCGAACGAGAGCAGCGCGACGCATGATCCTCCTTGACTCTGGCCTCACTCTACTGAAATCGATACCATCAAGAAATCGATTTCAACATGAAGGAGACGGAAATGACTGGGGAAGAGCGTTTCGCCACCGCCGCTCGGGCCGCGACCGACGGACGCTGGCTGAGGCCGACCGTCAGATCGAATGCTGAGCCGCGGTGGGGTCATGCCGATGGCCTGCAGGTCGGAATCCATCCGATTCCTGGGCCGCGCGGTCTGCTGAGGATCTTCACGTCCTACCTCGACCATCCACGTGAGCGGCTGGTCAACTTCATCGCCGTCGAGCCGGTCCCGGTGGGCAGCGATGTGCGCGGGTACTCAGAACTCGAGGAGAGTGCACTGGATCCCGGCGAGCGCGGCAAGCGGTTCTGGTCGGGCGATCGGGCAGACGATGTGCTCGTCCCAGCGGACCCGCTGGCTCCGGCGAGAGGGATGCTCGAGGTGATCGACGGCGTCGAGCACCTCACCGTCTGGATCGGCGTCGAGCGGTTCGACAACGGCGCTGATGTGCGCGTACGCGTGCGATTCCGGGCCGATCGTCCACACGAGGTGGAAGTGGCGGGATTCGCGAACGAGACGTCCGTACCCCTACAGAACCTGATCCTCACCGCGACGATGGGCAACTGGGCGCGCCTGCGCGTGCTCGAGCTCGCAGATGGCACCGCATCGCCGCGTGGACTGTGGCCGGAGTTCTCGGGCACCGGATTCTCGAGGCATGCTCGCTTCGACCTGTCCCGGTTGCGTCGCGAAGGCGACGTCGCCGTGGTCAGTGCGATCGGAGACGAAGAGGACCCGTGGTCCGCGACGTACGCCGATGACATGGCAGAGCACTGGCGGTTCCTCGGACGACGGGCCCGTCAGACGTGGCGTATCGAAGACCCGCACCCTGATCTTGAGGTGCTGGTCAACGCTCGGTGGTCGTACTGGGCGAGCGCCTCGGAGATCCCCGGCGGCCCAGCCTACGAGAATTTCGAGATCGTCGAGCCGTTCCGCCAGGGCGCCGCCTTCCGGTTCGCCGTCGACCCGCTCGGATGAGGGCACTCAGCCGCCCCGGGGTAGGGTGGCACGAGTAGCCCCGAGCCCCCAGGAAGTGAGGTGGTATCTCATGTCCAGTGACAGTCACAGTCGCAGACCCGTCTTTCCCACCCCTTCCGCACCGCTCGGCTGAGTCGCTCCGCTCTCCGCTGTCGGCGGTGCCTTCCCGTAAGGCATGCCATGACTCCGAAGCAGCTGCAGCACATCTCCGACATCGCCGAGGCGATCGAGCAGTCCATCGACCGCGGTGATCTCGCGGCAGCATCCACCGCCCTCACACCGATGCCGGTCCCAGACATCGTCGAACTGCTCGGGCGGCTCCGCATCGCGAACGGCGCGATCGTCTATCGTCTGCTGGCGAAGACGCGTGCGCTGGAGGTGTTCGAGGCGCTCACGCCTGGCATGCAGAGCGACCTGATCCAGGCGCTGCAGGATGCCGAGGTCACCCGCCTGTTCGCCGAGATGGATCCGGATGACCGGGTCTGGCTGCTCGACGAGCTGCCGGCGTCCGTCGCACCTCGACTGCTGCGCGGGCTCTCACAGCGCGAACGCGACCTGACAGCATCCGTCCTCGGGTATCCGGAGAACGCGATCGGGCGCCGGATGAGCCCCGAGGTGATCCTCACGCACCCGCAGCTGACCGTCGGCGAGACGATGCGGCGCGTGCGCGCAGACCTCGACCACGCCGAGACGATCTACACGCTTCCGGTCACCGACTCCGGCCGCCGCGTCGTCGGCGTCGTCAGCCTGCGCGACCTGCTCGCAGCCGAGGACGACAGCATCATCGCCGACATCATGCGCGATGCGCATGTCGCGATTGCGGAGGAGGATGCTGAGACCGCCGCCCGCCGCACCACCGACCTCGGACTGCTCGCCCTGCCCATCGTCGACAGCGAGGAGCGCCTGGTGGGCGTGCTGACCATCGACGACGCCGCACGCATCCTGAAGCAGGAGGAGAGTGAGGATGCTGCCCGCCAGGGCGGCGTCGAGCCGCTGCGCCGCTCCTACCTGTCCACGCCCATCCGGCGCCTGGTGCGCTCGCGGGTGGTCTGGCTGCTGGTGCTCGCGGTCGGTGCGACGCTCACGGTGCAGGTGCTCGACACCTTCGAGGCGACGCTGGCGCACATGACCGTGCTGGCACTGTTCGTGCCGCTGCTGATCGGCACCGGCGGCAACACCGGCAATCAGGCCGCGACGACCGTGACCCGCTCACTCGCTCTGGGCGAGGTGACGCCTCGGGATCTCGGCAAGGTGCTCTCCCGGGAGATCAGGGTCGGCATGAGCCTTGGCCTGCTGCTGGGGATCCTCGGGTTCTCCCTGACCGGACTCATCTACGACTGGCACATCGGCCTGGTCATCGGGCTGACTCTGCTCGCAGTGTGCACGGTGGCAGCATCCATCGGCGGCATCATGCCGCTCGCCGCCCGCGCGATCAAGGTCGACCCCGCCGTGTTCTCGAACCCCTTCATCACGACGTTCGTCGACGCGACAGGCCTGATCATCTACTTCCTGATCGCGAAGGCCGTGCTCGGCATCTGACCCCTCCATCCGCGCTCACTACCGCCCGCGAGAAACCACTTCCCGCACGAAAACCCAGCTCCTGCGTGATCTCTCATGCAGGAGCTGGTTTCTCAATAGGGTCAGATCACGAGCAGAGCTTGTTCATGGCCTGACCGGCGTCGGTGACCTTTGTGGTGGCATCCGACATCGCGGTCATCGCGTCCGAGGAGTTCTCGGGGTCTTCGGCGATGATGCCGATCGCGCTGGTGAGGTCGCCATACGCAGACACGAAGTCGTCGAACGCGGGCTTGACCTCTGCGTTCGTGATCTTGCCGCCGAGCTCTTCGAACTGCTTCTGTACGTCGCCGAGCGCGTCGACAGCTGCCTTCGGGTCGGATGCGGCCGAGCCCATGGCCTCCTGGGCGCTGCTGGTGATCGCGGCGCCCTCATCCGAGATGATCTTGCAGGCGTCGGCGACGGACTGCCCGCCGGCAGAGCAGCCGGTGAGGCCGATGCCGATGGCGAGTGCGGTGATGAACAGGACGGACTTCGGCGCAGTGCGCATATGGGGTTTCCTCCGGTTGAGCAGGAGGCATCCCGTCGCCCCCCGACCCGGCAAGCCTAGGGCACGAGTGCGTCAGTTCTCGTCGGGCGCGGCGTCGTCAGATGCACGGGAGCGCGGATGCCAGAGCACGACCTCCGTCGAGCGCCGGATCCGCCGGCCAGAGCCGACAGTGACGACCTGACCGGTCGACCCGGCGGCGAACACGCGCATGCCGGGGCGGGTCTCGCGCTCGGCGCGCAGCGCACCCTCGAGTTCCAGAACGCGCCGCCGCAGCATCCGCACCTCGTCCTCCAGATCGAGCAGGCGGGCGATGGCCGGCAGGCTCATCCCCTCACTCGAGAGCTGGGCGACCTCGCGGAGCTGCTCGATGTCGCGCATCGAGTACCGCCGCGAGCCGCCGCGGGTGCGGCCGGGCACCACCAGTCCGATGCGGTCGTACTGCCGCAGCGTCTGGGGGTGCATGCCGGCCAGCTCCGCGGCGACCGCGATCGCGAAGACGGGCACGTCAGCATCCATGACTAGGCCTTCGCCTTCGCCATCATCTCGGCCCGCGGGTTCTCCTTGGGCTCGGCTGCCGCGAAGGCCTCGAGAGCCGCACGAGCAGCATCGTCGAGGTGCGACGGCACCGCCACCTGCAGCTCGGCGAGAAGATCGCCGGTGCCCTTGGTCGACTTGATGCCACGGCCCTTCACCCTCAGCACGCGCCCGGAGGGCGTGCCGGGGGCGACCCGCAGCTTCACGACGTCGCCGCTGAGCGTCGGCACCTCGATGGTGGCACCCAGCGTCGCCTCGGTGAACGTCACCGGCACCGTCAGGCGCAGGTTCAGTCCATCGCGAGTGAACACCGGATGCGGGCGGACCTTCACCTGCAACACGATGTCACCTGGTTCGCCACCGTCCGGCGAGGGACGGCCGCGACCGCGCAGACGGATCTTCTGCCCGTCCTTGACGCCCGCCGGCACCTTGACCTTGAACGGCTTGCCGTCGGCAGACTGCAGGCTGACAGTGTCTCCCTGCGCCGCCGTGACGAAGTCGAGCGTGGTGGTCGCCGTGACGTCGGCGCCCTTCTGCGGGCCGCCGAATCCGCGGTAGCCACCGGTCGGCTGGCCGAATCGACCGGAGCCGAACGACCCGCCGCCGCCCTGCGAGAACATCGAGAAGATGTCATCGAAGTCGGCCTGCTGGCCGCCGCCCTGACCGAATCGGCTGAAGACGTCCTCGAAGCCGCCGGATGCCCCGGAACCTGGCGCCGTGAAGCGGGCGCCTGACCCCATCGCGCGGATCTCGTCGTACTCACGACGCTGCTCGGCGTCGCTGAGCACGCTGTACGCCTCGCTGATCTCCTTGAACTTCGCCTCGGCCTTGGCATCACCCTGATTGGAGTCGGGGTGGTACTTGCGCGCGAGCTTGCGATACGTCTTCTTGAGGTCGGCGTCGGAGACGTCCTTGGTGACGCCGAGCGTCTTGTAGAAGTCCTTGTCGAACCAATCCTGGCTTGCCATTGATCACCTACTCCGCTGGAACAGAGACGACGACCTTCGCAGGGCGCAGTTCGACGTCGCCGAGACGATAGCCGACCTCGACGACCTCGAGGATCGTCGAGCTGGTGGCGCCGGGAGTGGGCTGCTGGAAGATCGCCTCATGGTGCTGCGGGTCGAACTCCTCGCCCGCGACACCGTACGAGACGACGCCGAGGCGCTCTACGACGGTGCGCACCTTCCCGGCGATGACCGAGAAGGCAGAGCCCTCGACCAGATCGCCGTGCTGCTGCGCGCGGTCGAGGTCGTCGAGCACCGGCAGCAGGTCCTTTGCGGCCTCCCCCTTCGCGCGGGCGATCTCGATGTGACGCTGCTCTTCGGTGCGGCGGCGGTAGTTGGCGTACTCGGCCTGCAGACGCTTGAGGTCGTTGAGCAGAGCGTGCTCGGCGTTCACGATCCCAGCATCCGATCCGTCGTCAGAAGAGGCCTCGTCGGTCTGCATCGCATTCAGGATGTCGTCGACCGTCAGGTCGTCGTCCGAGCCCTCGGCCGCGGCTGCGTCAGCGGCAGGCGGGTTGGGCTGGGCGCCCGGGTTCTGCGACTCGGGGCCGGGTGCCTGCGCACCCGACCCCTCGCCCGGAACCTCGGCGCTGTTGTCGTCGAAGTTCTTGTCCGTCATGGTTACTTCTTCTCGTCCTCGTCGTCGATGACCTCGGCGTCGACCACGTCCTCATCGGAAGCGGTGTCGTCGGCCGGGGCCTCGCCCTCGGTGCCGCCGGCGGCAGCATCGGCCTGACCCTGTGCGTAGATCGCCTCGCCGAGCTTGCCCTGCGACTCGTTCAGCTTGTCGAACGCGGTCTTGACCGCGTCTTCATCCTCGCCGGCCAGAGCCGTCTTGAGCGCGTCGACATCAGCCTGCACGTCGGTCTTGACGTCCTCAGGCAGCTTGTCCTCGTTCTCCTTGATCAGCTTGTCGATCGAGTAGGCGAGAGACTCGGCCTGGTTGCGGACCTCGGCGGCCTCACGGCGCTTCTTGTCCTCAGCGGCGTTCTCCTCGGCCTCGCGCACCATGCGATCGATGTCGTCCTTCGACAGCGACGAGCCGCCGGTGATGGTCATCGACTGCTCCTTGCCGGTGCCCTTGTCCTTGGCGGACACGTGCACGATGCCGTTCGCGTCGATGTCGAAGGTGACCTCGACCTGCGGGATGCCACGGGGAGCCGGGGCGATGCCGGTCAGCTCGAAGGTGCCGAGCGGCTTGTTGTCGCGGGTGAACTCGCGCTCACCCTGGAAGACCTGGATCGCGACGGACGGCTGGTTGTCGTCGGCCGTGGTGAAGGTCTCGCTGCGCTTGGTCGGGATCGCGGTGTTGCGGTCGATGAGCTTGGTCATCATGCCGCCCTTGGTCTCGATGCCGAGGCTCAGCGGGGTGACGTCGATGAGCAGAACGTCCTTGCGCTCGCCCTTCAGCACACCGGCCTGCAGAGCGGCGCCGACAGCGACGACCTCATCCGGGTTGACGCCCTTGTTGGCGTCCTTGCCGGTCTCGCGCTTGACGAGCTCGGCGACCGAGGGCATACGCGTGGAGCCACCGACCAGAACGATGTGGTCGATCTCGCTGACCTTGATGCCGGCCTCGCGGATGACATCCTCGAACGGCTTCTTGGTGCGGTCGAGCAGGTCCTTGGTGAGGTCCTCGAACTTCGCGCGGGTGAGCGTCTCGCTCAGCGAGACGGGGCCCGACTCGGTCAGCGACAGGTACGGCAGGTTGATGCTCGTGCTCGTCGAGGAGGAGAGCTCCTTCTTGGCCTGCTCTGCGGCTTCCTTCAGACGCTGCAGAGCGATCTTGTCGCCCGAGACGTCGACGCCGGTGGTCTCCTTGAACTGCTTGATCAGGTAGTCCACGACACGCTGGTCCCAGTCGTCGCCACCGAGGCGGTTGTCGCCCGAGGTGGCGCGCACCTGGATGGTGGAGAAGTCGTCGTCCTTGCCCACTTCGAGCAGGGAGACGTCGAACGTGCCGCCACCGAGGTCGAAGACCAGGATGAGCTCGTCTTCCTTGCCCTTGTCGAGGCCGTAGGCGAGAGCCGCAGCGGTGGGCTCGTTGATGATGCGCAGGACGTTCAGTCCCGAGATCTCACCGGCCTCCTTGGTGGCCTGGCGCTCAGCGTCGTTGAAGTACGCGGGAACGGTGATGACGGCGTCGGCCACGGTGTCACCGAGGTACGACTCGGCGTCGCGCTTCAGCTTCATCAGGATGCGCGCAGAGATCTCCTGCGGCGTCCACTTCTTGCCGTCCACGTCGAACGACCAGTCGGTGCCCATGTGGCGCTTGACCGACGAGATGGTGCGGTCGACGTTGGTGACGGCCTGGCGCTTGGCGGTCTCGCCGACCAGCACCTCGCCGTCCTTGGTGAATGCGACCACCGACGGGGTGGTGCGGAAACCCTCGGCGTTGGCGATGACCTTGGGCTCGCCGCCCTCGAGGACGCTGACGACGGAGTTGGTGGTTCCGAGGTCGATTCCGACAGCACGTGCCATGTGTTTTCTCCTTGTGTTGGTGAATGTCTGGAATACGACTCAAGGAAACCTGAGTCGTGATGACTCAAGTGTAACTGTGCGATCGGATGCTGTCAAGAAAGTTGATAGCAGGTGACTCAACTTTCGGCGAACTCGAATCGGTGGCGACAACTCATCGGCACTCCACGAGTCGCTGCACCCCCGAACCCAGCACACCGGTACCGCCCAGCAGCACCAGGCGCGCAGTAGCCTTCGAACGAAGATCATCGAGCACCCAGTGACCGATGCACTTCTGCTGCGCCAGATACAGCGGGGCATCATGCTTCGCCGCCAACGGTCCACCCGAGAGCGCGTCGGCGAAGCCAGCCGAGCTGGCGACGAAGCCGTGGTCACTCTCCCCGAAGATCTCCCGATTGAGAAACATTGCCGTGTCGATGCGGTTGATGCCCGCGAGGCGCGTGACGTGTGCGGAGCCGAGCATTGTCTTCAGCCCCTTCTCAATGCTGCTGCTGACAGCACCGGTGCCGCCCGCAATGAAGACATCCTGCACGCCGAGTCTTGTGAGCGTGGCCCTCGTGTCGGCACTGAAGCCCTTACGTCCATCCACGAGTACGACGGGGGCGTTCAGATGACCAGCCGCGGGGCCTGCAGCCAGTGCATCGGGATAGGTGACACCCGTTGCGATAATCGCGTACTTGCTGCCTGCGCCGAACGCATCTCTCACGATGCGGTCGCCCGTCTGAAAGCGGTTCGCACCGCCGAGCCGCACGACAGTCGCCGACGGCACCACTCGCGCAGCCGCGACCCTCACCGAATCGGAGATCACGCCGGATCCTCCGGCGAGCACGATCCGCTTCGGATTCAGGCGACGCAGTTCAGCCGCGATGTTCGCGGGCAGCGACGACTCCGAAACGGGCAGCACCGCTCCGTTCGCGCGCATGGCGGCAGGCCCGGCGGCGAGGGCATCCGGAAAATCGCGCGCGTTGGTGAGATATACGACAGACGCGCGCTGTCCGGTTGGCACAATCTGCTTAGAGACCTCGACCGCGGTCGCGAATCGATCGGGCCCAGCGACACGCTTCACCTCGAAGGACTGCTTGGCGAGCACGACGGTACCGAGGTCGAGTTTGTCTCCCGGACCCAGCTCGAATTGCGGTGCGTTCTCGAACAGGCGCTGCCCCTGCAGATAGGTCGCGGCGGTGCCGCTGCCTGCCCATATCTTGAACATGTAAGTCCCGGGCACCAGCTCACCGAAGATCTCGCCGTCGTCGGACGTCGCTCCGTGCGAGGTGTACCCCCGTACGGCATCCGGCACGATCGCGAAGTCCCCATGCACCGTCTTCCGCCAGACGGTGACTGTGGCCCCCGATATCGCCTCGACGACACCGGCGGCTGTGCGCCTGGCGACCAGACCACTGACCTTCACCGGCGCGTCGATGACGAGGTCAATTCCCGTGAGGGTCTGCGTCTCGGAAACCGTGATCTCCTTCGCGGAGGCCAGATCCATTCCCCCCGCGAACACCTCGGTGCCGTCATAGATCACGGCAAGCTTGTACCGACCCGGCGCGAGACAGTCCACGAGATACCGGTCATCATCTCGCCAAAGGCTCCCACAGTACTCCACGCTCGACCAGGCCTGTTTCGCCGCGGACCATGCATAAGCAACGACTGAGGCGCCATCCATCTGGGGGACGACTCCGCTCGGGGTTCTCACGCTGATCCTCCCCGCGATCGAGGCACGCGCGGCGGCCAGAGTCACGTTCTCAACGACGGGCTGGCTCCCGACCTGCACTCCGCGCACAGCGAGCGGCTGATGAGCACCGGACTCATCTTTGAACGACAAGTCATAGATCCCGGGAGGCAGAAAAAGCTCATAGGTTCCGGACATGCGCTCGTCCGTCGTTCGGCGCATGAGCCAGCCATCCAGCTCTGCGTCACCGCTCGTCGCCGTGACAGCGATGTTTGGCGCTTCGAGAACATCCCGGCCCGCGATCTTTCCACTCACCACAGCCGCGCTCGACAGGCGCACCTCGACATCGACTGCCCCTCCGGCAGAGACGTCGACGAATGCCCGGTCCGCAGCCCGCCGCGTGTCACCCCACCATTCACCGACCAGCCGGGACGCTGCCGGCCGGAAGGCGATTGCGTAGCGCCCTGCAGGCACATCCGGCAGGACGAACCCGCCGTCGAAGTCGAGCACCACCGCCGTGCTGAGCACGGCGGTCTTCGCCTGGTCGCCGGCGTACAGCTCGATAGTGACGTTGCGTTCGTCGCGCACGAGCAGCCCGCCGACCTCATCCAAGATCTCCCCTCGGATGCTGCCGCTCGATTCAGCAGCGGCAGCGGGAGCCGCCCCGGATATGAGCAGCACGAGAGCAGTAAGCAGCGCGATAAAGGGGCGGAGGGGCAGTCGCGGCATCGTTGCGGCCTTCTGATGGTCGTGAATGCGGAGAGGCGGACGACGCATCGAGATCTGCGCCGACTACATTATGCGCGACGGATCGCCGTTCTGCGCACCACCAGCAGCAGCCTCCAGCAGCCCCACCAACGGCGCTGGCATCCGCTCCATCGGAAGCACCTCGATGATGTCGGCGGCGAAGCGCGACTTGCGGCCGGCGGTCGTGCCCGCGAAGCGGTGCAACTGCTCCGCCACGCTGCGCACGCGCTGCGCCGGCTGCCGCTGGAACACCCGGAACCGCTCCAGCTCCCCACGGGCTGCAAGCGTCTCGAGCACCAGCTCCGCACCGGCGGCGCGGATCACCTCCTCCTCGAGATCGCGCTCGCACCCGAAGAAGCCGATCGCGGTGAGGTCGGATGCCCGGGCATCCACCATCCCGAGATCACCCAGCACCCTGGCGACGTACGCTCCCTCGGCGGCATCGAACAGGCCGAGCACCCGCACGCCAGGCCCTCGCAGCGCCATCATCCGCGTGCGCAGGTTCGTGATGCCGTCCATGACGACGAGGTCGAGTCCCGCCAGGTTGCTCGCGCGCCGACGCGCGAGCACTTCGAACGCCAGCCGGTCGCTCCTGCCCTCGAACAGCACGACGGTGCGCTGCAACGGCCCCGCGTCTGCCCCCGACATGGCTCGACCCTAGCGCGGTGTCGAATGCCGGCATCGATGCGCCACCGATCGGATGCTGGACACCGACCCATCACGGGGTTAGGCTCGGCGGGTGCACCGGGATCAGCCCGGAAGCCGTGGGACATCCGAGCGAGAGGAGTGAGCGATGAACGCAGTCGTTGTCGTTGTCGTGCTCTCAGCCGACCATCTTCCTCTCGAGGCCACCAGCCGCTGATCCGCGCGTGGCCTCCCTCTCCCGGAGTCCACATCGTGACATCTTCTTTCGCGTCTTCCGACGCCTCTTTCCCCGACGCCACCGAACCGCGCGTCCCAGCATCCACCTTCGATGACATCGAACTCGCCTTCGCCGACGTCGAACCCGACGAAGACCAGCGCTGGTCCACCTGGCCGGCGATCACGCCGTCAGAGCGAGGGCCGCAACCGTGGCCGGACTGGGTCGTGACGTCTGCCGGCGCCATCGACACCGAGCTCGGCGTGCTCAAGACCGGCAAGGAGGCCGACGTGTTCCTCATCGAGCGCGCCGTGCCAGATGACCCGTCTCAGCGCACGCTGCTCGCCGCGAAGCGCTACCGCAGCGCCGAGCACCGCGCATTCCACCGCTCTTCGGTCTACACCGAGGGTCGGCAGGTGCAGAAGTCCCGCGACGCGCGAGCGATCGCCAAGAAGACCGCGTTCGGCCGCGAGGTCGCGGCCGCCGAGTGGTCGTTCGCCGAGTTCGAGGCGCTGTGCCGGATGCACGAGATCGGCGCCCCCGTGCCGTATCCGGTGCAGGTGAACGGATCCGAGGTGCTGATGGAGTTCATCGGCACCGGCTCCACCGCGGCGCCTCGGCTCGCGCAGGTGCGCAGCGGCACCTCCGAACTGGCCGCGCTGTACGACCAGGTCGTCGAGATCATGCGCACTTTCGCGCATGCCGGCTTCGCGCACGGCGACCTCTCGCCGTACAACCTGCTCGTGCACGACGACAGGGTGCGGGTGATCGACCTGCCTCAGATCGTCGACATCATCGCGAACCCGCAAGGGCTCGACCTGCTGCACCGCGACTGCGTGAACGTGTGCGACTGGTTCGCGCGGCGCCGGGTCGAGTGCGATGCCGAAGAGCTGTTCGCCGAGCTGCTCGCGTCTTCGTACACCTGACCCTTCGACATGCTCAGGGACCCAGCCCCGGGCATCCACTGTGTCGGATTACTGATGCGCGGCGTCACGCACGGTGCGGCGCGGGCCCGACACGCCGGGTACGCACCCGACCGTCAGTAGTCCGACACCGAGATCGGACGCGGACGCGGACGCAGACGGCGAGTGCAGACTTACTTGCCGCCGGGAGGGCCCAGGATCAACAGCACCGTGTAGAGCGCCACGATCGCGACGGCGATCAGCGCGCCGAGCACCCAGGGACGCAACAGGAACCAGCGCATCGTGCGGTCGTACCAGGTGCGATCGCGCGGATCGTCGGTCTCCACGAGGCGCCAATCGCCCTCGAGGCGTCCGGTGCGATGCAGCCAGATCTCCATCGGAATGGTCGCGTACGGCACGATCGCGCTGGCGACGGCCGTGACGGCGACGCCAGGATGCCAGCGCTGGTTGAACGCGACGAGAATCGCCATCGCGCCATAAGAGAGGAACACGAAACCGTGGATGCCACCGGCGATCGTGACCACCACGGGGTTCGCTCCGACGGCGCGGGCGATGAGGGCGCTGATCAGCAGCGTCCAGGTGATCGCCTCGGCGATCGCGAGCACGCGGTACAGGCGAGCGGGCTTGGTGAACAATTCTTCTCCTCGGTAGGTCTGCATCCACGCTAGGCGACGCCGCCAATGGATCCGCCCGATCAGCGGTCAGAACGGGCATCCTCGGCGAAAGATCATTCGAAAGGTGGAGCATCCCGAGTTGTCCGCGGGGGTTCAGTGCACCGCACTCCCCTGACTAACATGGGATTCCGGCGTCCGTCGCGGTTGATGGATGCCAGTGATTCTGGGGTCACCGCGCAAGCGGGCATGCCGACGCGCGACGGGCGCGGGGGCTGCACCCACCCGCCTTGCCCGAGGCGGCGATGCCCGCCCGTCGCCATCCGAAGGGACCAGCCCCCGTGGCCCCGAGCCTCCCCTTGAGCCTCCGCGAGGACCTCCGTCTGGCGCGCCATCGGCGCGCCCTGGGGTACTGGGCCGTACTGCTCGGCATGGGGCTGTCGCTGTGGGTGGGCACGTCCGTGCAGGTGCGCGACATGTTCCACCTGCCGTTCCTCTTCGTGCACCTGGCGTCGGTGATCGCGGGTCTCGGCGCCACGGTCGTGCTCGATGCGAAGGCACTGCAATGGGTGTTCGGCCGGGCGACACTGGGTGACGTGCATCGCATCGAGCATGCCGTCACGCCGCTGGCGTGGCTCGGCATCACCGGTCTGCTGGCATCGGGGGCGTTCCTCGCCCCCGATCTCGGCGAGCCGCTCACGGCCGTGAAGATGGTCGCCGTGCTCATCGCAGGACTCAACGGTGTCGCGGTCGGCAAGCTCGCCGACACCATGGCGCGGATGCCGGTGCACATGCCGTTCCAGCGGGTGCCGAGGCGCTTCAAGGTGTGGTGCGCCGGGTCGGCCGCGATCTCGCAGTTGGCGTGGTGGTGCGCTGTGGTGCTCGGGATGATGAACACCGCCGGCAGCTGAGGCCGCGTCACGCTCGACGGGCAAGCTGAAAGTCTGACGTATACTCCGCGGGCGCGACACGATATCATCTCGCTTGGCGTGTTACCCGGCGCGCCGTCTGCAACGGAGCGCTATGTCCGACCCCACACTTCCGCCTGCCCGCCGATCCACGCATCTCGATGTGGGTGCGGGTGAGCCGGGCACCCCGCTCGCCGGTGGTGCGATCCCCGCGTCGGCGCCGAAGCCGATCACGCACAAGCCCACCTCGAGGGCAGCGCGTCGCGCGACCCCGGCGACCAAGCCGATCCCCACCTTCACAGGCGCCGCCAGCGGCTCCGGCGCCGGACTCGCGGCACCCGCCGCAGCACCGGCGCCGCAGCCGAGCCTCTCCGAAGAGCAGCCGCCCCGCCGCAAGCGCAAGGTGGCGATCATCGCCATGTCGGCAGCGATCGTGACGCTGCTCGCCGGTCTCGGCTTCGTCACAGCGAGCATCGCCGGCAACGCCGCAGGCGGCGACCCTGATGCCGGTGACAATGGAGCACCTGCCGGAGACGCCCCGGCCGCCGAGCTCATCGAGTTCCCCGCCGACACCCCCGCAGCGGCAGCCGGCGCCGGGCCTTGCACCATCGTGCGCGTGCTGTCGTCATTCGAGAACGCCGAGATGGTCGAGCAGCTCGCCGAGGGATACAACGCCGCACCCCGCGACATCGACGGCTCGTGCGTCACGGTCGAGGCAAGTCGCTCGAAGTCGGGCATGGCTGCGGAGGATGCCGCCGCCTCGTTCGGGGTCTACGCCGCCGACAAGCGCCCCACGGTCTGGCTGCCCGACTCGTCGATGTGGCTGGCGACCGCCGGCGCGGATGCCCCGGTGGGCGAATCGACTCCGGTCGCGTACTCCGACCTCATCCCGGCGATGCCGCACTCACTGGCATCCGCCATCCGCTGGGACGAGCAGGCGCCGACGTGGGCTGAAGTGCTCGCCGCGGGTGCGGATGCTGACATCTGGTCGAGCCACGGGATGCACGACGTCGGCACGTTCAAGCTGGGCAAGACGAGCCCGCTGGTCGCCACCTCCGGTGCGGCCGCGATGCTCGCGTCGTACGGCGTCGCTTCCGACAAGCTCGGCAAGGTGACCGCGGCCGATGTGCAGGATGCTGAGGTGCGCGCGCGCGTGCACGAGCAGGAGCTGGCGACCAGCCACTACATGGCCACCCCCGAGCACTTCCTCTGGCACGCACGCCAGGCCGAGACGAAGGGCGCCGCGGCCGACTTCCTCTCGGCCGTGATCGTCGATGAGAAGTCGGTGTGGGACTACAACCGCGGCATCGTCAGCCGCGACGGCGTCACCCGCACCCTCGAGGAGCCGCCCGCCGATCCGCTGGTGCCGATCTACCCGACCGACGGCGCGTACGTCGCCGACAATCCGGTGATCCCCCTGGCGGGTGACTGGGTGGATGCCGCCGAGCAGGCCGCCACGGCGGACTTCGTCCGCTTCACA
The DNA here is from genome assembly GCF_022637555.1 of Microbacterium sp. H1-D42. Lineage (NCBI taxonomy): Bacteria > Bacillati > Actinomycetota > Actinomycetes > Micrococcales > Microbacteriaceae > Microbacterium > Microbacterium sp. H1-D42. Next base: position 223,023 of record NZ_CP093342.1, on the reverse strand, counting down.
CAGAGCGCCGAAGGGCAGTCGATCGTGCGCTCTGCCGGCTACCGCGACCTGAACCGCGAACTCGACGACGAGGTGGAGCGGATCGGCCAGCTCAGCACGCAGGGCACGAAGATCCAGCTCGCCTCGCCCGGCGACGTGCTGATGGCCGCGCAGCACGCGTTCCCCGAGGTGCGCAAGCGCGCGAACGTGCTGTTCCTGCTGGACGTCTCAGGCTCCATGGACGAGAAGATCTCGGCGAAGGACACCAAGCTCACTCAGGCCAAGAAGGCCATCGAGGCCGCCCTCGTGCACTTCACGCCCGGCGACAACGTGGGACTCGCTGCGTTCGCGCAGTCGCCGGACGGCAAGCTCGTACCTGGACAGCTGACCGCTGTCGGCGACATCGGCGCGAACCGTGACGAGTTCGTCTCCGACCTCAAGGGCATCGCCTCGATGGGCGACACCCCGCTGTACCAGGCGGTCGATGACTTCGCGAAGAAGCAGGCCGCGGCGAACGACCCCGACCGCATCAACGCGATCGTGCTGCTCAGCGACGGCGAGAACGACGTCAAGGTTCCCACCACCGAGATGGCGGCGATGAACAAGACGCTCGAGAAGCTGCACCATGACAGTCCGGTGCTGATCTTCACGCTCGCCTATGGCAAGGACGCCGATGTCGAGACGCTGAAGGCGATCGCCGGGGCCACAGGGGCGCACTACTACGACGCGACCGACCCGACGACGCTGCGCGAGGTGCTCGGCGACCTGGTCACCAGCTTCTGAGGTCAGAAGCTGCGCCCAGGGCTCGCCGGCGTGCGCGTCGGCATATGACGGACACGCGCGCGGTGACGCTGTGGCCGGCCTAGACTTCCAGGCCATGTCCCGTCCTGCTCTGCTCGCCGTGTCGCACGGCACGTCCGATCCCGACGGCGCTGCGGCGATCGCGGCGCTGGTCGCCGCCGTCGCCGAGCGACTGCCCGACGTCGATGTGCGTGCCGCGTTCGTCGACGTGCAGCAGCCGGATGCCGTCACGGCCGTGGCAGCATCAACCGGGCCGACGGTGGTCGTGCCGCTGCTGCTCTCGCAGGGCTTCCATGTGCGCGTCGATCTCGGGCAGGCGGCCGCAGGCCGCGACGAGGTGGTCGTCACCGCACCTCTCGGACCTGACGTGCGGCTGGCGCGGGTGCTGGCAGCGCGCATTGCCGAGCTCGAACAGACCGGGGTCGTGCAGGAGCCGGACGTTCCGATCGTGCTCGCCGTGGCCGGGTCGCGCGATCCCCGCTCGGTGTCGGATGCTGAGCAGCAATCCGCCCTGCTCGCCGAGGTCACCGGCCGAGAGGTCATCACCGCGTACCTGGCGGCTCGCACGCCCACTCTCCCCGATGTGCTGCGACAGCATCCACATGCCGACGTCGCCACCTACCTGCTCGCCCGCGGCTTCTTCTTCGACCTCGCCGGCCGTCAGGCCGGCGACCATGCGATCACGGCTCCGCTGCTCGACGGCGCGGCGGCCATTGACTCCGGGACCGGCTCCGGGCCTGACTCCGAGCCGCCGACGGAGCTCGTCGACCTGGTCGTGGCACGATACTCCGAATGCACATTGCACCGCGGTTCGGGACTCTCTGACCGAATATGACGTGACGTGTCCGCGCGTTTCGTCACACGAAGAAATGCCGTGACCGGCACGGGGTGCGCGTTTTACGTTTGCCCGCATGACTTCCGAATCCGCAGCCCCGGTGCGCGGCGCCCGCACCCGCACGTCCCGTGTGCCGACCAAGCCGCACGGGCAGTGGGCGGTCGACGGCACGGCGCCGCTCAACGAGAACGAAGAGATCAAGGCGGCTGACGACGGGCTCAACGTGCGTCACCGGATCGAGACGATCTACTCGAAGAACGGCTTCGCCTCGATCGACCCGACCGACCTGCGTGGACGTTTCCGCTGGTGGGGGCTGTACACGCAGCGCAAGCCGGGCATCGACGGCGGGCGCACCGCGCAGCTCGAGCCGCACGAGCTCGAGGACGAGTTCTTCATGATGCGGCTGCGCCTCGACGGCGGGCAGCTGACCACCGCACAACTGCGGGTGATCGGCGGACTGGCCACCGAGTTCGGCCGCGACATCGCCGACATCACCGACCGGCAGAACGTGCAGCTGCACTGGGTGCGCATCGAGGACGTGCCCGAGATCTGGCGGCGCCTGGCCGAGGTCGGCCTCGACACCACCGAGGCATGCGGCGACGTGCCTCGCACGTTCCTGGCGTCCCCTGTCGCCGGCATCGCCGTCGACGAGTTGATCGACCCGACGCCGCAGCTGCGCGAGATCATCGACGAGCACATCGGCGACCCGCAGTTCTCGAATCTGCCGCGCAAGTACAAGACTGCGATCACCGGGCATCCGAGTCAGGACGTCGTGCACGAGATCAACGACTGCTCGTTCGTCGCCCTCGAGCATCCGACCCTCGGCATCGGCTACGACCTGTGGGTCGGCGGCGCCCTGGCTGCGGTGCCGCGCCTCGGCGAGCGCCTCGGCGCCTTCGTGCCGCCTGAGCGGGTCGCCGAGGTGTGGCGAGGGGTGACCGCGCTGTTCCGCGACTACGGCTACCGCCGGCTGCGCAACAAGGCCCGCATGAAGTTCCTGCTCGCCGACTGGGGCCCCGAGAAGCTGCGCGAGGTGCTCGAGACCGAGTACCTCGACGCACCGCTGCCCGACGGCCCGCCGCCGCCGGCGCCGGTGGGCTCGCCCGACCACGTCGGCGTGCACCGCCAGAAGGACGGCCGGTACTTCATCGGCGCCGCGACCACGGTCGGGCGCCTGTCCGGCACGACGCTGACGAAGCTCGCCGACCTCGCCGAGGCGAACGGCTCGCAGCGCATCCGCACGACCGCGTTCCAGAAGGTGCTCGTGCTGGATATCGAGAAGGAGCGGGTGGATGCCGTCGTCGCCGGCCTCGACGAGCTGGGCCTGCCATCGCGGCCGAGCCTGTTCCGCCGCGGCACGATCGCCTGCACCGGAATCGAGTTCTGCAAGCTCGCGATCGTCGAGACGAAGGTCAATGCGGCGCAGGCGATCGAGCAGCTCGAGCAGCGCCTTGGGCACCTCGAGCCCGAGATCGGCCGCCCGATCTCGCTGCACGTGAACGGATGCCCGAACTCGTGCGCGCGCATCCAGACCGCCGACATCGGCCTGAAGGGTCAGCTGATCACCGACGACGACGGCAACAAGGTGCCCGGCTATCAGGTGCATCTCGGCGGCGGCCTCGCCACCGACGGAAACCCCGAGGCGGGGCTCGGCCGCACCGTGCGCGGGCTGAAGGTGCCCGCCGACGGGATCGCGGACTATGCGGAGCGCGTGCTGCGCCGCTACCTCGACGATCGCGACGCTGACGAGACCTTCGCGCACTGGGCGCACCGCGCCGATGAGGAGGCGCTCGGATGACCCTTTCGACGATCAACCTGCGCGACGCCGACGAGTTGCGGACCCTCGCCGAGCGCGGAGCGCGTGAGCTGCGCAGCGGGCAGCCCGATGAGGCAGGCCCTGCCGAGGTGGTGGCGTGGGTGGCCGCGAACTTCGGCCTGCGTCAGGCGGCGGTGGCGTGCTCGATGGCGGATGCTGCGCTGCCGCACCTGGTGGCAGCGCAGATCCCAGGGGTGGACGTGCTGTTCCTCGACACCGGGTACCACTTCCTCGAGACGACGTTCACCCGCGACGAGGTCGCCCGCACGCTGGATGTGCGCATCGTCGATGTGAAGCCCGAGCAGACCGTGCGCGAGCAGGACGCCACTTACGGTGCGAACCTGTTCGACCGCGACCCTGCGCTGTGCTGCGCGCGCCGCAAGGTGGCTCCGCTGCAGCGGGCTCTCGGCGACTACGAGGTGTGGTTCACCGGCGTGCGCCGCGATGAGGCGCCCACGCGCATCGGCACGCCACTCGTGACCTGGGACGAGCGCAACGGCCTGGTGAAGGTGAACCCGGTCGCGGCGTGGAGCTTCGACGACCTGACCGCCTACGCCGCCAAGCATGACGTGGTGGTGAACCCGCTCATCGAGAGCGGCTACCCCTCGATCGGCTGCGCCCCCTGCACACGCCCGGTCGCTCCGGGAGAAGACCCCCGATCCGGCCGCTGGGCCGGCACCGCCAAGACAGAATGCGGGCTCCACGAATGACCACTCTGACCTCCGCACCTTCGCTGACGGACGAGAAGGCGCTGACTCACGAGGAAGCGCTCACCACTCTCGACCTGCTCGAGGCCGAGGCGATCCACATCATCCGCGAGGTCGTCGCCGAGTTCGAGCGACCCGTGCTGCTGTTCTCGGGCGGCAAGGACTCGGTGGTCGTGCTGCACCTGGCGGCGAGGGCCTTCTCCCCCGGACGCATCCCCTTCCCGGTGCTGCACGTCGACACTGGGCACAACTTCCCCGAGGTGATCGCGTTCCGCGACCAGACGGTTGCTCGGCTCGGCCTGCGCCTCGAGGTCGCGAGCGTGCAGTCGTTCATCGATGACGGGCGTCTCGCCGAGCGCGCAGACGGCACCCGCAACACCCTGCAGACGCAGCCCTTGCGCGACGCCATCGCCGCCGGCAGGCACGATGCCGTGTTCGGCGGCGCCCGCCGCGACGAAGACAAGGCCCGCGCGAAAGAGCGCATCATCTCGCTGCGTGATGAGTTCGGGCAGTGGGACCCGCGCAATCAGCGTCCAGAGCTGTGGAGCCTGTACAACGGCCGCCATCTGCCTGGCCAGCATGTGCGTGCCTTCCCGATCTCGAACTGGACGGAGCTCGACATCTGGCGCTACGTCGAGCGCGAGAACATCGCGCTGCCGCCGCTGTACTTCGCAGCCGACCGTGACGTGTTCCGCCGTGACGGCATGTGGTGGGCCGTGACTGAGCACTCCCAGCCTCGAGAGGGGGAAGCGATCGTCTCACGGAGCGTCCGGTACCGCACGGTGGGCGATTCGAGCTGCACAGGGGCTGTGGAATCGGATGCTGCCGACATCGCCGCGATCGTCAGCGAAGTCGCCCAGTCCACTCTGACCGAACGCGGCGCCACGCGTGCAGATGACCGCATCAGCGAGGCCGCCATGGAAGACCGCAAGAAGATTGGCTACTTCTGATGAGCACGATCACACCGCAGAGCACGATCACTCCGCAGAGCACCCTCTTCCGCTTCGCCACAGCGGGCTCTGTCGACGACGGCAAGTCCACGCTCGTCGGCCGTCTCCTGCACGACACGAAGGGCATTCTCGCCGACCAGCTCGCGCAGATCGCCCGCACCTCGGCGGAGCGCGGCTTCGCGCACGGCGAGTTCGACTTCGCGCTGCTGACAGACGGCCTGCGCGCAGAGCGCGAGCAGGGCATCACGATCGATGTCGCCTACCGGTATCTGGCCACCGACACCCGCAGCTTCATCCTCGCCGACTGCCCCGGCCACGTGCAGTACACCCGCAACATGGTCACGGGTGCGGCGACGGCCGATGCCGTCATCGTGCTGGTCGACGCCCGTCGCGGTGTCTCCGAGCAGACCCGCCGCCATCTTGCGGTGGTGTCGTTGCTGCGCGTGCCGCACGTGATCATCGCGGTGAACAAGATCGACCTGATCGACTTCGACGAGACCGCCTTCCGCGCCATCGAGGACGACGTCCATCGTGTGGCCACCTCGCTCGCCCTTGAGGCGCCGCACGTTCTGCCGGTCTCGGCACTGGACGGTGACAACATCGTGGAGCTCTCGCCCCGGACGCCGTGGCACGACGGCCCGACGCTGCTCGATCTGCTCGAGACGCTGCCGGCCATCGGCGCGCGCGATGACGAAGCGCTTCGCCTGCCGGTGCAGTCGGTCATCCGCCCGCAGGGCGGACTCTCCCCCGAGTACGCGCAGGACCCCGCAGAGGCGGAGCGCCTGCGCGACTACCGCGGTTTCGCTGGACGCATCGCCTCGGGCACGGTGCGCGTCGGCGAGCGGGTCGCCGTGTACCCCGGCGCCTGGGAGACGACGGTCACCGGCATCCGGATCGCCGGCGTGGAGGCATCCGCGGCTCGCGCCGGACAGTCGGTCGCCCTCACCCTGGCCGACGAGGTGGATGCGGCGCGTGGCGCTGTGATCGCCGCGTCCGGGACGCTTCCCACCGGGCTGCGCGAGGCCGAGGTCGAGGTGTTCCAGCTCGACTCTCGTCCGCTGCGCGGCGGCGACCGCGTGCTCGTGAAGCACGGCACCGCCACCGTGCAGGGCCTCGTCGCCGAGGTGACGTCACGACGCGACCTCGACACCCTCTCGCACGAGAAGGCCGACGCACTCGCGGCCAACGAGATCGGCCGCGTGCGCCTGCGGTTCGCAGCCGATCTGCCGGTGGAGCCATACGCCCGGCACCGCGAATCGGGTTCCCTCCTGATCATCCACCCCGTCGACGGCGCCACCCTCGCCGCCGCCACTGTCGTCGACCTCGACTGACTTTTCGCACCACCGACCGCCTGAAGGAGGCGACATGAACACCCCCACTCGCATCACCACGACCGCTGTCACCCTCGGACTGGCCATGGCGATGCTCGCGGGGTGCGCCTCGTCTTCCGCCGATGCCGCGCCGAGCGAGGTGTCCGAGCTGCGCCTCGGCTACTTCGCGAACGTCACGCACGCCCCTGCGCTGATCGGCATCGAAGAGGGCCTCTTCGATGAGGCGCTGGGTGACGTGACCGTGCAGGAGCAGGTCTTCAACGCAGGCCCTGCGGTGGTCGAGGCGCTGTCGGCAGGTGCGATCGACGCGGCCTACATCGGGCCGAACCCGTCGATCAACACCTTCATCCAGTCAGGCGGCGCCTCCGCCAGGGTGATCGCGGGTGCGACCTCCGGCGGTGCGGCCCTCGTCGTCCGCGACGGGATCGACACGCCCGCTGACCTTGCCGGCACCACCCTCGCAACCCCGCAGCTCGGGAACACTCAAGATGTCGCACTGCGCAGCTGGCTGAAGGAAGAGGGCTTCGAGACGACGACCTCGGGCGGCGGGGACGTGCAGGTCACGCCGACCGAGAACGCGCAGACGCTCACGCTGTTCCAGCAGGGCGCGCTCGATGGCGCCTGGCTGCCAGAGCCGTGGGTATCGCGTCTCGTGATCGAGGGCGGCGCGCACGTTCTCGTCGACGAGAGCGAGCTGTGGCCGGATGGAGCATTCCCGACGACCGTGCTGCTCGTGCGTGCGGAGTTCGCGGCGCAGCACCCGGATGTCGTCGAAGACCTGCTTTCCGGGCACCTGGCCGCGCTCGCATGGATCGATGAGAACCCCGACCAGGTGCCAGGCGCGATCAACGCCGCGCTGGAGGCCGCTACCGGCAAGCCCCTCGACGACGACGTGCTCGCGCGGGCCCTTGAGAACGTGACATTCTCTCCCGACCCGCACGCGGACGCCTTCGCCGCCCTCGTCGAGAACGGCGTCGCCGCCGGAACGCAGAAGGACGGCTCGATCGCGGGCCTGTTCGACCTGCGGGCACTCAACGGTCTGCTCGCGGAGTCGAGGGCGGAAGAGGTCGACGATGCGGGCTTGGGGGCGAAGAAATGACCAGGGGCGACACCGCGATTCGATCGGATGCTCCTGCGCAGACCCGCCCGATCGCCCCGAGCTTCGACGGCATCGCGCTGCCTGCCGCGCCCGCAGCACCCGTCGATCCTTCGGTTCGCATCTCGCACGTCTCCAAGCGCTACGGCACCGGTCCTGTCGTGCTCGACGACGTCTCTCTCGACATCGCGCCCGGTGAGTTCGTCTGCCTGCTCGGTGCGTCTGGTTGCGGCAAGTCCACCCTGCTGAACCTCATCGCGGGCCTGGAGCGCCCGAGCGCGGGCGAGATCACGACCCCAGACGGCGGGGCGGCCGTCATGTTCCAGGAGTCCGCGCTCATGCCGTGGTTGAGCGCTCGAGGCAACGTCGAGCTCGCCCTGCGTCTGCGTGGTGTCGCTCGCGCCGAGCGCCGCGAAGAAGCACTGCGCCTGCTGTCGACGGTGAACCTCGCGGATGCCGCGGAGAGGCGTCCGCACGAGCTCTCCGGTGGCATGCGCCAGCGCGTGGCGCTCGCGCGAGCACTCGCGCAGGAGCGTGCTGTGCTGCTGATGGACGAGCCGTTCGCGGCGCTCGACGCCATCACCCGCGACCTCCTGCACGAAGAGCTCGAACGGGTGTGGCGGGCAACAGGGCGCACCATCGTGTTCGTCACGCACAATGTGCGCGAGGCAGCACGGCTCGGGCAGCGGGTCATCCTGCTGTCCAGCCGTCCCGGCCGCATCGCGGGTGAATGGCGGATCGCGGCGACGAAGGGTCGGCGCATCGAGTCGCCCGAAGTCGCGGCGCTCGCGACCGAGATCACCGCCGAGCTGCGCAAGGAGATCCGTCGCAATGCCCAGTGATTCGACACTCACCGTGACGCGTGAGGCACCGGCCGACGTCCTGCGCGACCTCGAACAGGGTCTCGACCGACTGCAGTCAGAGCAGCGTGTGGCGGCCCCCCGCGCCAAGGAGTTCCTCTCGAAGGCGCTCCCTCCGATCGTGCTGCTGATCGTTCTCATCGCCGCGTGGCAGGCGTACGTGCTGATCGCGCAGCCGCGACCCGACATCATCCCTGGTCCCACGCAGGTGCTCGGCGCATTCGGCGAGGGCTGGGCGAGCGGCCGTCTGCAGGAGGCGGTGCTGACCAGCCTCGAACGCGGCGTGCTGGGTTTCGCGATCGCCGTCGTCGTCGGCACGCCGATCGGTCTGCTGCTCGCCGAATGGGGCTTCCTTCGTCGTGCGGCAGGTCCCCTGATCTCCGGTCTGCAGGTGCTTCCCTCGGTTGCCTGGGTGCCCGCCGCGATCATCTGGTTCGGTCTCTCGGATGCCACGGTCTACTTCGTGATCCTGATGGGCGCGATTCCCTCGATCGTCAACGGTCTGCTCGCCGGCATCGATCAGGTGCCGCCGCAGCTGCGCCGGGTCGGCACGGTGCTCGGCGCGAGCCGCTGGCAATCCGCGACCCGCATCGTGCTGCCCGCGGCTCTGCCCGGCTATCTCGCGGGTATCAAGCAGGGGTGGGCCTTCTCGTGGCGTTCGCTGATGGCGGCCGAGATCATCACGATCGGCGGCTCGATCGGATTCGGCCTCGGCACGATGCTGCAGCAGTCTCGTGAACTCGCCGATCTCGCCGGTGTCCTCTCAACCATCATCCTGATCCTCACGATCGGCATCCTCATCGAACTCGTTTTCTTCGGGCCGCTGGAGCGGCGGATGCTGCGCCGTCGCGGACTCCTCACGGAAGGCACGTCATGACCGGAACACTCACGCTCGTCGGGGCGGGGCCGGGAGATGCCGGCCTGCTCACCCTGCGGGGGCTGCGCGCCCTGCAGGACGCCGACGTCATCGTCGCCGACCGGCTCGGCGCCCGCGCGGTTCTCGACCAGCTCACCGCCGAGGGCGTGCTGCTGACCGCCGACGTGATCGATGTCGGCAAGCACCCAGGGCATCACCCGGTGCCGCAGTCCGAGATCAACGACCTGCTGGTGCGACACGTGCGCGAGGGGAAGAACGTTGTGCGCCTGAAGGGCGGCGACCCGTTCGTGCTGGGTCGCGGTCGCGAGGAGCAGCTGCACGCCGAGGCCGCCGGAATCACAGCATCCGTCGTCTCCGGCGTCACCAGCGCCGTCTCGGTGCCGGCCCTCGCCGGCATCCCGCTCACGCACCGAGGGGTGGCCGTGGCGTTCACCGTCGTCAGCGCGCACGACCCGCTCGACGCCCTGCCCGGCGGCAGCGATCACACGATCGTGCTGCTGATGGGAGTCGGCACACTCGCGCACGCCGCTGGTGTGCTCGCCGGCGGCGAGCGCGGGCGTGGATGCCCGGTGGCGATCGTCGAGGACGGCTTCGGCCCGGGCCAGCGCGTCACGATCGGCACCCTCGACACGATCGCCGCGCTGGCCGCGGCCCGTCGCGTGCGCAATCCAGCGGTGATCGTCGTCGGTGACGTCGTGCGCCTGAGCCCGGATGCTGATGCGGCGCTGACGCGGCCGGCGGAGGATTCGGCTGCATCATCGATCTTCACCCGCTGGGTCGACGCGCTCGATGCCGGGCTGGCCGTCGACTCCGGCGCGATCGTCACCGTTCCGGCGGATCCTGCCGCCGACCTCGTCTCCTCTCGAAAGGCTCGCTCATGACCTCCGCCACATCCATCCCGCTCACTGAGGGCACGCTCCGCGTCGCGATCGTCGGCGCAGGTCCCGCCGGCATCTACGCCGGCGACATCCTCGCGACGCACGCGGCCGCCGGCGGGCACCACGTCGTGATCGACCTGTTCGAATCGCTGCCGGCGCCGTACGGGCTGATCCGGTACGGCGTGGCACCCGATCACCCCCGCATCAAGGGCATCGTGGGGTCGCTGCACGAGATGCTCGACCGTGCGTCGGCCGACCCGGATGCTGATCGGCGGACGATCCGGTTCCTCGGAAACATCGAGATCGGGCGGGACATCTCACTCGACGAGCTGCGCGCGCGGTACCACGCCGTGGTACTCGCGACGGGCGCGATCCGCGACGCCAGGCTCGACATCCCCGGCGTCGAGCTGCCGGGGTCGTACGGCGCCGCCGACTTCGTGTCGTGGTTCGATGGCCACCCCGACGTGCCCCGCACCTGGCCGCTCGATGCCGCATCGGTCGCGGTGATCGGCAACGGCAACGTGGCGCTCGACGTCGCCCGCGTGCTCGCCAAGCAAGCCGAGGACCTGCGGACCACCGAGGTGCCGGACAACGTGCTCGCCGGGCTCGAGGCGTCGGCCGTCACCGATGTGCATGTGTTCGGCCGCCGCGGCCCGGCCGACATCAAGTTCACCCCGATCGAGCTGCGCGAACTCGGCGAGGTGCCCGGCGTCGACATCGTGCTGTACGACGAGGACTTCGACGGGGTCGATGCGACCGCGGCATCCACCAACCAGCTCAAGGTCATGCTGCGCACTCTGAACGCCTGGCGCGACCGGCCGTCCACCGGCGCCGCGCGCCGTCTGCATCTGCACTTCTGGCACGCGCCGGTGGAGATCCGAGGGGACGAGCAGGTGGAGGGCATCCGGTTCGAGCGCACGGCCCCGGCCTCGGACGGAACCGGGCCGGTCGGCACCGGCGAGTTCCGCGAGTACGGGGTGCAGGCCGTGTACCGGGCCGTCGGCTACTTCGGGCCGCCGGTGCAGGATGCGCCGTTCGACGAGCGCCGTGGAGTGGTGCCCAACGAGGGCGGTCGGGTCGAGCCGGGGCTCTACGCGACCGGGTGGATCAAGCGGGGTCCGGTGGGGCTGATCGGGCACACGAAGTCGGATGCCCTCGAGACGATCACCAACCTGCTCGCCGACCACGCTGCCGGGCGACTGTCCGCCCCCGCCGAGCAGACCGATGTGACCGAGCTGCTCGCCGAGCACTCGTACACGACATGGGATGGCTGGCTGGCATTGGATGCCCACGAGCGCGGTCTCGGCGAGACGCACCAGCATGTGCGCGAGCGCGTGAAGGTCGTGCCGCGCGACGAGCAGGTCGCGATCTCGGACGGGGCTCTGGTGCGATGACCTATGTGATCGCGCTGCCGTGTGTCGACGTGAAGGACCGCGCCTGTATAGATGAGTGTCCGGTGGACTGCATCTACGAAGGTGAGCGCTCGCTGTACATCCACCCCGACGAGTGCGTCGACTGCGGCGCCTGCGAGCCGGTCTGTCCAGTGGAGGCCATCTACTACGAGGATGACCTGCCCGACGAGTGGGCCGACTACTACCGGGCCAATGTCGACTTCTTCACCGAGATCGGCTCTCCTGGGGGCGCGGCGAAGGTCGGCACGTACGACTTCGACCACCCACTGGTGCGCGACCTGCCGGCCGGAGTCAATTCGTGACCGAGCCCTATGACGTGCTGGTGATCGGCGGCGGGCCCGCAGGGCTCTCGGCCGCCCTGAACCTTGGTCGCTCGCTGGCCCGGGTGCTGGTCGTGGATGCTGACCGTCCCCGCAACGCCGCCACCGTCTTCTCACACGGGTTCCTCACGCGCGATGGCATCCCTCCGCATGAGCTGCGCAAGCTGGCCCGAGAAGAGCTGCACGCCTATCCGACGGTCGATGTGCGCACCAGGCAGCGGGTGTTCTCGCTGCGCGAGGACGGCGACGGATTCGCAGCCACGGTGGGGCGCCGTGAGCCGGGCGAGCAGGTGCGCGCCCACGCCGTGCTGCTGGCCACCGGACTGCGTGAGACGCTGCCACCCGTGCCCGGACTGCTCGGCTTCTACGGCATGACGCTGTTCAGCTGCGCGGCGTGCGACGGGTTCGAGCTTCGGGGCCGGCACCTCGGGCTGTTCGGACAGAGTGCCGACCTCGCCGACCGGGCCAGGCTGATCGCCCGCTGGAGTGACCGACTGACTGTGTTCACCCACGGGGCCGACGTGATCGACGCCGTCGCCGAGGCCGAACTCGCCACTCACGGCGTGACCGTCGAGCGCGGGCTGGTGAGCGGGCTGGTCGGCGACAAGGGGCGGCTCGAGCGGGTCGACCTCGAAGACGGACGCTCGACCTCGGTGGCTGGCGGGTTCGTGCGACCGGAGTGGTCGCTCGACCTGTCGTTCCTGCACGGGTGCTCCCCCACGACAGACAGCGACGGACACCTCCTCACCGACGGGTCGGGGCGCACCAGCATCCGACGTCTGTACGCGGCGGGCGATGCCGCCGCCCCCGGTCCGCAACAGCTGATCGTCGCGGCCGGGGCCGGCGCACGCGCCGCAGCGGTGATCGTGCACGACGCCGTCGGGGTCACCACGGCGCACTGATCGGGGCGGCGCGCCACCCTGAGCGGCGCGCCGTCACCGCGCGTTCACCCGTGACGGCCAGACTTCGATCATGAGTGATGAGCAGCCGGTGCCTCGCCCCGAGGCGACAGCGAACACCGACGCCGTGGCGGTGATGGGTCTCGACCTGCGCGGCGACACCCCGGCGCCCAAGAAGCAGATCTATTCGTGGGCGCTGTGGGACTGGGCCACGCAGCCGTTCAACACGGTCATCCTCACGTTCATCTTCACTGCCCTGTATCTGACGACCGACGCCTTCCTGCCGGCGGATCTGGCGGCGCTCGACGACAAGGATCCGGCAAAGGTGGCCGCGATCGCCGACCTCACGTCGGGATTGGGCCTCGGGTCGACGATCGCCGCGCTGGCGATCCTGTTCATCGCCCCGGTGCTCGGCCAGCAGGCCGACGCGGCCGGGCGACAGAAGCTGTGGCTGGGCATCGGCACCGGTGCGTTGATCCTGTGCATGTTCGGTCTATGGTTCGTCACGCCGGTGCCCTCGATGTTCTGGGTCGGTGTCGCGCTGATCTCGGCCGGCGCGGTGTTCGGCGAGATCGCCGCAGTGAACTCGAACGCCATGCTGATCGGCATCGCGAACCCGAAGAACATCGGCCGCATCTCCGGGCTCGGCTGGGGCTTCGGGTACATCGGCGGCATCGTGGCGCTGGTGATCGTGGTCGTGCTCGACACCGCGGACTGGTTCGGCATGTCGACCGACAACGGGCTGCCGTTCCGACTGATCGCGGTCGGATGCGCGGTGTGGGCGATCATCTTCAGCATCCCGATCTTCCTCAACGTCCCCGAGCCGTCGCTGGGCAAGCCCGAGCGCAAGGTCGGCTTCTTCGCGTCGTACCCGCTGCTCGTCAAGGACGTCATCGGCCTGTACCGCAACGACGAGACGCGGCCGACCTTCTGGTTCCTGCTCGCCAGCGCCGTCTTCCGCGACGGCCTCGGCGGCGTCTTCGCGTTCGGCGCCGTGATCGCATCGGTGGTGTTCGGATTCGAGTTCATGCAGCTGGTGATCTTCGGCATCGCCGCCAACCTGATCGCCGGCGTCTCGACGATCATCGCCGGACGCTATGACGACCGGTTCGGACCCAAGCGCATCATCGTGCTCTCGCTGACGGCGATGGTGATCGCCGGGCTCGCGGTGTTCTTCCTGGTGGATGCCGGGACGACGGTGTTCTGGATCGGCGGCCTGATCCTGTGCGCCTTCGTCGGACCTGCGCAGGCCGCGTCGCGTTCGTTCCTGGCTCGGCTCACGCCCGCCGGTCGCCAGGGCGAGATCTTCGGCCTCTACGCGACGACCGGTCGCGCGGCGAGCTGGATGGCCTCCGGCGCCTGGACGCTCCTGATCGTGACGACCCAGTCGACGACCTTCGGCATCCTCGGCATCGTTCTGGTGCTGCTGATCGGGCTGCTTCTGCTGCTGCCGGTGCCCGAGCGCCGCGCGGTCTGAGCAGTCTCCGTTCCCGGATTCGGGCTCAGCCGCGCAGCATGCCCAGCGCCGATGCGTCGGCGCCCGCGGCCATGAGCACGTCGCGCATGCCGCGGGTCGCGAGTTCGTAGGGACGATCGCTGCCGTCCAGCAGTGAGCGGGCGTTGGCGTGCTCGTAGAGCGCCGGCAATGTGAAGGCAACCTGCTCGATGCCGTCCGCGTCGAGGTCGAGCTCACCGGCGTCGACCGCGTGCCGCACCTGCACCGCGATGTAGTCGTACCACTGCGCCATGGCCTCGCGCACGGCGTCGCGCACCGGCCCTGGCTTGGAATCGACGTCAGCGCTGACCGCGGCGAAGAAGCAGCCTCCGGCGAAGACGCGGGTGCGCGAGTACTCGATCAGGTGGCGCATCAACGCGTCGAGCCTCGCCAGCCCGCGCTCGCGCTCACGCGCCCGCTCGACGACGACCTGCGTGAACACGTCCCGCCCGGCGGCGACGGTCGCCAGCTGCAGCCCCTCCTTGTTCTGGAAGAGACCGGCAATGCTGCTCTTGCTGTGTCCAGAGGCCTCAGCGAGCCTGCCGATGCTCAGCCCGTCGAGGCCCTCCACTGAGGCGAGGTCGGTCGCGAAGGTCAGCACAGCCCGCCGCGAGGCATCACCCCGCGCGCGTCTGCCGTCTGCGACCGTTTTGACCATCCCCCTAGTCTACGAACGATCGTTCATATAGTCTATGTACGATCGTTCGTATTGATAGGAGTAACCCGTGTCGATTCTCATGAACGCCACCGCTGCCAGCATCCGACTCTCGTCGCACATCGCGCCCGCGCTGGGCGGACGACTTGCGCTGGGAACCTTCTTCGCAACCGATCGCATGCGCGTGCGGGAGGATGACTGGGTCACGCACCGCGCGGCCCGCCGCGACACGATACAGGTGCGCGGACGCGAAGTCGCCACCTACGAGTGGGGCACGGGCACGCGGGCGGCACTGCTCGTGCACGGCTGGAACGGCCGTGCTTCGCAGTTCGCAACACTCGTGCGCGACCTTGTCGGCGAGGGATTTCGCGTCGTGGCATTCGATGCCCCGGCGCACGGCGAATCCCCCGGGCGGCGCACCGACGTGCGCGACTGGGTGGCCGCGATGCGAATGCTGTCGGATGCCGAGGGGCCGTTCGAGCTGATCGTCGGGCACTCGTTCGGCGCGTTCGCGACGCTGGCCGCGCTCCGGGATGGCGTGGATGCCCGGCGGGTCGTCTCGATCGCAGGTGGCGGCGAGGTGCAGGCGTTCCATGATCAGTTCCTGCAGATGGTCGGCCTGCCTCACGCGGCACGTGCGCACTTCGAGGCGTCGTTCTATCGTCGGATGCACCTCAGCCGCGATGAGTCGGATGCCCGGTACGACTCACTCGTGCAGCCGCTCCCCTCGCAGACCGAGCTGCTCATCGTGCACGACCGGGGCGATCGCGGGCTCGAGGCGCGCAACTCCGAGGCGCTGCATGCGGCGCACCCGGTTCAGTCGCGACTGCTGCTGACGCAGGGGTTCGGGCACAACCGGGTGCTGAACGCCGATCCGGTGCTCGACGCCGTGCTGGCGTTCGCTGATGCAGGCCTCGACGGGCTGCGCGATCCGTCAGAGGGGGCGCTGCGCGCAGTGCGCTGAGGGGCCGCGGAGGCTCAGAACCCTGAGGGTTCCCGGTCGGAGCGTCCTCGTATACTGAACGGGTTCTGTCCGCCGATCAAACTCCGGGTTAACTCTTCGTGCGCCAATGGCTCCGGAAGAGTCGGGTGCTTCGCAGCATCCGATTCCTCCCCTACATCCTCCCCTACGGGGTTTGGGCGACCCTGAAACCAGTGAAGACCGATCGCGTGCTGTTCCTGTCGGACTCGCACCGCGACTTCGTCGGCAACATGGCCTTTCTGCGCGACGCGATGGTGCGCACAGATCCCGAGGTCGAGATCATCGGCGTCTTCAAGCCGAGCCTCGCTTCGCGTCGGTCACTGAGGGATGTCTGGAACCTGCCGAAGCTGATCGCGACGAGCGCGGTCGTCGTCCTTGATGACTTCTACCCGCTGATCTACCACGTCCCGATCCGCAAGGGCGCCCGCCTGGTGCAGATCTGGCACGCCGCCGGCGCTTTCAAGCAGGTCGGACACAGTCGCGCTGGGCTGCCTGGCGGGCCGACCCCCGGCAGCGAGATCCACCGCAACTACACGGATGCCATCGTGAGTTCGTCGGGCATCGTCGACGACTACGCCGAGGCGTTCGCCATCCCCGTCGAGCGAGTGCGGCCTTGGGGTATGCCCCGGTCGGACGTGTTCTTCGACGCGGATGCTGTCGCTGCGACCCGTGCGCGCGTACGGCGCGAACTGGGCGTGGGCGATGACGAGCGGTTCGTCGTGTACGCGCCGACGTTCCGCGGCAACGGTCAGCGCAGCGCGACCGCGGCTCCCGAGGCGGATTGGGCGAGTATCGCCGACGCGCTCGGCGCCGGCTGGCGGGTCGGAGTTCGGCAGCATCCG
Organism: Microbacterium sp. H1-D42; assembly: GCF_022637555.1. Lineage (NCBI taxonomy): Bacteria > Bacillati > Actinomycetota > Actinomycetes > Micrococcales > Microbacteriaceae > Microbacterium > Microbacterium sp. H1-D42. Next base: position 206,288 of record NZ_CP093342.1, on the reverse strand, counting down.
TTCGTCGCTGCCGGGCCGCTGCCTGCAGGAATCTTGGATGCTGCCGCCGTCACCGAGATGAACGACCTGCTGATGGCGACCGATGTGCTGGTGACGGACTACTCGTCGTCTATCTTCGAGTTCGCGCTGCTGCGCAGGCCGGTGGTGTTCTTCGTGCCGGACCTTGAGGAGTACGAGTCGGCCCGGTCGTTCTACCGCCCGTTCGATCACTATGCGATCGGTCCGGTCGTGCGCGAAGCCGACGCCCTGCAAGACGCGATCCGCGGTGCGGTGGTCGATGACGCGCGCCTGAATGCGTTCCTCGACGAGTTCGCGGATGCCCTCGACGGGCACTCCAGCGAGCGGATCGCAGAGCATCTGGTGGGTGTGCGGGCCGCTTCGCGTATGGAGGCCGCCTCGTGATGGTGCTGGCGCAGCGCCTGCGCCTGGATGTGCTCGCCGCGTACGCTGCCCGATTCGCGCTGACGTTGGTGAGCGTGGTGATGCGGGTGCTGCCGAGGCGGCACAAGGTGATGCTGCTGACCAGGCAGAGCAGCAGGCCGCCGTCGGACTTCCTGCTGCTGCGCGATGCGATCCTCAGGGCCGACCCCACCGTCGAGGTCGTGATGATCGCGAAGATGGTGCCCCCCGGCATCCTTCGCAAGTTCGGCTACGCACTGCACCTGCTGGTCGAGATGTACCACGTGTCGACGTCACGGGTGCTCGTGGTCGACGGATATTCGATCATCGCGTCAGCGACGCCGCCGTCCGACAGGCTGACCGTCGTGCAGCTGTGGCATGCCCTCGGCGCGCTGAAGAAGTTCGGGCTCAGCATCGTCGGACAGCGCGGTGGACGCGATCCGATGCTGGCGAAGGCCATGCGCATGCACGCCGGCTACGACATCGTGATCGCCAGCGCCGAACGCTGCCGCGAGCCGTTCGCCGAGGCCTTCGGCGTCGACGTCTCGAAGGTCGTCGTCGCGCCGCTGCCACGCGTCGACAAGCTGCGCGATCCGGCGCACAAGGCAAAGGTCCGCAAGCGCTTCGAGTACCTGTACCCCGACCTGGTCGGCCAGAAGGTGGCGCTGTTCGCCCCGACCTTCCGCACCGAGGGGCTCATGTCGGGCATCGACCCTCTCGAGCTGACTCAGGCGATGTCGGATGCCGGATACGCCATGATCACCAAGCTGCACCCCCTGGTGCCGGTGCCCACCGAGGGCGGTCTGCGCACAGCACCCGGCATCTCGACGCAGGACCTGCTGCTGGTGTCCGACATCTTCATCACCGACTACTCGTCAGCGGTGTTCGAGGCCGCCGTCGCCGAGGTTCCCTCGTACCTGATCGCACCCGACCTGAACTCGTACGCCCAGCGGCGCGACTTCTACGCAAAGTACCCAGACGACCTCGGCCTGCCGATGGCTTCGAGCGTTGACGAGCTCGCGGAGACGGTGCGGAGTGGGTTGGCGGATGCTGAGATGACGCGTGTCATGCGGGAGAAGTTCGTCGCTGAAGTGGATACGGATCACGGTTCCGCGTCGGATCACCTGGCGCAGGTGATCCTGCATGCGAATGTCTCCGCACCGCGAAGGGATATCAATGCCTGATTCAACCACTGCACCCCGGACGGTCGCGGTGATCCTAGCGGGCGGCATCGGAGTGCGCGTCGGGCTGGGCATCCCGAAACAGCTGATCAAGATCGCCGGCAAGGCCATCGTCGAGCACACACTCGACGTGATGAACGCGAGTGAAGTGATCGACGAGATCATCATCGTCATGAACGCCGGTGCAATCGATCAACTCGAGTCCCTCAAGCATGATGAGCGCTTCCCGAAGCTGACCCGCATCATCCCCGGGGGCGAGACACGCAATGATTCGACGAAGGCGGCGTTGGCCGCCCTCGGAGATGACGCGAACACCAAGGTCCTGTTCCATGATGCGGTGCGTCCGTTCGTCAACGAACGGATACTCGAGGAGTGCGTCGAGGCGCTCGATCACTATGAGGCCGTCGACACCGCGATCCCGTCCGCCGACACCATCATCCAGGTCGACTCTGCGTCGCACATCACCGGCATCCCGAATCGTGCAATTCTGCGCCGCGGCCAGACTCCGCAGGCCTTCCGTCTCGGCACGATCCGCGCTGCCTACGAACTCGCAGACAAAGACAAGACGTTCCACGCGACGGACGACTGCGGTGTCGTGTTCACCTACCTTCCGGGCACTCCGATCTACGTAGTGGACGGCACACCCGAGAACATGAAGGTCACCGAGCCGATCGACGTGCACATCGCCGACAAGCTCTTCCAACTGCAATCCGCAAGCCTGACCGCAGACGCCGAGATGCCCGATCTCGCCGGAAAAGTCATCGTCGTCTTCGGAGGCAGCTACGGCATCGGCGAAAGCATCGTCGAGCTCGCCCGCACGGCGGGAGCCGAGGTGCACCAGTTCAGCCGGTCGACAACTGACACCGACGTGCGCTCCCGGAGTGCAGTGAAGACGGCTCTCAAGCAGGCGCACGATGCTTCCGGACGCATCGATGCGGTGGTCATGTCTGCCGGTGTGCTGCGGATGGGCCCGCTGACCAAGACGAAGGTCAAGCACATCGAGTCGAGCATCGAGACGAACTTCCTCGCTCCGGTGATCGTGTCCCGCGCCGCGCACAAGTACCTCAAGGAGACTGCGGGGCAAGTTCTCCTGTTCACCTCGAGTTCGCACACGCGTGGACGCGCCAATTACGGCATCTACTCCGCCAGCAAGGCCGCCGTCGTCAATCTCACCCAGGCGCTGGCCGAGGAATGGGCGGAGGACGGCGTGCGTGTCAACTGCATCAATCCTCAGCGCACGCGCACGCCGATGCGCACGAGCGCGTTCGGCGAGGAACCTGCGGAGTCGTTGCTGGATCCACACCAAGTGGCCGAGGTCAGCCTGAAGGTGCTCGACAGCGGGTTGACCGGTCAGATCGTCGCCGTGCGGGTCGAACAGCAGGCAGACAGGAGTGTTCGCTGATGATCAAGGTTTCCGTGGTCGTTCCGACATACAAGACTGCCCCCGAGGGTCTGCAGCGTCTGGTGGATTCTTTGGACGGCCAGACCATGCCCTCCGACGAGTTCGAGGTCATCTTCATCGATGACGGCTCACCGGATGACACCTTCGAACGGCTGAAGATGCTGCAGTCATCCCACGCAAACGTACAGTTGGACCGCATCGAGAACAGCGGATGGCCGTCCCGACCCCGAAACGTTGGAATCGATAAAGCACAGGGCGAGTACGTCCTGTTCATGGATCATGACGACACGCTCTATCCAGATGCGCTGCGCGCCGGGTACGAGCTGGCCAAGGGCAGCGACGCGGACGTGCTGTCGGGTAAAGAGGTCCGCACCGATGATGCGGGCTGGGTGTTCGATTCGTTTGAGAAAGATGAGCGACAGGCGCTCGACCGCGATGGTGACCATCCCCTCACGCCACTTAACCCCCACAAGCTGTACCGTCGCCGACTGCTCGAGGAGTACTCAATCCGCTTCCCCGAGGGGCGCCTAGTGCTCTGGGAGGACCAGTTCTTCAACCTTCGTGTCGCCCGCTATGCGAAGGTCATGTCACGGTTGGCGAGTGTACCGTTCTACCACTGGGTCACCACTGCGGGCAGCGGAACGACGCTCTTCGACGTCACACAAATCTACTACTGGCAGATGCTACGGCGACTTTGCGAAGCTGTCGACGTTGAGCTGTCCGGGCCCGATCGGAAGCTGTTGCACGAACAGATCGCTCGCCTGCAATACGGAGCTAGGGTGCTGGGCGCCTACAACGTCGGCTACGCGAAGCGTTCCGTCGAGGCTCGCCGTATGATCTTCGCCGAGTCGCGAGCACTGCGCGAGGACTTCGAACTGTCCCGCTTCGATGACTCGCTGAGCGTATCGGTTCGTCTGCGCGCGCAGTTGGTTGGTGCAGACCGGCAAGACCTTCTTGAGCGTCTGTGCTCGGAGGATGTCGCGATCGCGGGCTGGGGAACGGCGAGGTCGATGACCTGGCACGCTGGCGTGCTTGAAGTCACGACGACAGTGGAGTGGTCGAGTGCGCAAGGACGCCGCCCCACACTCCGGCGGAAGGGGGAGCGCATCTTGAAAGTGCTATCACCTGAGCTCTCCGAGGCGTTCAGCGATGACGATCGGGACATGACTGCTGAGGTTTCTCGCGCGACGGGGGCGTTCGCCATCCGGAACCGGGAGGACAAGGTCGTCTGGAGTACGCCCTCCACCTGGTCTGTGCACACCGAGGAAGCCGCAGATGGCTCCGTCCGGATCACAGGGGCGTTGACGACCACTATCGACCCTTCAACGGCCGCTCACGGGTCCACGCTCGAGTCCACGTACTGGGATCTGCAAACGCGTGTTCGCCTCGGGAGCGCCCTGACCCATAGGAACCTACGGTCCGACCTCCCCCCTAGCGCAAGCTTCGTCAAGGGCCGACTCCATCTCGTGTACCCGAACGACGGCGGCCACGCGACGCTGATCCCCGACGGACAGGCGGAGACGGTTCGCAGGCTGACTCCGCTCAGCGCGACGCAGAACGAGGACGGCCGCGTGCGCGTCCACTTGTCGGGAGTTCACGACGGGCAGGGAAGCATCGCGACAGTCGTCGGGCTGGACGCATCGGCCGCCATTGACGAGGTCGACTTTGTCGAGCACCCCGCGGTGCTCGACATCGATGGCGGGCAGGCAACGCTCACGTTTGATGCCACTTCAAAAGTGATGCGAGTGCGGATCGGCGACCGAATCGGACGGCGTCCAAAGTTCTGGACGCTGTTCGTCACGCCACCGGAGATAGAGCTCAATGTCGGCCAGTTCCCGAAGATCCGCACGACAGATGAGATCGTCGCCGAGGACCAGGAACGCGAACGGGCCGCGGCCGCGGCCGCGGAGTCGAACGCGGGGAGCCGAAAGCCCGAGGGAGACGCGCCGAACGCCGACCAGTCGACGCCGAAGCCCGGTGTCATGCGCAGAATCCGGCGCCGGTGCGGCAAACTGCTCCGTAGCTGGGGATTGCGGTAAGACCTCTCGATTAGCATTGTCGGATGTCCGATTCCAGACCCGCCGGTGAATTCGATGCGAACATTCGCGTGATCGACCGTGATGTCGACGAGATCCTCGCCAACGATCTGCCCTGGGATTCCCTCCGCGGCAAGACCGTGCTCGTCACCGGCGCCAGCGGAATGATCCCCTCCTACGTGGTGCGCACCCTGCTCGCGCTGAACCTCCGACGGGACGCCGGGATGCGCGTAATCGGGCTCGTGCGCAATGAGGCCAAGGCCCGGACGCTGCTCGACGACATCCTCGACCGCGAAGACTTCACGCTGCTGGCGCAGGATGTCACCGCTCCCCTCGACCTCAACTCCTCAGTCGACATCGTCGTGCACGGCGCTTCGCCTGCCCGCCCCTCGCTGCACTCGGCGAGTCCCGTCGACACAATCCGTGCAAACGTGGAAGGGACCTTCCGCCTGCTCGACCTCTGCGTCGAAGCCGGTCACGGCCATTTCGTCCTGATGTCGTCGGCAGAGGTGTACGGGCAGCGCGCCGACGACGGCTCCCTCGTCGCCGAGGACGAGTACGGATCCGTCGACATCCTCAATCCTCGCGCTTCGTACACCGAGGGCAAGCGAGCGGCCGAGACGATCGCCACCAGCTATCGCGCGCAGTACGGCATCCCCGTCACCATCGCCCGGTTCGGGCATATCTACGGGCCAGGGATGCTGCTCGACGACGGCCGGGTGCAGGCGGACTTCACCGCGGACGTCATCAACGGTCGCGACATCACGCTCAACAGCGACGGCAGCGCCCGCCGCACCTACACGTACGTGGCGGATGCCGTCGCGGGCATGTTCTACGCCATGCTGCTCGGCGACGCCCCGGCCTACAACATCGCGGACCGGGACGGGTTCATCTCCATCCGGGATCTCGCCGAAGCGTTCACCCGGGCGCGCCCCGAGAAGGATCTGAACGTCCGCTTCTCCGCCGGCGTCGACCTCTCGGCTTACAACCCCACCCGCGGCCAGGGACTCGACGACACCCGACTGCGCGGACTGGGATGGCGACCGCAGGCGGGGCTGAACGCCGGCATCGATCGAACGATCGCATGGCACGAGGAGCGAACGACAGCATGACCACTCCACAGCCGGACCGCCCCGAGGATGTGTCCACCGGCGCCATCGACTGGGCGAACGTGGACTACCCCTATGAGGGTGCCGTCACGAAGATCACGTGGGAGCGCGTCCTGCTCTCCATCCATGTGCGGCTCGCACCGCTCACCGCGGCACCGGCGAGCTCGCTCGATCCCACCGCCATCGCATTCGAGATCGTCGATCTCGGCCGAGACTTCCCCGTGGATGCCACTGCCCTCCGCGACGGCGAGTTCCGGATCGACATCAACATCACCCGGTTCGGCGGGCGCCGTCAGATCCCGAACGGCACTTGGCGCATCCGCGTCAGGATGGACGACGCACCGCTGGCGATCGTGAGCTACGACGGACGAGAGCTGGAGCGCCTCGACGAGGCATCCCGCGTGTTCCTCTACAACAAGAACCGCTCGGTGGTCACCGTCTCGTTCGGCATCAGCGAGAACATCGACTCGCTGGACTTCCTGATGCGGACTTACCAGCTGACCCGGGGCGGCGCGAAGCCCAAGCGGGTCGGTCCGATCAAATGGTTCAAGCGGAAGTATCTCAGCGAGCCCAGCATGATGAAGTACGCGGGCTGGATCTACACGCGGGTCAACCGCCTGGTCGGCGTGAAGAAAGGGCGGGTCCTGTTCGCTTCCGATCAGCGCCTCACGATCGCGGGCAACCTGCTGCGCGTGCAGGAGCGTCTCGTCGAGCGCGGCCTCGACAAGGAGCTCGACTTCAAGTACTCGTTCCGCCTGCCCAAGACCGGCGGGTGGGGAACGACGATCCGCATCCTCTTCCTGATGGCGACCAGCGAGGTGATCCTCCTCGACGACTACTTCGGCCTGCTCAAGAGCGTCAAGATCGACACCGCTCGCACCCGCGTCATCCAGCTCTGGCACGCGGGGAGCGGTTTCAAGTCGGTCGGGTACAGCCGCTTCGGGAACATCGGATCGCCCAAGCTGTGGCACCCGCACCGCCAGTACACATACGCGATCACGGGTTCGAAGCACCTCGTGCCGGTGTACGCCGAGGCCTTCGGCATTGAGGAGTCCGCCGTCATCCCCACCGGGCTCCCCCGGGTCGACTGGTTCCTGGACGACGACCGTACGGCGCGTTTCACAGAGGAGTTCGCGGCCGAACACCCGCAGATCGCGGGCAAGCGCGTGATCCTCTTCGCGCCGACCTTCCGCGGACGCTCCATCTACACCGCGTTCTACGACTACAGTTGGATCGACTTCGACGCGCTCTACGAGGCCGTCGGTCGCGAGACCGTCGTCCTGTTCCGGATGCACCACTTCGTGAAGCAGGACATCGAGATCCCTGAGCAGTACCAGGACCGGTTCTTTGATTTCACCCGTTATGCCGATGGGCTCGGCCTGCTGCACATGGTCGATCTGCTGATCACCGACTACTCGTCGATCATCTACGAGTTCTCGCTGCTCGACCGTCCGATGATGTTCTACGCGCCCGATCGAGTGAACTATGCGGCCACCCGCGGCTTCCACCGCGACTACGACGAGACGGCACCGGGCAAGGTGTGCACGACGTTCGACGAGGTCGTGCAGGCGATCACCACCGGCGACTTCGAGCAGGAGAAGGTCGCGCAATTCCGCGCCGAGAACTTCGACCGCATCGACACCGGCGCCGCCGATCGCGTCATCGACTGGCTCGTCCTGCAGGACGCGCCGCCGTCCGCGCTGGTCGAGGAGACGTCCGACGAGATACACATCGCTGAGGGGCACAACGAGCCCGACGCGGAAGAGCACGAGGAAGAAGAGGAGGCCGCCCGATGAACATCGCTGCGATCTTCGCCGGCGGTGTCGGCTCACGCATGAGCTCCGCCGGCCTGCCCAAGCAGTTCCTGGAGATCCACGGGACTCCGCTGATCGTCCACACGATCCAGCACTTCCAGGACCACCCCGAGATCGATCGCATCGCTGTCTCGATCCTGCCGGAATGGCGCGAACGCTTCGCCCGCCTCGTCGCGCGGTACGAACTCACCAAGGTGAATTGGATCGTCGACGGCGGAGCCACCGGGCAGGAGTCGCGGCACCGCGCCCTTCGGGCCATCGCCAATGACAGCCCGCCCGACTCCGTGGTGCTGCTGCACGACGGAGTCCGCCCGCTGATCAACGCCGATCTCATCTCGGACAACATCCGCACGGTGCGCGAGTCCGGCCCGGCGATCACGACCACGAAGTTCAACGAGACCGCGGTCGCCTCGAGCGACGGTCTCGTCGATGACGTCTACCCTCGGGACAACCTGTATGTCGCGCAAGCGCCGCAGAGCGCCCTGCTGAGCACGGCTCTCGATGTGTACGACCGTGCCGTCGCCGACGGCGAGAACGACTCCATCGACACCTGCAGTCTGCTGCGCCGGTACGGCCACACCCTGCACCGCGTCGACGGACCCCGCTCGAACATCAAGATCACGACGGCGGAGGACTACTACATCTGCCGCGCATTCTTCGACGTGCTTGAGCATAGGCAGATCGGCGGCTGAGGCCCGGTGACGATCAGCCTCCCCCCAGTCGCGGAAGCCGCTACCCCGCAAACCCCGCGCGAACGACCTTCGGCGCGGGATCGGTCCACGCGCGGTCCGCGCGCCCTCCGCGCCGACATCCAGGCACTTCGCGCGATCGCGGTGCTTCTCGTCGTCATCTACCACGTTCGTCCGAACCGGCTGTCCGGCGGGTACATCGGCGTTGACGTCTTCTTCGTGATCTCCGGGTTCCTGATCACGAGCCATCTCATCCGTGAGGCGACACGAAGCGGGCGAGTCAAGCTCGGAGCGTTCTGGGCCGCCCGCGCGCGCCGCATCCTTCCTGCCAGCCTCGTAGCGATCGCTGTTACCGTCTGCATGACAGCGTGGCTGGCGCCGGTCACCATGTTCGACGATCTGCGCAAGCAGGCGCTCGCATCGATCTTCTACGTGCAGAACTGGGTCCTGGCCGCTGACGCGGTCGACTACTCCGCCGCGGAGAACGCGGCGACGGCGTTCCAGCATTTCTGGTCGCTTTCCGTGGAAGAGCAGTTCTACATCTTCTGGCCGGTGCTCGTCATCGTAGCGCTGTGGCTCGTCGCGCGCCAGATGCGCGGCGCCTCCGAAACGGCGAGTCGCGAGACGGTCCTTCGACGCACCCTCTTCATCCTCTTTGGCGCGGTCGTCCTGGTCTCTCTCGCCTATTCGATCTTCACGGTCGCCGATGGCCAGCCCAGCGCTTACTTCGTCACGACCACGCGTGTCTGGGAACTCGGCGCCGGCGGCTTGCTCGCGGCCGTCCGATTCCGACGCCCGAGCCGTATGTCCCGCTATGCCCTCGCGTACGTCGGCCTCGCGGCGATCGCGGTATCCGCTTTCGTCCTGACAAACGAGACGCCGTTCCCCGGGCTTGCTGCAGTCCCGGTGATCCTCGGCACCGCCTTCATAATCCTGGCGGGAACGCCCGGATCAGAGGAGAGCGGACAATCGCTGGCCAAATACGACCCGTGGACGTTCGGCTCACGCCTCAGCATCACGCAGTGGATCGGCGACCGTTCCTACTCGCTCTACCTGTGGCATTTCCCCGTCATCATTCTGTGGACAATGATCGCTGACCGAAAGGTCGACTACCTCGACATCGTGGGCATGCTCGTCGTGTCGTTCGTACTGGCGCACTTCAGCTACCGCTTCATCGAGCAGCCGACTCGGAGCTCGACGTACTTCAAGACGTCTACCTTCCGTTCCCTGATCGCAGCGCTGATCGCGATGGCCGCGGCCGCGGCCCTGACCTTCGCGTACCCGGTCATGACCGCCCGCGCCGCAGGAAACGGCGACTGGGATGCCCTGGCAAGCGAGGCGCGTTCGCTCCCCGACCTCGGTGCGGCGGCTGTCACCGGGAAGAGCATCCCGACATTCACCACGGACACGGCGGCCATCACTCCGAACCCCCTCGGCGCAGAGCAGGACCGCAACCGCTCCGTCAGCGATACGGACTGCGTGGCCAAGACTGACGATGCAGTCACCCCGACCTGTGCCATCGGTGTGCCCGCGTCCGACCTGTCCGTCGTGCTGGTCGGCGACTCGCATGCCCGGATGTATTCGACGGCACTCGACAACATCGGTGAACAACAGGGCTGGTCCGGACAGACCTATTTGCGCAATGACTGCCCGTTCAACCCATCGCCCACGAAGAAGGAAGCTACGAGCGACTTCCCCTGCACTGAGCCGAATGCCAAGGTGCTCGAGGAGATTCTGGCAGAGTCCCCCGACCTCTTGGTCACGACCTGGTCGTTCAACAGCACTTTTGCGGATGGCGGTCTGGCGGCGTCCGGGTTCGCGGACTACTGGAGCACGCTCGAGGCGGCCGATATCGATGTGCTCGTTCTCCGGGACACCCCGCGAATGGACGAGAACATGCCCGACTGCATCGCAGAGCATTATGACGACCCCGATAGCTGCGCCACCCCGCGTGCCAAGTCATTCCCAGGAACGGACCTGTTCGATGAAGCCGTGAGTCTGGCCCCGGAGATCGACGTGGCAAATTTCACCGATGTGTTCTGCACCGATGACGTCTGCAAGCCCGTCATCGGCAATGCGCTGGCTTACTACGACCATCACCACCTGACCGACACATTCGCTGTGTCGCTGGCTCCCCGCCTGCAGGACTCCATGGAGAAGGCGCTGTCCCATCGCTGAGGCCGTTCCGAAAACCGGTTATGGGAGGATATCTGCGTGAAGGGCATAGTTCTCGCGGGCGGTTCCGGTACGCGGTTGCATCCGGTGACGCTGGGTGTTTCGAAGCAGTTGGTGCCGGTGTATGACAAGCCGATGGTGTACTACCCGTTGTCGACGCTGATGCTCGCGGGCATCCGAGACATTCTGGTGATCACCACGCCGCACGATGCCGCGCATTTCGAGCGTCTGCTGGGGGACGGCTCGCAGTTCGGTATCTCGTTGTCGTTCGCACAGCAGACGTCGCCCGACGGGCTGGCGCAGGCGTTCACGATCGGCGCGGACTTCATCGGCGACGATTCGGTCGCCCTCGTGCTCGGCGACAACCTGCTCTACGGCCCCGGCCTCGGCACGCGGCTGTCGCGGTTCGCTGAGGTGGATGGCGGCGCGGTGTTCGCGTACTGGGTGGCCGAGCCGTCGGCCTACGGTGTGGTCGAGTTCGATGGCGCCGGTGTCGCGGTGTCGCTGGAGGAGAAGCCCGCGGCTCCCAAGAGCAACTACGCGGTGCCCGGCCTGTATTTCTACGACAACGATGTCGTGGAGATCGCCCGCGGTCTGCGGCCAAGCGCCCGCGGCGAGTACGAGATCACGGATGTGAACCGCGCGTATCTGGAGCGCGGGAAGCTGCAGGTGGAAGTGCTCCCCCGCGGGACGGCGTGGCTGGACACCGGGACGTTCGATCAGATGACGGATGCCGCCGACTATGTGCGCACGATGGAGCGCCGCACCGGTATGAAGATCGGCTGTCCGGAGGAGGTCGCCTGGCGGCAGGGGTTCCTCTCGGATGGCGAGCTGCGGCAGCGGGCCGAGAAGCTGGTGAAGTCGGGGTACGGGACGTATCTGCTGGAGTTGTTGGAGAGGTCGCACCTGTGAGATTGCTCGTCACCGGCGGGGCCGGGTTCATCGGATCGAATTTCGTGCACCACGTCGTGGCGCACACCGACCACCACGTGACCGTGCTGGACGCGCTGACCTACGCCGGCAACCGGGCCTCGCTTGCAGGGCTGCCCGCTGACCGCGTCTCGTTCGTGCACGGGAACATCACCGATGCCGAGTTGGTCGATGACCTGTTCGGGCAGGCGGATGCTGTCGTGCACTACGCCGCAGAGTCGCACAACGACAACTCGCTGGCTGACCCGCGGCCGTTCCTGGACACGAACGTGATCGGCACGTACACGCTGCTCGAAGCCGCCCGCCGCCACGACATCCGCCTGCACCACATCTCCACCGACGAGGTCTACGGTGACCTCGAGCTGGATGACCCGCAGCGGTTCACCGACACCACCCCGTACAACCCGTCGTCGCCGTACTCGTCGACGAAGGCCGCATCCGACCTGCTGGTGCGCGCCTGGGTGCGTTCATTCGGGGTGCGCGCGACGCTGTCGAACTGCTCGAACAACTACGGCCCGTACCAGCACGTCGAGAAATTCATCCCCCGCCAGATCACGAACGTGATCCGCAGCATCCGCCCCAAGCTCTACGGCGCAGGGCTCAACGTGCGCGACTGGATCCACGCCGACGACCACTCCTCCGCCGTCCTCGCCATCCTCGAGCGCGGCCGGCTCGGCGAGACCTACCTGATCGGCGCCGACGGCGAGAAGGACAACAAGACCGTCGTCGAACTGATCCTCACCTTGATGGGGCAGGACGCCGACGCATATGATCACGTCTCCGACCGCGCCGGCCACGACCTGCGCTACGCGATCGACTCGACCAAGCTGCGCGACGAACTGGGATGGACGCCGCAGTACGGCGACTTCGAAGCCGGGCTCGCCGCGACCATCGACTGGTACCGCAACAACGAGGCCTGGTGGGCGCCGGCGAAGGACGCCACCGAAGCGTTCTACGCGAAGCGGGGACACTGATGCTGACCGTCACCGAGACCCCGATCCCGGGGCTGCTCGTCGTCGAGATGCCCGTGCACGGCGACAGCCGCGGCTGGTTCAAGGAGAACTGGCAGCGGCAGAAGATGGTCGCCGCAGGGCTGCCCGACTTCGGTCCCGTGCAGAACAGCATCGCCTTCAACCCCGCGCCGGGCACCACCCGGGGTTTCCACGCCGAGCCGTGGGACAAGTACGTCTCGGTCGCGACAGGACGCATCTTCGGCGCCTGGGTCGACCTGCGCGAAGGCCCCTCGTTCGGAACCGTCTTCACCATCGAACTCGACCCGTCGCGCGCCGTGTTCGTGCCCCGCGGCGTCGGCAACTCGTACCAGACACTCGAACCCGACACCTCGTACGTCTACCTGGTGAACGACCACTGGTCACCCGACGCCGAATACTCCTTCCTGAACCTCGCGGATGAGACGGCCGCGGTGGCCTGGCCGATCCCGCTCGCCGACGCCGTGCTGTCCGAGAAAGACCAAGCGCACCCGCGACTGGCCGACGCCACCCCCGTCGCCCCACGCAGAATCCTCGTGCTGGGCGCCGACGGCCAGCTCGGGCGGGCGCTGCGCAAGGAATTCGGAGACGCCTCGCACATCGAGTACGCCACCCGCACCGACTTCGACATCACGAAACCTGCTGCCCGGCACTGGCGCGACTACGGCACCATCATCAACGCCGCCGCCTACACGGCCGTCGACACCGCCGAGACGACAGAGGGCCGAGCGGCCGCATGGGCGATCAACGCCACCGGCCCCGCACAGCTCGCCCGCATCGCCGCCGCGAACGGCATCACCCTCGTGCACATCTCCAGCGACTACGTCTACGACGGCACCGCTGCAGGCGCCTACAACGAGGACGCCCCCTTCGCCCCACTCGGCGTCTACGGGCAGTCCAAGGCCGCTGGCGACCTCGCCGTCACGACCGCACCGCGGCACTACATCGTCCGCACCTCCTGGGTCATCGGCGACGGCGCGAACTTCGTGCGCACCATGGCGTCCCTCGCCGAACGCGGCATCGACCCGAAGGTCGTCGACGATCAGACCGGACGGCTCACCTTCACCGACGACCTCGCCCGCGGCATCCGACACCTGCTCTCCGTCGATGCGCCCTTCGGGACGTACAACCTCACCGGCGGCGGCGAGCCGCAGACCTGGGCGTCGATCGCCGCAGCGGTGTACGAGCTGACCGGGCACGACCCGGCGCGCGTGACGCCGGTCTCGACCGACGACTACTACGCGGGGGCAGCCGGCCCGATCGCGCCACGCCCGCGCAACAGCGTGCTGGACCTGTCAAAGATCGAGGCCACCGGATTCATCGCATCTGACACGCGCGAGGCCCTGAAGTCCTACCTCACCGGTCAGATCGTCAACGTGCGCGTCGAGCAGGTCGCTGCCGAGAAGACCCACTGACAGCATCCGATCGAGCCCCCGCGACAACCGCTCGCGGAGGCTTCCTCCTGCCCACTTCTGACGCTCTTGTGAACTGACCAAACACGATCGATCACCAGTCCGCCGCACATCCCACCCTTGTTTCCGCAAACATTTCGTGGCATCCTCGAACCTGCCGGGTCCCCAGTCCGGTGACTGATTCGAAGGAGAGCCAGAATGAAAACCCCTCGCAGATGGGCCGGAGTAGGACTGGGCGCAGCCCTGGTCGTCACCGGTCTGTCACCGCTCGCCGCAGCACCGGCATTCAGCGCGGAGTCCCCATCCGCTGACATCACGCTCCGCAGCGGCGACCTCGAAGTGCGTGCCTCCAGCGCGTTCCCCCAGGTCGTGCAGTACACCGACCGCGACAGCGGCGCGGTCATGCACGGCAACGACACCGCCCTCACCGAGCTCGAGATCAACGGCACCGTTCAGCCCGTCGAAGTGCGCTCGAAGAAGATCAACGGCTCCACTGCCGAGTACACGATCACGCCGACCCAGCTCGAAGGCGTCGAGTTCACCGCGAAGCTCAGCGTGAAGAAGAACGTCGTCACGCTCGCGTTCACCGAGATCAACGACCCCGAGAAGCAGGTCGCAAGCCTGCGCATCCCTGGTCACGACCTCGTCACCGTCTCCTCCGACGAGGCCGGCGCGCACGTCGCGACGGCCGACCTGTCGGTCGACCGTGCCGTCTCGGGAGACAAGTTCATCCCGGTCACCGCCGAGACCCCCGTCGACGCCAAGCCGGTGTCCACCAACACTGTTATCGCTAACACGTCGCAGCTCGCCGCAGCCTTCACGACCAACGCGATGTACGACGCCTCATCGGGGCCCGCGAACAAGGACAGCGGCAACTTCTGGCGCCAGGCCGTGAAGGACGGCGACGATGTCGAGGTCGGCATCTCAAGCGGTCAATGGCTGTACCGCGCGAAGGACGCCCCCGAGCCCGAGGAACTCCCCTGGGTCAAGGTCGCCATCACCCCCGACGCGAACGCCGACGGCACGGTCGACTGGCAGGACGGCGCGATCGCGCTGCGCGACCTGCGCGTCGGCCCGTTCCGCGGCGACGAGACGGCCAACAACGTCATCACGCACATCCCGTTCAACTTCGCCTCGCAGGCGACCCACCCGTTCCTGCGGACGCTCGACGACGTCAAGCGCATCGCGCAGAACACCGACGGACTCGGCCAGGCGGCTCTACTGAAGGGGTACACCAGCGAGGGTCACGACTCGGCGAACACCGACTACGGCGACAACTTCAACGAGCGCGCCGGTGGCCTCGAAGACCTCAACACGGCGCTCAAGGCCGCCGACAAGTGGAACACCCAGTTCGGCGTGCACATCAACGCCACCGAGATCTACCCCGAGGCGAACTCGTTCAGCGACGAGATCATGAACCCGAACGCCCCCGGCTGGAACTGGCTCGACCAGTCGTACTACATCGACCAGCGCTACGACACGAACTCCGGCCTGCTCGACAAGCGCATCGGCGAGCTGGCCGATGCCACGAACGGCAACCTGGACTGGGTCTACGTCGACGTCTACTACCAGTTCGGCTGGCTGGCGAAGAAGATCCAGCAGTCGCTGGTCGACCACGACTTCCGCGTCGCATCCGAGTGGGCCGACAAGCTCAACGCCAACAACACCTGGTCGCACTGGGCCACCGACGAGAACTACGGCGGATCCGGCAACAAGGGCGTCAACTCGCAGATCCTGCGCTTCGTGAACAACACGCAGTCCGACACCTGGAACCCCGACGCTCGCCTGGGCACCGCGCACATCATCGAGTTCGAGGGCTGGACCAACCAGAACGACTTCAACGGGTTCCTCGAGAACGTCTGGACAGCCAACGTCCCGGCGAAGTTCGTGCAGCACCACGAGATCACGCGCTGGACCGACGAGGCCATCGACCTCGAAGACGGCGTGCGGATCACCGGCACGACAGCATCCGACCGCTCGATCACGGTCGACGGCGACGAGGTTCTGCGCGGCGACACGTACCTGCTGCCCTGGTCGTCGAAGGCCGGCAAGAAGGTCGACAAGCTGTACCACTACAACCCCGCCGGCGGAGAGAGCACCTGGACCCTCACCGACGACTTCGCGAAGAACCGCACCCTGCAGCTGTTCTCGCTGGGAGATGGCGGCCGCACCAAGGTCGCCGACGTGCCTGTCACCGACGGCACAGTCACCATCGACGCCACGGCCGGTCAGCCGTACGTGCTCGTTGCGGGCAAGAAGGCCGACTCCGGCAGCGCGCTGCCGAAGAAGGTCGACTTCGGCCAGGGCACCCCGGTGACCGACCCCGGCTTCAATCTGACGAACCTCGACGCGTGGAGCCCCACCGGTGACGTCGCGATCGAGCGTGACGGCCTTGGCCGCCGCTCGGCACTGTTCGGTGCTGGCGCAGCATCCATCTCACAGCAGCTCGACAAACTGCCGGCCGGCGACTACACCGCCAGCGCGTGGGTGGGCGTCGACAAGGACAAGACTCGCCAGGCGACGCTCGGCGTCGACCTCGGCAAGAAGGGGTCGGATGCCAGTGTCGCGATCAACTCGTCGAATGCCGTCAACTACATGGCATCCGACGAGTGGCACGGAACGACCATGCAGCGACTGAAGGTCGCGTTCACGGTGCCGAAGGGCGGCGCGAAGCCGGTCTTCACCGTCTCGGTCGGCGACGGCGACGCCGCGGTGCGCGTCGACGACGTGCGCATCATCGCTGCCGCTGCTCCCGAGCTCGGTGACGGCGTGATCGCCAGCGAGGACTTCGAAGACACGGATGCCGGTTGGGGTCCGTTCTACAAGGGCAATGCCGGCGGATCGACCGATCCGCGCACGCACATCGCCAAGCGCAACGACTTCACGCAGAAGGGCTGGAACGGTCGCAAGATCGACAACATCCTGGGCGGCGAGTACTCGCTGATGGCGCATGACGAGAACCGCGGTCTGGTGTACCGCACCTCGGAGTACTCGGTTCCGTTCGAGCCCGGCCACCGCTACCGCGTGTCGTTCGACTATCAGTCGACCGAGGCCGGACAGTACGCCTGGGTCACCGGGTACGACTCCTCGACCGGTCCGCGGGTCACGTCGAGCACCGAGTTCGGTGCCGTGCACGAGACGACGCGTTTCGAGCAGGTGGTGGATGCCAGCGCCTGCGGCGACACGTTCGTGGGCCTGAACCGCATCGGCGGCGGCACGGCCGACCTGATCGTCGACGACTTCACCGTCGAAGACCTCGGGGCATCCGACGCCATCCCGGCCTGCGCGCAGCTGAGCGGCGAGCTCGGCGCTGACGTGATCCAGCAGGGCAAGTCGACCGAGTTCACGACGACGTTCACCTCTGACGAGGCTGCGGCGATCGCGAACGTCGAGGTCGCGCTGAACCTGCCAGAGGGCTGGACTGCCGAGGCCGTCACCCCGGCCACCGCAGCGTCGATCGCACCGAAGGGCACGCTCGTCACCACCTGGAACGTCACGGCTCCGGCCGACGTCGACGGCTCGTACGACATCGGATCCACCGCCACCTACACCACGACCGTCGAGCCGATCGGCGAGCGCGAGGTGACCAGCGTGACGAAGGTGAAGACGCTGCCGAAGGCGCCGACCAGCACCGTGTTCGCCAGCGATCACGACTGGGTGACCGCCAGCAACGGCTGGGGTCCGGTGGAGCGCGACATGTCGAACGGCGATCAGGGTGCCGGCGACGGCACGCCGCTGACGCTGGCCGGCAAGGTCTACGAGAAGGGTCTGGGTGCCCACGCACCGAGCAACGTGAAGTACTTCCTCGGCGGACAGTGCACCACGTTCACCGCTGACGTCGGAATCGACGACGCGCAGCCGACCCGCGGGTCGGTCGTGTTCTCGGTGAAGGTCGACGGCGAGACCGTCGTCACCTCGCCGCTGCAGAAGGCGACCAGCGAGACCTTCGCACTGACCGCTGATGTCACCGGCGGCCAGTTCGTCGAGCTGATCGTCGACACCACCGCCGACGGCAACGGCAACGATCACGCCGACTGGGCGGACGCGAAGTTCACCTGCGGCAGCTGACCGGCTGACGTCCCGCAGTCAGAGACGCACCTTCCCGGCATCGGGGAGGTGCGTTTCTGGCTTCGCGGCGGTTGTGGCGCGGTGCCGTCGGGACCAGATGAGCTCGAGGCTCAGGGATGCCAGTTGTCGGCGAGCTTGGTGAGCAGCCTGGCCAGCTCCGCACGCTCGGGCTCGGTGAACGCCTCGAGGGCTGTGCCGAGACGTTCGCGCCGCTCCCCGCGCACACCGCGGATCATCTGCGATCCCTCGTCAGTGAGGGCGATGCGCGTGCGTCGAGCGTCGGCGGGGTCGGCCTCGCGGCGCACCCAGCCGCGGTCGACGCCCTGCTGCACCAGGCGCGAAGCGCGGGGCTGGTCGACGCCGATCGCCTCGGCCAGTCCGCTGACGCTGAGTGGATCGGATGCTGCGGCGAGCGCATCCAGCATCCGGATCACCGCCGGCGCTCCCCCGCGCGCCGCGTCCCACCCCATGCGACCGTGACGCGCGCCGCGGGGGCCGTGTGGATGCTGGTGTCCGTGCTGCCCGTCGTGATCGTGGGGGCCCCCGTGACCGTGCGGGCCGCCGCGGCGCCCGCGCAGGCGCGACAGGGCGAGGGCGATGGCGTCTGCGTCACGGTCGTTGCTCATGGCTCCGACTTTACATGCGATTTGACATGCATACACAATCCATGTCACACTGCATATACATGCAACATGACAACAAAAGGATTCCCATGAACACCGACAACACACATCCCTTCGGATACTGGATCACCGCCGTCGACCGCCTGATGAAGGCCGAGTTCGCCACCGTCTTCGCCGACGAGCGCGTCACCCGCCGCGAATGGCGGATGCTGAACGTCATCGACGGCACGGCCTTTGCCCGCGTACCCTCGCGGCCGCTGCGCGGCCCGAAGATGCGCCGCCTGATCGACCTCGGCTGGATCGAGCGCACGGCTGACACTTCCTCCCCAGGCGGCTGGACCCTCACCGACGCCGGCCGGCTGGCGAAGACCCGCCTGAGCGCGGCCGTCGACGAACTTCGCGCCCGTGTGGCCGGAGCCGTCACGCCAGACGAGTACGCCGCCTTGACGGCATCGCTCGAGAAGATCGCCCGCGAGTTCGGCTGGGAAGAGGGCAAGCGCCTCCCCCGTCGACCCGAAGGTCGCCAGCGCCACGGCCACGACTGTGAGCACGGACGCCGCCACGCACACGGGCGCCATCACGCACACGAGGACCACCGCGACGGCGGACACCGCCACGGATACGAAACTCGTGACGGACACGCAGACCGCCACGGTCGCGGCGCCGACGCCCACCCCGGCTACGCCCACCACGACCACCCGCACCACCGTGGCTCACACCACGGCCACCCGCACCGCGGTCACGCGACCGAGCACCACATCCATATCCACACCCGCTGACGGACAGCGCCGGCGGAATACGCCCGCCCGGCAGAAGGTTCGCCCTCACATGAGCCTTCTCGCACCGGCGCCGACTCCGTCCACGCGCACTGATGCGCTGGAGCGGCTGCTGGGCGGCATCGCCATCAGCATCCGCTCACAGCGCCGCGTCGCGCCTGCTGTCGAGACGGCCATCGCCCTCGACACCGGCGCGCTCTCGCTGGTCTACGTATTGGCGGGGCGAGTGCGGCCGCCGGCAGGGTCCGGCATCCCCGACTCCCTCGCGGCGGGCGACGCGATGCTCGTCTCGGGCCGCCGCAGTCTGACTCTGCAGGTGCCGGCGGGCGCAGAGGTGCTGGCGTCGCACCTCGTACTTTCCGACAGCGCCGTCCACCTCGCCGACCTGCTGCCCGACAGCGCCTGGATCCGCGGCTTCGCCGAACTCGAGCCCGCCGCGGCGGCGCTCGCCCAGCACATGGGCGGCGACGGGACGACGTGCGAGCGGGACGGCGACCTGGTCATCTGCCGCATGATGGCCACCACGCTGCTGCAGTCCGTCATCCGTGCGTGGTCACGCATCGGCTGCGCGCCGCAGGGCTGGCCGTCGCGCACGAACGATCCGTTCCTGGATCGGGTGGTGGATGCTGTCGCCGACGCACCGGGCCGGCTGTGGACCGTCGAGCAGATGGCATCCATCAGCGCACTCTCCCGCTCGGTCTTCGCCGAGCGGTTTCGCGCTGCCTTCGGGTCATCACCGGCACAATATGTCGCCGATGTGCGCATGCGCGCCGCCCGCGCTCTGCTGATCGACGGACGCGGGGTGAGCGAGGTCTCCCGCGAGCTCGGCTACGGATCCGACGAGGGCTTCAGCCGTGCGTTCCGGCGTCACACCGGCATGACGCCGTCCGCCTGGCGGGCGCGGGAGACGACCGCAAGAGCCTGAGCGGGTTGCCGGTTGGAGATCACAGACCGAACGGCTCCAGCCCGGCGCGTCGCCGATCGACACGCAGCGCACAGACCAAATCGTCTGTGATCCCCAACCGAGACCCGTGGCATCCGGCTATCGGCGCGTAGACACCCGATCCGACAGCCCGAACAGCACGGCTCCGACGACCAACGTCGCGGCGCCGACGCTGTAGGCGAGTTCGATGCCGATGGCGTCCACCAGCATTCCGCCGACCCCCGCCGCGAGCATGATCGCCGCTTGGAAGCCGACCACGATGAGTCCGCCTCCTGCCTCGAGCCGGTCGGGCATGCGGTGACCGACCCACGTGTTCACGATCAGCAGCCACGAGGCGAAGAAGAATCCCCACACGAACGCCACAGCGCCCACCGTCCACAGCGACCCAGCGCCGACGATGATGAGCATCAGCGCCAGCGCGATCACCAGCGGGGTGGCGACCGCGAGCACCCGGTAGGTGCGGTCGATGCCGACGCCGATGACGATGTTGCCGATGAAGCCGCCGACGCCGAACACCGCCAGCAGCACGATGATGGTTCCTTCATCGACCGCCACTCCGTCTGCCTGCACCCGCTCCAACGCGAGGCGGATGTACGTGTACGCCAGAGCATGGCCGAAGATCACCAGCACATGGCCGACGACGCCGAGACCGATCCCGGGGCGGCGCAGCGTCTCGACCAGGATCGAGATCCGGGCCGCGTTCTCGGCGGGCACCGACGGCAGCAGCATCCGAAGCCCGATCGCGAGCAGCGCCGTCACCGCAGCGGCGATCCCGAATACGCCGCGCCAGTCCAGCACCTGGCTGAGCATCACTCCCACAGGCACCCCGGCGACGGTCGCCAGCGAGGTTCCCGCCGAGGTGAACATCACCGCCCGGCCAAGGCGCTCGGGGCCGGCGATGCGCGCGGCGACCGTGATCGACATGGTCCAGAACCCCGACAGCGCCGCGCCGAGCAGTACTCGGGCGACCAGCATCAGCGGCAGACTCGGGGCGATTGCGACGACCAGATTCGAGATCGCGGCCAGCACGGCCATCCACACCAGCAGCGTGCGCCGGTCGAGCCTCGGCAGCGCCAGCCCGATCGTGGGCGCGACGAGCAGTCCGGCGAACGCGGTGACTGTGACGAGCTGCCCTGCCTGCCCTGGCGTCACGCTCAGCTCTGCGGCGATCTCGGTGAGCACCCCGTTCGGCAGGAATTCCGCACTGACGAGCAGAAAGCTCATCGCCATCATCGTCAGCAGCGCCGCGTACGGCATGCGTGTCTTCTGAGTGGCGACAGTGGGCAAGGGCGCGGAGACGGTCATGCTTCCAGCCTGGTCGCCGTGCGGCAGGTGCGCCCGACCGCGCGTCCGGGGCATCCGACCGTTCGTCCGGGCGCGATCCCGGGCCTGCCGCCGGGTCCACCCCAGTCGCGGGATGCCATCAACTGGTCCAGCCCACCCCGAACCAGCAGAATCCACCCCGGGCCACCACCGCCACCCCACCCGGGATGGATAACGCCGGTTCAGACTTCATACAACCAGCGGGATCCATCCCACGGCGGCTGCGGCGGTCGGGAACGGATTGGCACCGCTGGTCGCCAGCACGATCACCGTCGCGACGGCCGCGATCAGCAGCACGATCAGGATGAGGAAGATCGCGATCGTCCAACCCCGGTACCCGCCCATCGTCGCGCCCGAGACGGGCGGCACCACTGCCGGGTCACGCGGAATCGGGGCCGGCTCCGGCAGCGAGTCCACGCTCGGCAGCGCGCGGCGCTCGGCTCGCGTGGCCGGTGCGGCGAGTTCCGTGGAGTCGGATGCTGTCACACCTGAGCCCCCGGAGAAATCAGTCGCTGCGTCTACAGCATCCGATGCCGGCGCCGGCGGGATCACGGGCTCGGCCAGGGCGGAGGCGGGCAGAACGGGCTCGGGGATCTCGGGCTCCGGCAGGTCGAGGGCGGGGATCACCGCATCCGGAATCACCGCATCCGGAATCACCGCATCGGCGACGTCACTCTCGGTGAGGGGTGCGGCGTCGGCGAGCGCAGTGGCCTCGTCGATGGCATCCGACACCGCCGCATCCGACACCGCCGCTTCGGGCGGGGCCTGCCCTGCGTCGAGCGGCCCTGTCTCGGGCGACGCGGGCTCGGTCGCCTCTTCGTGTTCGCCTTCGACAGGGTTGGACATGTCAGCCTCCGATCGCTCCCGCATCGGTCGTGCTCACGTCGGTGCGGTGGAAATTCTGGAATGCGCGGGATGCTGTGGGGCCGCGCTGCCCCTGGTAGCGGTTGCCGTACGGGCCGGAACCGTAGGCGTTCTCGGCCGGCGAGCTCAGGCGGAAGAAGCAGAACTGGCCGATCTTCATACCCGGCCACAGCTTGATCGGCAGGGTGGCGACATTCGCCAGCTCGAGCGTGACGTGACCGGTGAACCCCGGGTCGACGAAACCGGCGGTGGAGTGCGTGATCAGGCCGAGGCGCCCGAGTGAGGATTTGCCCTCGAGTCGTGCGGCGACATCGTCCGGAAGGGATATCTGTTCGAAGGTGGCGCCGAGGGCGAACTCGCCGGGATGCAGGATGAACGGTTCGTCGGGCTTGACCTCGATCAGGCGGGTCAGCTCGGGCTGATCCTCGGACGGATCGATGTACGGGTACTTGTGGTTGTCGAACAGCCGGAAGTACCGATCCAGGCGCACGTCGACACTGGAGGGCTGCACCATCGTGTCGTCGAACGGTGAAAGCCCGACGCGGCCCGATGCGAGTTCTGCCCTGATGTCGCGGTCGCTGAGAAGCACGTGTTCAGCGTAACGCGTACGCCAGAAGCCCGGGTCTCATGACCCGGGCTTCTGTGTGCGGCTGAGTGTCAGGCATCCTTCCCGCGGAGCACTGCCCACGCACCCAGCAGCGTGATGCCTGGCCAGGCGACCAGCGTCACCCATGCCTCGCCACGGGTGAGTCCGTAGCCCTCTGCGGGCATGATCGCGGACTGCACGGCCGCTGACGGCAGGTAATCGCCGACGCTCATCAGCCACTGCACGTCAGGAGCGAGGCTGGCCAGCGCCATCACGATGATGGGCAGCACGAACAGGATGCCGACGGTCGTGGCGATCGCAGCGGCGCCGGAGCGCAGCAGGAAACCGAGCCCGACGCCGAGCAGGGCGAACAGCGCCATGGCGCCGGCGGCCGACAGGATCGGCACCAGGGTCAGCGCGGGATCCGACCACTGCACGGCCATGTCGTTCGCGGCGGCGAGCGGGGTGATCGCGATCGCGGACGCCAGCAGGATCACGAGCGAGACGACGAACATGAACACCGCGAGCACGATCGACTTCGCCACCAGCACCGACCCGCGCACCGGGTTGGCGGTGAGCGTGGAGCGGATCATGCCGGTGGAGTACTCGCCGGTCACCGAGATCACACCCAGAATGCCTGCGAGCAGCATCGTGAACTGCACTGGTGCGACGACGGCCATCATCACGTCGGACGGAGGCGACATGGTCATGGTCGCCAGGAAGGCCAGCCCGATGCTGAGGGCGGCGACGATCGCCACCGACCACCACGTGCCGCGCACGGTCATGAGCTTGATCAGCTCGCTGCGCAGCTGGCGGGGGAAGGTGAGGCGGATGGTGCTGACGGGCAGGTGCGTGGCGCGGGCCTGGATGGCGGTCATGCGCGGGCCTCCTCGAGCTGGGCGCCCTCCTGCGGGACGGCGCGGGTGCGGTACTCGACGGCTTCGCCGGTGAGGGCGAGGTAGGCGTCTTCGAGTGAGCCGCTGGCGGGGGTGAGTTCGTGCACGGGGATTCCGCGCTCGAACGCGAGATCACCGATGCGGGATGCCGGCAGGCCGGTGACATCGAGCGTGAACGCGTCGGTGGCGACGATCTCCACGTCAGGACCCGCGAGGACGTCGGCGAGCTGGGTGGCCCTGGGGCTGCGCACCAGCACCCGCGCGGTGGTCCACGCGCGGACGAGTTCGGGGAGGGGCGCGTCAGCGAGAACCTTGCCGCGGCCGAGCACGATCACGTGGTCGGCCGTCTGCGCCATCTCGCTCATGAGGTGGCTCGAGAGCAGCACAGTGCGTCCCTCGGATGCTGCGTGTCGCACGAACTGGCGAACCCAGCGCACGCCCTCGGGGTCGAGGCCGTTGACCGGCTCGTCGAGGATCAGGGTGTGCGGGTCGCCGAGCAGGGCAGCCGCGATGCCGAGGCGCTGGCCCATGCCGAGCGAGAAGCCGCCGGCGCGCTTGCCAGCCACAGAGCCGAGCCCGGTGATCTCGATGACCTCGTCGACGCGAGAGGTCGGGATGCCGTGGGTGGCGGCCATGGCACGCAGGTGATTGCGCGCGCTGCGCCCGGTGTGCACTGCCTTGGCATCCAGCAGCACGCCGACTTCGGTCAGCGGTGCGCGGAGGTGGGCGTAGCTCTGCCCGTTGACTGTGACGCGGCCGGCGGTCGGCCGGTCGAGGCCGACGATCATGCGCATGGTGGTCGATTTGCCCGCGCCGTTCGGCCCGAGGAATCCGGTGACGCTGCCCGGGCGCACCGTGAACGACACGTCGTCGACGGCGAGCTTGTCGCCGTAGCGCTTGCTGAGACCTTCTGCTGTGATCATGTCTTCGACGCTACTTTTCGGATGCCGGTGGCGCGTCCGCCTGCAGGATGACATCCGGGGCGTGGCGTACATCGCTGGGTGGGTCGTGATCGCGAGTCGCTCGACTTTGTTATGCTGGCCAGACGCCGCGAGGCGTTCGGGACTGTAGTTCAATGGCAGAACTTCTGCTTCCCAAGCAGATAGCGCGGGTTCGATTCCCGTCAGTCCCTCCACACCGTAGGCGAATAGGCTCAATCACATGGAGCCTTCACCAAACGAGCACAAGGTCCTTCTTGCGCACCGCGTTCTTCAGCCGGGCTTCGGGACCGAGGCCGCGGTGTACGGCACGATCCTGGTGAGCGGACTGATCGCGGTCTCGTCCGCGCACGGCGAGACATCCGTGGTCGTACTCGTCACGGTCGCCGTGACCGTGCTGGTGTTCTGGGCAGCCCACGTCTATGCGGGCGCGGTCTCCCGCATGGGCGCCGGGGTCGACAACAAGGGGATCGGCGTGCGCACGGCGATTCGACAGTCAGTGCGTCATTCCTTCGGCATGCTGACGTCCGCGGCCATCCCGGCGATCATCCTGCTGCTGGGAACGACCCGCGTGATCTCCGACGACATCGCCAACGACGTGGCGCTCTGGTCGGGCACGATCATCCTCGCATTCCTCGGCTACGTCGCCTTCCTCCGCCGGGGAAGCAGCATCCCGGTGAGGATCCTCGGTTCGCTCGCCACCGCCTCGTTCGGCATCGTGTTCGTCATTCTCAAGGCGTTCGTGCACTGATGCTTCCCCCACTTCAGGAGAACCATGACGACTGACGCCCTCAGCACCTATTGGCACCGCGTGCGCGCGGAGATTCCCGCACTGCCCGCCGACGTGCCCGAGGCCTGGGCCTTCGGGGCCACGCCCGAGCATGCCGACGGGCTGCTCGACCTCGTCCTGACCGGAATCAAGACCGGGACCGCATCATCGGTGTGGGACTACGAGGCCAGCGGCGAGCGGATGCCCGAGGTCGGCGACCTCAGCGTCATCCTCGACGGCGCTGGCGCCCCGCGGGCGGTGATCCGCACGACCTCGGTGGCGATCGTGCCGTTCGACCAGGTCACCGCTGAGCACGCCAACGCGGAGGGCGAAGGCGACCGCACGCTGACCGCCTGGCGAGACATCCATGAGCGTTTCTGGCGCCAGCACTCCGAGAGCTCCCGGGGCTGGGCGACGGACATGGCGGTTCTCTGCGAGCGGTTCGCTCTCTTGCATCCGCTTCCCTGACGAGGCGCCGCTGACGCCTGCACTCAGAGGAATGCCACCCCGTCGACCCCGTCATAGCCGCGCAGTCGGGCGTAGTCGTCCAGCGCGCGCAGCGCGGCCCACGCGACCACGGCGCTCGAGCGGGGCCGCTCCGCCGACGGCGCGTTCTCCACCACCACGCGCACTTCGCCCAACTCCCCCGACGCCCGGATCTCGTGCCGCGTACGCGTCGCAGCGGGGTCGGCCACGATCCGAGCGATCGCCGTGTCCCAGGCATCCGCCGCCAGCGCGAGCGCGGCCGCGACGTTCGCCGACGACGGGAACTGCTGGGCGACCTCGGCCGCGAGCCCGTCGGCGAGCACGATCTCGGTGTCTCCCTCGGTCAGCCGCTCGCGCAGCTCAGCATCCATCCACGGCTGCATCAGCGCGCCCGGCTGCTTGCGGCTCTCGATCGACACCGCCCGCAGGGTGCCAGCCGCGCGCAGCGCCCGCACCTGATCCAGCCCGCCGATCGCTCCGGTGCAGGCGATCAGCATGCCACGGCCCGCGGCGGCGCCGTCCGGCGCCGACAGTCGCGCCCGCAGGTCAGCATCCGCCAGCGCCCCCACCGACAGCAGGATCACGTCGACACCCGCATCCAACAGCGACGGAACCCGCTCGCGCACGGCATCCTGCGTCGCCGCCTCGACGACGACGTCCATGTCCGCGGCCGACGGCAACTCGTCGCCCCGACCGAACGTGCCCGCCACGTCGTACGGACGCGCGTGCTCGACGATGCCGCGCAGCTCGCCGTTGATGTTGCCACCACCGAGGAACGCCACCCGCAGATCCGCCATGATCCGACCATAGGACACGCCCTGCGGCGTGCCACACTGAGTCATCACCGTCTGAAGGATCCCGCATGACTGCTCTGCTCTCCTCGAACCTGATCTGGATCATCTCGGTCCTCGTCGTGTTCGCGATCAACATCATCGCTCTGATCTACATCCCGCGCGACCGCAAGCCCACAGCGGCGATGTCATGGCTGCTGCTGATCTTCCTGGTGCCGTTCTTCGGCATAGCTCTGTATCTGCTGATCGGCAACTTCCTGCTGCCGAAGAAGCGCCGCGGCGAGCGCGATCGCATCACCGCCGTGCTCGGCGAGACGACGCCGGACACCCAGGCCGACGACCCGCGCTGGTTCCAGCGCGTCGTCGAGCAGAACCATGACCTGACCGCGATGCCCGAGGTCGACGGCGCGGCGATGACGCTCATCGACGACTACCAGGGCTCGATCGACGCGATGGCCGACGCGATCGACCAAGCCCAGAAGTACGTGCACATCGCGTTCTACATCACCGCGTGGGACGACACGACCCGCAAGTTCTTGAAGGCGATGGAGGATGCTGTGCAGCGCGGCGTCACGGTGCGTCTGCTCGCCGACTACATCGCCTCGCGCAAGATCCCGAAGTCGGACGAGACGTTCGCCGAGCTCGACCGGATCGGCGTGAAGTGGTCGTGGATGCTGCCGGTGCGCCCGTTCAAGGGGGAGTACCAGCGCCCGGATCTGCGCAACCACCGCAAGCTCGTCGTCGTCGATGGAGTGGTCGGGTTCGTCGGTTCGCAGAACCTCATCTCGCGCGACTACAACGCCGAGAAGAACATCAAGCGCG
This sequence comes from Microbacterium sp. H1-D42, assembly GCF_022637555.1. Taxonomy (NCBI): domain Bacteria; kingdom Bacillati; phylum Actinomycetota; class Actinomycetes; order Micrococcales; family Microbacteriaceae; genus Microbacterium; species Microbacterium sp. H1-D42. Next base: position 178,267 of record NZ_CP093342.1, on the reverse strand, counting down.
GGCTGATGTGGCACGAGCTCGTCTCGCGCGTGGAAGGTCCGGTCGTCGCGCAGGTCGATGCCGTGTTCCACGTGGACTGGCTGATCGAGACCGGCGAGGATCTCGTGGACGAACGCGTCGCAGCATCCGACATCCCTCGCGCCGGCGACCTGCGCTGCCAGCTCGTGCCGAGCGGCCCCACGTTCGGCACCGAGAACAACCTGCGGCTGTTCCTCTCGCTCATCCACGGCGCCACCGAACGGGTCATCCTGACCAGCCCCTACTTCGTTCCCGACGAGGCGATGCTGTACGCGATCACCACCGCGTGCCAGCGGGGACTCGACGTGCAGCTGTTCGTCTCGGAGCTCGGCGACCAGGGCCTCGTCTATCACGCGCAGCGCTCGTACTACTCGGCGCTGCTGCGCGCCGGCGTGCGGATCTTCCTGTATCCGGCGCCGTACATCCTGCACGCCAAGCACTTCTCGATCGACGACGACGTCGCCGTGATCGGCTCGAGCAACATGGACATCCGCTCGTTCAGCCTCAACGCGGAGATCTCGATGATGGTGCGCGGCGAGTCGTTCGTGGCGCAGATGCGCGAGGTCGAGGAGAAGTACCGCACCCTCGGCCGCGAGCTCACGCTGGCGGAGTGGGAGCGTGAACCGGCGAAATCGACCTTCCTCGATGGGCTGGCGCGGTTGACGTCCGCACTGAACTAGACGAAGTCGGATTGAGCGGGGTCGGATGCCGGGGAGCGGCGGTTTCCGCTGGGGAACCTGCAGAAATAGTTGACAACATGACGATATTTCTGCAGGCTTGAATGATGGATCTCGGCTCGCCGCTTCGCACGCTCATCCCGAGCCTCGATTCCGCCGTGCTTGAAGTCCTCGCCCGCTCGGAGCAGCCGCAGAGCGCGTCGGCGATCTGGAGAGCCAGCTCGCGCGGAACACGCGCAGGACAGCTGCCAGTACTCAACCGACTCGTCCAGCATGGCCTCGTCAACGCCTTCCCGGCGGCAACCGGCCATCTCTACGCGCTGAACCACGACCACGTGCTCGTCGATGCGGTGCTGGCCGCCGCTGACGCGAGGGTCCGCCTTGTGGGCAGACTACGCGAGCGTCTGCAGCAATTGGATCCTCCACCGTTGCACGCGTTCCTCTTCGGCTCATTCGCCCGGGGCGAGGCGGACGATCACAGCGACATCGACCTCGCTGTGATCGTGGCAGACACCGTCGATCCCCGCTCCGACGAATGGCGGACACAGGCGGGAGCTACCGCAGACGACGTAGGGCGATGGACAGGCAATAGCCTGCAGGTCCTGAGCTTCACGGCCCGGAAGGTCAGGGAGCTCATCGCTACGGGGGAGCCGATTGTCCAGAATTGGCGGGATGACGGGCTCCGCCTCATCGGAGACGACCCGAGCGTCCTGCTGAACCGGAAGGCATCGAGTTGACCCCGAACAAGCTCTCCACCCGAGTTTCCGACATTGCGGCCGGCCGGGCTCGTCTGCGCATCGGGAGAAAGTACCTCGAGGTCGCTGATCTGCTCGCCTCATCAGCCTCAAGTCGGAGAGCCAGTACGGAGCTGGGCTCCTGACACCTCACGATCGCGACGTCGCGCTGCGCGAGACGGCCACGCTGATCGAAGAAGCCGAACGTCGCCTGATCGGCTGAAAGAACCCGAGCATCTAAGCGAACAGGTCATCGAACTCGTCGAGCCGCACGCGCGGCCCCGCGATCGCCGGCGCCCCCACTGGCTCGAGCACGCGCTCGTCGGATGCACTGGTGTCGACGGCATCCATCAGCCCTCGGGCAGCCTCGGTCAGGAACCGGCTCGGCTTCGCGATCACATGTCGGGCGAGGAACGACGTGGGGTGCGTCGGCAGCCGGGACGGGGCGTAAACGTCGAGCGTGTCGCGGGCGCGCGTGAGCGCCACATAGAACAGCCGCTGCTCCTCGACCAGCCCCGCGGATGACGACAGCGCCATGTCGGAGGGCATCGCGCCATCGCACGAGCGGATCACGTGCACGGAGCTGAACTCCAGCCCCTTCGCGGAGTGGATCGTCGACAGCGTCACCCAGTCCTCGTCGAGGTGCGGCTTCTTCGCCCAGTCGCCGGCGACGTTCACCGGATCGATCGCCTGCTCGCTGACGAACGACCGCAGATCCGACTGCCGGGCTGCTGCCTCGGCGATGCCGTCGACATCGGTAATGCGGCGCTGCCAGTCCGGATAGTGCGCCCGCAGCAGAGGATCCACCGCCCCGCGGCACGCCTCCACCAGCTCCGGAACCGTCGTCGTGGAATCCACCGCACCGAGCTGCGACAGCGTGGTCGCAAGACCGGTGCGGGCCTTCGCGGGGGCTGCGGCGACAGCATCCGACGCCCGATCGATGCCACCGTCGGCGAGGATCCCCGCCAGCGAGCGGGCCGACACCTTGCCGATCGCACGGTGCCGCGTCAGCAGCCGGTACCAGGAGACCTCATCGGACGGATTCAGCACCACCCGGAAGCTCGCCAGCAGATCACGCACATGCGAGGTCTCGAGATACCCGATGCCCCCGAACTTGTGGAACGGGATGTTCCGCACCTTCAGCTCGACCTCGAGCAGCGCGCTGTGCGACCCGGTGCGCATCAGCACGGCCTGCTCACGCAGCGGCATGCCGTCGGCGTGCGCCGCGAGGATGCGATCGGCGACCGTGCGCGCCTCGTCATCCGCGTTGCGACAGACGACGAGAGACGGTCGGATGCCCGGATCGGGCCGGTCCGCGCGCAGCCGCAGCCCGAGCTCGCCAGGGCGCACCTCGTTCGCGAGATCGAGGATCGGCTGCGTGGAGCGGAAGTTGCGCTCCAGTCGCACCAGCGTGGCATCCGAGAACGCCGCCGCAAGGTCGAGCAGATGCCCGGCACTCGCGCCGCGGAACCCGTAGATCGCCTGCGCGTCATCGCCGACGACGGTCAGCCCGCGGCCGTCCGGGGCGAGACCGCGCACGATGTCGACCTGCAGGCTGTTGACGTCCTGATACTCGTCGACGAGCACCCAGTCCCACCGCGCGCGCAGGCGCGCCCCGACGTCCGGGTCGCGCACGAGCGCCCGCCATGCGATGAGCAGGTCGTCGAGGTCGAGCAGACCGCGCTCGCGCTTTCGGATGCTGTAGTGCCGCAGCAGGGCGAGGATGGCATCCGCATGCTCCAGCGCCCAAGGGAACTGCTCGTCGATCACCTTCCGTGCGGGTGTGCCGGTGTTGATCGCACGGGAGCAGATGTCGGCGATCGTGCGTGTCGTCGGCAGGCGCTTCGCCGCAGCACCGTCCTGAGCAGCACCGTCGAGTCCGAATTCACTGCGCAGCAGGTCGAGAAGGTCGATCACATCGTCCGGGTCGAGCACGGTGACATCCGCGAGCCCGAGGTGCTGCGCGTGCTCGGCGATGATCCGGTGCGCGACGGCGTGGAACGTGCCACCGGCGATCCGCTGCGCCGCTTGCGCATCGCCGCACAGCGCGGCAGCCCGCGAGATCATCGATGCGGCCGCCCGCCGGGTGAACGTCAGCAGCAGGATCCGCTCAGGCGCGACCCCCGCCTCGAGCAGTCGCGCGACCCGCGAGGTCAGCACACGGGTCTTGCCCGTACCCGCTCCCGCCGCGATCACGAGCGGGCCGTCGCCGTGTTCGACGGCCTGCAGCTGTGCCGCGTCGAGCCCGGCGAGTGCATCACTCTCTTCCACAACGGAGGTCTCTGTCACACCGGCGACGCTACGCGCGGCCACTGACATCGTTACGAGCCCACATCGGATGGCCAATTGGCCGCATCCCCCACCTTGAAGCGACCATACGCCACGCGAACTAGCCAGACGCGAGGCACGGCAACGACCCGGCCTCAGCCGCCCGTCGCGACCTCGATCAGGTCTCGGCTGGTCGATTCCAGGTCGCGCACACCGCCACGCCAGAGCGCCGTGATCGGCCGCGACACGGGATACCCGTCGATCGGCACCTCCACCAGCCGCCCGAGCTGCAGGTCATCGGCCACCACCAGACGTGAAAGCAGCGCAGGTGCCAGCCCGTTCGCGACCGCGGAGCGCACGGCCGCCGAGGTCGGCAGCACTGCAATCGGCTCGGCAGGTTCGCGCCCCAGGCGCGCGCGCACCGCGTCCTCCCACGTCTGCCTGGTGCCACTGCCCGCTTCGCGAGCCACGATCGCCGCATCCGCAGCATCCGACATCGCGATCGGCCCCGCCGTGGCCCACGGATGCCCCGGAGCGACCACCAGCACGAGGGCATCTACTCCGACGGCGACCCGCGAGAGCCGCTCTGGAAGCGCCGACGATTCGATGAAACCAAGGTCAGCGGCACCGTCGCGCACCAGCGTCGCGACCTCTTCGCTGTTGCCCGCGATGAGACGCACCGCCGTCGGCGTGCGGCCCTCGCGCACCTGCCGCTCGCGCAGGGCGACCAGCCATGCCGGCATCAGGTGCGCGGCGACGGTCTGGCTCGCGGCGACGGTGAGCTCACGCCGACGCTCATCGCGCAGCATCTCGACCCCGACCCGGAACCGCTCAGCGGCCGCGAGCACCTCTTCGGCCCACGCCGCGACCGTCTCCCCCGCGGCCGTCGGCTCGACGCCGCGGGTGGTGCGCTGCAGCAGTTCGAGTCCAAGCATCCGCTCGATGTTGCGCAGCCGCATCGACGCCGACTGCTGGGCCACCTCGGCCTCACGAGCCGCGGCCGAGATCGAGCCGCTTCGCACCGCGGCGACGAGCAGCTCGAGCGCAGCCAGCTCAGGAACGTCCTTCATGCAGCCCAGGATACAGTCCAGACCTGTACCCCTATCGACGGCTGCCCTCTACTGCGCTGCGCACACACCGCGAATGCTGGAATGGTGCAGTTCTCACCCGCTCAGACCCTGCCCGCCCGGCTCACCCGACGAGGCGGTGACGTGCTGCCCGGCGTGCTCCTCACGGGAGGAATCGCCCTGATCTCCACGGGCATCGGCACGGTCGTTCCGGTGCTCGGCTCGGCCGTGCCTGCCATCGTCATCGGGGTGCTGCTGTCGCTCGTGCGAGGTCGGATGCTGGAGCGCGACGAGTCCGGCACCGGATTCGCCCGCCTCGACGGACGGCTGCAGCCGGGCATCCAGTACTCGGGCAAGTTCCTGCTGCAGCTGGCCGTCGTCCTGCTCGGCGCGCAGCTGTCGCTGACCAGCATCGCCGAGGTCGGGCTGGAGTCCCTGCCGGTGATGCTGACGACGCTGGCCGTCTGCCTGGTGGCGGCGTGGGCGCTGGGTCGGATGCTGCGCATCGAGGGCCGGCTGACCACCCTCATCGGTGTCGGGACCGGCATCTGCGGGGCATCCGCCATCGCCGCCGTCGCTCCGGTGATCGGCGCGGTCGGGGCAGAGGTCGCGTACGCGGTGTCGACGATCTTCCTGTTCAACATCCTCGCGGTGATCCTGTTCCCGCTCCTAGGGCATGCGCTGAACCTCGACCCGCACACGTTCGGGCTGCTCACCGGGACGGCGGTGAACGACACCAGCTCGGTGGTCGCCGCAGCCAGCGTCTACAGCACTGCAGCGCTGGGGTTCGCCGTCGTGGTGAAACTCGTGCGCACCCTGATGATCATCCCGATCAGCATCGGGCTGTCGGTGATCGAGGCGTGGAAACACGACGACGGCAAGCCGATGAACGCCAAGCGGATCGCGAAGCTCGTGCCGTGGTTCCTGATCGGGTTCCTCATCGTCGCCGTCGTGAATTCGACCGGCATCATCCCGGACGGGCCGCGCGACGTGCTCGTGCAGGCGAGCGTGTTCCTCATCGCGATGGCGCTGGCCGGCATCGGGCTCTCGACGGATATCCCGGCGCTGCGTCGCGCCGGCCTGCGGCCGCTGCTGCTCGGCGCGATCCTGTGGATCCTGGTGACGACCACCGCCCTGCTGACGATCTGGGCGACCCAGGGCTTGGGGTGAAGTCGGCTCATGGCTGATCCCGCGCACCCCGCGCCGGTTGCGGGGAGCCAAATGCCCGTCATCCGGCCCTCATCACCGACATCTGGCTCCCCGCCAGCGCGCGAACGGCGCGCGGCAGGGACCCTCACACCGCCGCGCGGGCCTCGAGTGCCCGCGCGATGCGCAGGATCGCTTCGCGGATGATCGGCCGCGGCGTCGCGAACACGAAACGCGTGTATCCGATCGCCGCCTGGCCACATGCGGCGCCATCGGTCATCGACACGCCCGCATGCTCGCGGAACCACGCGCCGAGGTCGCCCGTCACCCCCGTCGCGCGGAAGTCGAGCAGCGCGATGTAGGTGCCCTCCGGCATCGTCACCTTCACGCCGGGCAGGTGCTCGGCGACCAGTTCGGCGAGCTCGCGGCGGTTGCCGTCGAGGTACGCGGTGACCTCCTGCAGCCACGGCTCCCCACCGGTGTACGCGGCCAGCTGTGCCAGCACGCCGATCGTCGCCGTGCCATGACCAGCCCAACCGCCGTCCGCCTCCCAGGCATCGCGGGTCTCGTCACTCGAGAGGATCAGCTGCGCGCACTTGAAGCCCGCCAGGTTCCATGCCTTCGATGCGGACGTCGCAGTCAGCGTGTGCGCTGCGGCAGCATCCGACACCGACGCGTATGGGATGTGCGTGGCCGGGGCGTAGACGAGCGGCGCGTGGATCTCGTCCGAGAACACCCGGCCACCGGCATCCGACACCGTCTTCGCGATCGCGAGCAGCTCGTCGCGCGTCGCGACTGTGCCAAGCGGGTTGTGCGGGTTGCACAGCACGAGCAGCTCGCCGCCATCGGCGAATGCGGCGGCGACGGCGTCGAGGTCCATCGTCCAGCGTCCGTCGATCTCGACGCTCGGCACCTCGATGACGCGGCGTCCGTGGCGCTGCGGCACGTCGAGGAACGGCATGTACGCCGGTGTCGGCACGATCACCGCGGCGCCGGGCTGCGTGTAGGTCGTGATGGCGAACTCGTACGCGACGATCACGTCCGAGACCAGGCGCACGTCGGCTGCGGGCACATTCCAGTCGTAGTGCTCGGCGTACCAGCGTGCCGTCGCCGCCTGCAGGGCGTCGGCCTTGGGCTTCGGCAGGTATCCGGTGAGCCCGTCGGCGAGCGCTTCAGTGATCGCCTGCGAGATGGCCGGGGCGACCCCGAAGTCCATCTCGGCGATGAAGGTGCCGATCGTGTCGGGGAACCGCGTCCACTTCACACTGCCGGCCCGCCGCAGGTCGTCCTGGGTGATGGCGTCGAACGTGTGCGTGGTCTCGGCGGTGTTCATCCCCCCATTCTCTCCCGCCGCGCCGGCCATGCCTCCGCCCCGCCGTAACTGCGAGAAACCACTTCCCGCTTGAGGCATCACGCCAGGCGTGGTTTCTCGTGCGGGAAGTGGTTTCTCAGCGGGTGGCTCAGGAGTCGTCGCCGCCGTTCTTCAACGCGGCGTCGGGAACCGCGATGAAGGAGACGCCGGTTGCCGGTGACACGTTGCCTGCGGCGTCCGTCTGCGTCACCGAGCCACGGTGCTTGCCCGGACGCAGCTGCGAGTCGGCGGTTGCACTCCAGGTGCCGTCGGCGGCCACGACGCCGGCGGCGACGGCGCGCCCTCCCAAGGTCACCTCGATGCTCGCACCGGGCTCGCCCGTGCCCGTGAACGTCGGGGTGCGCGACACCTTGCCGGCGAACGGCGCCACGTGCGGTGCGGCCGGTGCCACGAGGTCGACCTCGGTCAGCGCGAAGTCGTCGCCGAAGGCGGTGTTGCCCGGGGTCGCCTTGTACAGGTAGACGATCGCCGAGGTCGCGTCGGCACCGGTGGTGAACTCGAGCGACACCTGCGTGTATTCGGCCGAGTCGCCGACGACATGCGCTTCCTGGCCGCCGTGGCCCTTCACCCCCACCCGGATCTCTCCGCCCTCGGTGCGAACCGACCCGGACAGCGTATAGGTCGTATTCGACTTCAAGCCGGTCACGGTCTGCTCGACAGAACCCTGCCCGCCGGCGATGCGGGCGGCGTTCACACCGGTGTGCGCCTCGCCGCGGACCACAGTGCCGTTCCACCATGTCCACCCCGAGCGCCCCGACTCGAAGCCGGCGTTCGTCAGGAGATTCCCGGTGGATGCTGCAAGCTCGCCGGCACCGGCGTACACGCCGCGATTCGGGGCGCTCTGCGACATGACGTTGCCCCAGATGTCCTTCGTCCCCGCACCGATCGCCGCTCCGGTGCCGAGTGCCGGGGAACCTGCGAGGAGTCGGTAACCGTCCAGCTCATCCACACCGGATGCGGTGCCGGGAGCGACCAGCATCGGCTCGGCAGTGATGGCATTCGCGTCCGGGATCGTCGACGACGAGGGCGTGTTGTTGCCGAAGTAGATGTTGCTGTCGTACGTCCAGCCCGGCTTGCTGGTGTAGCCGCCCGAACCGAGGTTGTAGAAGATGTTGTTGCTCAGTGTGATGTCGTTGCGTCCACCCTGGGCGTCGAGCATCGTCGTGTTCAAGCCCGCGCCGACGTAGAAGACGTTGTTGTGCACGTTGATGTTGTACATGTTCGCGCCGCCGCAGATGGTGAACAGCTTGTAGTAGTCGTTCTGGCTGACGTTGTAGCGGAAGATGCCGTCGTACACTCCGCCAGCGCGACCGTCGGCGCAGAACAGCAGCGCACCGCCGTCGTTGCCGTGACTGTAGTTGTACTGGTAGATGACGCCGCGCGAGCCGTGATCGAAATCGAAGGCGTTGCCGTCGCGGGTCGTGTTGCCGCCGGTCACCTCGTTGTACTGGAACAGCGTGCCGTCGGCATTCCAGACCCACATGCCGACGTTGTAGCCCGACGATGTCATGTGAAAGCCGTCGACGAGGTTGCGCTCGACGAGAGCATCCTCGGTCATGTGCGGAGTGATGCCGTCGCCGCCGATGTTCTTGAGGGTGTTGCCACGGATCACCACGTCGGTCAGAGGCGTGAACGGCGTGAGGTCCTTGTCGCCGTAGCCGATGCCCTCCCCGAGCTCGTCGCGGTTCTTCCAATCGGTCCACGTGATGATGCCCGTGCGCGAGACGGTGTCGATGACGTTGTTCTCGATGAGGACGTCATCGAACGTCGTGCGCTGATGCACGTCTCCCTGAGACGGCTCCTGCTGGTCGGTGAGCCCGGCGATGTTGACGCTCACCTGGATGCCGGCACTGCCGTCGGCATCCTTCTCGTCCTCCCCGTTGACGTCGTGGATGTACAGGTCGTGCAGGTGGATGCCCGAGAGAGTGGACACCTCGTCAAGGTCGGTCTGCGTCTTGTCGCCGACTCCGACATCTTCACCCTGAATGTGCACACCACGGCGCGCCGATGTCGCAGGCTCCTCGCCGGTGTTCGTGATCTCGAGATCGCCGATCTCCCAGTGCTCCTGGTTGTACAGGTGCACGGCGCTCTCGAAGAGCCCCTCGGCTGCGATCAGCGGCTTGCCGCCCTCACCGTAACTGCCGATGACGATCGGCTCGCCCTCCGCGCCCGACCCCTGCGGGGCCAGCTGGCCGGCCCATGACTCGCCAGAGCGGAATCGGATCTCGTCGCCGGGTTTGAACACCTCTGCATTCACCCGCTCGAGTGAGGCCCAGGGCTTCTTCGGCGAAGTGCCCTTGTCGGCATCATTGCCGACTGAGGAGTCGACGTAGTACACGTTCGACTGATCCGCCTGGGCGCCTTCGGTCGGCGCGACCACCAATCCGCCGACGACGACGGCGCCGACAAGCAGGCTGCCGAGTCTCATCATTTTCTTCATGCAGAACTTCCTCCGATCGGCGCGCACCCGTTCGCTGGGATCGGAAAAGGCCCACACCATTGTGTTTCTGTTGACGTTTCGTGCCTCAAATAAGCAAAATCAATCAGTCCGATAATATTACAAATGATCAGACAGTGGCGTCAACCGCTCTTTTCAACGCGAGAAACCACTTCCCGTTTGAAACATCACGCTTGGCGTGGTCTCTCATGCGGGAAGTGGCTTCTCAGCGGGGTGGGCGCGGGGCGGGCGCGCGGGGCGTCAGGCCGTCGGGTCCGTGGTCGGTTCACCGTCGGCGGATGCCGGTGCCGGGCGCTTCTTGCGCGCGACGATCACGATCAGCACGATCACCGCGGCGAGCAACAGCACACCGAGGCCGATCAGCAGCGGCCAGGGAGCGTCATCGGCGGGTGCGGCGATCGGCGTCTCGCTCGGCCGAGGCTGCTCGGTCTTCGGCGCGACCGCCTCGGTCGGCGCGGTCGTCGGCGCCTCGGTCGGGGCGACTTCGGCGGCGGCAACCGAGAACGAGTACTCGCCCGAGGTCGGATGCCCGTCGCTGGAGACCACCTTCCAGGTGACCAGGTAGGCGCCGTTGGGCATGCCCGGCTTGAGCGGCGTGGTGACGGTGTCGGACTCGACCACGGGAGCGCCTGCGACCCAATCAGTGCCTGACTCGTCCTCGACGGTCATGGCTGTACCGCTGTTCTCCTCCAGCGAGAGCAGCTGGTTCGAGAATGTCAGCGTGACCTGCTCGGGGGCGGCGGTCAGCTGCTCACCCGACGCCGGGGTGCTCGCGACGACTTCGTCGTGCGCGGAGGCGGGAGCGCTGATGGCGAGGCCGGCGACGACGGCCACTGCGACGACGGCGAGGGTGGTGCGGATACGGAACATGGAAAACCTCTCTTCGGATGCCGCGAAGCGGCGTCTGCATCTGTGCGGGCGCTCAAGGGCGTCCTGATTCGCGCGACCGGATCGGCGCGCGGCTAGTCAGATGAGAGCCGGCGGAGGTCCGCGCCTGCCCAGCGCGGAGAGATGGCGGGCGCGCAGGCGCGGCGCGGCGACGAGCGCCCAGCGCCGCGCGGAGGGAGCAGAGGGGCGCACGAGGACGGCGACAAGGACCGCTCGCCGCAGCCACAGAGCGACGTCGGATGCCACGGACGCGAGTGCCCGCACGATCCGCTCACCGCGGTGCAGCGCGACGATGGTGAGCACGGCCGCAGTGGCATGCGCGATCCACATGCCGGCGTCCTCGGGAATCAGCCCCGCGCCAGGAAGCAGCTCAGTGCCGTTGCCGAGGATCATCGGTGCGTTGCCGTGCACGTGGGGCGCGAAGCCGCCGCGCGGGCTGAAGCTGCCGAGCACGAACAGCACGTGGAACAGACCCTGCGACAGGACTACGGCAGCGCTCAGCCTGACCACCGACAAACGGCGTCCGGCCAGCAGGGTGCTGATCATCAGAGACAGCACCCACGGGACGGCGACACCCAGCATCCCTGGCATCGCGCCGCCCACCACGATGTGCGACACCAGCGCGACGAAGGTCGCGATCGTGGCGCCGACGAACCCGCGCAGCAGCGGGATTCTACGAGACGGACGCACCCATCCATCCTTTCACGCCGGCCCGGATCAGGGGATCGACCTGATGCAGGCCCTGCGGGTCACTCCTTCGGCGGCGCGCAGATCGCGGCGTCGGCGATGCTCTTGCCGTACTGCTCGGCGGTGAACGGCAGGCCGAACTCCGGAGCGGTCTGCCCCTTCGCCGCCGGCGCCTTCGAGGCGATCGCTGCCAGCTGCCAGGCCAGGTAGGTGGCGATCGAGCTGCCTGCAGAGGAGTTGTTCAAGGTCACCGCGACGGTGAAGCCGGTCGCCGGGTCGGAGTACGCAGCCGTCGCGTAGCCGGGCACCCAGCCCTGCTGACCGATCATCGATCCCACCATCAGGCCGCCGCCGGTGGCCTGATACCAGCTGGGCGCCTTCGCAGACGAGGGCAGCGGCTGTCCGAAGCGGGCCGGTTCCGCCTTCTCAGCGCGCAGCGCCTGGCGCGCCTCGGCCTGGATGTAGCGTCCGAGGTCGGTGATCGTCGAGGTCGCGCCGGAGTCGGTGTAGCCGACGCTCGACGACATCTTGGTGATGTCGATCGGCGCGGTGCAGTCGTATCCGCCTTCGACGGCCGGCAGGTAGTTGCCGTGCATCGCCGGTCCCGGCGTCGGCGTGGCGGCGACGGGAGTGGGCAGAGCAGTGGATGCCAGGCCGAGCGGCGTCGTGACGTACTCGGCGATCAGCTCGGAGGCGGTCTTGCCGGAGATGCGCTCGAGTGCGAGGCCGAGGATCAGGTAGCCCGCATCCGAATCGCGGTATGCCGTGTGGACGGGGCCGCGAGGGACGCCGAGGCCGTAGCTCGCCAGACGCAGCGGCGACCACTCACGTGCCGGGGTCTTCAGCCAGTTCGCCTTCACGGAAGCCTCGGAGGACCCGGCGCCGCTGGTGCCGTTGCAGAGGTCCAGCAGTGTGGCGTCGCCGAGGTCGGCGACACCCGAGACGTGCTTCGTGACCAGCTCGTCCAGCTCCACCTTGCCGTCGTCGGCCAGGCCGTACAGCACGTCGCAGGTCATCAGCCGGGTCACATCCGCGATGCGGAACGACATGTCGGCGGTCACCTTGGCGCTGTCGCCACCGCTCTGCGTGCCGACGCCGGCGACCCACTGGCCGCTCCACGGCACCCATACGCCGACGATCGCGCCGGTCGAACCGGACGAGGCCATCGCCTGGTCGACGGCGGACTGCAGCTGTGCCGTGACGTCATCGGACAGCTTGGCGTCGACCTGCTTCGGGGGTGTGTAGCTGAACTCGGGCTCCGATCCAGAGCATCCGGTCAGGACCAGGGCGAGCGCGACGGCGCCGCCGACGACAGCGCGCACGCGGCGCGACGAACGTAGATGCATGTATCGACTCTCCCGGGATGGACCTTCCGAGTCTAGAGCGCGGATGCTGAGAGCCGGCCAGCCGTGGCATCCGAATCCCGCTCCCACGGCATCCGAGCCCCGCTCAGCTCCCGACCTTCTCGGCCTGTCTTGCCTCCCACGCCTCGCGCATGAACCGGCGCACGTCCTCGTCGACGCGGATGTCGCTCGGTCGCAGCGGACGCGACAGATACAGACCGTCAAGGCTCGTCAGGCGCGACAGCGCCACATAGGTCTGTCCAGGGGCGAACGCCCCTGAGCCGAGGTCGACGATCGCCTGGTCGTACGTCTTGCCCTGCGACTTGTGGATCGTCACCGCCCACGCCAGCCGCAGCGGGAACTGAGTGAACTCGGCCGCCACCTCGCGGCTGAGCGTCTTCGTGCCCGGGTTGTAGGCGTAGCGGAACCGCTCCCAGACCGCGGGCTCGACATCGAACTCGTCACCGTCGACATCGACGCGCACCGTGTCGCCGAGGATGCGCGTGACCGTGCCGATCGACCCGTTCACCCACCGTGGCGGCTCACCCTGCATCGCCGTGTCGTTGCGCAGGAACATGACCTGCGCGCCGATCTTCAGCTTGAGCTCTGCATCGGCGGGGTAGTTCGCCTCGCCGCGCCCGAAGTCGCCGCTGACCTCGGCGTGCGCGGTCTGCTCCCGCCCTTCCAGCGCCGCGAGGTGGCGCTTGTTGATGCTGTTGACGATGTCGTTCCGGGTGGCGAGGGTGATGATCGGCACCTCGCCCGGCTCTGGAACGGGAGGCGTGCGTGCGCCCTGCGCGTTCAGTGTGCCGGCGATCTCAGCCGTGACGCGGCCGTAGCGCACGGCGTTCAGCATCGCCTTGAATCCGTCATCGGACTGCCGGTGGATGTGCACGAGCTCGTGCACATGCAGCTGCGCACCGTGCATGCCGAGATCCAGCATCCCGCCGTCGGCGCCGGCAAGTCCACCGGTCCACACCTTGGCATCGAAGAACCAGAACGAGCGGTAGTGATCCTGCACGTATCGCAGCTCGTCGCCGCGCGGCGGCACCGGCGCCAGCTGATACGGGTCGCCGAACATCACCACCTGCACCCCGCCGAACGGGAGGCCCCGCTTGCCCCTGGCCTGCCGAAGCGACCGGTCGATGGCATCCATCAGATCGGCGTTGACCATCGAGATCTCGTCGATCACGAGAGTCTCGATCGCGTTGAGGATCCGGCGGGTGGGATCCGACTGATCGATCTCGCCCTCGGCGATCAACCCGATCGGCAGCCGGAACAGCGAGTGGATCGTCTGCCCCTCGACGTTCAGTGCCGCGACGCCGGTGGGCGCGCAGATCGCGATCTGCTTCTTGGTGTTCCAGGCGAAGTGCTGCAGCAGGGTCGACTTGCCCGTGCCGGCGCGACCGGTGATGAAGACGTGCTCGTCGGTGTCCTCGATCAGGCGGAACAGCTTCTGCTGCTCGTCGGAGAGGGCGGGGGCGGACACCCAACCATGCTAGTTCGCTGTCGCCGGCGGATGCCCTCGCGACGCAGTTCGGCATGATCACAGGCACGCTTGCCTAGACTGAGCGCCATGATGCAGGGGCGGACGGTGTCACGCAGGCGAGCACGCCTCGGCATCGACCTCACCATCCTCGGCCTGATCGGCGTCCTGCTCATCGCCGCACTCGGGGCCGGCGGTGCCTCACTGTACAAGCAGTTCTACAGCCCCTCAGCGTTCGTGCACCGCTACCTCGACCTGCTCGCCTCCGGACGAGCGGCTGACGCGCTGCGGGTCCCCGGTGTGGCTCTCGACCTCGCGGTGCTGCAGGAATCGGGCATCCACGGCACAGCATCCGAAGCGCTGCTGCGCCACGCCGCGCTCGCCCCGCTCGACGACATCGAGATCGTCTCGGACATCAAGAAGGACGGCGTCCACCAGGTCAAGGTCTCGTACAAGGCGGGCGGAGTGGAAGGCCGCACCACGTTCTCGGTGGTGCAGGACGGCTGGGTGGGGGTCACGCCTGCCTGGCGGTTCGAACGCAGCCCGCTGGCCGAGATCGAGCTCACCGTGCGCGGATCCGACACCTTCGCCGTCAACGGCTTCGCGATCGATCGGCGGCAGGTCGCAGCGCATGAGGAGAATCCCGACCCGCTGGATCCGCTGCACCTGCTCGTGCTGACGCCGGGGCTCTATTCCGTCACCGTGGATTCGGCCATCGCCGCGACCCCCGGAGTCAGCGTGCTCTCCGACAAGGCCTCAGCAAGCACTCCGGTCGATGTGCAGGCGCAGCCCACTGCGAAGTTCGTCGAGGTCGTGCAGCAGCAGGTCGAGCAGTTCCTCTCCACCTGCGCGAAGCAGGAGGTGCTGCTGCCGACGTCCTGCCCGTTCGGTCTCGAAGTGCAGAACCGGCTCGCGCCCGGCTCGATGCCGAAGTGGTCGATCACGTCGCAGCCGAAGGTGACAGTCGTGCCGGACGGCGCGAGCTGGGCGATTCCGGCGACGGATGCCATGGCCCACATCGACGTGGAGATCCAGTCGCTCTACGACGGAGCGGTTCGCGAGCTGGCAGAGGACGTGCCGTTCCAGGTGAACGGCACGATCCAGGTGCTGCCGAACGGCTCGGTGTCGATCCGGGTGGGCTCACCCAGCTGAGCACCGCTGCGGTCAGCGCGCGGTCTGCCGCTCGTCGCGCTCGGCCAGCTTCGCGAGCTGGGCGTTGTACTCCTCCAGCTCGGCATCCCCCGTGCGATCGGCGTGCCGATCGCGGCGCCGCTGCAGTTTGTCGTCGGACCGCGACCACTGGATCGCCACCGTGATCGCCAGGATGAGCGTCGGGATCTCACCCACCGACCAGGCGATGCCGCCGCCGATGTACTGATCCTCCATCGGGGGCGGACCCCAGGTGCGCCCCATCGACCCGAACCACTCCGCGACGAACAGCCCCTCCTGCATCATGATCGCCATGCCGAAGAAGGCGTGCATCGCCATCACCGCGATGAGCGTGATCAGGCGTCCGGCGTACGGGAGCCGGTACGGGATCGGATCGACGCCGACCAGCGTCAGCACGAACAGGTACCCCGAGATCAGGAAGTGGATGATCATCCACTCGTGCCCGAGGTGGTCGTACATCGCCCAGCGGACGAGATCGGTGAAGTAGAAGGCCCACAGCGAGAGCACGAAGATCGCCGCGGCGACGAATGGATGCGTGATGAAGCGCGAGTACGGCGAGTGCACGGCCCACAGGATCCACTCCCGTCCGCCGCGGGTGCCGTCGTCGCGCTTGTGGATCGTGCGCAGGGCGAGGGTGACGGGTGCGCCCATGACCAGCAGCAGCGGGATGCCCATGCCGAGGATCATGTGACCCAGCATGTGCACGCTGAACAGGTACTCCTGGTAGGCGTTGACTGGTCCGCTCGTGACCCACAGCAGCACTGCGAGCCCCAACATCCAGAAGATCGTGCGGTGCACCGGCCAGCTGTCGCCGCGCCGCCGCAGCCGCACGAGACCGGCGATGTAGAGGAAGGCGCCGAAGCCGACCGCGACGATCCACAGGATGTCGAGGTCGAATGCGGTCAGCCACTGCTGCAGGTCGAGCTCGGGCGGCAGCGGCGAGTCGGTGAGGCGCTCGGCCGGGGTCTGCACGGCCGGGGCCTCCTCGCCGATCGGAGGTGGTGTGCGCGCGAGTGCCGCTGCGGCACCCGACGCGAGGCCCATCAGTGCGAGCTCACCGAGGATGAGGGTCCAGAACGAGCGCTTCTCGCGCTCACCCGTCAGATGCGGGATGAGCGCCCGCCGGTACCAGGCGCCGAACATGCCGAGGCCGACCAGCACCACGGCTTTGCCCAGCACGATCAGACCGTACGGCGAGAGCAGTTCGCTCCACTCGCCGAGCGCGACGACCGTGCGGGCGATGCCGGAGAACGCCACGACGACGAACGCCGCGATCGCCAGCGACGAGTAGCGCGAGACCAGCACGGGAAGGTCGATGCGATCAGCATCCGACTTCTTCTTCGCGCCGATTCCACGCAGCAGGATCAGCAGCATCAGGCCACCGATCCACACGGCTGCGCCGATCGTGTGCAGCAGGATCGAGTTCACAGCGACGGTGTGTCCGGCGACGTCACCGGAGTGCCCCTGCGTGGCCATCGGCAGGAAGGATGCTGCCGCGAGCACGGCGGTGAGCATGGTGCCCGTCCAGCTGCGCCAGCCGAACACGAGCAGGGTGATGACCGCGCCCATCAGCGTGGTGATCAGCCATGCCTGGCCGAGGGGCAGCTCCAGCAGGAAGCGGCCGAACTGCTCGCCGAACGAGTTGTCGGCGGTGAGCTTCGGGTTGAAGGCCGCCATGAAGGTGAGGAAGGCGGTGATTCCCGAGGCGATGGTGAAGACCGCGGCGCCGATGGATGCTGTGTCGAGCGCGATGTCGAACGGGCGCGATCCGCTGCGCAGGCCGAACAGCGCCAGCACGAGCGAGCCGAGCATGGCGGCGGCCCCGAGGTTGGCGATGAGCTTCGCGGCGGGCAGCCCCCACATGACGATGGGGCCGGGGTCGAGCAGCTTCGGCGGGACGGCACCGCCGCCGACCACAAGGGCGACGACGAGCGCCGCGGCCGCGCTGACGACGAGGATCGCCAGGCCAGCGAGACGGTACGAGTTCACTGTTCCAGCCTAAGCCGGATACCGCGTGCCGAAGACGAGAGAAGGCCGCCCCGAGGGGCGGCCTTCTCGCTGCGGGAGCGGTCTTACTTGACGGCTGCCTTCAGCTTGGAGCCTGCGGTGACCTTGACGCGCTTGCCGGCCGGGATCTTGATCTCGGCGCCGGTCTGCGGGTTGCGACCGGTGCGAGCGGCCGTGTCGACCTGCTCGAACGAGATCCAGCCCGGGATCGAGACCTTGCTGCCCTTGGCGACGGCGTCGGAGACGGTGCCGAACAGCGAGTCGAGAACGCGCGACACAGTGGCCTGGCTCTCGCCGGTTGCGGAAGCGATGCTCGCGACGAGCTCGGTCTTGGTGATGGACTTGTCAGCCATGTCTTCCTCCAGCGACGAGGATCCGTCGCAGTTGTTTGTTTCGGGAAGCCCCCGTTGGTCAGATCGACCGCCTCGAATGTACCAACCAAGAAGCGGATTTCCGCGTCATTTCGCGGGTTTCGGAGTCTTTTCTTAGCGTGTCGGGCAACATCCGTCACTTGAGTCACAGATTTCGGGGGTCCTCCAGTGCGGTTGCGCCCGCACGAGGTGCCGCTCGCGTGACGACCGAGTCCACCACCGGATCGGGAGGACTTCTCAGGATCGGGAGGATGGATGCCCGGAATCACTCCTCCCGAGCGTGAGTTCTCCTCCCGAGCAGGGGCGGCAACGAGCGCGCGGTGACGCTGGCCACACCTCCCGGACACGCAGAAGGGGCGAGGATCCGAAGATCCTCGCCCCTTCAAAAGCGGGTGCTTACCAGCTCGACTTGGTGATGCCGGGCAGCTCGCCACGGTGAGCCATGTCACGGAAGCGGACACGCGAGATGCCGAACTTCGTGAGCATGCCACGGGGGCGGCCGTCGATGGCGTCACGCGAACGCACGCGAACCGGCGACGCGTTGCGCGGCAGCTTCTGCAGGCCGAGGCGAGCGGCCTCGCGGGCCTCATCGGTCGCGTTCGGGTCGACGAGGGTCTTCTTCAGCTCGAGGCGACGCTCTGCGTAGCGCTCGACGATGACCTTGCGCTGCTCGTTGCGAGCAATCTTGCTCTTCTTAGCCATGGATCAACGCTCCTCTCGGAATTCGACGTGCTTGCGGACCACCGGGTCGTACTTCTTCAGCACAAGGCGGTCGGGGGTGTTGCGACGGTTCTTCTTGGTCACGTAGGTGTAACCGGTGCCCGCCGTCGAACGGAGCTTGATGATCGGACGTACGTCCTGAGCCTTCTTGGCCATTAGAGCTTCACACCCTTCGCCTTGAGGTCTGCGACAACCTTCTCGATGCCGCGAACGTCGATCACCTTGATGCCCTTGGCGGACACGTTCAGGGTGACCTTACGGCCGAGCGACGGCACGTAGTACGTCTTCTTCTGCACGTTCGGGTCGAAGCGGCGCTTCGTCCGGCGGTGCGAGTGCGAGATGTTGTGACCAAAGCCGGGAACAGCTCCGGTCACCTGGCACACTGCTGCCATGTTGTGACTCCTTCTATACCGTGAGGCCGGACGGCCTCACCCAAGATCCCTTGTCTGCACCCCTTCTTCGCGCGCGAAATGGTCCGCGCGGGAGGGAAAGGGATGCGAACTGCGCACAGGAGAGCGCGCAGACAAAGAGTCAGCCTAGCACGGCTCAGCCCATGCCCTTGACCGGGGTCGAAGAAAAAGCGTGCAAAATCGACCGAAACGTGGTACGTTTACCCGCGTAGATCACTGGGGGTCTCAGGGGTCTCGGAACCCTACTGAGGGGCAAGGTTCCGGGATCCCTTTTCCAGTTGACACCCGTAGATGACCGGTGGAAGACTGCGACTCATGGCGTTCACTCTGGGGATCGTAGGAGCGGGTCAGTTCGCCGGCCAGTTCGCGACTCTCTTCCACCATCATCCGGGCGTATCAGCGGTCTACGTGACCGATGTCGTCTCGTCACGCGCCGATGAGCTGGTGCGCTCAGCCGGATTGGCCGGTTCCTTCGCCACATTCGACGACATGCTCGCATCTGTCGACGCCATCGCCATCTTCACCCAGCGGTGGACTCACGGCCCACTGGTGGTACAGGCGCTGCGCGCCGGAAAGCACGTCTACTCCGCGGTGCCGATGGCGATCACGGTCGACGAGATCGCCGCGATCATCGACGCCGTCCGCGAGACCGGGCTTACCTACATGATGGGTGAGACCAGCTACTACAACCCCGCCACCGTGTTCGCACGGCAGAAGCTGGCAGAGGGTGCCTTCGGGCGACTGTTCTACGGCGAGGGCGACTACGTCCACGACATGGATCTCGGGTTCTACGAGGCGTACCAGTATTCCGGCGGCGCCGAGTGGAAGGCCACAGCCAGCTATCCACCGCTGCTGTATCCCACGCATTCGATCGGCGGCGTCCTCGGTGCATGGCCGACGCATGCCACCGCCGTCTCGGCGATCGGCGTGACGGACCAGCGCGGCGACGGCGTCTTCGACCGATCGGTGAGCCAGTTCGACAACGATTTCTCCAACGCCACGGCGCTGTTCGAGCTCGCCGCCGGCGGGTCGATGCGCATCAACGAGTTCCGCCGCGTCGGCTACCCATCGCACCTGCGCGAGTCGCGCTTCCGCTGGTTCGGCACCGAGGGCTCGTTCGAGCAGCTGGCGCTGACCACCGTCTGGCAGAACCGCGAGGGCGTCGAAGACATCTCACACCTGATCGACACGCACGCCTCGCTGTCGGCCGACGACCCGTCACTGGCACACGTCGCACCGGCCCTGCGCGACGCGTTCATCTCCGGCTACGCCGAGATCCATGAAGCGGACCGCGGTCGCATCCCCGTCGAGCTGAGCCATTTGAGCAACGGGCACGAAGGCAGCCACCACTTCCTCGTGGACGACTTCGTTCGCGCAGTGGACGACGGCACGCTTCCGCCGGTGAACGCCTGGCAGGCGGCGCGGTTCACGCTGCCAGGGGTGATCGCGCACGAGTCCGCGCGCCGTGGCGGCGAGCGTCTCATCGTCCCCGACATGGGAGATCCGCGTGTCTGACGACGCGCGACCGCGCCCGGTCACCCGTGCCGATGTCGCCCGGTACGCGGGCGTCAGCACCGCCGTGGTCAGTTACGTGCTCAACGACGGCCCGAAGGCGGTCGCACCGCTGACGAAGGAGCGTGTGCTCGACGCCGTGCGGGTACTGGGGTACCGTCCCAACCTCGCAGCTCGCGCGCTGTCGAAGGGTCAGGCCGACATGCTCGGACTGCTCGTGAACGACAACCGCAACCCTTTCTTCGCCGAGCTCTGCCACGCGCTCGACCAGGCCAGCGCAGACCGCTCACGTCAGTTGTTGATCGTGAACAGCGATCGGAGGCAAGCGCCGACCTCCGAGCAGATCCGCGACCTCGCATCGCGGCAGATCAGCGGTCTGATCATCGCCAGCGTCCTCACCGCGGGCGAGCAGGCCCTGATCGAGCGGCTGGGCATCCCGAGCGTCATGATCGGACAGTTCGGCGAGACCGACGGCCTGTCGGGGGTGGGTGTGGACTTCGCCGCCGGCGCGCGGATGGGTGTCGAGCACCTCATCGGCCACGGCTACACCGACATCGCCTTCATCGGCAGCGCCGCACGCTACGACCCCCGCGAGCGCGGATGGCAGGAGGCCCTCGGCGATGCGCACCTCACACCCGGCGCACTCGTGCACACGACGTTCTCGTACCAGGGCGGCTACGACGCCGGCCGGCGACTGGTGGAACGCGGTACGCTGCCCCGCGCCGTGCTCGCAGCGTCAGACCAGATCGCCGTAGGACTGCTGACCGCGCTGCGCGAGGGCGGAGTTCGGGTGCCCGAGGATGTCGCGATCGTCTCGTTCGACGGCACCGCCTCAGTGGACTTCGTATGGCCGCGCATGACGACGGTCGTGCAGCCGCTCGAGCAGATGGCCGAGACCGCGATCCGCGCCGTGCTCGACCCCGACTCCGTGCCGCGCTACGTCGAGTTCGCGACGCAGTTGCGGGTGCGCGAGTCGTGCGGCTGCACCGCAGACGACTGACGAGTGGCACTCTTCCGCTGACGCGGGACGAGATGTCGGATGCTGTCAGCCGGCATCCTCGAGAGTGCGGGCGGCCTCGGCGGCGCCGCGCCCCCAGCGGAACGGCGATACGGTCGGGTCGCCCGTGATCCAGAACCGCCACGGGAACGCCATCGTGCCGGCGAGACCGGCCACACCCACCCGTGGCCCGGTCGACACCCCGACGGGCAGGTCGCTCCACAGCAGCTGGGCTGTCGCGCCGTTCATCGCCGCCCCAGACGCGAAGTCGATGCCGTCGTGCAGCGCATGCCGCAGGCCCATCGCCTGACCGAGGCGCCCAGGTCCGCGTGCGAGGTCGCGCAGTGCAATGCGCGACAGCGGCGTCGCGATGCCGCGGCGCGCGGCGACAGCATCCGACCCGGCGATCACCTCGCCGGCGCGCAGCAGCACGCCCCCTGCTTCGCCGTCGGGGCCGCACACGACGTTGATGCACGAGTGGATGCCATGACTCAGGTACACGTACAGGTGACCGGGCTCGCCCCACATCGTCGCGTTGCGTGCGGTCGGCCCCATGCGGGCGTGTGAGCCGGGGTCGGGCACGGTGCCGGTGCCCTTGCCGTGGTAGGCCTCGACCTCGGTGATCCGAAGCATCGTCTCAGCACCGTCGACGACGGTCGCGAGGTGCGCTCCGAGCAGGCGAGGGGCGACTTCGATCGGCAGTCCGAGCAGGTCCGCGCGGGTGGCTGCGCGCAGCATCCGCCCCTCTCCGACCGGATCGGGCGCACTCACTGCTGCTGCACCGACCGGCACCACGAGATGTCGAAGCCGTTCAGGACCGGCATCTTGGCGTCGCCCCGCAGATCGAGCAGCTGCGTGTGCAGCGTCGTCGGCAGCGGCAGCAGCAGATCGTCGTAGGGGTTGCTGGGCAGATCCGGGGCGATCACGACCGCCGCGTACTGGCCGCTCGGCGATGCGCACACCTGCAGGATCGCGTCGGTGCCGCTGACCTCGGAGATGACGGTGGCCGTGCCGTCGTCGTCGACCTTGACGACGGCCTGGCCAGTCGGCATCCCGCTGTCGTCGCGCTGCACGATGTAGCGCAGCGTGCCGCCGGGGAAGGTCTCGATCGCAGTGGGGTCGCCGTAATCGGGCTCGGATGGCGTCAGCGGCTGCTCGCCGCCGTCGGCGAGATCCAGTTGCACGATGCTCGCGTCGGCGCGCTCGATGATCGCGGTGAAGGTGGTGCGCGTGACGCCGAGGATGCTGGCAGCGATGCCCATCGACTCCACTCCCGCATCGGTGGTGGGGTCTTCGAGGCTCAGCGCCCCGTCGAAGTCGATGAACAGCAGTGACGACGATCCCGGCACGAACTGCCACTCGGCGATGCTCGCGTCGGTGTCGCCGATCTGCACGATGCGCGGCTCGTCGGCGCCGCTGAGGGACTGCGTGACGAGCACGCTCGCGCGGCCCGAGGTCTCGGTGAGCTCGCGATCGGAGTAGCTGTAGCCGACGAGGCCGCCGCGGTCGGTCACCTGCACAGAGGACACGTAGCCCTCGCCCGGCAGCTTCAGTTCGCGCTGATCCGATCCGTCGCGGTTCATCACCAGCAGTTGCGAGCCCTCGTCGGACTCGACCGCGACGACCAGCAGGTCGGGCGTGGCCCGGTAGTCGTCGATGCGCGGGTGCGTGAACACCGGGGTGGCCTTCTCACCGCTGAGATCGGCGATGAAGATGCTGTCTTCATCGGCGGTGCGCTGCAGCAGGAAGATCTGCGAGGCGGGAGTGCTGAACGAGGTCTCGAGGTCACTCGAGGGGCCGCCGCCTGCCGCGGTGACGCCACTCACCGATACCTGGTACTTCGTCTCGTCGTCCAGAGGCGTGGTGAAGCGGATGCCGATGCTGCGACCGTTCGCATCAACGGTGAACGGCACGGCGGGTTCGACGGTGACCTGCTCGGCGTCGACGGTGTCCAGGCTCTGATTGGCCGTGAGGATGAGACGGCTGCCGCTGGACTCGATCGCCTGGGCCGGGTCGACCTGCACTTCGCTGAGACGGGGTCCCTGTGTGAGGCTCACGACGCCGAAGATGCCGACGACGAGCGCCAGGACGCCGAGCACCGACCACAGGGTGAGCGCGAAGCGCCGGTTGGTGCCGGTTCGCGACGCTTGCGGGGTTTGCGTTCTGGGGGCCGACACGCCAGATGTCGGACGGTTCCCGGCGTTCGGTCCGACATCTGGCGTGTCGGCCCCCGAAGTGGTGGCGAGTGCCGGGATGGTGGGCACCGGGCCGGACGGTGTTGGCACCGGCGGGAATGGCAGCTCGGGCTCGGGGAGCGGGAGCTCGGGCTCGGCGGGCTGCTCTTGCGTGGCGGCCTCGTCAGTTGCGGGCTCGTACTGCGCGGCGGGCTGCGCCTGCTCGGTCGGCCCCGCCTGCGCGGTGCCCTCGTCCGCGGTGCCCTCGTGAGCGGCGGCCTCCTGGGCAGCGCGCTGCGCGCGCAGCTGTGCGCGGGTGAGGGGCTGTCCGTCGGATCCGTCAGTACTCATACGGATCCTTCGGCTCTTCGATCTTGGTCACGGACGCCGGCTCGACCCGCAGCGTCCCATCGCTGTCGGCGCGCACGGTGCCGGCCACCTCGATCCACTGCCCGGTGTCGTACGACTCGTCGAGGCCCGATCCGGCGATCGCCACCGAAGCGGGCTGTGCGTCGATCACGCAGTGCGAGATCACCATGCGGGTCAGATTCACGTCGCCGTCCTCGGCGGGTGTCACGAAGCCCGTGAGCGTGACAGGGGCCCCGTCGTACTTCTCGGGGCGAGTCGATGTGGCGAACGCGGTCGACCACTCGCCCACCCCGAAGGTCGTCGTGTCGGCCACCCCCAGCGACACATCGTCCGATCCGGCGAACAGCGTCGGGGTCTCCCCCGCGCGCGAGACGGCGAGCTCCGCCGAGAGGGATGCCGGTGGCAGCAGCAGCGCGGCGAGCACGACCGCCGAGGAAATCACGCCGCCGGATACGACGGCCACGGTCTGCAGCACCCGACGGCGCGCGGCAGCAGCATCCGATCCACTCGCCGCGACCGTGTGGTCGTGGTCGCCTTCGGCGCCCAGCGGCAGAGTGCATGACCAGACGGCGAGGATGAGGGTCACCGCGGCGGCCGCGGCAGCGAACCAGACCGTCTCGGGGCTGATGTACAGCGTGAGTCGCCCGGTGACGGCGAGACCGAGCGTGACGACGGCCAGCACGGTCGCCAGTCCCACACCCAGCCAGCGGGTGGCGAGCGCGTGCAGCTTCGGCGCCGCACCCTCGTGCTCAGCCAAGGACGTTCACCCCCATCCCGATCGCACAGGCGGCCAGGATCACGACGCCGACGATGCCGGCGATCACGCGGGTCGTGAAGGTGGTGCGCAGCAGCGCGATCATCTTCACGTCGACGAGCGGACCGACGATGAGGAACGCGATGATCGCCCCTGCCGAGAACGACGAGGCGAACGAGAGCGCGAAGAACGCGTCGACGTTCGAGCAGATCGCCACCGTCATCGCGAGGGCCACCATCGCGAGGATCGACAGCACCGGGTTCGACCCGATCGCCAGCAGCACGTCGCGCGGGATGAGCACCTGCACCGCGCCGGCGAGCGCGGAGCCGATCACGAGGGCGGGCATGACGGCGCGCAGCTCGATGAGGAACTGCATCAGACTGCGGCGCGCCGGGGATCCTGGCTCGTGAGTCACCTGCTCGCACGTCTCGACGAAGCGGGCAGTGAGCAGCGCCTGCGGGTCGCGGTGGCGACTGTAGATCCAGCCGATGAGGTTGGCGATGACGAAGCCGCCGACAAGCCGCGCGACCAGGATGCCGCCGTCCCATCCGAACGCCGCATGCGTGGTCAGGATGACGATCGGATTGACGATGGGCGCGGCGATGAGGAAGGTCAGCGCCTCGGCCGGAGCGAGGCCGCGCATCATCAGACCGCGCGCGAAGGGCACGTTGCCGCACTCGCAGACCGGAATGAACATGCCGAGCAGCGACAGCACGGCCCGCCGGGCCCACGCGTTGCGGGGCAGCCAGCGCTGCACGGCGTCGGAAGGCAGCCACACCTGCACGACGATCGACAGCAGCACGCCGAGGATCACCCACGGCAGCGCCTCGATCAGCACGCTGAGGCTGAGCGTCAGCCCGTCCTGAGCGCGGTCGGGCAGCGCGGCGGGAAACAGCGTGGGTGCGAAGACGTCGATGAGGACGAGCACGGCGATGATGCCGATGCCGATGCCGATCGCCTTCACCGTGGGCACGCGACGCGGCGGGTGCCGATGCGCGTGCGCGGTGTGCGACGAGGTGGATGCCGGCGACGACACCCCCGGCGTGACAGGGGTCACGCGCCGGCCTCGGCGTCCTGACGGTTCGCGCAGGCGGCGCACAGACCGAAGATGTCGACGACGTGCTCAGCGTCACGGAAGCCGTGCAGCGCAGCGGTGCGCTTGGCCCACTGCTCGACGTCCTTCGCCTCGATCTCGACCGTGAGCCCACAGGACCGACAGATCAGATGATGGTGGTGGCCCTGGGTGGTGCAGGCCCGGTACAGCGCCTCGCCCTCGGGGCTCTGCAGCGAATCGGCGTCGCCGGACGCGGCGAGACCCGCGAGCGCGCGGTACACCGTGGCGAGGCCGATGCCGGTGTTGGCCTGGCGCAGGTCGGCGTGCAGGCTCTGCGCGCTCACGAAACCGCGCGCCTCGGCGAGCGCGTCGCGCACGCGCTCGCGCTGCCAGGTGTTCCGCTGAGCCATATTCCGAGTCTAGGCCGGGCCGTCGTGTGTTGCCTGGCCGCCGATCCTGTCCGCGCCGGTCGCCTGTTCGACCCGTGCCGAGGCATCGTGGTCGGCCACTCGCGCGACCGGTGCGGAGGCGACGATCAGTCCTCGTCCTCGGTGGCGTCGTCGTCCTGCGCGTCGTCCGCGTCGTCGGCCGGAACCTCGGATGCCCGATCGGCGGCGGAGTCGGATGCTGCGGCCGGCGGGCCGGTCAGCACGCCCTCAGGGCGGAGCATCTCGCGCACCTCCGACATGAAGCTGGTCAGCTGCTGCTGCTGCCAGCGCAGCTGGCGGGTCTGATCCTCAGCATCCCGCAGCACCCCGCCTGCGTGCCCGGTGACGCTGTCGACGATCTTCTGCGCCTTGACACGGGCGCGCTCGAGCGTCTCGCGGGCGCGCACCTGCGCCTCGGCCTCGATCGCCTGTGCCTGCGTGCGCATCAGCCGCTCGTAGTCCTCCGCCTTGCCCGAGATGCGCTGCGCGTGCTCCAGCGACGCGGCGACCTGCTCGTTGGCATCCGACGTGATGCGCTCGGCGTGCGCGACGGCCTGGTTGTGCAGCACCAGGAACTCCTGCTGGGCGTCGTCCTGGCGACGCGTGAGCGTCTCTTCGAACTCCAGGGTGCGTGCGTTCAGCTCGCGGACCTCGCGCTCAGCATCCGATCGCATGTCCGTCGTCTCGCGCGTGACCATCGCGCGCAGCGCGGCGGCGCCCTTCTCGGCCTCGGTGCGCACCGTCGCGGCCTCACGCTCGGCCTGCACGACCTTCTCGGCGGCGTGCGCCGCTTCGCGCTCCAGTCGTGCCTCGTGCGCGGTCAGCTCGGTATCGATCTTCAGGCGCACCTGGTCGGCATCCTGCTGTGCCTGCGCGGTGATGCGGGCGACGTCAGCGGCGAGTTCGGCGCGCTTGGCCTCGGTCTCCTCGCGGGCCGCCTCGAGCAGCCGCTCGGCCTGGGTCGCGGCGTTGTGGATCAGCACGCTCGCCTGCTCTTCGGCCACCCGGAGCACGGCTTCGAACTGCTGGCGGCTCTGCGGCTCCTCGGCGCCGTCGTCCTCGCCGCGCGGCGCATCGGTCAGTTCAGCGGTGAGGGTCGCGACCTGCGCAGCGGAGTCCTCAGCCTTGGCGTTCGCCTCCTCGGCCAGCGCATTGGCGGCGTTCACCCGTGCCTCGGCTGCCGCGACCTCGTTCTCGAGGTCGGCGACGCGCGAGTCGCTGTCGGCGAGAGCGTCGGCCAGCGACTGCTCGTTCTCGCCGCGAACGGTCGCCAGTTCGGAGCGGCGCCTGGCATCCACGTCATCGAGGTCGGCGGTGAGTCGCACCACCTGATCCTTCAGGGTCGCGATCGCGGCGTCGACCTCACCCTTGTCGTACCCGCGGAAAGCCTGCGTGAAAGCAGATTGCTCGCCCTTCGGCGCGTTGGTCAGCAGCTGGTCGAAGAAGTCGCCGTTCTGCTGCCCGCCGGGCTGTTGCGTATTGCTCAAGGGAAGTCGCCTTTCTCAAGTTTCGGCCCCCGCGTACATGATCTCATCACTTGGCTATGCGTCGGGTCCGTCGGCGCAGGCGCTGGGTGATCCAGCATCCGACGTAGATCAGGAAGGAGATCGTGGTGATGTACGGACTCACCGGCAGGGTGCCGGCCAGGGCGAGCATGATGCCGCCGACGGCGGAGAGGAATCCGAACAGCGCGGCCAACAGGGGAACCGCGACCGGACCGACCGAGAGCCGCATCGCGGCGGCAGCAGGGGTCACCAGCAGGGCCATCACCAGCAGCGCGCCGATGATGTGCACGCTGACGGCGACGATCAGGCCGAGCAGCACCATGAAGACGAGATTCACCGCTCGAACGGGCACTCCGCGCGCGGCGGCGGAGTCGGGGTCGAGCGAGTCGAAGCGCAGCGGATTCCACATCAGCAGCAGCCCGACCAGCACGATCATGCTCATGCCGATCAGCCAGCCGAGATCAGGGTTGGAGACCGACACGATCTGCCCGGTCAGAAGCCCGAAACGATTGGCGCTGCGGCCGTCGTAGAGCGAGAGGAACAGGATGCCGAGGCCAAGCCCGAACGGCATCAGCACGCCGACGATGGAGTTGCGATCGCGCGCCCGCGAGCCGAGAAGCCCGATGAGGATGGCCGCCGCCAGTGCACCGCCGATGGATCCGACCACGACACTGCCGCCGAACAGCAGGGCCGCCGCGGCACCGGCGAACGACAGCTCGCTGATCCCGTGCACGGCGAAGGCCAGATCGCGCTGCATGACGAAGACGCCGATGAGCCCGCCGACGATGCCGAGCACAGCGCCGGCGATCAATGAGTTCGAGAGCAGCGCGAGCAGTTCGCCGTAGTCCTGGAACGAGAAGACGTCGCTCCAGTCGACCAGCGCCCTCATGCGTGTGCTCCCGCACTGGTCGGCTCATCGTCGCCGTGCTCGTGGTGCGGTTCTGCGTCGGGCACGCCGACCACGACGAGCCGGTCGCCGGCGCGCAGCACGAACACGGGTGTGCCGTACAGCTCGGTGAGCACCCGGCTCTGCAGTACCTCATCCGGCGTACCGAGCACGAAGCGTCCGCCGGCGATGTAGAGGATGCGATCGACGCGGCCGAGGATCGGGTTGATATCGTGCGTGACGAACAGCACGGCGGTGCCGTGCTCTCGGCGCTGCCGGTCGATGATGTCGGTCACGCCGCGCTGGTTGGCCAGGTCGAGGTTCGACAGCGGCTCGTCGCACAGCAGCAGCGCGGGCTGATCGGCGAGGGCCTGACCGACCCGCAGTCGCTGCTGCTCTCCACCGGAGAGCAGTCCTACGGGACGTTCCGAGTAGTGCGCTGCACCGACGCCCTCGAGCAGGGCGTCCACGCGCTCTCGGTCGCCCTTGCGGGGGATGGGCAGTCCGAAGCGGGTGCCGCGCACGCCGAGTGCGACGAGGTCGCGGGCGCGCATGCTGGTGTCCGGCGGCAGTGGGCGCTGCTGGGGCACGTAGCCGATGCGCGGGTTGCCCCGCCGGGTCGGCTCACCCGCGACGCGAATGCTGCCGGCCGACAGGGACTGCAGGCCGAGGATGCTGCGCAGCAACGTGGTCTTTCCAGAGCCAGACGGCCCGAGCACCGCGATGAACTCGCCAGGTGCGACGTCCAGGTCGAGTCCTGCCCACAGTTCTCGACTGCCGCGGTGCAGGGCCGCGCCGGTGATGCTGAGCACCGGAGCAGGCGCGGCAGGGACCTCGTCGGTCATTCGGCGAGCGAGCCGAGGTCGGAGAGCGCGGAGTGCATCCACTCAGCGTACGACTGATCGGGCTGCAGCAGCTCTGAGAAGGCGAGCACGGGGATGCCCGCCTGCTCCGCAGCATCCTCGATGCGCGCCGTCTCGCCTCCGCCGGTCTGCGCGTTGGTGAGCACCGCCCGCACCTCGCCGCTGTCCACGAGCGAAAGGCCCTCGAGCAGGGTGGCCGGGGCCACGTCGTTGCCCTCCTCGACCGCCGAGGCGAATCCGTCCGGGGTGACATCGTCGAGACCTGCGGCCGCGGCCAGCAGGCCGGGCAGCGGCTCGGTGATGAAGACCGGGGTGCCCTCGAGCTTCTCGTGCAGTGTGGCCAGTTCGGTCTCGATGTCGGCGAGCTCGCCGGTCAGCGTCTTGGCAGCCGACTCGTACGCGGACGCTCCGGAGGGATCGAGCACGGTCAGATCGTCGGCGATCTGCTCCACGACGTGGGAGATCGTGTGCGTATCGAACCAGACGTGCTCGTTGAACCCCTCGATGTGGTCGTGGCCCGCGTGAGCGTCTTCACTGTGCTCGTCGTCAGCGTGCTCGTCGCCGTGGTGGTCGTCGACGATCGCATCCGGGTAGTCGTGCGAGAACTCCGCGGCGGTGATGACAGTGGCATCCGAGCCGTCGCGCAGCTCTTCCATGAACGAGTCGTAGCCGCCGCCGTTCTCGATCACGAGATCGGCCTTCTGGACGGCAAGTCGGTCGCGCGCGGTGGCTTCGTAGGAGTGCGGATCCTTCGCTGCGGAGTCGATCAGGCTGGTCACCTCGACTCGGTCACCGCCGATCTCGGCGGCCAGCGAGCCGTACACGTTCGTCGAGGCGACGACCTGAACCCTGCCATCGCCGCCCGGGGTCGCGGTCGTTGCGCACCCGGTGAGCACGATGACGGATGCTGCGGCGAGCGCGAGGGCGGCGAGAGGCTTCTGCATGCTCCCATGCTAAATGCTAATGAGAACCATTATCAACTCGGCGGCTGTGATCGATTCGGGTTTCATATCCATCTCACCGGAACCCGGGCATCAGCTCGACTTATTTTCCGATCTTCTCGAGTTTGATTCTTGCTGTCAGAATCAAACTCGACTCAAGCAGTCTGCTGATGCGCCGATCAAGGGAGATAGACGTGACGAACGCCGTGAACGTTCTCTTCGCACATGCCCACCCGGACGACGAGAGCTGCGCGACAGGCGGGACGATCGCTCGCCTCGTGGCAGAAGGGCACCAGGTCACCGTCGTCACGTCGACGATGGGCGAGCAGGGACGCATCGCCGTCCTCGACCTCCAACACCTGCATGCCGACGAAGATGACGCGCTCGGACCCGAGCGCGCCCGTGAACTCGCCTGTGCGATCGACGCGCTCCAGGTGGCGGACCATCGTTATCTCGGCGGCCGTGGTCACTTTCGTGACTCCGGCCGGATGGGTATTCCGGCGAACGACCGAGCCGATGCCTTCTGGCAGGCCGATCTCGACCAGGCCGGGCTGCTGATGGCCGAGATCATCCGCGAGACGCGACCGAAGGTCGTGGTCACCTACGACCCGAACGGCGGCTACGGGCATCCTGATCACATCCAGACGCATCGGGTGACGATGCGCGGCATCGAGCTCGCTGCCGATCCGACCGCCGACAGCGATGCCCCCGTCTGGGACGTCCCTTTGGTGTACTGGACGGCCGTCCCGCGCGATGTGATCACAGCCGATCTCAGGGAACTGGCTACGCATGCGGCAGAGCTGGGACTCTGGGTCGACACCGATCTGTCAGAGTATCCGGACGGCGTCCATGACGATGCGGTGATCGACGTCGAGTTCGATGTGTCTGACTACCTGTCTGCAAAGTCAGCGGCGCTCGGATGCCATCACACACAGCTGACGGTGAACGGGCCGTACTGGGTACTCGCTTCTGGTCGCGGCATGCGGATTCAAGACCGCGAATGGTTCATCCGCGTCAAGGGCGGCCACCGCGTCGGCGAACGCTATGAGACCGACCTGCTGTCTGCGGCGGAGATCCACTGATGTCTCGGCCGTCCCTCGCGTTGGCGGACCGCCGCACGCAGCGCGCACGCCTCGTCGGGGCGCTGCACGAGCAGCGCAAGAGTCGCACCGATCTCGTCGAGCAGTTCGGCGTGAGTTCGTCGCTGATCACCCGACTCGTGCGTGGCCTCATCGACGACGGCATCCTGCGGGAACTCGGCGTGCAGGCGCAGAGCATCGGCCGTCCCCCGGTGCGGCTCGAGGTCGTGCGTGACCATGGGGCGCTGCTGGCGGTCTCGTGCACCGCCGACGGACTGCGCGCGCGCATGGTCAACCTGCATGGCGGAATCATCGCCGAGACCAGCTCCGCATCGACTGACGGCGAAGTGACTCCAGAGTCGATCGCCGCGGTCATTGCCGCGCTCATCGCTCGAACGCCACGCGTACTCGCCGTGGGCGTGGCGGTTCCCGGCGTGGTCGACGCTGCAACCGGTGACGTGAGCGCCGCACCCGACCTCGGCTGGACCGACGTGGTCCCGTTGCGCGCACTCCTGCAGGAGCGTTTCGGCACGGTGGTGACGATCGACAACGATGTGAATCTGATGATGGCGGCGGAGCGTCGCGTCCTCGACGTCCGCGCCAGCAACAATGCCGTGTACCTGTATCTGGGGACCCGCGGTATCGGAGCGGGCATCATCGCTTCAGGTCGACTGATCGAGGGCGACCACGGCGCGGCTGGCGAGATCGGACTCTCGCCGCTGAACGCGAACGACCGCACCGACTTCGAGGACACCACCTCGACGCGGGCGATCGCCGCCCGCTTGGAGGCTGCCGGACACACCGTCAACGGCCAGGTGGTCGACCGTCTGCTCGCTCTCGCCGACAGCGGAGATCAGGCGGCGCTGCATATTCGCACCGACGTGATCACGGCGTTCTCCCATGCCATCGCGGTGATCACGGCGCTGCTCGACCCGCATGTCATCCTGCTCGGCGGACATGCACGGGCCTTCCGCGAGAGGGACCACGACGAGATGCTGCAGCCGCTGCGCGGAGATCTGCCGTTCCTCCCCACCGTGCGCCCAGCAAGCCCGAAGCCGGACGCCGTACTCGACTCCGCTCTAAACCGCTGCTGGCAGCAGCTGCTCACGGGAGGTCTATGAACAGCATCCATTCGGAGTCTCATCACCCCGCCCGACCCAGACCGTGGCAACCCCGCCACTCCCTTCAAAGACCCCGCCACTCCCTTCAAAGAGGAAGAATATGAAGACCAACACCACCAAGCGCCGACTGCTCACCCTCACCACGTTCGCTGCGGCGGGCGCCCTGATGTTGTCGGGCTGCGCGGGCGATGTCGCCCCCGAGAAGTCCAAGACGCCCGAAGCAGGCACAGAGACCCTGCAGCCCAGCGAGAGCCTGACCATCTACACCGGTCGCGACAAGGACGAGGTCGCCTGGGTCGTCTCGGAGTTCGAGAAGGAGTTCCCCGAGTATGCGGGCAAGGTGACCACCGTCATCGCCGGCGCCCAGGACAACCTCGACCGCATGCGCGCCGAATCAGGCAACCCGCAGGCCGGGTTCCTCTGGGGCGGAACACAGCAGCAGTTCGAGCAGGCAGCCGACGAGGGTCTGCTCGCTGCCTACACACCCAAGAACGGCGACGCTGTCGCCGACAAGTACAAGGATCCCAATGGTCAGTGGATCGCAGAGATGCTGCTGCCCGAGGTGATCATCTACAACTCCGACCTCCTCACCGCCGAAACCGCCCCGCAGGACTGGAGCGACCTCGGCGACCCCGAGTGGAAGGACAAGATCGTCATTCGCGACGTCATGCCCTCCGGCACGATGCGCACGATCTACGCAGCGATCGTCTACTCGGCCTTTGCAGAAGACGGCAGCCCTGACGCCGGTTACGACCTGCTGAAGAAGATCGACGCGAACACCGTCTCCTATGCCGCCACCCCCGACGACATGTACACGCAACTCGACCAGGGCACCGGTCAGGTCACCGTGTGGAACATGCAGGATGCGCTGATCCAGCCGCTCAAGAACAACCGTCCGTGGGGCTACATCATGCCGAAGTCGGGTGCTCCGGTGCTCGTCGACGGGGTCGGAATCATCAAGAACGACAAGCAGCAGGCCGCTGCGCAGTCGTTCATGGACTTCCTGATGGAGCCCAAGATGCAGGCGAAGCTCGCCGCCGATTACTACCAGATCTCAGCGATGGACATCCCCGAGGCCGACCAGCCCGAGTGGATGAAGGACTTCAAGATCAACGAGCAGAAGATCGACTGGGCCGTGTTCGCCGACCACCAGGACGAGTGGATGACCTACTGGGCCGACAACATCAAGGACAAGGGCTGATCTGAACGATGGTCTCGGTCACACTGCACCACCTGCGAAAGTCATTCGCGCGATCCGGCACCGTCGTGGACGGCATCGATCTGACGATCGCGGACGGGGAGTTCTTCACCCTGCTCGGACCGTCGGGATGCGGCAAGTCGACGACGCTGCGAATGATCGCCGGGTTCGAGGAACCCGACAGCGGAACGATCCATTTCGATGATCGCAACGTGACGTATGCGCCGGCGAACAAGCGCGATGTGGGTCTGGTGTTCCAGAACTACGCGTTGTTCCCGCACATGTCCGTCACGCGCAACGTCGGCTTCGGACTCGACGTGCGCAAGGTGCAGAAAGCCGAGGCCGAGCAGCGCATCAGCGATGTGCTGAATCAAGTGGGGCTCGCCGCGCAGGCGGGTGCCAGGGTGGACGAGCTCTCGGGCGGGCAGCAGCAGCGCGTTGCGCTCGCCCGGGCGCTGGTCTTCCGCCCCCAGCTGCTTCTGCTGGATGAGCCGATGTCGAACCTCGACGCGAAGCTGCGCCTCGAGATGCGCGGAGCGCTTCGCGACCTCCACGCCGAGACAGGCATCACATCGGTGTACGTCACGCATGATCAGGCCGAGGCGCTCGCGATGTCGACGCGCATCGCCGTCATGAACACGGCGGTCGTGCACCAGGTCGGAACCCCCGATGAGGTCTACAGCCGACCGCACACTGCGTTCGTGGCGGGGTTCCTCGGGCGCAACAACCTGCTCGATGCCACCGTCCAGCGCGTTGACGGGGGGCGTGCGACCCTCACGCTTGCCGACGGCAGCACTCTGGAGGTGCGCACCGAGAACGCCGCCCCCGGAGTCACCTTCGCGGCGGGAACACCGATCATCGCCACGGTGCGGGCCGAGACGGTCCGACCAGCAGCATCCGACGAGCACACCAACGTGATCTCGGGGACGGTCGCCGACGTCGACTTCGTCGGGTATTCGCTGTCGTGTGAGATCGACTCGTCGCTTGGACGCATCAAGGTCGACCTGACCGGAGTGCACGCACGGCCCGAGCGTGGCGACATGATGCGCGTCGTGCTGCCCGAGGAAGCCGCCTACTGCGTCCCGGCGGAGGCGCGATGAGCTCGCTGACAACAGCGCAGCGGGTCACCGGCCCGTCGAAGCGTCCGCCGTGGATCAAGCGCCGCTGGTCGACAGTGCTGACTCTCACCCTGCTCGGCGTGGTGCTGCTCGGATACGTGATCGGCCCGATGATCGCCACCGCCCGCCGCAGCGTCTCTCAGGACAAGGCCGCGGTACTCGGATTCTCGTTCAAGGCCTGGGCCGACTTCTTCGCCAACCCCACCCAGACGTCCGCCATCGGCGGATCGATCGTGCTGTCGCTGCTCTCGGTGGTGGTCGCCGGCGTGCTCGGCACCGCCGTGGCGATCCTGCTCACCCGCTGGGACTTCCCCGGCCGACGCATCTGTCAGGTGCTCGCACTGCTGCCGATCGCCCTGCCGCCCCTGATGGGCGTGTGGTCGTTCAAACTGCTCTTCGGCGTCGGCGGGCGCATCCCCTTCGCCATGCAGGAGTGGTTCGGCGTCGACCAGAAGATGTTCTGGCTCCAGGGCCTCGCCGGGGTCCTCATAGTGCATGCGATGACGATGTACCCCTACTTCTTCCTGACGGTCTCCGCCGCGCTGTCCAACGCCGACGCCTCACTCGAAGAAGCAGCAGCGTCGATGGGCGCCGGCAAGGCGCGCATCTGGATGAAGGTCGTCCTGCCGATGCTCACCCCGGCGCTCGTCGCCGGCGCATTGATCACGTTCATGTCCGCGATGTCGTCGTATACGGCACCATTGCTGTTCCAATACACCGATGTGATGACCCAGCAGATCGTGATCGCGAAGACGAACGGCGACATGCGCCTGGCGTCCATCATCTCGACGACCTTGGCCGTCATCTCGATCGCCTTCCTCGCCATCATCCGCTCCTATGAGCAGCGCAAGGTCTACCGCACCCAGTCGAAGGGCGGCGGACGAAAGCGCTCCACAGTCACCTCGACGCCACTGAAGGTGCTGCTGTTCGTGATCGCCGTCCCCACGACGCTGTTTCTCGTGCTGCCGATCGTGATGATCGCGGTGCTGTCGGTCACCGCGAAGGGCGGCTGGCTGTCGAGCGTGCTGCCCAGCGACTACACGCTGGAGTGGTGGGCGCAGATGTTCAGCGGTGTGGACTTCTGGCGTCCCGTCACGAACTCTCTGCTGATGAGCGTGATCGCCGTCGGCGGCGCGGTCATCCTCGGCGCCGGAGCTGCGTATGTCATGAGCCGGATGCATTTCCGCGGAAAGCTCGCCCTCGACATCGCGATCATGCTGCCGTGGGCACTTCCTGGCACGGTCGTCGCGATCAACCTCATCACGGCGTTCTCGAGCCCCTCACCCTTCGCATTCGGGCAGGTCCTCGTCGGCACCTTCGCGATTCTCCCGCTGGCCTACTTCGTGCGATTCAACCCTCTGATCTTCCGCTCGACCTTCGCGTCCTTCTCACAACTCGATCCGAATCTCGAAGATGCCGCGCGCAGCCTCGGTGCCACATGGTGGCACGCATTCCGAAAAGTCGTGCTGCCGCTGATCTCACGGGGGATCATGGCCGGCGCACTGCTCGCCTTCGTCGACGGTGTCGGCGAATTCGTCGCGAGCGTGCTCATCTACACGCCGGCTTGGGTGCCGTTGTCGATCGCGATCAACAACGAGAACTATCAGGGCAACATCGGCACCGGCTCGGTGTACGGCATGATCCAGGTGTTCCTCGTGCTCGGCGTCCTGATCATCACGCGCCGGATGGAGGCGAAAGAAGGCACAGCCACCACGCTCTGACGCCCCGTGCTCCATTTTGCAACTCCCGAACGACCCCTGAAAGAGAAGAAGTATGAACCGCGACGAGATCGTCCAGCGCGACGGCGCCACCTTCCCGGGCGAAAGCTACACGACCGCTGTCCTGCGTCCTGCGTATGACGAGGCGAAGCGGATGCTGCTGCCCTCGATGATCCAGATCCACCGCGCGCATCTGATCATGCTGCACGGGGCCGGCATCTTGAACGACGCCGACGCCGCCACGATTGCAAGGGCGATCGACGGGCTGGATCTCGACGCTCTTGCCGCCAGTGAGTACACGGGCCAGTTCGAGGACCTGTTCTTCACTGTGGAGAACGAGATGATGCGCATCGGCGGCGATGTCACCGGCAGCCTCCACACGGCGCGCAGCCGCAATGACATGGGCATGACGCTCTACCGCATGGTCATGCGTCGGCAGCTGATCCGCGTGCTGGATGCCGCTGGCGAACTCTACGAGACGCTGGTGCGCCTCGGTGGCGAGCACGCCGACACGCTCTCGCTGGAGCACACGCACACCCAGCCGGCGCAGCCATCGACGCTCGGACACCGCTTCCTCGCCATCGCCGACGTGCTCGGCCGCGACATCCGCCGGGTGCAGCAGGCTTACGAGAGCTTGGACTACTCGCCGATGGGCGGCGCGGCGCTGACCGGCACCGGATTCGCCATCGATCGCGAGCACATGGCGCAGCTTCTCGGGTTCCGCGGTGTCGTGGAGAATTCCTACGATGCCGTTGCCGCCACCGACTACATCGCACATTCGGCGATCGCCTTGCAGCTCATGGCGATCGACACGGGGCGCAGCTGCGTGGACTTCCTCAACTGGTGCACGGCAGAGTTCGGCTTGTACCGCGTCGCGGCTCCCTATGTGCAGATCTCGTCGATCATGCCGCAGAAGCGGAACCCCGTCTCGATCGAGCACTCCCGGTCACTGCTCTCGGCGGCATCCGCCAGTGCCGCCACCGTGCTGACAATGATGCACAACACACCCTTCGGTGACATCGTCGACACTGAAGACGACCTGCAGCCATACGCATGGCGTGCCGTGGACACCCTCACGGACGTGCTGCACCTGCTCACGGGTGTTCTGGGCACGATACAGGTGAACACCGATGTGATGCGGGAGCGTGCGCTGTCATCGTTCGCGAACGCCACCGAACTCGCGGACACACTCGTCCGCGATGGCGGACTGACGTTCACGCAGGCGCACGCCGTGGTCTCGCGGATCGTGCGGGAGGCGGACTCGGCAGGTGTCGTCGATGTGCGCACCATCGACCCTGTTCGCGTGCACGAGGTGACCAAGGAGGTCGCCGGCCGTGACGTCTCGCTGACTCCGGAGGACTTCGCACGCGCTCTGAACGCCGACAACTTCGTCGCCGTGCGAACGTCCATCGGAGGGGCTGCCCCTGCGGAGGTGGCCAGGATGGCGCAGGCCCGCGCGGTCACCGTCGACGAGTTCCGACTGTGGCGCGAAGGAATGCGCGCTCATCTCGACTCCGTCGCCGACCAGCTCATCGCCTCGACGGCGACGCTGGGCGCGTGAGGTCAGGCGGTGGTAGCGGCAATGAGCGTGCTCGGAATCGACTTCGGCGGCACGAAGGTCGCATTGCGGGCCGAGGCTCCCGACGGAGACTGTGCTGAAGAACGACTGCAGATCGAGGACGGCGAGAATGCCGAGGAGGTTCTCTCGCGCACCTTCGAGACTGCGCGGCGCCTCGTGGATCAGATCGGACCACTTGCCTCCGTCGGCATCTCGACCCCCGGCATCGTCTTCGATGACCGTGTCGACCTCGCGCCCAACGTGATCGGATGGTCGGATCTCGAGCTCGGGCACCGAATGCAGGCGGAGTTCGGCGTCTCGTCGCTCAGAATCGAGAATGACGTGAAGGCGGCGTCGCTCGCCGAGTGCCGGGAGGGTGCGCTCAGTGGCGTGGACATCGGGTTGTACGTCAACCTCGGCACGGGGATCGCGATCTCGCCAGTCATCGCAGGTGAGGTGCTGCGCGGCGCGCACGGGTCTGCCGGAGAGGTGGGATACGCCGTGATCGACATCCATGACGGCGTCACGCTGGAGGAGTTCGCGGGCGGCAGCGGCCTGGGCAGACGAGTGGCGGCCGCGCAAGATGTCCCGGCAACCGATGTCGCGAGTCTGGTCGCCG
Source organism: Microbacterium sp. H1-D42 (assembly GCF_022637555.1). Taxonomy (NCBI): domain Bacteria; kingdom Bacillati; phylum Actinomycetota; class Actinomycetes; order Micrococcales; family Microbacteriaceae; genus Microbacterium; species Microbacterium sp. H1-D42. The sequence goes on along the minus strand of NZ_CP093342.1, from coordinate 139,551 downwards.
CGATTCCGCATTCTGAGGCGGCGCGGCGAATGTGGGCGGATGCTGTGGATGAGATCGCTCGCCACCTCATCACCGCCGTCCTCACGATCGACCCCTCTCGCATCGTCATCGGGGGCGGAATGACCCGTGCGGGCGACGCTCTGCTCGTCCCTCTGTCCGAGCGACTGACGGGAGCCATCCCGTATCCGCCGCAGATCGTGCCCTCGGCGTTCGGGGCGGACGCTTCGCTGCGGGGCGCGATGATTCTGGCACGCCCCGCCGCCTGAGCCGGGCTGCGTTCGGGACTTATTTTTCGCCGTTGACGCCACCGTGAAGCACCGATGGAATTGGGGTCAACACTTATTTCTGTCTAGCAAATAAGTGTTGACTCCCTGTCTCCTCATAGGTTCGGGCGCGACATCGCTGTGCGCCAGGACGAAAGGCTGGTCCCCTCATGGATGATCTTCAATCCCCTTCCGGATATTCGCTGACTCGCCGAAATCTGTTCAAGGCGGGCGGTGCGTTCGGCGTCGCCGCTGCGGTCGCCGGCCTGCAGGTGTCCGGCCTCACTCCCGCCGAACAGGCGCTGGCCGCACCGGGCGGCGCCGTCAAGCTGAACGTGCTCTTCATCGGCGCCCACCCCGATGATGAGGCCGGCAACCTCGGCGTTCTGGGCCAGTGGAACGAGTTCCACGATATGAAGGCCGGCGTCATCACCGTCACCCGCGGAGAAGGTGGCGGAAACGCTGTGGGTCTCGAAGAGGGGCCCCCTCTGGGGATGCTGCGCGAGGCCGAAGAGCGCAAGGCTGTTGGCTACGCCGGCATCGAGAACGTGTTCAATCTCGACGGACTCGACTTCTACTACACGGCAAGCGCACCGCTTTCGCACCAGGTCTGGGACGGCAATGCCGTGCTCAACCGCATCGTGCGCGTCGTGCGTGCCACGCGTCCTGACGTCATCATCACGATGAATCCCTCTGCCGTTGAGGGCAATCACGGCAATCACCAGCAGGCGGCGATGTTCGCGGTCGAGGCCTACCTGGCCGCCGGCGACGAAAGCCGCTACCCCGAGCACTTCGCCGAAGGCTTCCGCCCATGGCAGCCGCGTCGCATCCTGCGCTCGGGCGCGAACGGCTCCGGCGCAGCCGGCGAGGGCGGCGTCGCTGCGGGCTACACGCCGACCGTGTCGTCCGATGTCGTGTTCGGATGCTGGAACGGCACGATGAGCGTGCGCAACGGCAAGCGCTGGTCGCAGATGCTCGACCAGGCGCGTTGGGCCTACGTCACCCAGGGCTGGGGTGAGTTCGCCCCAGGCACGACCGATCCCGCCAAGATCTCCAACTCGTGGTTCACCGTCATCCACTCGCGCACACCGATCGTCGACGCGAAGTCGGGTGGCGACGCGGCGCTGCGCGGTGCTGCGCTGCCGATCCAGGGCGGGCTGCCGCTCGGAACGCTGATCGATGTGCGGCCAGGGCGCTTCGAAGTCGTCGCCGGGGAGAGCGTCCCCGTCGAGGTCATCGTCACCGCCCCCTCGGACGCGAAGCTGCCCGCGGGCCGGCTGACGCTTGCGGTCCCCTCGGGCTGGTCCGCGACTGGAGCCGTCACGGTCCCGTCCTTGAACAAGGGTCGATCGCACCGGGTGAGTGTTCAGGTCACCGCCGCGGGCGACGCCGCTGTCGGCACGCAGGCCCGCGTGGAGGCCACGCTCGCAGCGGGCTCAGCGAAGGGCACGACCTTTGCTCAGCTTCGCGTCGCAGGTGCGGTCGAGGCCACGATCCGTCCGCTTGAAGAGATTCAAGCGTTCCGCGACTGGACCGCAGGCCTCGGAATGAAGCATCTCGATGTGCTCGTCCCCGAGCTGTTCCCGCTGGGACAGGGGCGCACCAAGGCCCTTGAGATCGTCGTGGAGAACTTCTCGTCCCAGAGCCGCTCCGGATCGGTCGCGCTCACCCTGCCGGCTGGTTTCTCGGCATCCGCATCCCAGCAGTACGCGGGACTCGCCGCGGGAAAGACCGCCACGCTCACGTTCGACGTGACCAACGTGGATACATCGATCCCAACCGCGAACCGGGCGTCGAACAAGGGCAATTGGCCCGTCACCATCACCGCGACCAGCGAGTCGGGCACTGCGGAGCGCGACGTCACGATGAACCTCGTCCCGACATACGCGGTGCAGCGCGCAGGCACGGCCCCCGCCATAGACGGGATCCGCCGCGACGGGGAGTACCCCGGCGATCCGATTCCAGTGGTCACGGTGTGGGACGGCAGCCCGATGGGCGGCACGAACCCGTCGATCAGCGCGCAGACCTGGATCACGCACGACGACGCGAACTTCTACCTGTTCCTGTCTGTCGTCGACGATGTGCGGGGCACGATCCTGCCGGCATCTGACAACAAGCGTCAGCGGCGGACGGACGCCGTCGAGATCTATTTCGATCCGCGCGGCACTGCCCCGAACACCGCCCACACGTTCATCGCCGGAATCATGCCATCGATGGACTCCATGACCGGCGCGCCCGGCGTGGGCCGCGACCGTGACAACTGGCAGGGTGAGGCTGCGATCACCGCACCCGGAATGCAGGTCGCGGTGAAGATGGCTGCCACGGCAGAGGCGTACGCCGGGTACGACATGGAGGTCAAGATCCCCTTCGGCGTCCTGCCCGACAATGTCGACCCGTCGCACATCGGATTCAACGTGGTCATCAACGATTCCGACACGCAGAACAAGGCTGCCCAGACCCGTGTCGGCTGGTCGACGTTCCCCGGCATGCGAGCCGATCCATGGCGGTGGGGCATCCTCACGCTCGACGGCGTCCAGGACAAGGGGGCTCAACCCAAGGCGCCGACGCTGCCAGACACGGCAGCCCGCTCGGTCACGTCGCCTCAGTCGATTCTGCAGTCAGCGGCCGATTCTGTGCCCCTAGGCGGCTTCATGCCGACGAGCCATCAGCTCAAGGTGCTGAAGTCGTCGATCTCCGCTGGGATCGTGAGCGTCTCGCTGCAAACGCCCCGGTCGGGTACGGCGCGGGTCTACCTCTGGGACGGAAGCCAGGTCATCGGCAGCGCCGAAGCGAACGTGCAATCCGGCCGTACAGAGTTGCGATTCGGTGCACGCACCTCGTCTCGCGGCACCGGGGACAGTCTGACCGGTACGACGGCTTCGCCGGTTCTGGCCGTCTCGTTCGAGTCGAACGGCGGCGTCTACGCAGCCCGCGCACCGCTCGGCGGCCGCTCCCGCTGATCCGAGACAATGGTCCGCTCCTTTGGGAGCGGACCATTGTCGTTCTACCGGTCCCCTTTGCGGTGAAGCACTCAGTCCACCAGCAGCGCGGGCTCCTCCAGCACGGCGGCCACGTCGGCGACGAAGCGGCTCATGGCGTCGCCGTCGAGCACTCGGTGGTCGAACGAACCGGCGACAGTCGTCACCCATCGGGGGCGCACCTCGCCGTCGACGACCCACGGCTTCTGGGCGATCGTGCCCATGGCGATGATGCCCGACTCGCCGGGGTTGATGATCGGGGTGCCGGCGTCCATCCCGAACACGCCGATGTTGGTGATCGTGATGGTGCCGCCCTGCTGGTCGGCCGGGCTGGTCTTGCCCTCGCGGGCTGTGAGGGTCAACCGGTTCAAGGCGCGAGCGAGGTCCTTCAGGCTGAGATCCTGGGCGTCCTTGATGTTCGGCACCAGCAGACCGCGCGGCGTGGCCGCGGCGATGCCGAGGTTCACATAGTGGCGCACGACGATCTCGGCACCGTCCTCGGTGTCGACCCAGGCCGCGTTCACCATCGGCGTGCGGCGGGCTGCCCAGATGACCGCGCGGGCCATGATCAGCAGGGGCGACACCCGGATGTCGGTGAAGTCCGGTGAGGCCTTCAGCCGACCGACGAGTTCCATCGTGCGGCTCGCGTCGACCTCCTTCCAGACCGTGACGTGCGGGGCCGAGTACGCGCTGCGCACCATGGCCGATGACGTCGCCTTGCGCACGCCTTTGACCGGGATCGACTCGCTGCGCCCGTCGGTCGCCTCCGGCGAGGACGGCTGGATGCCACGGGCCAGCCCCACCGGCTCCGGCGCAGGCGCCGGAATGGTCTCCTCGCGCACTGTCCCCCACTCCGGGGTCTCGATGTTGCGGAAGACACTCGCCTGCGAAGCGTGCTTCACCACGTCGTCGCGCGTGATCTCGCCGTCGGCGCCAGTTGCGGTCACCTCGGTCAGGTCGACGTTCAGGTCGCGGGCGAGCTTGCGGATCGGGGGCTTCGCGATCACTCCCACCGACGAGCGCACCGGTCGCTCGGCCGGCTTGCGTCGGCGTGACGAGGCGCCACCGCCGGTGCCGTAGCCGACCAGCACCGACCCACCGCCCTCCTCCGGAGCGGGCTCAGCGGGTGCCGAGGGCGCTGCAGCGACAGCATCCGACAAGAAAGTGATGATCGGCGCACCGACCTCGACGGTGACGCCCTCGGCCACGAGCAGCTCGCCGACTGTGCCGGCGTGCGGCGATGGCAGCTCGACGAGTGATTTCGCCGTCTCGATCTCGCAGATCACGTCGTTGATCGCCACGGTGTCGCCTGGCGCCACCTTCCAGGCGACGAGCTCGGCTTCAGTGAGGCCCTCGCCGACGTCGGGAAGGGTGAAGGTCTGAGTGGTCATGGCGAGTCCTTTCGGTTGCCGCAACTCCGGAGATTCGGCGATGATTCCGGGCCTGGCGGCCATTCTGTGCGATTTTCGGCAGTTTTTCCGGAGTTGCGGCCGGGTCGACGTCAGTAGGCGAGCGAGCGGTCGACGGCTTCGAGGATGCGGTCGGCATCGGGAAGGTAGACGCCCTCGAGCTTCGCGGGCGGGAAGGGCGTGTCGAAGCCCGAGACCCGAAGCACTGGCGCCTCGAGCGAGTAGAACGCGCGCTCCATGACCGTCGCGGCGATCTCGCCACCGAGGCCGTTGAATCCGGGCGCCTCCTGTGCGTGGACCATTCGCCCTGTGGATCGCACCGAGTCGAGGATGGGGCCGTAGTCCACCGGCGAGAGCGAGCGCACGTCGACGACCTCGCAGCTGGTGCCCTCGCCCTCGGCGATCGCAGCCGCCTGCAGCAGGGTGGTCACCATCGCGCCGTGTCCGACGAGGGTCACATCGCTGCCGCGGCGTACGATGCGCGATGCGTGCAGCGGGGCGGCGGATGCTGACAGATCGACCTCGCCCTTGGGCCAGTACCGGCTCTTGGGCTCGAGGAAGATCACCGGGTCGTTCGAGCGGATCGCCTCCTGGATCATCCAGTACGCGTCGTTCGGAGTCGACGGCGAGACGACGCGCAGCCCCGGGGTGTGCGCGAAGTACGTCTCCGGGCTCTCCTGGTGGTGCTCGACGGCTCCGATGTGCCCGCCGTAGGGGATGCGGATCACGATCGGCATCGACAGGGCGCCCTCGTGACGGTTGGTCATCTTCGCCAGCTGCGAGGTGATCTGGTCGAATGCGGGGAATACGAAGCCGTCGAACTGGATCTCGCAGACCGGGCGGAAGCCCGCCATGGCGAGGCCGATCGCCGTGCCGACGATGCCGGACTCGGCCAGCGGGGTGTCGAGCACGCGCTGCGAGCCGAAGTCGCGGTGCAGGTGCTCGGTGACGCGGAAGACCCCGCCGAGCGGACCGATGTCCTCGCCCATCAGCAGCACGCGGGGGTCGTCCTCGAGGGCCTTGCGCAGGCCGGCATTGAGTGCCTTCGACATCGGCACAGTCTCGATGGTCATCGGTTCGCCCCTCCCTCGAACGAGGCTTCGTACTGTTCCAGCCACGCCTTCTGCTCGTCGATGAGCGGATGCGGCTCGCTGTAGACGTGGTCGAACATCAGCTCACGGCCTGGGGCTGTGAGTGCGACGGTGCGCGCGCGGAGATCCTCAGCGGCATCCGCCGCCTCGGTCTCGACGTCGTCGAAGACGGATGCTGCCGCCCCTCGGCCCTCGAGGAACGCGCGCATGCGCGCGATCGGGTCGCGCTGCGCCCAGGACTGCTCCTCGTCGCTGCCGCGGTATTTGGTGGGGTCGTCGCTCGTCGTGTGCGCGCCCATGCGGTAGGTGACCGCCTCGATCGCCCGAGGCCCGCCCCCAGAGCGTGCCTCGTCGAGCTGCGCCCGCGAGACGGCGTAGCTTGCGAGCACGTCGTTGCCGTCGACGCGCACCGAGGGGATGCCGTAGCCGGCGCCGCGGGTGACCAGGGGCACCTTCGTCTGGGTCTCGACCGGCACTGAGATCGCCCAGTGGTTGTTCTGCAGGAAGAACAGCACAGGCGCGTTGTAGCTGGCGGCGAACACCATCGCCTCGTGCACATCGCCCTGGCTGGAGGCGCCGTCACCGTAGTAGACGACGACAGCCTCGTCGCGCTCGACATCGCCGGTGCCGGTCTTGCCGTCGAAGACGAGGCCCATGCCGAAGCCGGCCGCGTGCAGCGTCTGCGAACCGAGCACGAGCGTGTAGATGCGGGTGTTGCCGTTCTTCGGGTCGAGGGGGTTCCAGCCGCCGTGTGTGTTGCCGCGCATCACGCTGAGGATGTCGACCGGGTCGACGCCTCGGATGCGGGTGACCGCATGTTCGCGATAAGACGGGAAGAGCGTGTCCTGTCTGCGTGCCGCGTACGCGGATCCGACCTGCGCCGCCTCCTGTCCGCGGCTCGGAGGCCACAGCGCCAGCTGGCCCTGACGCTGCAGGTTGGTGGCCTGGGTGTCGATGGCGCGGATGACGACCATATCTCGGTAGAACTGCTCGAGTTCAGCATCCGACAGCGCGTCGATGAGGGGCAGGTACTGCTCGGCGGCGGCGCTCGGGGCGTATCGCCCATCGGCTTCCAGAACGCGAACGAGGGGTGTTTCGGTCGAGGTCACGCGTCCACGCTACCGACGGCGGCATGCCGCCTCACGCATAATTCGGGGGCCCTTGTAAGTGTCCGGAGATGCGACCAAGCGGCTTCCAGCCCACTCCTCTCCCGCATCAGCCCCCCAGCAGCGGGTTGCCCTGGTCGGCGTCCGCGACGACACTGTCGTGCCGTTCCTCTCAGACAACGAGTTCAGCTGCGGGCATCACGGCTTCTGGGGCAAGGTCTGCGCCACCACACTGCACTCGACGGTGTGCGAACTGGCCGGCGTCGAGATTCCGTCCGACCGGTGGCGCGCGTCGGCCGATCGCGAGAATGACCCCGCTGAACAGCACAACCTCATCGATGACCGCTCGCAGGCGGAGCTCCGCGTTGAGCTGCACCATCACCTGACGGAGTGGTATGCGACCAGAGCGCGCGAGGGCATGGAGGGCTGGAACCACGACGTGCGCGGCTTCGGCCAGGTTCACCCCGTGTCACGAGGTCTCCCGGAGACCCTGACGTATGCCACGACGCCGGCACCGGACGGCAACTCGGAGACCGACTGACCGCTGATGACGGTGGCCGGTGCTCAGGGAGCATGGCCAACTGCCGCCGCCGACTCCACTCAGTTCACCCGGCGACAGCCAGCGCGACGTCATTCGCCCAGCGCCGATACCCCGCAGGCGACGGATGGAAGCCATCCCGTGCGAAGAACGTGGCGTCCGCATCTGCGATGTCGGCCGAACTCAGCCACGAAACACCGCGACCGGCCGCGCAGACCTCTTGCGCGGCGGCATCGAGCGCGCGACCGCGCTCACTGAGGTAAGTGCGAAGCGCGCGGGGCAGAGCGGGAAACGCGTCGAACGGGGGGATGCCCGCGACGACCGTGCGCTCAGCCGCAGCGTCCAGGGCTTCGACGACGGCCGCGAGATCATCGCCCCATTGTGCGACCGGAGTGCGGGTGAGCACATCGTTGACGCCGATGAGCAGAACGGCCACGTCGACGGGGGTGTCCAGGTCAGGCAGCATCCGATATCGCACCCGCCGAATGGTCGCACCATGGCGCCCTTGCACCGTCCACTGCACTGGCTTGTCGCGGCGTCCGCTGAGCGCTCGGGCGAACTCGCCGGCGAACGCTTCCTCATGCGTTGCGGCTCCGCAGCCGGCTGCGGTCGACTCGCCCACCACGATCACGCGCAAGCCCTCCCCGACGCCATCATTGGTGCGTCCGGTGGTGGGACCCCCCGCTTCGGGAAGCACCTCGATCTGAGAACGGGCCCGGCGTCCTTGCACAGCCACCAAGGGCATCAGCAATGGATTCATGATCGGCGCCCTTCTTCTGCCAGCGCTGCGACCGCCGCTTGGCTGCCCTCGCCGAGATCGACTCCGAGGGTCTGCAGCATCATCACGAGAGCTCCCCTGCCGAAGAAGGCGGCCAGCCCGTCGGCGTCAGCGCCGGTGCTGTCCTGAGCGACGCGCAGCGCACGCGAGATCACGCCCCTGCATCTGCGGGCGATCTCGTCATCGGCGCGAGCTGCAGCGCAGGCCTGCAACCAGAAGCCGCTGATGACACCGTCCGAGACCAGCACGCGGAAGCCGGCGCCCATCTCCTCCATGGGGTCATCGGCGCCCTGCGCGGCCTGCAGGAACATCCCGGTGATGCGATCGGGCAGTTCATCGATACACGCTAGGAAGAACGCCTGTTTGGACCCGAAGAGGCGAAAGACGTAGGGCTGGGAGACGCCGATCCGCTCGGCCACCTGCGCAATCGCCGCGGTCGTGAGGCCGTGGTCGGCGAACGCACTGAGCCCCTCGGCTACTGCCTGCGTCCGGCGTTCTGCCGCGCTTCGCTTCTCATCTCGCATGCCTGCATCGTAGTAGTAACTAACTACTTACTAACAGCCCCATTCTGCGCATCACACTCAGGTCACCCGAGGAGGAAGGCCGTCGGCGAGCAGGTGCTGGTGCGCTAGGCGCCGCAACGCGAGCATGAGCGGCTCGTACAGAGCGGTCCCGAGCACTGAGTACGAGATCGCCTCCTCGAGGGACATCTCAGAGAGGGGGGCGATCTCGTCGACGGCGACGGTGCACATCGCATCCGCATAGCGGCGCAGGGTGTCCGGGCCGGCGTCGAGATTCGCGTGCTCGAGCGCCCGGATGGCGTCTTCGAGCTGAGGCACGGCGGTGAACGCGGGATCGTAGGTCAGCCCGAGCGACTCGATCGCCGCCTGAGCGCGGGGAAATTCTGCGCGGTCCCCCTGCACGTAGGGAGGAAGCGCCCCGATCGCCCTGCCGAGCACCACGACCGGGTCAGGATCGGGATCATCGATCAGTGCCAGGATCTGCTTGACCTTGGTGAGCGGCAGGCCCCGAACGTCGGCCAGCGCAGAGATGAGCTGCACCCGGGCGAGATGATCGTCGCCGTACTCGGCACGGGTCGCCGAGGTCGCCTCCCCCCGCTGGAGCATGCCTTCGCGAATGTAGAACTTGAGAGTGGCGATCGTCAGGCCACTGCGTTCGGCCAGTTCCGAGATGCGCATTCACGGCCTCCTTGAGCCCCTGGACTTTCGGATAGCTTAACTGTCTAATGTGATTAGATACTTTCACTATCTTAAGGAGCAAGATATGGACCCGATCCTCGCTATCGTCGCCGGAGCGACGATCCTCACCGTCGTCGGCGTGATGTCCGGCGGCACCTTCCTGCTGCGAATCGCAACAGGAGGACTTCCATTCAACGGCCTGCAGAAGACGTTCTTCCGAGCGGGGCACGCGCATGCGGGAGTGCTCATCATCCTCGGTCTGGTCAGCCTGCTGCTCCAGGATGCCGTCGGCGTGATCGGAGTGTGGCGGTGGGGCGCCGTCGGTGTGCTCGCCAGTGCGCTGCTCATCCCCGCGGGATTCTTCCTCTCCGTTCTAGGTCGCGACCCGAAGCAGCCCAGCCGGGTCATCGCGCTCCTGTGGGTCGGCGTCGTCGTGCTCGCCGTCTCTCTGATCACGGTCGGGATCAGCGTGATCGGCGCCGGCATCAACGCGTTGGACTGAGGGGCCGTCATGGAACCACTGATCATGCTCGTGGCGGTCACAGCCCTCCTGTGGCTGCTCGGCGCTCTCGGCGCACAGGCGCTGCGCCACTTTCCGACGGCGCTGCGCGGCGGGCTCGCCGCGATGTTCGCACTGACCGGGGTCTCGCACTTCATCGGCATGCGGGAAGAGCTGATCGCGATGGTGCCCGACTTCGTCCCCACCCCCGAACTCGCCGTCACGGCGACCGGCCTCGTGGAACTGGCCGGCGCGATAGGTCTGCTGATTCCGCGACTCGCAGGCCTGTCCGCGGCTGGACTCACCCTGCTGCTGATCGGCGTGTTCCCGGCGAACATCGCGCTCGCCCTGTCTGACGCACCGCTGCCCTGGTACGACGAGTTGCTGTGGCGAACGCTCACCCAGTTGGTGTTTCTCGCCGCGACCTCTGCGGTCGTCATCGACCGCCGCCGTGCGGGGTTCGCGTATCGCGCAGCCGGCCACCATTCACCGGCAGCGCACAGTCAGATGCCGACCGACCCGACGAGTCCGCTCCCCGATCACACGTCGGAATCAGCCGAGCAGCCCCGAGGATCGGGCCGCGCATGAGTCACCGCAGGGTCGCTGCAACCTCCAGCACGCGAGCGATCGACTCCTCTTCTCCGACCGAGATGCGGATGCCATCGCCGGAGAACGGCCGGACGATGAGGTCGGCGGCGACGAATGCCGCAGCGGCAGCATCCGTGCCATCGCCGGTCGGCAGCCAGATGAAGTTCGCCTGGGCGTCGGGCACGTCCCAGCCCTGTTCGCGGAGGCCAGCGACGAGACGGGTGCGGCGCTCGACGATGACGGCGACGCGGGCGAGCAGCTCGTCCTCGGCGTCGAGGCTGGCGATCGCGGCGCGTTCGGCGGCGCTGGTCACCGACAGCGGGATCGCGGTCGTGCGCGCGGCGTCGAGCACACGCGGGTTGCCGATGGCGTAGCCGACCCGAAGGCCCGCGAGGCCGAAGGCCTTCGAGAAGGTGCGCAGCACGACGACGTTCGGATGCTGTTCGTAGACGCGCTCCGCAAGACCGTCGACTGCGTCCTGAGCGGTCACGAACTCGGCGTAGGCCTCATCGAGGATGATCAGCACGTCGCTCGGGACGCGCGCGACGAAACCGGCGAACTCCGCACTGGTGACGACAGGACCGGTCGGGTTGTTCGGCGTGCAGACGATGATCGCACGGGTGCGGACGGTGACAGCATCCGCCATCGCATCGAGATCGTGCCGCGCGCCGTCGGTGAGCGGCACCTGCACGCCCGTCGCGCCGGCGACCAGCGGCAGGCCGGGGTACGCCTCGAACGAGCGCCAGGCGTAGATGACCTCGTCGCCGACGGATGCTGTGGCCAGCACGAGCTGGTAGAGGATCGACACGCTTCCGGTGCCGATGTGCACTGCGTCGGGTTCGACGCCGTACTTCTCCCCCAGGCGGGCGCGCAGCGCGCCGGCAGTGGCATCCGGGTACCGGTTCATCGGCGTCGTGTGCGCCAGCGTCTCGAGCACCGAGGGCAGTGGATCGAACGGGTTCTCGTTGCTGGACAGCTTGAACGCGTCCGGTCCCGCCTGCTTGCCCTGCCGGTAGGGCGGCAGCGCGGCGATCTCGGGACGGATGCGGGGCAGGATCGGCTCGGTCACGGGATCAGTCTATGGAGCCGAGACGGATCGCCGGTGGTACCATTCTGGTATGGCCATGACCGTGCGGATCCCCGAGGAGCTCGACGCGAAGCTCGAGGCGATTGCGCGCTCGCGGCACATTTCGAAGCATGCGGTGCTGATCGAAGCCGCCGAGCGCTTCGCCAGCACTGAGGCGAAGACCGCCCGCGTGCTGACGCTCGCGGACGAGATCACCGAACGGTACGCCGACGTGATGACACGCCTCGAAGACGCGTGATGGTCGAGTACATCGAGCCAGCACAGGCGATCGCCGTCGTCGAGAAGCTGGGTCTGCATGTACGCGACGAAGGACTGCTGTTCTCAGCGTTGGCACGCCCAGCCGCCAGCATGTTCGGAACAGATGCGTACGCCACGATCGAGCAGAAGGCGGCGGCGCTGCTGAGTTCGCTGTCTCAGAACCACCCTCTGTTCGACGGCAACAAACGGCTGTCCCTGGTACTGACGCTCATCTTTCTCAGACTGAATGGATTCGAACTCAACTTCAGCGACGACGATGCCTTCGAGCTGGTCCTAAGCGCCGCTCAGGGCTTGGTGACCGTCGATGAACTCGCGCACGTGATCGCTGCCGGCATCCACGCTGAACCCTGACGGATCGAACCGTCGCAGATTCTGCGCCAGTTCACCCCCTGACATCACCAGTCAACCGTGGCAGGATCGACGGATGCGATTCATCGTCCGCGTCGTCGTCAATGCCTTCGCCATCTGGGTTGTCACACTCATCCCCGTGCTCGAGGTCAGCATCCGCCCGTTCTCCCCCGGTGAGACTCTGCAGGTCGTGCTGACGCTGCTCGCCGTCGCCGCGATCTTCGCGCTGGTGAACACCATCATCGGCACCGTGATCAAGATCGTCGCGATCCCGCTGTACATCCTCACGCTCGGGCTGATCTCGTTCCTCATCAACGGCTTCCTGCTGTGGCTGACCGCCTGGATCACCAGCGGATTCGGCTGGGGCCTGACGGTCGAGTCGTTCTGGTGGGGCGTCGTCGCGGCCGTCATCATCTCGATCATCAACGCGATCTTCGGTGCGATCCTGCGCCCCCAGAAGAAGCAGCGGCACGACTGAGGCTCAGGGTCGCTCGGCCAGGAACTCGGTCGTCTCGACCTTGGCCGCCTGACCGAGCTCGGCGAAGAAGGACTCCTGCAGATCGGTCACCCTCGGGTCGCCCGAGGAGTCCACCTGCCCCGCGGTGTCGAGATACTCCTCGAGTCGGTGCGGCCCAAGCGGTGACACGGAATCCACCTCGGCGCGCGCCGTGAAGCTCCCTGTCGAACCGGTCCCACCGACGCTTCCGCCGCCGGACAGGTTCGAGATCGGATCCCCCTGGTGCCGCAGCTCGACGAGCGTCTGGTCGGCGGCGAGTGACGGTTCGACAGGATTGCCGGCAGTGATCACGACGTCCACGTCGTAGGTGCCCTCCATCGCGGTGAAGCTCGCAGCAGCGGCACCCTGGGAGTAACCCACGAACCCGACCCGATCTCCCGGGTTCGCTCCGGCCGCTTCCAGTGCCTTCTCTATCGCGACCTGCGACGCGGCCTGGTCGCGATCGATGTACATGTCCCAATTCGAGCCCATGTCCCACGGATCTTCAGTGCCAGGGACGATCGCCCGGGTGCCGTCGACGTAGGCCACGAACCGACGCGAGCCGTCTCCCATCGTGTACTTCTCGACGACGACCTGTCCCTCCTTGCCCGCGGGGATGCGCGAGAGCGAATCCTTGACCCCTGAGACCGGGGTGGTCACGCCCTTCGCGACCGGGGCGACCCGCACCGGCGGTGGGGTCCCCTTCAACACGGTGTCGAACGGCAGCAGGCCGCGACCGTGCGCGGCGGCCCGCGCCATCACCATCAGCCCGGCGCCGACCGTGCCCGCACCCCACGGACCGAGCAGCACGTCGAACACGCCATCCAGCGGCTGATCCTTCGTGCCGTCGAACCGCCGCTCCTCCCACCCGGCGATCAGCATGTCGGCGCGCTTCTCGAGGTCAGCGTCGCCGGCCAGCAGCGCATCGATGCGGCCCTGCAGCGCCATCGCTTCGCTCGGCCGGTGCACGCTGAGGGCTGCCTGCTCGTTGCGCAGCTCGACCAGCTCGAAGGTGTCGGCCATCACCTCGACGCCGTGCACATCGCTGCGGGTCTCGTCTGCCATGCTCGCCAACCGCTGCGCGCATGCCACCATCGCTCCGGTGCCGACAGTCGCGGCGAGCGCCGGGACCTGCGCGCATGTCGCGCCCGCGCGCCGCACCAGATGCGAGGCGTCCTCCAGGTGGGCGCTCACCTGACCGAGGCGTCGTCCGATCTCGCGCACCATCGACGAGTCGACCGAGATCGCCCCACCAGAGGTGATGTTCAGGTCGTCGCTCATCAGCGGATCCCCGCCCTGACGATCCCCTGCTGCTCCTGCACGGCGACGACCTCGCCCATCAGCCCGCGGTGCAGTTCGGCGAGCGCCCCGCGCAGCGCCCGCGCTCCGGCCCCGTCACTGCGCCACGCCGAGTCGGCGACCAGCCCCGCACCGACGCCCTCGGCGCTCGCCAGCCGGTCTTCGGCTTCCTCCAGCAGGCGCAGAGCGGCGAACGCGGCCCAGAGTCCGTCAGCAGCAGGAGGGGAGGCATGCGCGATGGTGTACATGCCTTCAGAGTGCGCGTCTGGCAGCATCCGACTTCGCGCTGTTCGCACGACCTGTGGACAACTTCCCCGCGCCGATCATTGGGGACAAGCCCCGATCCGGGCAGAATAGAGCGATGACCGACTCGGATCCCTTCCGCGTCATCTTCGTCTGCACGGGCAACATCTGCCGGTCGCCGATGGCCGAGGTGGTGCTGCGTGCGCTCTCGGCGCGACACGGGCTTGATGCGCACGTAGTCTCGAGCAGCGCCGGCACGGGCGACTGGCACGTGGGCGAGCGCGCCGACGAACGCACGATCGACGCCCTCACCCGCCGGGGGTTCGACGGATCGCTGCACCGCGCGAAGCAGTTCAGCGCAGCATCCTTCGCCGAGAACGACCTGATCGTCGCTCTCGACCGCACCCATGAGCGCATTCTGCGCGCCTGGGCGCGCACCGACGACGACGAGGGCAAGGTGATCCTGCTTCGGGCGTTCGACGCGCACGCCTCGAGCATGGATGTGCCCGATCCGTACTACGCCGGCCCCGAGATGTTCGATTCGGTGCTCGCTATGATTGAGACTGCGACCCGCGGACTCTTCAGCCAGCTCGAACCGGCTGTGCGGGCATCCCATTCGTCGCCCCGCGCGATGCGGGGCCCCGAGCAGGAGGAACTCCTCTGACTTCTCTGCCCTCGCTTCCGACCCAGCCGCTGAGCCCCCTCGACGGCCGCTACCAGGCCGCCGTCTCCGGCCTCGCCGACTACCTCTCCGAGGCGGGCCTGAACCGCGCCCGCGTCGAGGTCGAGGTGGAGTGGCTGATCGCCCTCACCGACCGCTCGCTGTTCGAGACTTCGCCGCTGTCGGATGCTGACAAGCAGCGCCTTCGGGCGCTGTACCGCGACTTCGGCCAGGCCGAGATCGACTGGCTCGCCGCCAAGGAGGCCGTCACCCGTCACGATGTGAAGGCCGTCGAGTACCTCGTGCGCGACCGGCTCTCCGCGCTGGGTCTCGACTCGATCGCCGAGCTCACCCACTTCGCCTGCACCAGCGAGGACATCAACTCCGCCTCGTACGCCCTCACCGTCAAGCGCGCCGTCGAGGGAGTCTGGCTGCCGGCGCTGGATGGCGTGATCGCGAAGCTGCGGGAGCTTGCCGTGGAGCATGCGGATGCCGCGATGCTCTCCCGCACGCACGGCCAGCCCGCCACCCCGTCCACCATGGGCAAGGAGATCGCCGTCTTCGCATGGCGCCTCGAGCGCGTGCGCGCGCAGATCGCGGGCTCGGAGTACCTGGCGAAGTTCTCTGGTGCGACCGGCACCTGGTCGGCGCACCTGTCGGCCGACCCCGATGTCGACTGGGCGCAGCTGTCGCGCGAGTACATCGAGGGCATGGGCATCGACTTCAACGTGCTCACCACGCAGATCGAGTCGCACGACTGGCAGGTCGAGCTGTATGACCGGATCCGTCACGCCGGTGGCATCCTGCACAACCTCGCGACCGACATCTGGACGTACATCTCGCTCGGCTACTTCGCGCAGATCCCCGTCGCCGGTGCGACCGGATCGTCGACCATGCCACACAAGATCAACCCGATCCGTTTCGAGAACGCCGAGGCGAACCTCGAGCTCTCGGCGGCGCTGCTCGGCTCCCTGTCGCAGACGCTGGTCACCAGCCGCCTGCAGCGCGACCTGACCGACTCGACCACGCAGCGCAACATCGGCGTCGCCCTCGGGCACTCGCTGCTCGCGCTCGACAACCTGCGCCGCGGCCTGAACGAGATCTCGCTCTCACGCGGCGTGCTGCTCGATGACCTCGACCACAACTGGGAGGTTCTGGCCGAGGCGATCCAGACGGTCATCCGCGCCGAGGTCGTCGCCGGCCGCTCGAACATCTCCGACCCGTACGCGCTGCTGAAAGAGCTCACCCGCGGTCACCGCGTCGGCGGCGCCGAGCTGGCGGAGTTCGTGCAGGGTCTCGAGATCGGGGATGCTGCGAAACAGCGCCTGCTGGCCCTGACCCCCGCGACCTACACCGGCATCGCCGAGCAGCTCGCAAAGTAACCCGGCGTCTGGCGTCTGGCGCCTGGCGTCCCGCGTCCGGCGTCGGCGTCCGCGTCCGCGTCGAGAGCACGACACCTCGCCGAGTGCACGGCCTGTTCACGTGAAGAGGCCGTGCACTCGTCAGTTTCCCGTGCACTCGGCGACGCGCGGACGCGCGGCGCTACTTCGCGGGACCCAGGTCGCGCATGGGCTTGCCGGCCTTGGGGTTCGCGGGCTTCACCTTGCGGCGCTGCCCGTTGACCACCACGACGACGTTGCTCATGTTGGGTGCCCGGTCGGCGACGACGTCATACGAGACGACCTTGCCGTCGCGCCACTCGGCGCTCACCGAATAGCCGCCGCGAGCGCGCAGCCCCGTGAACGACCCGCGCACGCCCCATTCCTGCGGCACCGCGGGCAGCAGGCGGATGGCATCGTCATGACTCTGCAGCAGCATCTCGGCGATAGCCGCACTGATGCCCAGATTGCCGTCGATCTGATACACGCCCACGTAGGACCAGAGGTTCGAGAACGTGTTGAACGTCAGCAATCCCCGCAGCATGACAGCGGCGCGCTCCGCGTCGCCCAGCCGGGCGAACACAGCTGTGCGCCATGGCCATGTCCACGATCCTCGGCTGTCACCCGTGACGGTGGCTGGGGTGAACGGCTCCCCCTCCTTCTCGCCGCAGCGGGCCTTCAGTGAGACGAGAGCGGCGGCGGCGAAATCCTCATCCTCGGTCGTGATCTGGCGACCAGGATAGACGGCGAACAGGTGCGAGGTATGCCGGTGGATGTTCTTCGGATCGTCGCGGTCAGTCTGCCATTCCTGCAGTTGCCCCCACCGGCCGATCTTGTTGGGGGCGAGTCGCACCTGCATGTCGGCGACCGTCGCCTGGTACTCCTCGTCGACGTCGAGGGCACGGGCGCAGTCGAGGTAGTTCTGGAACAGGTCCCAGATGATCTGCTGGTCATACATCACCCCGTCTTCACGAGGACCATGTTCGGGGGACCAGCCATTGGGTGACACGAGGGTGCCGTCTGGCAGTTCTTTGAGGCGGTCCTCCCAGAACCAGCAGATCTCCTTGATCAGCGGGTAGGCGAGATCGCGCAGGTACTTCCTGTCCTGCGTGAACGCCCAGTGCTCGTAGAGGTGCTGCGCGTACCAGGCCGATGCGACCGTGTTCCACTCCCACGAGTTGCCACCGAAGATGCTCTGCGAGGTGCGTGCCGTCCAACCACGCACGTCGGCACCGAACGCATTGCGCGTGGCTACACGACTCGGCACCGCCACCTGCTCGATGAATGAGGTGAGAGCTTCATGGGCTTCTGGCAGATTCGTGGTCTCGGCCGCCCAGTAGTTCATCTGGATGTTGATGTTCGTGTGATAATCCGCCGCCCACGGCGGCTGATTGCTGTTGTTCCACAGCCCCTGCAGGTTGGCCGGCAGCCCGCCCGGCTTCGACGAGCTCAGCAGCAGGTACCTGCCGTATGCGTACAGCGTCTGCTCGAGCGTCGGGTCGGACTCGCCCCCTCCGTAGCGCGCTAGGCGCGTCGGCATAGGCAGGGCGAGGACGGCGTCCGGAGTCGTCCCCCAGTCGACACTGGCACGACTCATCATCTCGGCAACACTGTCGACGTGCGCTGCGCGCAGCTCGTCGTACGAGCGGGCGGACGCGGCAGTCAGCGCCTTCTCGATACCGGACGCCGGGGCCGCACCCCGCCAGCCCTTGTCCGCATCCATCAGGTAGTCGGTGCGCGCGTCGAGAAGCAGCGTGATCGCGGTGGCGCCGCTGACCAGGATGCCGGTGGCGGACGCCGAGACCTGGCCGTCGGTGTCAGCGACCTGCAGTGTGGCGGCGTAACTGAGGTCATTGGCCATGGTGCCCGCGAACGTCAGGCGACGCGCATCAGCGTCCGCCGTCGTGCTCGCGTCCTGTTTCGAGACCATTCGGATGTCAGCGGTCAGCGCACCTGGGGTGTCTGTCGTGTATCGCACCACGATCACGTCCGCGCCACGGCTCGCAAATGCCTCGCGCAGCACCGTGCCGCGCGCCGTCGCGAAGTGCGTGCTGTGGACACCATCGGCGATATCCAGAGCTCGACGATAGTCGACCACGTAGGGGTGGTCCGCCGATTTGTATCCAGTGCCGCTGAACGCAACGCCCGAAAGCTGAAACTCGGCAGAAGCCGTGAACGTGATCCGATACTGGGTGAATGCCGTGGTGTTCGTGAAGGTGAACGCTGTCGCGACTCCGGCAGTGAGCTTCTGTCCCCCGCGCTGATCGAGTTCGTTCCACGTCAGGCCGTCCGTCGAGCCGGAGATCGTCCAGTCCCGCGGCCCTGCACCGTCCGCACCGGTGAGTGTGTAACCGTTCAGCGCACGCTTTGAAGTGAGCTCCAACTGCCAGATCGCGCCGCCGCGGGCATCCGACACCTCCCACACGGTGCCGGCATCACGATCGACAGATCCCACCAGCGAGTCGCTGTGTCCACTCGGCGACGATACGTACGTGGCGTCGGAAGATCCGAGCTCGACGCCGTCGAGGGCGATCTCGGAGACCTGGAAATGACTTACGCCGACCTTGGGCGCGAACACGAATCGGTAGAAGCTGAACGCGGTGGCGTTCGAGAACGCGAACGACTTCGCCTGACGACGATTCTCGAACGGCGGGCCCGTACGGGAATCCAAGGTCGTCCACGTGGTGCCATCGCTCGAGCCCTGCACGCTCCAGTCCTGCGGGTCACGCGCGGGCACGTCCTCCGCGCTGGTCAGCGTGTACCCGCTGACCACCGTCGGCGCGGCCAATTCGACCTGCCAGACAACCTCAGCGGGTGGAGTCACGATGCACCATTTCGAGTTGGTGTCACCGTCGAAAGTCTTGTCGAACCGCTGAACTGCGGATGTCTCGTACGGCCCGCCTGGCGCAGTGACCGTGTTGCCCGCGGCGAAGGTCACGTCCACCTGACCGAAGTCACGGTACGACCCGAACCCTGTGACGCCAGTGTCATATGCGCTGTCAGGCCTGCCTGCGAGGGCGTTGTCGTAGTCGTTCAGTCCACCCCACAGACTCTGCTCATTGAACTGGATGCGGTCGGCGTCGGGGTTGCCGAACAGCATCGCCCCGAGACGTGCGTTGCCGATCGGCAGTGCCTGACGCTCCCATGAGCCCGCCGGGGTGCCGTACCACAGAGCGTGCGGCGAGAGAACCGGCCGCGGAATCGCACCGGCCGCGATCGAGCGCGACCGGGAGCTCGCGGCGGCCGCTGCCGGCCGGGCGGCAAGGATGTCAGGCATCAGTGACACGAGAGCCGCGAATCCTCCCAGCTGCAGTGCGTGCCGGCGGGAGATTGGTCGATTTAGCATGAGGTCCTCCAAAGCATCGTCGCTTGAACCAAATCGCAAATTGCAAATTTCGTATTTGATTTGCCATGATGCCTTACCGCGCTGAGCCTGTCCAGTGAAGTACTCGATCAGCCGCCACGCGTGACAACCGTCAAATCGACATCCATGCTGGATACATGCGGCGCGACAGGTGGGCAGCATCCGTCGGCATCCTGATCGGGATCCTGATCGGGATGCTGGGCCTCGCCGCGTGCACGGACGCCGCCGCACCCCCGAGCGGTGCCGACCCCGCCCCGCCGTCGACGGCGAACGCCGAGCCGGTCACGCTCGCGCAGGATCTCGATGCGCCATGGTCGGTGCTGCCGCTCCCTGGTGGCGGAGCACTCATCTCACAGCGCGACGACGGTCATGTGATCGAGCTGACCTCCGACGGCGAGCAGCGCGACATCGGCACGGTTCCCGACGTCGTCTCCGGCGGCGAGTCCGGCCTGCACGGCCTGGCGCTGCACGAGGCCGACGACGTCCGCTGGCTGTACGCGTATCACGGCGCCGAGAACGACAACCGGGTGGTGCGGATGCCCCTGACGGGCGACCCCGGTGCGCTGACCCTCGACGTCGACAAGACAGAGGTCGTGCTGGACGGCATCCCACGGGCATCCAATCACAACGGCGGCCGCATCGCCTTCGGCCCGGACGGGATGCTGTACATCGCCACCGGCGACGCCGGACGCAGTGAACAGGCACGCGATCCGGATGCCCTCGCCGGCAAGATCCTGCGCGTGACACCGGAGGGCGAGCCCGCACCGGGCAACCCGTTCGGCACCGCCGTCTACAGCCTCGGGCACCGCAACGTGCAGGGCCTGGCCTGGGACTCGCACGGCACCCTGTGGGCGAGCGAGTTCGGGCAGAACACCTGGGACGAGCTCAATCGCATCGAGGCGGGTGGCGACTACGGCTGGCCAGACCACGAGGGCATGGCCGGCGCGTCCGATGCGATCGACCCCGTCGCTGTGTGGCAGCCGAGCGAGGCGAGCCCCAGCGGCATCGCCATGATCGATGACGTCGTCTACCTGGCGTCACTGCGCGGTGAGCGCGTGTGGCTGTTCAACACCGCCGCAGACGGTGGCGAGCCGTGGGCGGTGTACACCGGCGAGTTCGGACGGCTGCGTGACGTCGCGGCGGGCCCGCACGGATCGTTCTGGGTGCTCACGAACAACACCGACGGGCGCGGCGACCCCCGTGAAGGTGATGACCGGCTGCTGCAGCTGACGCTGCCGGAGGGGTGATGCTCAGGCGGTCGCCGGCGGCTGCTCGGATGCTGCCGAGCCGTCATCCTCAGAAGAGGCGTCGTCAGCGCTCGAGACCGCGGACGTCTTGTCGTCAGGTCCGAGGAGCACCGCGCGGTCGACGCGCTTGGTGACATCGGCCGGGTCGACGGCGAGCATCAGCATCGCCAGACCAAGCAGTGTGACGATGAAGGCGCCGCCCCCGACGACCAGGCTGAGGCCGAGCGGGGTGAGCCCCTCGTAGGTGCCCTTGGCGATGGAGAGGTTGACGCGCTCGGTGAATGCACCGGTGGAGACGAGTGTCACGACCATGGCGAAGATGCCGCAGGCCAGGGCGATCCCCACGAGGTGCAGCGGACGCAGGATCTCGCGTCGCGTCGGCTTGGGGTCGGTCATGCGTATCCTCCATGGTCTGCCAGGCGGTCGCCGCCGGCATCCGATTCGATGTGCTTCTTCGCGCCCGGCGTGAAACCGGCGATGCCCAGGAACACGGCCACGAGCGCTGCGTAGCCGCCGAACATCCCCACTCCGAGGACGATGCCGGTCAGCACGAAGTCCTTGCCGTCGACCGTGTAGTGCTGCACGAGATCCACGGGGATGACGGCCATCAGCAGCGCGAGCAGAAGACCGAGCCCACCCACCGTGATCGCATCACGCGCACCCTCGGTGCCGCGGTACCGGATGCCCGCGAGCAGCTCGACCAGCCCGGTCAGCGCCGCCCAGGTGATCACGAGCACGAAGAACAGGGTGTCGGAGCGCCAGGCCGGCACGCTCGCGGCCATGCCGAGCACCAGCGTGAAGGCGCCCATCATCACCGCCGGCCAGCGTCGGCCGTTCGGGTAGACGATGATCGCGGCGAGGATGAGCACGAACGAGGTGACGATCGCGAAGCCGCCGAACACCGAGAGCCCGACCGCTGCAGAGTGGTCGGGCGAGAAGGTGATCATGATGGCGGCGACGGCGGCCATCACGGCACGGCTCAACTGCACGTGGCGCGCAGTGAAAGGACGGGAAGAGGCAGGCATGACGATCCTCGAATCGGTGACCCTTCCAGTCTACGCCGGGGGCCTATGAAGGAGATCCGGCGGCCTCCCCAGGCGATCGCCGGATCTCCTTCCGAGGGGGATCACACCGTCGATCCCTCCCCAGAAGGGATCGACAACTGTGCCAACCTATGCGAAGGACCTTCACATACCGGGAGCACCACTGTGATGAGCGACAGGATCCCCACCGAACCGACGACACCGTTCGCGGACGCGCTTCGCGAAGCCATCGACGCGCGCAGAATGACGCTGGCCCGCCTGCACCAGCGACTGACCGATCGGGGCAATGCCGTGTCGATGGCGACACTGAGCTACTGGCGCTCCGGCGCCCGCCGTCCCGAGGGGGCGCAGTCGCTTGCCGCGCTGGCCGACATCGAAGATCTGCTCGGCCTGGACAGTGGCACGCTGCTGCAGCGGCTGGGTCCCACCATGCGGACGGGTCCACTCGGCTCCTCGGTGTTCCCTTTCGACGAGGATTCACTCGAGCAGCGCGTGCACGACACGTTCGTCGCGATGGGCGCGACCTACCCTGATCCGACGCGCGAGCTCAGCATCCACTCGGTCACCGACGTGGGTGCCGACCAGCGCGTCCTGCGGCGCACGACGCGCCTGGTGGTGCAGGGCACGGCGGGGATGATCTCGGCGATCCCGTTCGTCGAGATCACCGATGAGACCCCTTCGGCGAGCCCCGTGTTCACGGCGCTCGGCGGAGGGCGCATCGCCACGACACACACCGATCCGAGCCGCACTCTGCACGGCTTCCTGTTCGAGCTCGACCGCCCGATCACCAGTCCGGAGGCGACGGTCATCGAGTGGTCGGCCGAGTACCCCGCGGACTTCCCGAAGGGCGATGGCACCGGGCACGGCATCTCACTGCAGTCGCGCGAGCTGCTGCTGTGGACGCGATTCCACCCCGATGCGATCCCGACGTGGATCGAAGAGGTGGAGGAGACGCCGTCGGGCGAGGTGGTGACACCGCGGATGCTGGATGGCGCCACCTCGCTGCATGCGATCCGCCGCGGGTTCGGCCCTGGGTCGCTGGGGCTCCAGTGGGGCTGGGAAGAGCGCGACTGATTCAATCCTTGTATTGCAATACTTGCGATGCAAGGTTACTGTTCTGGCATGACCGAAAGTGCCGAGCGCATCGCCACCAACCTCCGCAAGGGGGTGCTGGAGTTCTGCGTGCTCGGACTGCTCGCCGAGTCCGAGCGGTACGGCCTGGAACTGGCATCCGATCTGCAGACCCGCGGCCTCATCGCGGGTGAGGGCAGCCTGTACCCACTGCTGACCCGCATGCGCGAGGGCGGGCTGGTCGCGACGCGCACCGAGGCCGTCGGCGGCGGACGGCCCCGCAAGTACTACACGATCACCGACGCCGGCCACGAGCAGCTCGTCACCTTCGCCGAGGTGTGGCGCGCGCTCGGAGCGGAAGTCGACAGCATCCTCGGAGGGCGCGATGAGCACTGAAGACACCTACCTGCACTCGGTGGAGCGGATGCTGCGCAGCATCGCCCCCGAGCACCGCACCGCCGTACTCGATGACCTGCGCGCGCATTTCGCGGATGCGGAGGAAGCGGGGCGGTCCCCCGAAGAAGTCGCCCAGAGCCTCGGCACCCCGGCGGAGATCGCCGAGCGGGCAGAAGAGGAGTTCGGCACGGCCACCTCGAGTTCGGATGCCAGGGCGGAATTCGCCTGGCGGGTACTGCAGTGGGCAGCCGTGGTGCTGGCGGTTCTGACCGGTGTGGTGGCGGCGTTCATCATGCCGACGTATGTGAGGTCGAGCGAGACGGTGTCGTCCGATGGGACAGTGACGACCATGGAGACGGCGCAGACGCTCATCGCCGTGAACGGACTGTGGGTGGCGTTGATCGCGCTGGTTCCGACGCTGATCGCCGCCGTGCCGCTGGTCGTGCCTCGACGGGTGCGCATGATCGCGGCCTCTGTCGCCGGCGTGCTCCTGACGACGATGGTGCTGATCGGCGGGTTCACCCTCGGCGGGTTCTTCCTGCCCACTGCGATGCTCAGCTGGGCGGCACTGATCGCGTGGGCACGGCTGCGCGGATCGGGTTTCGGGATCGGCTGGCGGATCGCCGGCGCTGTGCTGACCGTGTTGCCGATCGCGGCGTCGATAGCACTCTTCGATTACGGGATGCCGCGGCGCTACGCCGACTATTCGGAAGGCACCGGACCCAGCTTCGGGATCAGCGCGTGGGCCTGGCCGTTCCTGCTCGCGGTGCTCGCGCTGGCCGTGCTGATGATCATCGGGTACCGCGCAGCGGGCTGGGTGCTCGCCGCCATCGGCCTGGCCGTGGTGATCGTCGGCCTCACCTCGGGTGATCTGCTTGCTCTGCTCTTCATCTGGCTGGGTGGCTTCTGGCTGACGATCGGGCTCGCCCACGCCGTGACGGCCACCCGTCGCCCCTGAGCCGCCGGGCCGCTGCAGTCGACGTTCGGCTCCTGGACGCGCAGCCGGGGAGCCAAACGCCGGGCATCCGCACCTCACAACCGACTTTCGGCTCCCCGGTACTCAACCGGGGAGCCGACTGTCACTTGCGGGATCAGGCGGCGAGAGCGAGCTGGCGGCGGTGGCTCACACGGTGACCGACCCAGAAGCCGATCGCGATGAGTCCGGCCAGCGCGATGCCGATGATCCACGGCAGCACGCCGGGGGCTGCGCCCGCGGTCGCGGTGGCGAGCTCCGAGGATCCGGCCGCGATCTTGCCGTTGCCGTCCTCCAGGGCGGTCGCGCCGCCCGAAAGCTCTCCGCCGCCGGCCGCGAGCTGTGCCGTTCCCTCGTCGACGGCGGTCGCGCCCTCGGCGAGCACGACGACGCCGGTGCTGAGATCGGATGCCCCAGTGCTGAGTGTCTTCGTGCCGACGGCGAGCTCCACTGCTCCGGTGTTCAACTCGCTCGCACCCGCGCTCAGCGACTGGGCGCCGGTGTTGAGGCTGCTCGCTCCAGCGGACAGCGACTGCAGGCCGGCGGTCAGGTCGTTCGCGCCGCCCGAGATCTTGGCGTTGCCGGCGCTCAGGTCGCGAGCACCAGTCGAGAGTTCACCGAGGCCCGCACGCAGTTCACCGGCGCCCGCATCGAGCTTGGCCGTTCCCACCGCGAGCTTGTCCGCGCCGGCGGACAGATCCGATGCACCGACGGTGAGCCCGACGGTTCCCGGCCACCCCTTTGCCTTGTCACCATTCACCAGCGTGTTCGCACCCCCGACGACCTGCTGCGCACCGGCAGAAGCACCCACCAGCCCCTTGGCCAGCGACGAGGCGGCAACGGTCGGAGCGACCATGCCGTCGACCTGCTGGTCGACACCGGCTGCGAGGGTGGCGAGTCCCTGAAGCTGCGTGTTGGCGGGGTCGGCGGCTGCCAGCCCCGCGATCGCATCGGCGAGGTTCTGCGAGTTCACTGATGCGTCCTTCGCCAACGCCATCAGCGCCTGCGCGGTCTCAGGTTCGGCCAGGGTGCGCACGTCATCGGTCACGCCTGCGGCCAGGGAGTCGTTGAGCTTGCCGGCACCGGCGAGCACCTGTCCTGAGATGTCGTGCGCAGCGCCGACCCCCGCTGACAGGGTGGCTGCGCCCGCCGCGACCTCGGCGGCACCTGCACGCGCGTCGCGCGTACCGGCGGCGAGGTCGTTGGCACCGGTGTTCGCCTTCTTCGCACCTGCGGACAGCTTCGCCGCACCCGCGTTCGCCGTGGCAGCACCGCCCGAGAGCTGGAGGGCTCCGCTGTAGGCGCTCTGCGCACCGGCATCCAACTCCGCCGCTCCCCCGGCGGCGCTGGCGGCGCCCGCGCTGAGGCTGGTCGCGCCGTCGGCGAGAGACTGCGCGCCGGATGCTGCGGATGTCGCGCCCTCGCTCAACTTGGCCGCGCCGTCAGAGGCGTCCTGCGCGCCGGCGGCAAGGTCGCCGGTGCCGTCCGCGAGCTCCGTCGCACCGCTGGCGAGCGTGCTGGCGCCGGCGGCGAGCTCGCTCGAACCGTCGTGCGCCGCGGCCCCGCCGTCGGCGAGCTGCGCGGCGCCGGCCGCGATCTGGCTCGTGGTCGCGAAGTAGAGGAAGATCATCGCCGCCAGCAGGACGCTGAGCACGATGACGGCGATGCGCATGCCGAGGCCGTGCGCGTGGGGTGTTTCACTCGTCATTGAGAACTCCAGGGGTCGGGGCATCGTTGCCTTGGGCGAGCGTAGGGGTGATGACTCCGGCGACCGTCGAGTCTTGCGCTCGAAACCAAGTCCCCACCAATCTGGGACTGAGTTTCTTGTACGGGATCGACAAAAACTTTGTTTCCCGTCCCAGTGCAGCGCCGAGCGCATCCAGGACGAAGATGGAGGAATCCGTTCACGCAGAGGAGCCTTCGATGACCCGGGACGCCACCGCCGCCACCACCGCGATCCGCCAGATGCGCGACTTCCTCTTCGCGCATGGCGACGACTACGAGGGTGCCCGCTCCGGCTTCAGCTGGCCCGAAGTCGATGAGTTCAACTTCGCCCTCGAGTGGTTCGACGTCATCGCCGGAGAGAACCCCGATCGCCCTGCTGTGCAGATCGTCTCAGCCGACCTGTCGGCCCGCACCTGGTCGTACGGTGAGCTCTCGGCGCGTTCGGACCAGGTCGCGAACTGGCTGCGCGGGCTGGGGATCCAGCGCGGCGACCACATCATCGTCATGATGGACAACACCATCGAGCTGTGGGAGGTCATGCTCGCGATCACGAAGATCGGGGCGATCTCCATCCCCACATCGACGCTGCTGTCAGCATCCGATCTCGCGTACCGCATCGAGCATGGCCGCGCGGGTGCCGTCGTGACACTGGGTGCGCTGACCGATCGCGTCCCTGGTGCCACGAGCGGCACGGACACCGCGCTGCTGCGCATCGCCGTCGGCGACGCACCCGCAGGCTGGCACGACTTCGCCACATCCGCCGACGCACCGCAGGAGTTCGTGCCTGACGGGCCGACCCCGGCATCCGACACGGCCCTGCTGTACTTCACGAGCGGCACCACCAGCCGGCCCAAGCTCGTGCAGCACACCCACGCCTCCTACCCCGTCGGCCACCTCTCGACGATGTGGTGGCTGGGCGTGCGACCAGACGATGTGCACCTGAACATCTCGTCGCCCGGCTGGGCGAAGCACGCCTGGTCGAGCTTCTACTCGCCTTTCCTCGCCGAGGCGACCGTGTTCGTGTACAACTACGACCGCTTCGACGCGAACACCCTCATGCAGGTGATGGACACGCACCACGTCTCGACGCTCTGCGCCCCGCCGACCGTGTGGCGGATGCTGATCCAGGCCGATCTGGCCAGACTCGGCGCGCCACCGCGTGAGCTCGTCGGCGCCGGAGAGCCGCTGAACCCCGAGGTGATCACCCGCGTGCGCGAGGCGTGGGGAGGCACGATCCGCGACGGCTTCGGGCAGACCGAGATGACGGCCTGCGTCGGCAACTCCCCAGGGCAGATCGTGAAGGACGGCTCGATGGGCCGGCCGCTGCCCGGCTACCCCGTCGTGCTGTTGGATCCGATCACCGGTGAGCCGGCCGAGCGCGAGGGCGAGATCGCTCTCGACCTGACGTCCCCTCCGCTGGGGCTGATGGCCGGGTACTACGAGGATCCCGAGAAGACCGCCGAGTCCAGGGCGGGCGGCTTCCACCACACCGGCGACATCGCCATGCGCGACGACGAGGGGTATCTCACGTACGTCGGCCGCGCCGATGACGTGTTCAAGGCATCCGACTACAAGATCTCGCCGTTCGAACTCGAATCGGTGCTGCTCGAGCACGATCTCGTCGTCGAGGCGGCGGTGGTGCCGAGCCCCGACCCGACCCGGCTGGCGGTGCCGAAGGCGTACGTCTGCCTGCGGGCGGATGCGGGAGGGTCGTCGGATGCTGATGCGGCGGCCGCCTTCGCGATCTTCGGCTTCGCGCGGGAGCGTCTCTCGTCGCACCTGTGGGTGCGCATCATCGAGTTCGTCCCCGAGCTGCCCAAGACCATCTCGGGCAAGATCCGCCGGGTCGAGCTGCGCGCACGGGAGGCTGAGCGCGTGGCATCCGGAGACGACGCCCGGCAGCAGCACGACCGCGACCACCGCTGAGTATGCCCATGTGGCCGCCCTCTTCTGCTCAGAGCGGAAAGGATGGATGCTGTGCACATCTCGGACATACCGTGAGGCATGGCCGAGATCGTCCCGTTCCCCCAGCCCCGCACGCCGCGTGAGCCTGAGCCGCTCTGGCGGCACCTGGTCGGATCGGAGCTGCGCCGGCGACGACATGAGCGCGGCGACACGCTCACCGAGACGGCGGATGCTGCCGGCATCTCACCGCAGTACCTCTCCGAGATCGAGCGCGGCCTGAAGGATCCCTCCAGCGAGATGATGGCCGCGGTCGCCGGGGCGCTCGATCTCAGTCTGCGCGACCTGACCAGCGCGGTGGCCGAAGGCCTGTCGCCCGCCGAGCCGGCGCGCCAGGCCCCCGGCGCCTTCGCCCTCGCGGCCTGACGCCCTCGTTGCGAGCGCGTGGAAGGAGGGTTTCCGGGGTTCGCAGGGTCTGGAAGCCCGCAAATCCTCCTTCCACCAGGCGGCGGGGCGGCGGGGCGGCGGGGCGGGGGTCACCGCGGGCCGAGCACCTGGTCGATCAGGCCGTAGTCGACGGCGGCGGCAGCGGTGAGCACCCGGTCGCGATCGGTGTCGGCGCGCAGCTCGGGGGCCGTCCGCCCGGTGTGCTGTGCGAGCACGAGCTCCATCTCGCTGCGCACCCGCACCACCTCGTCGGCGGCGAGGATCAGATCTGGCACGGCGCCGCGGGTCTGCGCGGCCGGCTGGTGCAGCACCATCCGCGCGTGCGGCAGGGCGGAGCGCATTCCAGGTGCGCCGGCCGCCAGCAGGATCGCTCCGGGCCCGATCGCCTGCCCCACGCACGTCGTGGTGACCCTCGGACGGATGTGCTGCATCGTGTCGTAGATCGCCAGGGCCGCGCTCGGATCGCCGCCGGCGCAGTTGATCGTGAACTGCACATCAGCATCCGGCGAGGACGAGTCCAGGTACAGCAGCTGCGCGATGATCGTGTTCGCGACGCCGGCGTCGATCTCGGTGCCGAGGTAGACGATGCGCTCGGCCAGCAGGTTCGAGTAGACGTCCATGATGCGGTCACCGCGCGGGTTCTGCGAGATGACGTTGGGAATCGTGTAGCCGCTCATGCCGCTGCCTCCGTGCCCAGCCCGATCCGCGACCTCTTGCGCGGATACACATCGCCGACGGATTGCACGACCTCATCGATGAACCCGTATTCGATGGCCTCCGTCACCGTGTACCAGTGATCGTGCAGCGAGTCCTCGAACACCTTCTGCGCAGGCTGCCCGGTGTCATCGGCGATGAGACCCAGCACGGTGTCCCGCATGTGCCGAAGGTCGTCGGCCTGCACCTCGATCTCGACGGCAGAGCCGCCGATCCCCGCCGAGCCCTGGTGCAGCAGGATCCGGGCGTGCGGCAGCGCCTTGCGCTTGCCCTTCGTCCCCGCCGAGAGCAGGAACTGCCCGGCGCTGCAGGCCAGGCCGAGCGCGACGGTGGAGACATCGTTGGGGACGGTGCGCATGATGTCGCGGATCGCGAGCATCGACGGCACCGACCCGCCCGGCGAGTGGATCCACAGCGCGATGTCGGTCACGGGGTCCTCGGCGGCGAGCGCCAGGAACTGAGTCATCAGCAGGGCGCCATTGTCGTCGTCGAGCACGCCATCGAGCACGAGCACACGCTCGTGATACAGCGCGCGGCGGGCATCCGGCCCGAATTGCGGTACGGCTTTCTCTTCTGTCATGGCCCCAGCGTGCGCGTCATCCGGCGCACGCGGTCGCGAATCCGCCTGCAGCAGATCCGCCCCCGGCAGAGGCGCAGGGTGCCATGGGCGCGGTCGAGCCGCGCCTTGAGATGTCAGGCGGCGACGGGCGAGCGGGCGGTCTTCACGGGCTGCGTGCGCACGGCGACCGCCTGCGACATCGCCGGCTGCACGGGAAGCGGCGCCGGAGAATCGACGACAGCGCGGGCGGCGACCGGACGCGGCAATGTCAGCATCCGAACCATCCCGCCGATGACGAGCGCGGCGGCGAGCGCCCCGCCAGACAGCAGCAGCGGCGTCCACTCACTCGCGAACGACGACATGACACTCATCAGCGCACCCACGAACCAGGCGCCGACCGCACCAGCGGTCAGGCCGGCCGCACCCGACGCGAGAGCGATCAGCAAGGCGATCGCGCAGATGATTGCGATGACGGCTCCGGCCCATGCGATCGGCACGAAAGCCGACGTCAGCGTGTTCGTCACTGGAAGTGTTGACATCGCGACCCCCCGGTCTTCAGAACACGCCCCCCGGCGTGCCTCTGACACAAGGTTACGCGCATAGATGCCGCAAGCACACCCTCCAAAAGAACGATTCGGCATCATCCCAGAGGATGACAACCAACCAGCAGCAGACACGCCGGTGAACAGCGGCTGTCTCAGTCCTTGCGACGGCGTCCAGGCCGGGGAACGCGCAGCTTCGTGAGCCGAGGACTCACGATCGGCACAGGGGCGGTGAACACGGCATCCACCATCCGCGAACCCTCGCTCGGGCCGATCACGGGGATGGGCATGGTGATCGTCTGGATCGGCGTGGTCAGCGTCGGCTCGACCGGGTCGACGCGCATCTTCGCGAACTCACGATGCGCGCTGACATACGCCGGGACCAGCAACACGATGGCGCCCAGCCAGGCCAGCGGGTTGCTCATCGCGACACCGTCGAAACCGAGCCACGCGCCGAGCGCGACGGCCGCGACCACGCGCATGACCAGTTCGATCACGCCCGTCACGGTCGGCACGAGCACCCGGCCGATCCCCTGCAGCACACCGCGCAGCACGAACAGCACGCCCAGCAGCGAGTAGCTGACCCCGTTGATGATGAGCATGCGGTGCGCCATGTCGACGACGTCGTCGGCTCCATCGCCCACGAACAGTCGCACGACGGGCTCGCCGAAGGCGATCATGATCACGCCGAGCACCACAGAGGCGATGATGGCCATCCAGATCGCCTGAATGGTGCCGCGACGGATGCGATCGGGGCGACGGGCACCGAGGTTCTGCGCGGCGTACATCGACGCGGCGAGACCCAGTGAGGCCAGGAATGCGCTCGCCAGACTGTCGACCCGCGCGGCGGCGGTGTAGGCGGCGACGGCCTCGGCGCCGAGCATGTTCAGCGCGACCTGCACGATCAGCGCGCCGATCGCGATGATCGAGGCCTGGAAGCCCATCGGCAGACCGAGGCGAAGGTGCTCGCTGATGTCTTCGCGACTGACCTTCCAGTCCTCACGGTGCACGTGCAGCACGGGCAGCTTGCGCCACATGTACAGCAGGCAGAGGAGCACCGAAATGGCCTGGGCAACGACGGTCGCCCACGCCGCGCCTGCGACGCCCCAGCCCAGCGGTCCGACCATGAGGATGACGAGGCCCACATTCAGCGCGCACGAGATCGTGAGAAAGATCAGCGGCGTCGTCGAGTCGCCGATCGAGCGGATGATCGCAGCGAGGTAGTTGAAGAACATGATCGTGCTGCCGCCGATGAAGGTGACCTGCGTGAACACGGTCGCCTCGGCGAGCAGCTCGGGTGGGGTCTGCAGCAGCACGAGGAACGGCTCTGCGATGATCGGCCCGAGCACGGTGAGGATCAGGCTGGTCGCGGCGGTGAGCAGGGTGCCGGTGGCGACCGAGCGGCGCACTCCTCTGGCATCTCCCGCGCCGAACGCCTGTGCGGTCGGGATCGCGAAGCCGCTGGCCAGACCCCACGCGAAGCCGATCACGAGAAAGATGAGGCTGCCGGTCGCGCCGACGGCGGCGAGCGAGTTCACGCCGAGCTGCCGGCCGACCACCACGGTGTCGACGAACTGGTAGAGCTGCTGCACGACGTTGCCGATGAGCAGGGGCACGGAGAAGGCGAGGATGACGCGCCACGGGCGCCCGGTGATGAGGGTGGTTGCCATGAGAGATCTCGTGAGGGGGCGAGCGGATGCCGGGGGCGGCGAGAACACGAAATGGCACCGTGAGAGGTCACGGCGCCATCCGAGGTCAAGTGTATCGAATCGATTCGGAAGATTGCTGCGGAAAGCGGATTCTTCCAGCGTTTTCAGGGGTTTCGAGCGGGCGCATTTCCACGGCCCGGTCGTCGCGCCGCGGGAGCATGATGGAAGGGTGGCTATTCCTCTCGCAGACCTGACCCGCATGCCGGACCCACAGCGCGTCGAGGTGGGTGATGACGGAGTCTCACTGGCGGCGTACTCCTGGGGCGACCTCGACGCACCCATGGTCGTGCTCGTGCACGGTTTCGCGTCGAGCACACGCGACACCTGGGTGCTCACGGGGTGGGCTCGGATGCTGGAGCGCGAGGGCTATCGCGTGCTCGGCATCGATCTGCGTGGCCACGGCGCCAGTGAGAAGCCACACGGCGTGGGCGGTTGCACGGTGCGGAACATGGCATCCGACGTCGAGTCCGTGCTCGACACCTTTCTCGTCGACGAGGCGTTCTACGTCGGCTATTCGCTGGGCGCCCGCGTCGGGTGGGAGGTCGTGCAGGACCTGGGCGATCGGATCCCGCGGGCCGTGCTCGGCGGCGTGCCGGACGGCATCCCGCTCGAGCACCTCGACGTCGAGCAGGTGCGACGCTACATCGCGGATGCGACACCGGTGACGGATGACCGCACCCGCAGTTACCTGGATCTGACCGAGCGCGTACCCGGCAACGACCTCGAGGCGCTGCTCGCCCTGGCCCTGGGGCTGCGCGACTCCCGCTCCATCGACCCGGACCCGGCGCATGCACCGCAGCAGCCCGTGCTGTTCGCCACCGGCGCGGACGATGCCGTGCTCGAGGGGTCACGGCACCTGGCATCCGCCGCCCCGCAGAGCACGTTCTTCGAGATCCCCGGCCGGCACCACTTCAACGCCCCCGGTTCGAAGCAGTTCCGCATGGCCGCGCTGGAGTTCCTCCGCAGGTGACCCGCGCGTCCGCTCGCGCCGCCCACCCCGCCCATCCCGCGAGAAACCACTTGCTGCATGACAAACCCCGCCAGGGCCGGTTTCTCATGCCGCAGATGGTTTCTCAGCGGATGCGCGGCAGGCGGGGGAACGCAGACGGGTCAGTCGCTCTGGCCGCGGAAGAACGCGTGCAGGGCGACGTACACGGCGAGCGCGACGGCTGCGACGAGCGCCAGTTTCACGATGAGCCAGAGCACCGAGAACAGCAGGCTCACCAGCCACCACGCGATGATGACCGCCGCGACGACGCCGACGATGGTCCAGATGGTGCCCTTGTTCACTGTTCCACTCTAAGCGGGACCGTCTAGCGTGTGATCGTGACCTTCGACGGCCCGATCTCGGCATCCGCATACGAGCTTCTCGGTGTGGCGGCGACGGCATCCGACGACGATCTGCGCCGCGCGTATCGACTTCGACTGCGGCAGACGCATCCCGACACCGGCGGCGACGCCGCGCTGTTCATCCGGGTGCAGCGGGCGTGGGAGCTCATCGGCACGGTCGGCGCGCGTGCCGACTACGACCGCGGACGCGCCGGGTCCGCCGCGCGGTGGGCTCCGGATGCCACGGCGCCCACCACCGGTACGCGTCCCCGCGCCCGCTCCTACGGCCAGGCCGGCGCGTGGCGGCGACGCCGCTACCGCGACCTGCTGCGCGCGCATCTCGGTCATGACGTGTCGGATGCCCAGGCGTACGACCCGGCGGTGGTGCGGTCGGCGCCGTGGGCGGTGCGGCGGATGCTGGCCGACGCCCTCGCCGAAGAGGCGACGGCGGCCGCGGTGGGCGACCTCGGCATCGGATTCACGATCTGGCATGACGTCGCGACGGGATCGGATGCCGGTGAGAAGCTCGACCATGTGGTGCTCAGCCCATCGGGGCTGTACGCGCTGATGTCCGAGGACTTCGGCGATGCGGTGCGGTTCCGTCAGGGCGAGGCGATCGGCGAGGGCGTCGGCGGCAGCACTCCGATCGCCGATCTGCTCACCCGGATGAGGTCGGTCGCCAGGGCCGCCAGAGTGCGTTTCGGCGGGGCGATCCTCATCCTGCCCGACGAGGACCTCGCCCAGGCTGCGACCTCGCTCGGCAGCATCCGAGGGGTGCCGTTCGTCGTCGTGCGCCGCTGCGCCCTGCGCACCGTGCTGCGTACCGGCGTACCGGGCGCGCGCGTGCTCGGCGGCAACGAGGCGTTCGACGTGCGCTCCCGGTTGCAGGCTGCAGTGCGGGTGCTGTAGCGCCGCCGCGACGACTCAGGCGGCCCCGGCCAGCCATTGCGTCTGCAGTCCATCCATCGTCGCGGTGAGGCGCAGCGCGGCGGTCACCGGATACCAGCTGTACATCCTCACCGATTACATCGACATCGAGGCGCCGGAGACGGTCGTCCCGCTGCTTGGTCTCATCAGCCTCGTCGGCGTCCTCATCGCGACCATCGTCGCGGGTCCGCTATCGGACAAGCTCGGGCGCCGCAAGCCGTTCGCTGCCGTCGGCGAAATCGTTCGCGAAGGACCTCGGCGTGGTGAACATCGCCGCCACCCTGCCGCAGACGCTCGCCCCCGGTGTCGCCGGCCTCATCGTGTTGACGTTCGGGTTCGCCGGACTGTTCCCGGTCGGCATCGTGCTGTCGGTCGTCGGCGCCTTCGCCGTCTGGCCGATCAAGGCGACCCGCTGAATTCTGCTCCAAGGGACGGGGTATTCTCAGGCCCATGAGCGACAAGCAGATCGATCCGGCACGCTGATGCACACGCGCACTCTCGGTCAGGGGCTGCAGGTATCTGCGATCGGGCTGGGCTGCATGGGAATGTCGCAGAGCTACGGCCCGAACCCCGGCACCCGCGACGACATGATCGCCGTGCTCCACTCAGCGGTCGATCTCGGCGTCACCTTCTTCGACACCGCCGAGGTGTACGGGCCGTACGTCAATGAAGAACTGGTGGGCGAAGCTCTCGAGCCGGTGCGCGACCAGGTGGTCATCGCGACCAAGTTCGGCTGGCGGATCGAGGATGGGGCGAGTGTCGGCCTCGACAGTCGTCCCGAGCAGATCCGACGCGTCGCGGATGCCTCACTGAAGCGGCTGCGCACGGACACGATCGACCTGTTCTACCAGCACCGGGTCGACCCCGAGGTGCCGATCGAGGATGTCGCCGGCACAGTGGCCGACCTGATCCGCGAAGGCAAGGTGCGTCACTTCGGGCTCTCCGAAGCATCCGCCGCCACGATCAGGCGCGCCCATGTGGTGCATCCGGTCACGGCTGTGCAGAGCGAGTATTCGCTGTGGACCAGGGACCCTGAGTCCGAGGTGCTGCCGACGCTCGCCGAGCTCGGGATCGGCTTCGTGCCGTTCAGCCCGCTGGGAAAGGGATTCCTGACCGGCACCGTCGACACGACCACAGCTTTCGCGAAGGGTGACGTGCGCGCCACGATCCCCCGCTTCAGCGAGCCCAACCGCACGGCGAATCAGGCGCTCGTCGACCACGTCACCGGGCTCGCGGCTGACAAAGCCGCCACACCAGGCCAGATCGCACTCGCGTGGCTGCTCGCGCAGCATCCGTGGATTGCTCCCATTCCGGGCACTCGCCGCACCTCCCGCATCCAGGAGAACATCGCCGCCACAGCGGTCGGGCTGTCTGCTGACGAGATCGCCGACCTCGACTCCCTCGCCCGACGCGTCGGCGTTCACGGCGAGCGATACAACGAGCAGCATCTGGGTCTCGTCGGGCGCTGAATGCGGCCACCCGCACAACCGGGTTAGCCTTCAGGGGTGACGAACCCTGACCCCATCGATGACATCGCCGTCGAAGGCGACGTCATCCGCCTCGGACAGTTCCTCAAGTTCGCCGGGCTCCTCGACTCCGGAGGCAACGCCAAGGAGGCCATCATCGATGGCTACGTGAGCGTCAATGGCGAGACGGAACGCCGCCGTGGTCGCCAGCTGCGCGCCGGTGACCTGGTGACCTTCGAGGGGCGCACGGTCCGCGTTCGGGCCTAGGCCTGGCGGCGTAGCGCGAGGCGCTGCGGTCGTGGCCGTGGTGAATCAACGGCATCCGGATGGCTTTCCTCGCGTTTCCACCCACGCGGGCATCGCCAACGAGAAGTGCGTCTGCAGATCCAACGTCAACTCGTGGCTCGACTCGATGCGCGACGCCTCCGCCAGATAGGCCATGGCGACCGGTCGGTTGCCGAGCGCCCACAGCATCCAGGCGACCGCGCAGAGAAGCGAAGGCCGTAGCGGCTCGGCCGCAAGTGCGGCGCTTCTGCGCAGAACCGGGATCGCCGTGCGTATCCGCTGTTCGTCAGGTGGCCGTTGCGACTCTCCATTGAACAGTCGAGCATGACGCGCCTGCGCGGAGCCCCTGCCTATCGTCTCCTCACCCACCTCTCGGCCGAATGCGATCTGCACAACCATGATCTCCGGGATATTCGGGAACTGACACATCATGATGAGCTGCGCATGGAATGCCGGTGAGATCGATTTGACCCCGTCGTCGAACAGCGATTCGATGACGGGCACAATGAGACGGAACAGCTCATCCTGAGTGAGCGGCCCCGAGCCGACTTCCAGTTCTTCCATCGCGCGCCTCGCCTCCTTGGAAGAGAGCAACACCGTGAACTCCGGAAGGTTCTCGCTCATCGAAGCGAAGTGGTTCCACACCGCGTCCCGGTCCCCTGGGGTCACATGAGGAAGATGAACGGGAAGCAGTTCAGCGGTGTCCGCTGGCGTCGATGGCGTGAGCATCCGCCCATCCTGACGAACGCAGGACGGTCACCGAAGCGCAGATCCCAGCGGCTGTGGATACGTCCTTCATTTCTGCGAATGTGCAGAACCATCCACCAGTGCAGCGCGCCAGAGACCCTGGTGCGCCCTGACGTAGTCGACCGCCGAGGTCCAGTGAGCGCCGTGACCGTCAGTGAACATCGTGGCCCAAGGCTCGCGCCCTTCGGCATCCGCTGAACGAAGCAGCTCGAGCATCGCCTCGGCGCGCTGCTCGATCGCTGCGGGGAGTGCGGCTCGAAGCGAAGCTCCGGCGTCGTAGCCGTCGACGAACGCACCGAGGTCGCGGGCAGCGCGCTCAGGTGGATTGTCGACGTTCGAAAGAGTGAAGGCCTGCGCCGCATAGGCCAGATCCCAGAGGCGAGTACTGGGGGCAGCGGCATCCCAGTCGATGAAGACCCAACGCTCCCCGATGATCAGGTTCCAGGGAGCGAGATCGTTGTGGCACACCAACTCCGCCCCCGGCGCCGGTATCGCTGTGTCCCACCTCGCGTCGGCAGCCGGGACGAAGTCCGCGCTCGCGTCATGGATCGCCCGCACCATCGAGCCCACGCGGTGCAGTTCTGCGCGTGTCAGTGGCGGTGATCCAATCGCCAACCGACCGGGGACGAACTCGATGACCTGACGCCCGCGCTCGTCCTGTCCCATCGGCTCGGGCAGGTCGACCCCGGCTTCCCGCACCGAGGCCATGTATGCGTGCACGCTCGGGGTGGCCCGGGTCCAGGCCTTGCGCACCGTGCTGCCGACCTTCACGACGGATCCGCTGGCGTTTCCGCCGGTCAGCGCTCTCTCCTGGTGCACAGGCCAACGCTAGCGGGCCGTTGCCTGCATCGGATGCCACGAGCGGTACCGTGGCCAGGTGGACACCACCGACCCGCTGCCCGATCGCCCCGCACCCGACAACCCGCAGGGCAAGCTCGTGCTGCTGCGACACGGCGAGACGGAGTGGTCGCGCACCGGGCGACACACCGGCCTCACCGACATCCCGCTCACCGCGCACGGCGAGACGCTGGCTCGAGCGGCCGGCGAGCTCGTGCAGGGATACGAGTTCGGGCTGGTGCTCAGCTCACCGCTGCAGCGGGCCCGGCGAACGGCCGAGCTCGCCGGGCTGGATGCCGACATCGAGCCGCTGCTGGTCGAGTGGGACTACGGCGGGTACGAGGGGCGCACGACGAAGGAGATCCGCGCCGAGCTCGGCTACAACTGGACGACCTTCACGCACGGTGTGATCCGCGGCGAAACGCCGGGTGAGACGGTCGAAGAGGTCGCGGCGCGCGCCTCGCGGGTGCTCACCCGGGTGCTGCCCGCGATGGAGCACGGCGACGTCGCGCTCGTCGCGCACGGGCACTGCCTGCGCATCCTCACCGCGGTGTTCCTGCGTCAGGCGCCGAGGTTCGCCGCATCGATCCTGTTCGATGCGGGTTCGGTCTCGGTGCTCGGCTTCGCGCGCGAAGAGCCCGCGATTCTGGCCTGGAATCACGGGCCTCAGCTGCCGCTGGTGCCGGGCGAGTCCTGACCACCCGTCACGGGACGACGATGCGCGGCGCCGCGGTCACGCCTCGCTGCGCGTGATCGCCGGCACGGTGAACGAGCCGTCGAGCACCGCCGGACGCGGCTCGTACATGCGCAGGATCGGGCGGAACCCGCCTTCCGGAGCGGGAAGCCAGTTCGCCCGTGCGGTCTTCTCGGTGGGCTCGGTGCTGCTGATCGTGATCACGAGCGAACCGTCGTCCTCGTAGATGAGGCCCGGGGTCCGGTCGCCGATCGAGTACCGATCGATGGGGTTGTCGACCATGTAGAAGTGCGGCAGGTTGTACATGGTCAGCGACCAGAACGCGTCGACCGGCGGCGTCGGGTTCAAGTGCAGGGTGTACGTGCGCTCTCCCGTGAGCTGTTCGTCGCGGTCGTCCACGTACGTCATGATGTACGCCGCCTCGTAGGCGTGGTTGCCCCAGAGCCCGCCGGCCGCGGAGGCGGCCCGCTCGACGATCCGCATCTTCGGGTCGGTGTTCTTGAACGCCGGGTCGTCGAGGGCGCCGACCTGGAAGAAGTCCAGGTTGTAGTCGAAGACGTGGAACGTCAGCTTCCACCCGTTGACGACGCCGCTGCTCCCACCGGAGGTGAGCACCTTCTTCAGCACTTCCGCGCCACGCTCATAGCCGACCGTGAGCGCCTCGACGACCGCGGGGTCGGCATCCGTGACGAACTGCGTGGCGCTGTTGATGCCGAGCGGGGTGAGGCTGTCCTGCAGCGGCTGGTCGCGCTCCGCGCCGGGGAACGCCTGGCTCCACAGTCGCAGCTTGTCGAAGAACACCAGCACTTCGGAATCGGATGCTGCCGGCTCGGGGATCCCGACCGGCACGGCGTCCGGGTCGAGGGGGGTCAGGGTGGTGGCGTCCTGCAGTGCGGCCACGGCGGGAAGGTCGTCCGCTCCGGCGCATGCCCATCGTCCGACGATCGAGGCGACCCGGGTGGGGAATTCGATCACGGTCGCCCCGGCCGGAGCCTCACCCGACCATCCGGGCGGGACGAGCAGGAAGTCGCCGGCGCCCGTTCCCGTGGCACGGTGGCCGACGTAGGCGAAGTTGTCAGTCCAGGCGTCGACGAACTGCAGGACGTAGTAGCGACCGGCGGTGTCGGGAACGTGCAGCAGCAGGGGGCCGACGCTGAGGTCGAGCTGCGCCATCGAGTACACGGTGTCGTTGTTGATCGAGACGAAGGTGTCTGCCGGGCCCGCCATGGTGCGGGCGTGGCTGAAGGAGTTGAACGGTGCGGCTGCGTTCGCACCGATCCCTTCGTTCACGTAGCGCTGAACCTGGTCGAGGTTGAAGACCAGGGGGAAGCCGTACAGATAGGCCTCGGTGGACAAAGCGGAAAGGTCGGCGTCAGTCATGGTTCTCTCAGCAGGCTTCGATCTCAGGGGCCGACCAGGAGTCCATCTCGTCGAGGCGGGGCCGGTACAGGCGGATCAGGAGATTCCACCCCTCGGGGGTGGGAATCGTGTTGGGCAGATCGTCGTCGAAGTCGCCGAGACGGACGGTCAGGGATCCGTCGTCGTTGTGCACGCCGAACACGTTGTTGACGTTCGTCGCGCCTGACGGGCCCGGCTCGAAGTATCCGTCGCCGTTGTACACGCTGACGGAGTAGAACGCGTCGGCCGGCACGTCACGGAACGTGATCTGGTAGCGGCCCGGAGCGACGTCCGGGAAGACGGACACGTACTGCGCCTCGTCGTCGGGAAGGCCGCCCCACCCGGATGCCGTGCTGAGCAGATGGTGGATCGGGTCGACCTGCTCTTTGCTGCCGAAGCTCTTCGCGTACCCGGGAAGCCCCTTCGCCAAGGTCAGCAGCGCTTCGCGGGTGGTCTTGTGGCTGACGGGGTCGAACACCGTCGGCGTGAAGGCGCGGGCGGAGCGCGCGTCGAGCAGCATCCCGTCCTGGATCTTGTTGACCTCTGCGAGGTCAGCAGCGTCGTTCGGGTTGAACAGCACGCGCGCGGCGAGGACGATGTAGTCCGAGCCGAGCTCCTCACTGGTGAGTTCGTACACGCCCGCCTCATGCAGAACGCGGTTGATGTAGTGGTCCTGGTTGATCAGCATCACGGACACGTAGCGATCGCCGACCTCGGGGACGGTGAACGTCGCACCCTCGGACACGTCGACGATCGCGAACGAGTAGAGCGTGTCACGGTTCTGGCGGATGACGGTCTGTTGATCCAGCGGTCCGAGGTTTCGATCGTGGTAGATCGCATTGACACCGCCGGTGAGCTTCAGCAGCCCTGACATCATCGCGTCCGTCTCCGCTCGCGCGAAGTTGTCCACGCTCACCAAAGTCTCACGCACCGCAACCCCCTCTTGTCGATGGGGCAATCCTGTCACAGACGGCACACCGGCTCGCGCACCTGCTCGTCGCGGCGGATCAGTTCGCAGAATTACGTCGCCGGCGTCAGCAGAACGACGTCGCGGCCTCCCACGCCTGCGGCACCTCGGCCTGGCCCTCACGGCTGATGGACGCCTCGATAAGACCGTAGGGCCGGTCGGCGGCGAAGAACACCTCGTTCGGGTTGTCGAGGTCGAACTGCGTCAGGTCGACGACGAAATGATGGTTGTTCGGCAGCGACATGCGGATCTCGGCGATCTCGGGATGAGCCTCGAGCACGCGTCGGCCCATGTCGAACATGGTCGTCTGCAACGCCGCTGAGTAGCGCTGCGTGAACTCCTCGAGCAGCAGCCTCTTCACGTCGTCGTACAGCGCGTTGAAGTCGAGATCGCGGGCGCCCTCGACGTAGCGCCAGCGCGCGGTGACATCGGTGGCGAGGATGCGATCGGCCGTCTCGGGCAGTGTGGTGTACCGATCCTTCGGGTAGCCGGCGAAGCCGGATTCGGTGGTCTTCAGCACGGTGAGTCCGGTCAGCCCGGCGATGACGTGACGTGCAGCACCATCGGCGACGACCAGCGCGGTCCGCGTCTCCTGCCCCTTGCGGACGAACGAGTGGTCGTGCCCTTGGCCGTCGACCGAGATGCGCTCCCACGCATAGCTCTCGGCCGACCATCGGCCGCCCTGCACCCAGTCGAAGCTCGACGTGAAGTGGTCGGAGAGTCGCAGCAGGAACTGCTCTGGTGACCCGATGCCAGCGCGTGCGAATGCGAAGACGGTGTTCTTCTGCGTGTCGGTCGGCACGACGTGGCCGTTGTCGCCGGCGAGGTGGGCCGCGGCG
The DNA here is from genome assembly GCF_022637555.1 of Microbacterium sp. H1-D42. NCBI lineage: Bacteria > Bacillati > Actinomycetota > Actinomycetes > Micrococcales > Microbacteriaceae > Microbacterium > Microbacterium sp. H1-D42. The sequence goes on along the minus strand of NZ_CP093342.1, from coordinate 98,150 downwards.
AAGTCGCCGCGCAGCTGTGATGAGACGCTGAGGTCCTCGATCTCGTGACGGTCGCTGTCTCGGGTGACCTTGACGACGCGGACTTCGGCCTTGCCGTACTGGTTGGGCCCGAGCACGATGCGATCGGTCGCGGTCTCGGGACGGGTCAGGGTGTCGGTCATGATCTAGCTTCCTCGGTAGGTCGAATATGCGAACGGGCTCAGCAGCAGGGGCACGTGATAGTGCCGCACCGCGTCGTCGACGACGAAGGTGAGCAGAGCCTCGGGAAAGAAGGGGGATACGCCGCGCTGCGCGAAGTAGGCGGCGGTGTCGAAGCGCAGCCGGTAGGTACCGGCGGGAAGGGCCTCGGGTCCGAGCTGTCTCGCCCGGCCGTCAGCATCCGTCACCGCGTCGGCGATCGGCTGCCACTCGCCATCGCGAAGCGCGAAGAGCTGCACCGGCACGCCTGGGGCCGGCAGCCCCTGGACAGTGTCGAGCACGTGCGTGGTGATGTGCGATGCGTCGGTCATGAAGTGACCACTCCCCTCAATCGGAGCAGTGCGATCTCTCGCAGCTGCTCGGCGACGACGCGTTGCTCGACATCGTCGCCGTTGTGCAGTCGATCGCGCAGCGCCGAGAGGATTTCGGCGGGGGCGCGGCCAGCCGCACGGATCAGGAACACGCGTCCGAAGCGCTGTTCGTAGGCGAGGTTGCCCTCACGCAGCTGCTGCTGCACGTCAGCATCCGCCGGGTCGACTGCGGACTGCTCCGCACGCGACATCGCGGCCTCGCGACTGTCTCCTGCAGCACGCTCCCCTATTCGGGGATGATGCGCGAGCGCCGACGCGACCTCGTCCGCCGTGAACGGATCGGCGGCACGCGCCGCCTCCGCCACGAGCGAGTCGATCGATGAGTACGGCCGATGATCGGCGAGGTGCTCACACCATCGCGTCACGTCGACACAGGGGCGCAGCGCAGCGACAGCGTCGCCGCGTTCGGCCCGGTTGAACTGTTCAAGCAGCATTGCTTGATCTCTTTCTGTGCCTGCTGGCATCCACGGTGCAGGAATACGAACCGACTCAGTCGCCGTTGATTTCGTATCGTGGAACTGTTATTTCAGCATACGACAATCTTATCGCGCGGCTGCAGTGATCACAAGACCCCGAGCAGCTCGCGCAGCCGGGCGACGTGACCGTTCGGATCGACGTTGTACTCCACGTGCGTCACGATCCCGCCGGCATCGACGACCATGGTCGACCGGATCAGCCCGTCGAACGTGCGCCCGCCCACGGTCTTCTGCCCCCACGCGCCCCAGGCCCTCGCGACCTCGGAGTCCTCATCGGACAGCAGCGGGAAGGCCAGCTGCTCGGCTTCGGCGAACTCGGCCAGCCTGGCGACCGGATCGGGCGAGATGCCGAGCACGGTGTAACCGGCGCCGCGGAGCGAACCCAGGTTGTCGCGGAAGTCACAGGCTTCGGTGGTGCACCCAGGCGTGAACGCCGCCGGATAGAAGTACACGATCACCGGAGAGCCCCGCAGCGCTGCGAGCGTGCGGACTTCGCCCGTGGCATCGGTGAGAGAGAAGTCGGGTGCGGCGGTGCCGACCTCGAGTTCGTCAGAGGAGTTGATCATGAGCGGGCTCCGTTCTGGTCATGAGTGCTCTTGTTGTGGCCGTGTGCTTCCTCGCCGCGGCGCAGCAGGCGCCCGCGCGGGGCACCTTCCTTCACCGGCATCCCGGCGAGGTAGGTCTGCCGTACGACGCCGCTCAGCTCGCGGCCCTGATAGGGGGTGATCGGATGCCGGTGCGCGAGCGCTCCGGCCTCCACTGTGAAGACCTCGTCGGGCGCGAACACGGCGAAGTCGGCCGCGCCGCCCACCCGGATGCGTCCCTTATCGGCGAGCCCGACCCGATCGGCCGGCCGTTCGGACATCCGCGAGACGACCCACTCCAGCGGCAGGCCGCGCCCTCGCGCCTCGGTCCACACCAGCGGCAGGCCTAGCTGCAGCGACGAGATCCCGCCCCATGCCACGGCGAAGTCGCCATCGCCGGCGTACTTCATCTCGGGAGTCGACGGCGAGTGGTCGGAGACGATGTAGTCGATCGTGCCATCGATCAGGCCTTGCCACAGTTCGTCGCGGTTGCCCTCCTCGCGGATCGGCGGACAGCACTTGAACGAGGTGTCGCCATCGGGGATGTCCTCTGCGGTCAGCGTCAGATAGTGCGGACAGGTCTCGACGCTGAGGTCGATCCCGGCGACGCGGGCGGCGGCGAGCCTGCCCAGCGAGTCGCCGTTGGAGAGATGCAGGATGTGGGCGCGCACACCGGTCTGCTCGGCCCCGCGGATGACCTCCGCGATCGCGGCGTCCTCAGCCGACCGCGGTCGCGAGGCGAGAAAGGGCGCATACTGCCGCGCCCCCGGCTGCACCGACTCCTCGATGATGTGCGCGTCCTCGGCGTGCACGATGAGGAACGAGTCGAGCCCGGCGAGCACCGCCATCGCCTGGTGCATCTCCGGGACGGACACCTCGGGAAACTCGTCGACGCCTGAGGGCAGCAGAAAGCATTTGAATCCGTACACGCCGGCGTCGTGCAGCGGCTCGAGGTCGGCCAGGTTGCCGGGGACGACGCCGCCCCAGAAGCCGACATCCACATACACTCGCCCTTCGGCGACGGCGCGCTTCTCGTCGAGTGCGGCGACCGTGACGGTCGGCGGGATGCTGTTCAGCGGCATATCGACGATGGTCGTCACACCGCCCGCGGCGGCCGCCCGCGTGGCGGACTCGAAGCCCTCCCACTCGGTGCGGCCGGGCTCGTTCACGTGCACGTGCGTGTCGACGAGTCCTGGAAGCAGCACCTCGTCCTCGGCAAGATCGACGATGCGTACGGCGTCAAGGCCTGTGCCCGCCGGTGCGATCTGCGAGATCCGGCCGGCGGTCACGCCGACCTCGACCGCGTCGAAGCGGCCGTCGACGAGCGCGCGGCCGCGCAGCACCAGCTCGTATTGCAGCGGTCGGATGCCACCCACCAGCTCCTCCGCCAGCTGCTCCAACAGGAAGCCGGCGGCAGTCATGCTGCGCTCGGCGTCTGGTTCCAGCTCGGCCAGAGTGCGGGCGGCGACGAAACCGGCATCCGCGATCTCTCCTGGCGTCAGGGTCGTGCGCCCGGCGACCGCGTACACCGGGATGCCCGCGGCTGTGGCCGCCCTGGCGACACCGATCGGCGTCTTGCCCATCAGACTCTGCGCATCAAGGCTGCCCTCGCCGGTGATCACGGCATCGGCGCCGGCCAGCTGCTCGGCAAATCCCGTGAACTCCAACACGACTTCCACCCCGGGTCGGCGCACAGCACCCAGAGCGATCGCCGCGAAGCCGACGCCCCCGGCGGCGCCCGCGCCGGGACGCATGGCCGCCTCGGCAGCCGACATGGCGAGCACACCACCGGAGTCGGCCAGCACATCCACGAGCGTGGCGAGCGCAGCATCCAACTCGGCGACGTCGTCCGGCGACGCACCCTTCTGCGGTCCGAACACGGCCGCAGCGCCCGTGGGGCCCAGCAGCGGGTTGTCCACGTCGCTGGCGAGCACGAGCTCGGTCTCGGCCAAGCGCGGGTCAAGGCCGGCGAAGTCGATGGCGGCGAGGGCCGCGAGGGCGGCTCCGCCCACCGGCAGTTCGGCCCCGGCGTCGTCGAGCAGCCGTGCGCCCAGCCCCTGCAGCAGGCCGGCGCCGCCGTCGGTCGATGCGCTGCCGCCGATGCCGAGCACGATGCGCCGGCACCCGGCATCCAACGCCGCGCGCAGCAGCTGCCCTGTACCGAGGCTGGTCGCGGCCCTTGCCTGCAGGATGCCCCCTGGCAGCCGGTCCAGGCCCGAGGCGCTGGCCATCTCGATGACCGCCTCGCCAGCGCGCACGGCGATCTCGGCGTCGATCGGCTCTCCGGTCGGGCCGGCCACGACGACGGTCAGTCGTTCGTAGCCGGCTGCCAAGGCAGCATCCACCGTGCCCTCGCCCCCGTCAGCGACGGGGATCGCGACGATCTCGATCGTGGGATCGACCAGGCGCGCCCCGGCGGCGATCCGCTCGGCGACCTCGGGGGCCGTCAGCGATCCCTTGAACTTGTCGGGGGCGATGACCAGGCGCATCTCAGACCTGCGCGAGCGACAGGATCGCGGTGGGGGCGTCGTCTGCGGTGAGCGCGAGGTCCTCGAACTCGTTCACGTTGTCGAGCTCGGTACCCATGGCGACGTTGGTGACGCGCTCGAGGATGACCTCGACCACGACGGGCACCTGGAACTGCGCCATCAGCTGCTGCGCATCGGCGAACGCGCCAGGCAGATCCTCTGGACGCTCGACCCGGATCGCCTTGCAGCCCAGCCCCTCGGCCACCTTCAGGTGGTCGACCCCGTAGCCATTGGTCTCCGGGGAATTGAGGTTCTCGAACGCGAGGGACACGTGGTAGTCCATTTCGAACGGTCGCTGCGACTGGCGGATGAGACCAAGGTAGCTGTTGTTGACGACGATGTGAATGTACGGCAGGTGGTGCTGGGCGCCGACCGCAAGCTCTTCGACCATGAACTGGAAGTCGTAGTCGCCCGAGAGCGCGACGACGGTCTCGCCCGGCTTGCCCCGGACCACGCCGAGTGCGGCGGGGCCCGTCCATCCGAGGGGGCCGGCCTGCGCCGCATTGATCCACTTGCGGGCGCCGAACACGTGCAGCAGCTGGGCGCCGGCGATCTGCGACAGGCCGATCGTGGTGACGTAAGTCACGTCGGGGCCGAAGGCGCGGTTCATCTCCTGATACACGCGCTGCGGCTTGATCGGCACCTGGTCGAAGTGCGTCTTGCGCTGCAGGCGCGCCTTGCGTGCGCGCACCTCGTCCGCCCAGCCGCCGTAGTCCGGCAGGGTGCCGGCGGCGCGCCGCTCGCGCGCGACGTCGAGGAACGCGTCGATGGCCGCGCCGGCATCGGAGACGATGCCGAGATCCGGCGCGAAGACCCGCCCGATCTGGGTGGGCTCGACGTCGACGTGCACGAAGGTGCGGCCGGCGGTGTACTTGTCGACCGAGCCGGTGTGCCGGTTGGCCCACCGGTTGCCGATGCCGAGCACGAAGTCGCTGGCGAGCAGCGTCTGATTGCCGTAGCGGTGAGCGGTCTGCAGGCCGACCATTCCCGCGTTGAGCGGGTGGTCGTCCGGGATCGTGCCCCAGCCCATCAGGGTGGGCACGACCGGGACGCCGAGCACGTCTGCGAGTTCGACCAGCCGGTCGGATGCGCCGGCGTTGATCACGCCGCCGCCGGAGACGATGAGTGGATGCTGGTGCGCGACCAGCAGGTCGAGCGCCTTCTCGGCCTGCACACGGCTCGCGGCGGGATTGACCACCGGCAGTGGTTCGTAGGCGTCGATGTCGAACTCGATCTCGGTCTGCTGCACGTCGATCGGCAGGTCGAGCAGCACGGGGCCGGGTCGGCCGAGGCGCATCAGTTGGAACGCCTTCTGGAAGGCGCCTGGCACCTGCGCCGGCTCGAGGACGGTCATCGCCATCTTGGTGACGGGGGCGGCGATGGTCTCGATGTCGACGGCCTGGAAGTCCTCCTTGTGCAGTTTGGCGACCGGCGCCTGGCCGGTGATGCACAGGATGGGCAGCGAGTCGGCCCAGGCGGCGTAGAGGCCGGTGATCATGTCGGTGCCGGCGGGTCCTGATGTGCCGATGCAGATGCCGATGTTGCCGTCGGCGGCCCTGGTGTAGCCGTCGGCCATGTGCGAGGCGCCCTCGACGTGCCTGGCGAGAGTATGCCGGATACCGCCGTTGGCGCGCATCGCGGAGTAGAACGGGTTGATCGCAGCCCCTGGCAGGCCGAACGCCTCGGTGGCACCCTCCTTCACCAGGATCGCCACAGCGGCATCCACCGCACGCATGCGAGTCATGATTGCTCCTTGAGATCCTGTGTCAGCTGCGGCCGGCGAAGGCGGCGGTCAGCTTGAAGAGTCCGGAATGGTCGAGACCGCCATCGCCCTGCTGCACGGTCGAGCCGACGAGCTGGGCGACGTGCGCGCCGAGCGGGATGGTGATCCCGGCCTGGCGGGCGGCGGCGGTGATGATGCCGAGGTCCTTGTTGTGCAGGGCCAATCGGAAGCCGGGGGTGAAGTCTCGGTCGAGCATCTTCTGCCCCTTCTGCTCGAGCACCTTCGATCCGGCCAGTCCCCCGCCGAGGACTTTCAGCGCAGCATCCGTATCGACGCCGAAGGCCTCGAGGAAGATGATGGCCTCGGCCAGCGCCTGGATGTTGACCGCGACGATGAGCTGGTTGGCGGCCTTGACGGTCTGTCCGGCGCCGGCGGGACCGACGTGGACGACCGTCTTGCCGACGGCCTCGAGCACGGGGAGAGCCGCAGCGAAATCAGCGGCGGTGCCGCCGACCATGATCGAGAGCACGGCGTCGATCGCGCCCTGCTCACCGCCCGAGACGGGCGCGTCGATGGCGCGGATGCCGGCGGCGGTGGCTTCGTCGGCGAGTTCCTTGGCGACGTCGGGGCGGATGCTGGAGGCGTCGATCCAGAGGGCACCCCGCTGCGCGTGAGCGATCAGGCCGTCTTCGCCCTGTGCGGCCGCGGCGACATCGGGAGAGTCCGGCACCATGGTGATGATGATGTCGGCGGCGGCGACGGCTTCAGCGATGCTGCTCGCACCGTGACCGCCGGCGGCGATGAGGTCGTCGATGCGGTCCTGGGAGAGGTTGTAGCCGGTGACGGAGTGACCGGCCTTCAGCAGGTTCTTGGCCATGGGCAGCCCCATGATGCCGAGGCCGATGACAGTGATGTTGCTCATGATGTTCCTTCGTGAATCGTGGGGCGGCAGAGCCGCGAGTTGCTGCGTGGAGCGCGTCGTGTCGATGCGCGTGACGCTTCCTGTTGCGGGTGGTCAGCGGGTTTCGCCTGCGACCCTTTCGACGGCCCAGTCGAAGGCGGTCTCGATGGGGGCCTTGTACTCCAGGCCGATGTGGCCCGAGTAGCCGAGTTCCCTGCTGCGTGCGATCCACGCGTCCAGGGGGAGGGTTCCGGTGCCCGGTGCGCCGCGACCCGGGTCGTCGGCGATCTGGATGTGACCGAACGATGCGGCGTGCTGCTCGATGACGGCCGCCACGTCGTCGCCGTTCACGGCCAGGTGGTAGAAGTCGGCGAGCAGGGCGATGTTGCGGGCGCCGGTGGCATCGCGGACGTCGTCGATCACATCGAGCGCCTGGGCGGCGGTGCGCAGCGGGTAGCGATCGGCGCCGCTGACCGGCTCGACCAGCACGGTGCCGCCGATGGCCGCGACCGCGTGCGCGGCGGCGGCCAGGTTCTCGACGGCGACAGCATCCTGCGCGGCGGGGTCGATGCCGGCGATGCGATTGCCGTACAGCGCGTTGAAGCCCTTCGTGCCGAGCATGTCGCCGATGCCGGCGACGACGGCGATGTTGTCACGGAACTCGGCGCCGCGTGCCGGCCACGACAGCAGGCCGCGGTCACCGCTGGGCATGTCGCCCGCAGCGAAGTTCAGCCCGCTGAGGCGCACGCCCGCGTCTCGGACCGCGGCGATGAAGGCATCGACCTCGCGGTCGAGTGGCACGGCCGTCGAGAACGGCCACCAGAATTCGACGGCGTCGAACCCTGCGGCCTTGGCGGCCGCCGGCCGCTGCAGCAGCGGCAGCTCGGTGAGGAGGATGGAGCAGTTCACCGTGTACGTCATTGTTCACTCACCTTCGAGATATCGATCTTGCTGCTTTCAATTCCGCATTGCGGAAGAAGATTTCTACACTACGAAAGTGTACGGATGGCATCCCGGCCCCGTCAACCCTCTTTCGGCCGGAGCCTGCCGGTGGGAGGAGGGTTTCCCGGGTCCGGGCGGCCCTCCAGCCCGGAAAGTCTCCTTCCATCCGCGGGTGGATGCCCGGACGAATCGTTCTGCACACCTGCGCCGGGCGAGCGAGTTGTGCACAGGCAGTGGAATCGCGGGATGCCAGGGCACGCGGCTGCGTGAGCATCGAGGGATGCGGCACAGGATCCCCCTCCCCCGACGCCTCGGCGACACGTTCTCTGTGCGGAGCGCCGCAGCCGCCGGCATCCGCCCCGATCGGTACAGCGCACCCGACCTGCACCGGCCGTTTCGGGGCGTGCGGTCGCTGAAGCGGCCCAAGACGTTCCAGGAGATCGTGGACTGCTACGCCCCTCGACTGGGGCCGGGTCACCGGTTCGGCGGAATCACCGCGGCCCGCGATTGGGGCCTGCCGGTGCCGACGAAGTGGCACAAGTCCGAGGCGCTTGTGGTCATCGTCCCGTCACCGACAGCGCCGCCGAAGACGACCGGCGTCAACGGCCGCCGTCTGCGCGAGGATCGCGCGCAGACGCGCATCCTGAAGGGGCACCGCGTGGTCGACCCCGTCGCTGCGCTGTTCACGTGTGCCGCAACCCTCAGCGTCGTGGAGGCGACCGTCATCATCGACGCGCTGCTGACCACGTCGCTCAACTACCCTGCGCTCGGGCCAGGCAAGCCGCTGAGCACAAGGGATGAGATCGCACGCAGGCTCGACGAATGGAAGCGATTCCCCGGGTGCGGCACCATTCGCGCGGCACTGGATCGCGCGCGGGAGGGCGTGGAGTCTCCGAAGGAGACCGAGACTCGGCTGCTGCTCGTCGACCGCGGCCTGCCAGAACCCGTCGTGCAGCACGAGGTCTGGGCAGGGACGCGAATGCTCGGACGGACCGATCTCGCCTACCCGGAGCTGCGGATCGCGATCGAGTACGAGGGTGATGGGCACCGGACGGACCAGGAGCAGTGGCGGAGGGACATCCAGCGACAGCGCCATCTCGAGGGTGAGGGGTGGATGGTGATCCGGCTCACGCAATCTGACCTCGATGCGCCGCAGCTGCTGATCGCCCGCGTGCGCGCTGCGATCGCCGCGCGCCAGGCCTGACGTTCGGTTCCAAGCGCACGAAAGGAGAGTTTCCCGGGTTCGCGAGGTTCTTTAGCCCGGAAACCCTCCTTCCACGGGGCCGGACGGGCACCCGGACGGGGCAGGACGGGCACCCGGACGGGCACCCGGACGGGCACCCGGACGCGCCCGGTCAGGTCAGCCGGATCTGGCGGTTGACGTCCTTGTAGAGCAGGTAGCGGAACGGTCCAGGCCCCCCGGCATAACAGGCCTGCGGGCAGAAGGCGCGCAGCCACATGTAGTCACCGGCCTCGACTTCGACCCAGTCGTCGTTGAGGCGGTACACGGCCTTGCCCTCGAGCACGAACAGGCCGTGTTCCATCACATGGGTCTCGGCGAACGGGATCGATCCTCCCGGCTGGAAGGTGACGATGTTCACGTGCATGTCGTGGGCGAGGTCGTCAGGGTCGACGAAGCGGGTGGTCGCCCACGCGCCATCGGTGTCGGGCATGGGGCGCGGCTCGACGGCCTGGTCGCTCGTCACGAACGATGCCGGCGCCTCGATGCCTGGCACCTTCTCGTATGCCTTGCGCACCCAGTGGAAGCTCACCGACTCGGCGCCGTCATTCGCCAGCGACCAGGTCTCGCCAGGGGCGAGATACGCGTAGCCGCCCGCTGCGAGCAGGTGCTGCGTGCCGGCGATGGTCACGGTCAGCTCCCCTGACGTGACGAACAGCACGCCTTCGACCATCGCCTCCTGCTCCGGCGTCGACGCGCCCCCACCCTGGGCGATCTCGACGATGAGCTGCGAGAAGGTCGTGGCGAATCCCGCGATGGGTCGAGCGATGATCCACGACCGGGTGCGGGTGAAGCCGGGCAGGTTGCTGGTGACGATGTCGCGCAGCACACCCTTCGGGATGACGGTGTACGCCTCTTTCACGATGGCGCGGTCGGTGAGCAGCGCGCTTTGCGGCGGCAGACCGCCGGCAGGGGTGTAGTAGCCCATGTCTCTCCTCAAGTCGACGATTCAGTTCTGGGGCCCGGCGGCGAGCCTCGGGTGCGCGAGCGCGGCGAGTGCCGCGGCGTCGATGCCGATGCGGTCGGCGATCTCGTCATCGCCGATGGCACCGCACTGTACGCCCCGCAGTACGAACCACGCCAGTGCCCGAGCCGTCGCGGGTTCGTCGAGTACGGCCCCGGGGGTCTGCGAGAGGTACGCGCGCAGTCGCGTCGCGGCCTCGTCGAACCCCTCGCGGTAGAACGCGTAGGTGGCGAGGTAGCGGGTCGGCAGCTGTCGCGCGTGCAGATCCCAGCCCTGGTAGAAGCCGCGCTCGAGCGAGCGGCGCACGAGTCGCGCGTGCAGCGCCCAGGCCTCAGCAGTGCGCTCGCCCAGCGGCAGGATGTTGGTCGAGCCGTCCGAGAGTCGGATGCCAGTGCCGGCCACCGCGAGCTGCATGACCTCCTTCGCGAGGTCGGCGACGGGGTGCTCCATCGACTGCTGCGCTGCGGCGATGCCGAGCGACGCGCTGTAGTCGTAGGTGCCGTAGTGCAGTCCCGAGATGCGGCCGGGTGCGGCGAGCGGCAGACGGGCCAGCGGCGAGCGCCCATCCGCGCCGAGCACGAGCTGCGGCGTCTCGACCTGCACCTCGAAGCGCAGGCGCCCATCGGGCAGACCATGCGCACGCTCGATCGTCGCGACAGCATCCGCCATCGCCTCGACCTGGGCGACGGTCGTCACCTTCGGCAGTGTCAGCACGAGGCCGTCCGGCAGCCCGCCGGCCTCGATCAGTCCGCCGATGAACAGGTCGAGCGTGCCCAGTCCGCGCGCGCGGGTCGGCTTCTCGAAGCACTTGAATCGGATGCCGATGAACGGCGGCGCCGTGCCACCGGCGACCGCGGCCGCGACTTTCTGCGCAGCGGCGAGCGCATCAGCATCCTCCGCGTCTCCGCGGTCGCCGTACCCGTCCTCGAAATCGAGCCGCAGGTCTTCGATCGGCTCGGCGGCGAGCTTGGCCGCGACCCGCTGGGCGATCGGACCGGCGAGTGCCCCGTCGATCCCGACCTGTACGGCGAGGCGCTCCAGTCCGCCGGCCTCGTCGCCCGCGGCGAGCGCATCGGCGCCCCACTGCGCAGCCAGGTCGGGGGTGAAGCGATCGGCGGGAACGTACACGGTGTGCACCGGCTGGCGCGTGCCGTCGTCACCGGGGTACGCCGATTCGAGCAGCGCGTCGGTGGCGGCGAGGTGGGCGTCGATGCGCGCGAGGTCGGCGGGGCCGAGTGCACCGCGACCGAGTGCGCCGGTCACCCGATCACCTCCGCCCGCGCTGCCCCGGTGAGCAGCTCGTACGCCGGCAGCGTGAGGAAGTCGACGTACTCATCGTCGAGGCAGATGTCGGAGACAAGTCGTGCGGCCGGCTGATAGAACTCGGCGAAGACCGCCTCGTCGACCTGGGCGCGCAGCGCCTCCACCTCTTCGCCGAGCAGTCGCTGCACGAGCTCGGCGGTGACCTGTTCACCGGTGTCGTCGAGGTGCCTGCCGGCGCGCAGCTGCTGCCAGACCTGCGAGCGCGAGATCTCGGCGGTCGCCGCGTCTTCCATCAGGTTGTTGATCGCGACGGCGCCGTTGCCCTGCAGCCACGCCGCCGTGTAGGCGACGGCGACCGACAGGTTGGTGCGCAGTCCGGTCTCGGTGACCCGACCGGGGGCGCTGGCGATGTCGAGCAGCTGCTCGGCGGTGACCGAGACCTCGGGACGCTGCCGGTCGAGCTGGTTCAGACGGTCGCCGAGCACGCCGTCGAAGACCTCGCGGCAGATCGGCACGAGGTCGGGGTGTGCGACCCACGAGCCATCGAAGCCGTCGTCGGCCTCTCGGGTCTTGTCGGCGCGCACCTTCTCGAACGCGGCCTCGGTGGCCGCGAGGTCGTTGCGATTGGGCACGAAGGCCGCCATCCCGCCCATCGCGAAGGCGCCGCGCCGGTGACAGGTCTTCACCAACAGTTCGGTGTACGCCCGCATGAAGGGCGCGGTCATCGAGACATCGGCGCGATCGGGCAGTGCGAAGGCCTCGCCCTGGTCGCGGAAGACCTTGATGATGCTGAACAGGTAGTCCCACCGGCCGGCATTCAGCCCTGATGCGTGCTCGCGCAGCTCGTAGAGGATCTCGTCCATCTGGAATGCCGCGGGGATGGTCTCGATGAGCACGGTGGCGCGGATGGTGCCCTGCGGAATGCCGATGGCATCCTGCGCGAACACGAACACCTCGTTCCACAGCCGCGCCTCGAGATGACTCTCGAGCTTGGGCAGGTAGTAGTACGGCCCGTGCCCGTTGGCGAGCAGCTGACGGGCGGTGTGGAAGAAGTGCAGCCCGAAGTCGACGAGGGCGCCGGAGGCTGGGGCGCCGTCGACCAGCACATGCCGTTCCGGCAGGTGCCAGCCACGCGGGCGGGTGACGACGGTCGGGCGCTGCACGTCGGTGCGCAGGGCATAGGCCTTGCCGGTCGGCGAGGTGTACGAGAGCGTGCCGCGGGCGGCGTCGCGAAGGTTCTTGACGCCGGCGACGACGTTCTCCCAGGTCGGGCTGGCGGCGTCCTCCAGGTCGGCGAGCCACACCAGCGCCTCGGAGTTCAGGGCGTTGATGGCCATCTTGGGGGGTCCGGCAGGCCCGGTGATCTCGACGCGGCGGTCGCGCAGTGCTTCCGGCGCCGGCGCGACCTCCCACTCGGATGCCCGGATGCCGGCCGTCTCGGGCAGGAAGTCGAGTCGCCCTGTTCTGGCCACCTCGTCGCGCTGCACCTTCCGCAGCGCGAGCAGGTCGAGACGTCTGGCGTCGAAACGGTGGTGCAGCTCTTCGATGAAGGCGAGAGCTTCAGGTGCGAGGATGTCGCCCGCATCGTCGGTGCGGGCCTCACGGGTGATCTCGATGGTCATGCAGCCGTCGCTCCTTCGCGATGAATGTTCGTACTGTGGATGTTAACCTCCACAATACGGAATCTCAAGGGCAACCTGTCGATGGGATAGCCTGATCGACAGATCGTTTCCGCCATGCGGATAGTTGCTGTCGACGAGAGGCGTGCCATGGCTGCTGGAGCTTCCGACGGGGTCAAGTCCGTCGCCCGGGTGTTCAATCTGCTCGAACTGATCGCCGACGCCGGCGGCGACATCACGCTCAGTGAACTGTCCACGGCCGCAGACCTCCCCCTGCCGACGATCCATCGCCTGCTGCGCACCCTCGTCTCACTCGGCTATGCCCGCCAGCTCGCCAACCGCCGCTACGCGCTCGGCCCGCAGCTGGTCCGCCTCGGCGAGGTGGCGAACAAGAAGTTCGGCCAGATCGCGATGCCGCAGCTGAAGGGACTGGTCGAGCGGCTGGGCGAGACCGCCAACCTCGCGACGATCGACGGCGACCGCGTCATCTACGTCTCGCAGGCACCGTCGCCGCACGCGATGCGGATGTTCACCGAGGTCGGGCGCCGCTCGTACCTGCACAGTACGGGCGTGGGCAAGGCGATCCTCGCCCAGCTCAGCGACGACGCGGTGCGCGACATCGTCGGCCGCACCGGTCTGCCGCAGGCCACCGAGCACTCGATCGATTCCGTGGATGCCCTGATCGCCGACCTCGCCCTCACCCGCGAACGCGGATATGCCATCGATGACGGCGAGCAGGAGATCGGGGTGCGCTGCTATGCGATGGCGGTGCCGAACATGCCAGTGGCCACTGCCGTATCGGTCTCGGGCCCCCTCGCCCGGGTCGGCGACGGTTTCGCCGAGCGTGCCATTCCCGTGCTGCGCGAGACGGTGGCCGAGATCGCGGCCACCGCGGCCACCGCCTGACGACAGTCCTACTGACCCTTGACCGCGGGTCGAGGTTCCGCCTACGCTTTCCATTGTTCAGAATTCTGTTTCCGAATCATGGAAGTGGATGATCGAATCCCAGCGTATATTCAAACCCCAGTGAATCGCCCGGGAGCCTAGACTCGCACCAAAGATCCGGCTTCCGCCCCGAGCACCGCCGCCGGATCTGAGGAGAACGTCCAATGCCTGACATCGCCGTCACCGTGAACGGGGAGCCCCGCGCTCTCGCGGGAGCCGCCTCGCACACCACCGCGCTCGATTGGCTGCGCGACATCGGCCTCTCCGGAAGCAAGGAGGGCTGCGCCGAGGGCGAGTGCGGCGCCTGCGCGATGCTGCTCGCAACACCCACCGTCGAGGGCGGCACGGCCTGGACGCCCGTGAACGCCTGCCTGGTGCCGGCCTACGCCCTGGTCGGGCAGGAGGTCGTGACCTCCGAAGGACTCGGCAGCCCCGAGGAACTGCACCCGGTGCAGCAGAAGCTGGCCGAAGCAGGCGGGTCGCAGTGCGGCTACTGCACCCCCGGCTTCGCCTGCAGCATGGCCGGCGAGTACTACCGTCCCGGCCGCACGCAGGCCGACGAACCCGCTGAGCCCGCAGTGCGCGACGACCACGAGGACGGATGCCCGGCGCAAGGCGCCGAGCACGGTGCCGAGAACGGGGCCGAGCACGGACCGAACGGCTTCGACCTGCACGCTCTCAGCGGCAACCTGTGCCGGTGCACCGGCTATCGGCCGATCCGCGATGCCGCCTACGCCCTCGGCGCCCCCGAACACGACGATCCGCTGCAGCAGCGGCTGAACCGCCCCGCCCCGCCCGCCGTCGCCACCGATGTCACCATCGACGACGGACGCTTCATCCGCCCGGCCACCCTCGCAGAGACTCTGCGGATGCTGCGCGACGAGCCCGACGCACTGCTGGTCGCCGGTTCCACCGACTGGGGCGTCGAGGTGAACATCCGCGGGCGTCGCGCGTCGCTCGTGATCGCGATCGAGCAGCTCCCCGAACTGCGCACCCTCGACGTCACAGACGACATGGTCGAGATCGGCGCGGCGCTGTCGCTCTCCGAGGTCGAGCAGCGACTGAACGGCACCGTGCCCCTGCTGGCTCAGCTCTTCCCGCAGTTCGCCTCCCGGCTGATCCGCAACCGCGGCACGTTCGGCGGCAACCTCGGCACCGGATCCCCCATCGGCGATACGCCACCGGCGCTGCTCGCCCTCGGGGCGCGCCTGGTGCTGGCGTCCGCCGACGGCGAGCGCGACGTCGATCTCGCCGAGTACTTCACCGGGTACCGCCAGACGGTGCGGCGCCCCGACGAGCTCATCCGCGCCGTGCGCATCCCGCTGCCGCTGGCCCGCACCACCGCCTTCCACAAGATCGCCAAGCGCCGCTTCGACGACATCTCCAGCGTCGCGGTCGCGTTCGCCCTCGACATCGAGGACGACGTCGTCACCGCGGCGAAGATCGGCCTGGGGGGCGTTGCCGCCACTCCGCTGCGCGCGCACGCCACCGAACAGGCGCTCATCGGCCGGCCCTGGAACATCCAGACCGTCAAGCAGGCCTCCGAGATCCTCGGCAGCGAGGGCACGCCGATGTCCGACCACCGCGCGAGCGCCGAGTACCGCACCCTCATGCTCAACACCGCGCTACTGAAGCTCCACAGCACGACACGGCATCCGCATGCCGACCGCAGCGAGTCGAAGGAGGTGCCCGTATGAGCGCTCTGGCCGACCGTCCCGCAAACCCCGTCGTCGGCAGGCGCGCCGTCCACGAGAGCGCCGCCCTGCATGTCACGGGCGCGGCGATGTACACCGACGACCTCGCCGCGCACACGGCCGGCGTGCTCACCGCGTGGCCCGTGCAGTCCACCAACGCGCACGCGCGCGTGACGATCGACGTCTCGGGCGCCTACGAGGTTCCTGGCGTCGTGCGCGTGCTCACCGCCGCCGATGTGCCCGGTGTCAACGACGCCGGCATCAAGCACGACGAGCCGCTGTTCCCCTCAGAGGCGATGTTCTACGGGCACGCCCTGGTGTGGGTGCTCGGAGAGACGCAGGAAGCGGCCAGGCTTGGCGCCGAGCGCGTCGCCGTCGAGTACGAGCCGCTGCCGTCGCTGATCACCGTGCAGGAGGCCATCGACGCAGGGTCCTTCCAGGGCATCGCCCGCACCGTGAAGCGCGGCGACGCAGCATCCGCCCTGGCATCCTCCGCCCACGTCTTCGAGGGCGTCAGCGAATTCGGCGGGCAGGAGCACTTCTACCTCGAGACGCAGGCGTCGCTCGCGCTGCGCGACTCGGAGGGTCAGTACTTCGTGCAGTGCTCGACGCAGCATCCGTCCGAGGCGCAGGAGATCGTCGCGCACGTGCTCGACATCCCCTCGAACCAGGTGACAGTGCAGTCGCTGCGCATGGGCGGCGGGTTCGGCGGCAAGGAGATGCAGTCGCACGGCTTCGCGGCGATCGCGGCCCTCGGCGCAAAGTTGACCGGCCGGCCGGTGCGCGTCCGACTGAACCGCACACAGGACATCACGATGACCGGCAAGCGCCACCCGTTCCACATCGCCTGGAAGGTCGGCTTCGACGAGAGCGGCCTGATCCAGGCGCTGGATGCCGTGCTCACCTGCGACGGCGGGTGGAGCCTCGATCTGTCAGAGCCGGTGCTCGGCCGGGCCCTGTGCCACCTCGACAACTCCTACTGGATCCCCAACGTGCACGCGCAGGGGCGCATCACGAAGAACAACAAGCAGTCGAACACCGCCTTCCGCGGATTCGGCGGGCCGCAGGGAGTGTTCCTCATCGAGGACATCCTCGGGCGCGTGGCGCCGGCGCTCGGCATCGACCCGATGCAGCTGCGTGAGAAGAACTTCTACCAGCCCGGCCAGTCGACCCCCTACGGGCAGCTCATCAAGGATGCCGATCGCCTGTCGACCATCTGGACCCAGCTGCGCGACGAGGCCGACATCGATCAGCGTCGTGCCGAGATCGCGGCGTTCAACGCGCGCAGCCCGCACCTCAAGCGCGCGCTGGCGATGACGCCGATCAAGTTCGGCATCTCGTTCAACTTCGCCGCGTTCAACCAGGCCGGCGCGCTCGTGCACGTCTACAAGGACGGCTCGGTGCTGGTCAACCACGGCGGCACCGAGATGGGCCAGGGCCTGCACACCAAGATGCTGCAGGTCGCCGCCACCGCCCTCGGCCTCGAGCTGCATCAGGTGCGCCTCGCCCCCACCCGCACCGACAAGGTGCCGAACACCTCGGCGACGGCGGCGTCATCGGGATCCGACCTCAACGGCGGTGCAGTGAAGAACGCCTGCGAGCAGATCCGCGACCGCATGGCCGCTGTCGCCGGGCGCATGCTCGGCCTCGACGAGCGCGACGTGCGCTTCGAGGGCGGATACGTCACAGGGCTCGGCAACGCCGAACAGCGGCTGACGTTCGCCGAGGTCGCCGAGGCGGCGTACCTGCAGCGCGTGCAGCTGTTCGCCGCCGGCTATTACCGCACCGAGGGCCTGCACTGGGACCCAGAGGTGATGCAGGGCTCACCGTTCAAGTACTTCTCGTACGGGTGTGCGGCCAGCGAGGTGGAGGTCGACGAGTTCACCGGCGCGTACACCGTGCGCCGCGTCGACATCGTGCACGACGTGGGCGACTCGCTCTCGCCGATGCTCGACATCGGACAGATCGAGGGCGCGTACGTGCAGGGCGTGGGCTGGCTGACGCTGGAAGAGCTGAAGTGGGATGCCAGTGACGGGCCGCACCGCGGCCGCCTGCAGACCCAGTCGGCGTCGACGTACAAGCTGCCGAGCTTCTCGGAGATGCCGGCGGAGTTCCACGTGCGGCTGTTCCAGAACGCCCGTGAGGACGGCGCCGTATACGGCTCGAAGGCCGTGGGCGAGCCGCCGTTCATGCTCGCGTTCAGCGCCAGAGAGGCGCTGCGCGAAGCCGTGGCGCAGTTCGGCCCTGCGGGCCACGTTGTCGAGCTCGGTTCGCCGGCGACGCCGGAGGCCGTGTTCTGGGCGGTGCGCGCCGCGCAGCAGGCGACGGCGGATGCTGATGACGAGGGCTCCCCGGTCGACCTCGCGGATCGCTCACTGGCCGCCACGACCTGAGGACGCCCGCATGGACTGGCTGGATGCTCTGCAGGCACTGCGCACGAGGCGCACGCCTGCTGTCATCGTGACGCTGGCCATGGTGCGAGGGCACGCTCCCCGCAACGGCGGCGCGAAGATGGTGGTCTCCCCTGACGACGTGTTCGGCACGGTCGGCGGCGGCAATCTCGAGGCCACTGCAGTCGACCGGGCGCGGGCGATGCTGGCATCCGGCGCTGCCGAGCCTCAGCTGCTCACGCTCACGCTCAGCGACAAGGCGACCACCGAGTACGGTGTGCAGTGCTGCGGAGGAGAGGTCACCATCATGCTCGAGCCGATGCGCGTCGTGCCCACCGTGGCGATCTTCGGGATCGGCCACGTCGGCCTGGAACTGGCCCGCATCCTGGCACGGCACGAGATCGAGCTGCACCTGGTCGACTCCAGGGCCGAGATGCTCGCGCCGGAGCGGGTCGGTCCGCCAGGCTTGCCCAGTGCCGGCGGCGTGCTCGGTGATGCCGTCGCGCGGGTGCACGTGCGCCACTCCCCCGTGCCCGAGGCGGCGCTTGCCGCGCTGCCCGCCGGGGCTCACGTGCTGGTGATGACGCACGATCATGTCGAGGACCTCGCAGTGGTCGATCAGGCGCTGCGCACTGATGGCATCGGCTCGATCGGGCTGATCGGCTCGGCGTCGAAGTGGGCGCGATTCCGCAAGAAGCTCACCGAGCTGGGGCAGTCGGATGCTGATCTGGCACGCGTCACGACGCCGATCGGCATCCCCGAGGTCGCCGGCAAGCAGCCGGCCGTCATCGCCGTGAGCGTCGCGGCCCGCATCCTGCAGCTCATCGAGGAATCCGCACCGGTCGCTGTCGAGTCCTGAGTCACGGGTCCAAGCCCCGCTACTCGCCTGCGCTCGTCTGCGCCCCCAGTCACTCGTCTGCACCCACAGCAAAGGAGGGTTTCCCGGGTTCGAGAGCCTTCGAACCCGGGAAACCCTCCTTCTATGTGACGCTCAGCCCGCGAGCAGCAGCTCGATGGGGCCGCGCACGAAGTAGAGCAGGAATCCGATCGACACGATCCACATCAGCCAGTGCACCTTGCGGGCGCGTCCGGAGAGTGCGTTGATCACGGTCCAGGCGATGAAGCCCACGCCGATGCCGTTGGCGATCGAGTAGGTCAGCGGCATCGTGACGATGGTGAGGAACGCCGGCAGGGCGACAGCGAAGTTGGTGAACTTGATGTCCTTGACCTGCCCCATCATCATCGCGCCCACGACGACGAGCGCTGCAGATCCGACCTCGATCGGCACCGTCAGCGTCAGCGGCGTGAAGAACATCGACAGCAGGAAGAGCGCGCCGACGATGATCGAGGCGAATCCGGTGCGGGCACCTTCACCGATTCCCGAGGCGCTGTCGACGAATACCGTGTTCGACGAAGTCGACGTCGCACCTCCTGCCACAGCGCCGAGACCCTCGACCACGAAGGCCGAACGCAGCCGCGGGAACGTGCCGTCCTTGTAGGCGAGGCCGGCGTTCTTCGCGAGCCCGGTCATCGTGCCCATGGCGTCGAAGAAGTTCGAGAAGACCAGGGTGAACACGAGCATGGTGGCGGCGAGCGCGCCGATCCGCCCGAACGAGCCGAACAGATCGAACTGGCCGATCAGCCCGAAGTCGGGGATCGTGACGAACGAGGTCGGCAGCTCGGGGATGGTCATGTGCCACCCCTTGGGGTCCTCGAAGCTCGGGCCGAGCTTGAGGAACGACTGCGCGATGATCGCGAGCACCGTGCTGGCGATGATGCCGATCAGGATGCCACCAGGCACCCGGCGCGCGACGAGCACGCCGATGAGCACCAGGGCGATCAGGAAGATGAACGTCGGGATCGAGGTGATGGATCCCGCATCGCCCAGCTGCACGGGCGGGCCGCCCGGAGTGCGGGTGACGAAGCCCGAGTCGACGAATCCGATGAAGGCGATGAACAGGCCGATGCCGACTGTGATCGCCGCCTTCAGCGGCGCGGGCACGGCGTTGAAGATGGCGGTGCGGATGCCCGTGGCCCCGAACAGCACGATGAGCAGTCCATTGATCACGACAAGACCCATGGCTTCGGGCCAGGTCACCTGACCCACCACAGACACGGCCAGGAACGAGTTGATGCCGAGCCCAGCGGCGAGCGCGAAGGGCAGGCGGGCGAAGAGGCCGAACAGGATCGTCATGACGCCGGCGGTGAGGCCGGTCGCGGCACCGATCTGCGCACCGTCGAGCGCGTTGCCGGCGACATCGTCGACGCCGCCGAGGATGAGGGGGTTGAGGATGACGATGTAGGCCATCGTCACGAACGTGACGATCCCTCCGCGAATCTCGCGCGCGAAGGTCGAGCCGCGGCGGGTGATCTCGAAGTAGCGGTCGAACGCGTTCTTCGGTTCGGCGTCGACGGTCGTCGTCGCGCCGGTGGCCAGCGGCGGAAGCGGTGCGCGGGCGGGCGTCTCGTCTTCGGAGTCGTCGCGCAGCGAAGTGGGTGAGGTCATCTGCGGGTCCAATCAGTATTCGGTGCGAGTGGACGTCTGCGTCCACTCGGTGAAGGGGGCGACGCGCTGCGCAGGCGGCAGCGCCTCTTGGGCGACGGGCATGACGGCCCTGTCTTCGGGACCGCCCTCGAAATAGCGGTAGAAGACGGCGTCATCGAACCCGGCATCGGCGGCGTCGTCACGGTCGGCCGCGAAGTACACCCGCTCGATGCGCGCCCACAGCGACGTGGCGAGGCACATCGGGCACGGCTCGCAGCTGGTGTACAGCACGGCACCGGTCAGGTCGAATGTTCCCAGTCCCTGACAGGCATTGCGGATGGCTGTCACCTCGGCGTGCGCCGACGGGTCGAGGTTGGCGGTGACGCGATTGACGCCTTCGAAAACGCGGCCGTCGGCCGAGACGACGATGGCCCCGAACGGACCACCTTCGTTCCGGACGTTCTCGGTCGCGAGGTCCACGGCGCGCGCCAGGTACTCAGCCGGCGTGGGCTGAGCGGTGGCGTCGGTCGCGTCGGAGGACGTAGTGATACCGATGGTGTCCATGGTGGAGAGCTTCCTTGCTTTCGACGCGGACTCGATGAGCTTCGTGCAGGTGATCCGGCGTGATCCTCATCGATCCGCTTGCGGTGTCCTTCACCCCGGTCGATGAACCTCGTGAGCTCTGGGGCCCTCCGACACTAACAGCGTTGATCCACTCCGTCTACCCTTTTCGGAATGTCGTTTCCACGATGCGATATTCTTGCCTGAAGCGTCGCGTGAGGTGTTACGGTGGCCACGCAAGAGAGGTGCACGATGTCGCTCAGTTCCACTCCGCAGGCCGGCATTCCGGCATCCGGAGCTCTGCGCCTGCCCTCGAGCGGCGGGCTCGTCGACAGACTCGACCGCCCGATGCGCGATCTGCGCATCTCGGTGACCGACCGCTGCAACTTCCGCTGCGTCTACTGCATGCCGAAGGAGATCTTCGGTCGCGACTACACCTTCCTCGATCGCGACGAGCTGCTGAGTTTCGAGGAGATCGAGCGCGTCGCCAGGGTGGCGGCCGCACATGGCGTGCGCAAGCTGCGCCTGACCGGCGGCGAGCCGCTGCTGCGTCGCGGCATCGAGGACCTCATCGCTCGGCTCGCCGCGCTGCGCACTCCGGAGGGCGACCGTCTCGAGCTCGCGCTGACGACGAACGGATCGGCGCTGGCTGTGAAGGCGCAGGCGCTGAAGGATGCCGGGCTCGACCGTCTCACCGTGTCGGTGGACACGCTGGATGACGAGCTGTTCCAGCGCATGAACGATGTGCGCTTCCCGGTGGCGCGCGTGCTCGACGGCGTGGATGCCGCCGCAGCGGTCGGACTCGGGCCGATCAAGGTGAACATGGTCGTCAAGCGCGGACTGAACGACCACGAGGTCGAGACGATGGCGGCCCGATTCAAGGGCACGCCGTACACGCTGCGCTTCATCGAGTACATGGATGTCGGCACCTCGAACGGGTGGTCGCTCGACGAAGTGGTTCCCTCGAGCGAGATCATCAGCCGCATCGACACGCTCTTCCCGCTGGAGCCGGTGTCACCGAGCGCCGTCGGCGAGACCGCGAAGCGGTGGCGGTACCGGGACGGCAGCGGCGAGATCGGGGTGATCTCCTCGGTGACGAACGCCTTCTGCGGCACCTGCAACCGCGCGCGGATCTCGACCGAGGGGCGACTGTTCACGTGCCTGTTCGCCACCGAGGGGCATGACTTGCGCGCATTGCTGCGAGGCGGCGCCGACGACGCTGAGCTCGCCACCGCGATGGCCTCGATCTGGGGTGCGCGGGATGACCGGTACTCCGAAGAGCGCGCAGCCCTCACTCCTGCGCTGCGCGCCGCCCGCCCGCGGATCGAGATGAGCTACATCGGCGGGTGAGCGGCGCCGCAGCAGCGCGACTCAGCGGGCGAGCGCGAAGCCGGCGTTCCAGCCGACCTTCTCGGAGACGGCCAGGGTCAGCTGCAGGAAGCCGATCGCCTCGAGCTCACGTGCACGCGAGAGTGCGCCGGCGTCGACAGCCTCCAGGCCACCGGCCTGGATCGCCGCGGCGAGCGCCTGCTTGGCGGTGGCGTCATCTCCGGCGATCAGCACGGTCGTCTTCTGGGTGCCGACAGCACCGGTGTTCAGGGTCGCAGCGAAGGTGGTGTTGAAGGCCTTCAGCACGTTCGCCTCGGGAATCAGAGCCTGCAGCTCAGCCGCGGCGGAGCCGTCGGCCGGCACGACGAGCGCGTCGAAGGTGGCGAAGTCGAGCGGGTTCGTGATGTCGACCACGGTCTTGCCTGCGAGCTGGTCGGCGTACGCAGCGGCGATCTGCTGCAGCGCCGGGTGCGGAACGGCCAGCACGACGATGCCGCCCTGCAGCTGCGCAGTCGTGTCCGCGCTGCCGACGTACTGGATCGAGGCTCCGCCCTTGGCGAGGACGCCGCCGATGGCCTGGCCCATGTTGCCGTTGCCGAAGATGGTGATGCTGGTCATGTTGCACTCCTGTGTCCATTTAGTTGACGCTTCAAGCTTCTACTCGGCTCAACATCGTTGAAGAGTCAACTATTCCCGCTAGCATCGGGGCATGAGCACACCACGGGGCTTCACCGACGACGAGCGCCGCACCTGGGCGCCGATGACCGCCGTGCTGGAGCTGCTGCCGCACCGGATCGACGCCCAGCTGCTGCGCGACGAGAACCTCACGCACTTCGACTACGCGACCCTCTCGATGCTCGCTCTCGCCGAGGGGCGCCAGATGCGCATGTCCGAACTCGCCACAGGCGTGAACGCCACGCTCTCACGGCTGTCGCACGCGGTCAGTCGCCTCGAGAAGCGGGGATTCACGCAGCGCATCGCGACCCCAGAGGATGCCAGGGCCACCACCGTGCAGCTCACTCCCGACGGCCATCGCAAGGTGATCCGCGCCACCCCCGAGCACGTGCGTACGGTGCGTTCGCTCGTGTTCGAGGCATTGGACGCCGAGCAGCGCCGCCAGCTGCACGAGATCACCGTCGCGCTGCTCGCGCGGCTCGACCCCGATCAGCGGATGCTCGCGAGCCGCATGAGCTGAGCCGGGATCACTCGTCGTCGCGGATCAGTGCCGCGGTCGAGTCCGGCGAAGGTGAGTGGTCAGCCGGCAGCGGCAGCGAGCTGGTCGACGAGGAAGGCGCGCACGTCGGAGAGCTCGCGCGCGTCGATGCCGTGGGCGAGGCCGGGATACCGCCGTGCGGTCGGGGTGGTGTGCAGCGGCATCCACGCCTCGGTGCGGTCGACGGCCGCCGTCGCGATCACCCTGTCATCCTCTCCCCGCCCGAAGAACGCCGCCGGGCGCGATGCGGCAAGCTGCGCGTCGCCCGGCTGCTCACCGGCCTGCACGAATCCGCCGAGGATCACCGGGGCGATCACGCGTTCTGGCGCGGTGCGCAGCAGCTGCGAGGCCATCAGCCCGCCCTGCGAGAACCCGATCGGCGCGATCCGGGTGCCTGCCGGCAGGGCAGCATCCACCCACGCCCAGATCTCGTCTGTCGCCGCCGTCACCGATGCCAGGTCGGGGTCGCCGGGCCGGGTGATCGGGAACCACGCGAACCCGGCCGCGGCGACGGCCATCGGCGCGCGCAGCGACGCCCAGGGGACGCCGTCGGGCAGTGCGGATGCCAGTGACGCGAGATCCTGCTCATGCGACCCGAAGCCGTGCAGGAAGACGGCGACGAAGGGCGCGGAGTCCAGTGGTCGATCCGCGGAGGCGATCGCGTGAAGCGTCATCGAGCGAGGATCTGGTCGACGTCGGAGCCGGGAAGCGCGACGGTGACCCGCGTGCCCCAAGGGTCATCGACCGAGATCGATCGGCCGTCGTCGGCGAACTGCAGCCGGTGGTGAGCCAGACGCGCGGCGAGCGCGTCGAGGTCGTCGCGGCCGGGGACGGTGATGGCGACTTCGCCGAGGCCGAGGCCTCCGGCGCGGGGGCCGACGCCGGCGCTGTTCCAGGTGTTCATCGCGACGTGGTGGTGGTAGCCGCCGGCCGCGGCGAAGAGGGCACCGGGGTAGCTGCCGACCGTCGTCTCGAACCCGAGGGCGTCGACGTAGAAGGCCTTGGCGGTCGGGATGTCTCCGACCTGCAGGTGCACGTGACCGACCTTGCCGGCGACGGCGCCGAGGTTCGCGACGGTGCTCTCATCCAGGTGACGCTGCAGGTAGGCGTTCGGGTCGAGGTAGAGGGTCGACATCTGCAGCTCGCCGTTCTGGTAGCTCCAGTCCGAGCGGGCGCGGTCGGTGTACAGCTCGATGCCGTTGCCTTCGGGGTCGGCGAAGTAGAACGCCTCGCTGACGAGGTGGTCGCTGGATCCGCTGAACTGCGCGCGGCCGTCCTGCGCGGTGCGCAGCACCGTGGCTGCGAGGGCGGGGGCGTCGTCGAACAGGAACGCGGTGTGGAACAGTCCGGCTTGGCGTGGGTCGACGGCAGGAAGACCTGGCGTGCCGATCAGCCGCACCATCGGCGTCTGGCCGCGGCCGAGCACGCGGTGCACCTCGCCACCGCGGGCGCGCTCCTCGATCGGCTCGAGCGCGAGGGCGTCCGCATAGAACGACGCCATCTTCTCAAGATCGCCGACGCGCAGCGTTACGGCGTCCATCCCGGTGTTCGCGCTGAGGACGCGGTCGGGTGCCTGCTCGGTGCCGATGGTGCTCATGGATGCCTCCCTGGAAGTCTTTACTTGAAGCTACAACCAAAGGCGTGCGGGGTTCATTCCCGTCTCAGTGATCTGCAGTGCGATCACCTGCAGCCAGCACTCCCGCTGACACCTCTCGCCCCCTCCGCATAGTGCGCGGAGGAGGCGAGAGGTGCGGTCCGGCTCGCGACTCAGTTCGCGGGCTCAGAGCGGAATGACACCTCGACCGACGGGACATCGTCCGGCAGGAACGCGGCAGAGCCGACCGCGACCGGCGAGTCATCCGCAGTCGGTGCCGACGAATCCGTCGGCACACGCAGCCGGAACCACTCGACCGTGACGATGGCACCGGCCTCGGGATCGACTGTCAGGCGATAGCTGTCATCGGCGGTCTCATAGACGAGGACCTTGTTCGAGGTGTCAGCGGACTCGACCTCGATCCCCTTGGCGAGCGCGAGTGCCTCGAGGAAGGTCGCGCGATACTCCGCCGACGCGATCTGCACCGGTACCGACACCATCAGCTCATTGAGCATGTGCGAAGCCGTCGGCACTCCGAGGCGCGCGTCGATCACATCGTAGATGCCGGTCGACTCGGGATCTCCGTCCACGAGATCGGCAGCCTTGGCCCTCTCCACAGCTAGCTGCGTCTTCATGCCCTGCGTCCACTCCTCGAGGAAGACGGCCGGGTCTGTGGGGAAGTCGGTGGTCGACACAGGCAGATCGCGGTCGAAGGCGCCGCCCGGCACGGCCTCGGTCATGGTGTCAGGAAGCGTGCCGAAGGCGCCGATGTCGGTTTCCGCGTAGTAGGCGTTCCATGCCGACTCGACCGCCGCCTCGTCTCCATAGACGTCGCTCGCATGCAGCTCCGTGTGCGACGTCTGGGAGTACTCTCCGTCGGCTCCGCCGCGGAAGGTCGAGCTCGACTCGGTGACCACCGCACCGGTTGCGCCCGCACGAATGTCGCCGAACGGGAGCGAGGTGGTGTTGGGTCCGCCGACCAGCCCCAGGTGCTGAGTGGTGATGGTCACGGCAGTGGACTCGCCGGCACCTGCGGCGCGAATGGATGCCGCCGTCTCATTCAGATACGTCGACGCGGAGGCCGCCTGCGGCTGGTTGACCGCCCCGGGAGGGGCGAACGTCGACGCCGCGACCGCGAAGGCGGCCACTGCCGCACCGCCGACGGAGAAGGCGGCGACCCGACGGACCTGGTGCGACTTCTTCGAGCGCGCTATCTCGCGGTGCAGGACGCGGCGCGAAGCCTGTGCGGATGCCGGGTAGTCGGGCTTCATGTCACGCACGGTGTCAAGAATGTCCATGAGCGATCTCCTGTTCGACGAAGCGGATGTGTGTGGCTGCGGGTTTCGGTGGGGGTGGGTCGGCGTGCCGTCCTCCAGAGGGAGCCGCGAGTTTGGTGCGGATCCGGCTGAGCTTGGACCGCACCGTGCCGATCGGCATGCGGAGGGCGGAGGCGATCTCCTCGTAGGTGAGGTCGCCCCACGCATGCAGGAACAGCACCTCGCGGTCGGCCGCCGACAGGGCGGCGATCCGCGGATAGAGGCGCTCCACCTCGGCGCTCGCGTCGAGCCGGGTCACTGATCGGTCGACGTCGTCGATGGCGACATCGTCGCTCGCGGCGTACGCGGACTGCAGAGCACGCCAATGGCTGGCCTGTTCTCGTCGATGTTGGCTCAGCACCCTGGTCGCTATGCCCATCAGCCAGGGCAGCGCCGAGGCTCTGTCCTGGTCGAAGCGTCTTCGTTTGCGGAAGGCGATCAGGAAGGTCTCGCTGATGATGTCGTCACTCACCTCCGGGCCTACGCGGCGCGCCACGTAGGTGGAGAGCGCCGCGATGTGTCGCTCGAAGATCTCGGAGAATCTCTCCGCCGAGACGAGCGACTCACGGATGATGTCGTTGTCGTTGCTCACAATAGGTATCCGTCGTTCAGCCGGATCCGGTTCCCTCGAGTGCGAAATCGGATGCCCGATGTCACGAGTAACCGCGGCGCAGCAGCATCTTGGCGGCGCTGTCGAACTCTGCCGCTGTGGGGATCTCGAAGTCGAGTGCGTTGGCGTTGCGGGTGATGACGGCGAAGACTGCGCCGACCGCCGCGGCATCCTCGAGCTCCTGAGCGGTCACGCCGGCATCGAGGGCGGCGCGGGCGTCGGCCGCGGTGAGCGCGTCCGGGTCGGTCGTCATCCGCTCCAGGAACGCGAGGACCGCACGCAGCCGCGCGCTGATCGGAGCGGTGCGGTAGTCGGCGAGGACGGCGTCGGCCACGGAGTCGTCCAAGCCCAGCACCGAGATCGCCCGGTGCGCACCCACGCAGAACGGGCAGGTGTTCCACGATGCGACCATCGCCGCCATGAGCTCGCGTTCCGACACCGACCATGTGCTCGGTCCGCGCATCGCCCGCTGAGTCCAGCGCCCGAGCGCCGGTCCGGCGAACGCTTTGTCGTAGAACGCGACGCGGGCAGCATCCGGCAGCCGATACCCGGCCATGCGCGAGATCGCGCTGATCAGCATGCGATGCCCGACGGTGTCGCCGCGCTCCACCTCAGCGAGTCGCATCGTCAGCATCCCTGATCGCGGCGAGCGCAGCATCCCAGCGCCGCAGGCCCGCACCGATTCCCGCTGACATGACCACTTCGAACGCCGCCTTGTCCGATCCGGTCGCCGCGCGCACGTCGGCGACCATCTCGTCGGTCACGCGGTAGGAGGCCTCGCCGATCGTGCGCGCGAGCAGTCCGTGCGAAGTGCCCTCATCGACCTCCTCACCCGCACCGGCGCGCAGGGCGGCACGGCGCAGGGCGGCATCGGCGACACCGGACTCCGCGACTCGTCGTCGCAGGTCATCGGCGAACTTCGCGTGATCGATATCGCTGGGCATGAGGGCACCCTACGCCGAGCGCATGGTTTTGTCCGGCGCCCTCCGCGCCGGCGCAGGCACCGCAGGCGGATGATGGAGCCGTGACGGAAGGCAGGAAGCGGCGGTTCCCTCAGCCGATGTGCCCTGTGCGCGCCGGGGATCCCTGTTCGCTGTGCATTCCTGGCACGAGCGGCCCGCAGGACTGTCCGCTGGTGCAGCTGGTGATGGATGATCCCGAGCTGCGCGAGCGTGCGAACGAGCTGCGGCAGGCGGCGCGCAAGCGGCAGCAGGGTCGATGATCTTGCGGCGGGGGCTCAGGCCGCCTCCGCGCAAGCCCTGGTGGATGTCGGATGCCCGTGCTGTGATGACGGGATGAGCATCGCGACCTCGGCTGACGGCACACCGATCGAGTTCTTCGCGATTGGCGACGGCCGCACCGTCGTCATCGTGAACGGAGCACTGTCGAAGGCGGTGGACGCCGAGCCGCTCGCGGCGGCGCTGTCGGATGCTGGATTCCGCGCGATCACGTGGGATCGACGGGCCCGCGGCGGCAGCGGTGATCGAGCCGGATCCGTCCCGGAGGACGAGGTCGCCGACCTTGCGGCGGTGATCGATGCGGTCGGCGGGGTGGACGCCGTTCTCGGACATTCGTCCGGCGCCGTACTCGCCCTCTATGCGGCTACTCGCGGGGTGCCGACGGGGGAGCTGTTCCTCTCCGAGCCGCCGATCGATTTCGCCGGCACGGGTTTCACCCCCGATCTGGTCGATCGACTGCAGGCGCTGGTCGACGCCGGCCAGCCTGCCGAGGCGGTGGCGGCCTTCCAGCTCGACGCGGTGGGACTGCCGCAGGAGATGGTGGAGGCGGGGCGGACGAACGGGATGCTGGATGCCCTCGCCCCGCTCGGCCAGTCCACGGTGTACGACGCACGGCTGACGCTGCGTCTGCGGGAGCCGTCGGCTGAGGCTCTCGCCGTGGATCAGCCGGTGACCGTGCTGCGGGGCGAGCAGACATTCCCGTTCCTGATCGGGGCCGCCGACCGACTGGCATCCGAGATCGACCGGGCGCAGCTCGTGATCGTCCCGGAGTCGGTCATGCATCGCGCCGACCCGGTCGCGACAGCACGGGTGATCGCGGCGCGGATCTGAGCGGGCTGCCCGGGCCGACGCGCGCCGATGACCAGCGACCGCTGAATCAGCCGAGCGAACCGACCATCAGTTGAAGTCGCCGCCCCCGCCGGGGCCACCACCGCCGAAGTCCCCTGGCGCCATGTCCTTG
This sequence comes from Microbacterium sp. H1-D42, assembly GCF_022637555.1. Classification (NCBI taxonomy): domain Bacteria; kingdom Bacillati; phylum Actinomycetota; class Actinomycetes; order Micrococcales; family Microbacteriaceae; genus Microbacterium; species Microbacterium sp. H1-D42. The sequence continues at coordinate 69,005 of NZ_CP093342.1, read as the reverse complement.
AAGCGCGAGTAATGCCCCTGGAACGCCACCTGGAGCGTCGCGGTCGGACCGTTACGGTGCTTGGCCACGATGAGGTCGGCCTCGCCGGGGCGCACATCCTTGTCATAGACCGAATCGCGGTGCAGCAGGATCACCATGTCGGCGTCCTGCTCGATCGAGCCGGACTCACGCAGGTCGCTGATCGCAGGCTTCTTGTCCTGGCGCTGCTCGGGGCCACGGTTCAGCTGGCTGAGCGCGATCACCGGCACCTGCAGTTCCTTGGCGATGAGCTTGAGGCTTCGGGAGAACTCCGACACCTCCTGCTGGCGCGACTCGACGCGCTTGCCCGAGGTCATCAGCTGCAGATAGTCGATGATGACCATCTTCAGACCCTCGCGCTGCTTGAGTCGGCGGCACTTCGCGCGGATCTCGACGAGCGTCATGTTCGGGCTGTCGTCAATGTAGAGCGGGGCGTCGTTGATGCGCCCGCGCGTCGCGGCGACGGTGGTCCAGTCGCGCGGGTCGAGCGTGCCCTTACGCATGTTCTGCAGCGGGATGCCGCCCTCGGCGCTGAGCAGACGCATCGCGATCTCGCTCTTGCCCATCTCGAGTGAGAAGAAGATGGACGGGAAGTTGTGGCCGATCGAGGCTGCCCTCGCAAAATCCAGTGCCAGCGTCGATTTGCCCATGGCCGGCCTCGCGGCGACGACGATCATCTGACCGCCGTGCAGACCGTTGGTCAGCTCGTCGAGTTCGCGGAAGCCGGTGGGGATGCCCGTCATCGAGCCATCGCGGCCGTTGGCCGCCTCGATCTCTTCCACCGCGGCATCCACGGCCACGGTCAACGGCACGTAGTCCTCGGCGGTCTCGGTTCCGGTCACCGAGTAGATCTCTGCCTGGGCGTTGTTGACGATGTCGGTCGCGTCGCCCTCGCCGGCGTAGCCGAGCTGCACGATGCGCGTGCCCGCGTCGACCAGGCGTCGCAGGATCGCACGCTCCTGGACGATGCTGGCGTAGTACCCGGCGTTGGCGGCCGTCGGCACGATCGAGGTGAGCGTGTGCAGGTAGTCGGCACCGCCGGCCCTGCCGAGCTCGCCGGTCTTGATGAGCTCATCGGTGACGGCGACGACGTCGGTCGGCTCGCCGTGCGAATAGAGCGACAGGATCGCCTCGAAGATGAGCTCGTGCTTCGGCACGTAGAAATCGGCGCCCTTGAGGCTCTCGATCACATCGGCGACAGCGTCCTTCGACAGCAGCATTCCACCGAGAGCACTCTGCTCTGCAAGCAGGTCATGCGGAGGTGTCCGCTCAGGGGGTCGCGAACCACCCAGACGCTCGTCCGAGATATCTGCGATCGACACTGTGCCCCCTCCTGCAGAAGCGGCGTGTCAGACGCCGCTCGACCACTCGACTGAGTGGATGCCGGCCGCGTGGTTTCTCGGCCGCTGAAAACAGCGAACCATGAACGTCGGACACCCGGCCTCGACCAAGGTATGACCCGCGTGAGCGCCCTGCAACCATGGCTGTGGATAACTCTGTGGAGAGTGTGCGAACAACTCTGGAGTGTCTGTGCACAATGCCTGTGGACAACTCGGTGGAGAGTTTCCACAAGTGTCCGATTAATTATCCCTGACCTGGTTGTTTCAGTTTCCCCAGCCTGTGGATGACAATCGACTTAAACGGGAGATTGAAGGTTGACGGCATGTGAACGCAATGTGCAGAACCTGGGGAAAGTCAAGTCCGCGTGCTGCCCGGGAGTTGCGGCGTCCGCCTCGCGCGTGCGCTGATGTGGACACTCGCCCGAACTCGCGGTATGTTCGCACGATCGAGTTTGTTCGCCGGCCCGCGCGAATGACTCATCCCGGGGAGGGTTCCGTGCGACTCGCGTCAGCAGATCGCCGCAGCCACGTCAAGTGGCTGTGGGGCGTGCTCGGCGTACTCGCCTGGGTGTTCCTCGCGTCGGTTCTGGGCGCCTCGCAGGCGTCAGCCGACGAGACGCCGGATGCTGCGGCGGCGCCTGCCACCGCGAACAGCGCCCCCGCTGCGAAGGCGCCCGCCGCCCAGGGGAAGACCAACGGCGCATCCAACGCCAACGCCAACAAGAACTCGCAGGGCAACGGCAACGCGCAGGGCAACGGCAACGCGCAGGGCAACAAGAACAGCAACGCCAACGCCAACGCGAACGCGAACAAGAACTCGCAGGCCAACAGCAACGCGCAGGGCAACAGCAACGCGCAGGCCAACGCAAACGCGAACGCCAACAAGAACCCGCAGGCCAATGCGTCGGCGCCGAAGTCGAACCCGCAGCCGAACCCCAAGTCGACATCGTCCAACGGGAACCCGAAGGCGCCCGGCCAGGCGAAGTCGACGACAGGCACCTCGAACCCGTCACCCGCGCCTGGTGGGGGCGGCAGCTCGAGCGCGCCCTCTGACGATGCGAGCACCGATGCCGGCGCCAAGCCGAAGACTCCGGGCAAGCCGGCGTGGGCAGGCGTTCCCGGGGCATCCAACCCGGCATCGCACACCCCCGATCGCGACTCGGGGCCCGAGCGCACCACCCCCGGGCACGGCGCCGACAATGACCACCGCGGCAACGCGTTCGGCCACGACAAGGGCAAGGGTCACTGGTCCGCCAACGGCAACGGTCACTCAGCCGACAAGGCCCCGTCCAAAGGACACGGCGTCGGGCATGCGAAGGGACACGCGCACGCTCAGGGTGCATCCCTGCACGGTCTCGCGCAGCAGGCGACGATCACGTGGCTGCCCGCACCGGCCCCGGCTCAGACCGCGATCATGACCGCTTCTGCAGCATCCACCGGCGCATCAACAGCCAGCGACCCTGAAGCCGACGGGCCGCTCTCCGACGAGACACCGCTCACCGAGCAGTGGTCCGCACCCGCGGGCTCTGGCACGGGTGCCGGCGCCGCAGGCGCTGCACCGTTCCAGGTCGCAAGCGACGCCATCACCGGCGACGAGCAGCTCGCCAACGTGCTGCTCAGCATTCTCACTTCTGCGGACGACCGGCTTCCTGCCGGTCCCACCTCCGCCACGGACTGCTCCCCCGACTGATCGCTCGGGCAGGTCGATCCTCGTCGACCCCGCGCACACCTCTGCGCAGCCACCGATCCGATCAACTCAGGAGTTCTCTCATGCGCACTTCCGCGCCACTCGCCCTCCGGGGCACCTGCCGCACCCGCTCGGCCTGACGACTTCCGTCGATGACCGCCGCCTTTGTGAAGGCCGGCGTCACCGACGGTCCAGAAGCCGGTGCGGCAGGTGATTCTCCCCAGTCTCATCTCGCCGCACCGGCGCAGCAGGCGCCGATCGTGGACTCCCTCTCCACACGGACCTGCACGGCGGCTCGGCCCCGCGCCACCGCCAGGCGGGTGTCTCGCACCCCTTCGCGAGACATCCGCCAACATCTCTGCGGTAGTCCCAGACGTCCCCTCCGTCCCAGTGGTCTGTCGCAGATGCGGCGGCTCGTCACAGCCGCCGCGGAGTCCACCGCTGTCACGTTCGCAACGGCGCGCACGCGACAGTGGTGGACTCGACCTCGTGGATGCGGTAACGTCGCGCCCAGGCAGAGGTTTCGGTCATGCGTCGGAGGGGCGGATGAGCATGAACGCTGGGGCAACCAGGCGCCGCATTCCCGCGGTGTTCCTCTGGGGTGCCATGGCTGTGCTCGTCTGGGCCGCCTTCACTGCCTTGTTCGGCGGAGGCCAGGCCCGCGCCGATGATGACGATCCGAAGCCCCTCTCCGGCCTCACCTCGCTGGTCGGCGCAGCGGTCACCGACGTGGTCGACCCGGTCGTGAAGACGGCGGCAGGTGCAGTCACCGAGGTCACCGCCCCGGTCGTGAAGGTGACGAAGACGGTCGTCGAGAAGACGGCGACGACGGTCGCGAAGGTGCCCGTCGTCGGCAAGCCGGCATCGGATGCCCTCGGCGCAGCCGGCCAGACCGTCTCGGCCGTCACGGACTCGGTCACGACCATCGTCGCGAACGATCCGGTGTCGTCGATCGTCAAGCCCGTCACCGGCATCGTCCGGGATGTTCCCGCGGTCGGTGCGGCTCTCGACGGGCTCGGCGTGACCGACCTGCTCGATGACTCGGCGGGCGCGGTCGACGGGGTCGTCGACTCCCTGGTGCCGGTCGTCGACAGCACAGTGCCACCCATCGTCGATGCGCTCGGTCCGCAGGATCCGGGCGAGGAGCCGACGGTGACTCCCGGCGTGGACGTGCCCCAGCAGCCCGGCGGCGAGGACACTCCCGCGGTCGACCCGTCGACCACCGCTCCTTCGGCGACAGCATCCGATGCCGCCCTCGATGCCTCGGCGTCGTCAGCGGCGGTCCGGTCCAGCGCCTGGACCTCGCCCGCGCCGATGGCGTCGGTCGCGGTCGCGTCGGATTCGAGCGCGTCGGATGCTGAATCGCCAGGCGACCCGGTGACGGGTCCGCCTCCTGCGATGGCGCCCGCAAGCTCTTCCGCCGGGCCCGGCGGCTCATCGGGCGGCGTGAACGCGGCGCTGCATCACCATGATCTCCACGCCGATGAGGCGTGGACCCTCGCGGGTATTCCCGCGGATTCTGCTCTGCCGCCCTCTCCGGCCGGCAGCACCGACGTCTCTCCTGACTGACGAGGGGCAGGCCGATGTTCGCATCGGCACGCTCGTCCGCACACCCGTGCGGTCATCAACTCGTACAGATCAGGAGAATCACTCATGCGCACTTTCGCCAAGCATGCCCTGTGGGGTGTGCTCATCGCCGGCGGCATCACGCTGCTCGGCGCCTCAGCCGCAAACGCGGCAGAAACCAACGGAGACGACAGTCTTCTCGGAGGGTCGCAGATCCTCGCACCCGTGACGGCACCGCTCACCGTGGTGGGCAACGCGGTCTCGGTGCTCGGCACCAGCGTCGTCGAGTCCGTCTCGCCTGCGCCAGCACCTGCGCCTGCGGCGCCCAAGGCGGCACCGGCCGCACCTGCGCCGACGGTGCAGACCAACGGGTCCGATGGCGTCGGATCCGGCACTCAGGCGGTCGTGACCGTCAACGTGCCGGTGACGGTCAAGGACAACGCGGTGAGCGTGCTCGGCACGTCCAGCGTGAAGTCCGCGCCCGCCCCTGAGAAGGCACCGGCAGCTGCGAAGGCAGCGCCCGCGAAGGCCCCTGCACCCACGAAGGCACCGGCACCGCTGGTGCAGACATCGGGCATCGACGGGGTTCTGTCGGGCACGCAGGCGCTTCTCGCCGTCAACGTCCCCGTCACTGTGACCGGCAACGCGATCAGCATCCTCGGACACAGCACCGTCAAGCAGCCGGCAGCCGCCCCCACCGCACCCACGACCGGCACCCCGGTCACAGGCGCGGCAACCGACGGAACCGACAGCATCCTCGGCGGCACACAGATCGTCGCACCGATCACGGCACCCATCACCGTGACCGGCAACGCGATCAGCATCCTCGGACACAGCACCGTCAAGCAGCCGGCAGCCGCCCCCACCGCACCCACGACCGGCACCCCGGTCACAGGCGCGGCAACCGACGGAACCGACAGCATCCTCGGCGGCACACAGATCGTCGCACCGATCACCGCACCCATCACGGTGACCGGCAACGCGATCAGCATCCTCGGACACAGCACCGTCAAGCAGCCGGCAGCCGCCCCCACCGCACCCACGACCGGCACCCCGGTCACAGGCGCGGCAACCGACGGAACCGACAGCATCCTCGGCGGCACACAGATCGTCGCACCGATCACCGCACCCATCACGGTCACCGGCAACGCGATCAGCATCCTCGGCACGGCGGCGGTCACGGGTGGTGGCGTCGCGGGCCCTGCGCCCACTACGACGCCCATAACGGCGATCACGAGCGGGATCGGCTCGCTGCTCGGCGGCACGCAGGTGCTGCTGCCCATCACCGCCCCCATCACGATCGGCGGCAACGCCATCGCGATCCTCGGTGAGAGCACCGTGACGGACCCCGGCACCGACCCGGGCACCGACCCCGGCACCGACCCGGGCGCGGACCCCGGCACGGACCCGGGCACGGACCCTGGGACCGATCCTGGGACCGACCCCGGCACCGACCCGGGTACTGACCCGGGCACCGACCCCGGCACGGTTCCGACCGTGAACGGCGGGGACGCGCCTCACGCGCTGGTCGCTTCGGCGAACACCGGCAGCCTCGCCATCACCGGCGGCGCCCCGGTGGCTCCGGCACTTGCGCTGCTGGCGCTGTCGCTGCTGCTGATCGGAGGAACGCTGGTGCGGCGCGCACGCAAGGTGTGACCGACGCCGACGTGCACGTCCGGCCCTGGCCCGGCCAGACGGACGTGCACGACGCGGCGGATGCGGATACCGTGACGGCCCGCACCCGCCGCTTCGGCGTGCCAAGCGGCCGTACCCAGCATCCACACCCGCACCCGCACCCAGCCCGGTCTCGCCCGGGGCATCTCAGTGGAAGGAGGATTTCCGGGGTGCCAAGCCCCGCTCACCCGCGAAAGTCTCCTTCCGTGCGGAACGCGACGCGTAGGATGGCGGAAAGCCTCGCCGGAATTGGCCGGGGCGACGTGGTCCGGGTCTGGACCGCAGATGGCGCGTCAGCTGCGCCGCCGAACCGTTCACTGTGACGGATCGGTCTGCCTCGCATCCGATCGGATGCCCGTCGCACCCGGAGAACCATGCCCCGCCTCACCCACCGCGTCGCTCTTGTCGCTCCTGCTCTTCTCGCCGTCGCCGTACTGGCCGGCTGCGCCGGCGCAGAAGCCACGCCACCGGCATCCGACGCGCCAGCCGAAGCCCTGACGATCGACAACTGCGGCACCGAGATCACCGTCGACTCTCCCCCGCAGCGCATCCTCACGATCAAATCGACGACGCTCGAGCTGCTGCTCGCGCTGGGCGTCGAGGATCGCATCATCGGCAGCGCCTACAGCGACGGTCCGGTGCCCGAGAAGTACGCCGACGCAGCGGCCGACATCCCGGTGGTCTCAGACAAGCTGCCCTCGCAGGAGGCGGCCCTCGCGGCCGAGCCCGACTTCATCTTCGGCGGCTGGGAATCGAACTTCTCGATCGACGGTGTCGGCGAGCGCGACACGCTGCAGAGCCTCGGCATCAGCACGTATGTCGCACCGTCGGCGTGCAAGGCGCCCGAGTACATGCCCGACCCGCTCACCTTCGACACCGTCTTCGACGAGTTCACCCAGGCCGGTGAGATCTTTGGCGCCGAAGACGCAGCCACGAAGCTCGTCACCGAGCAGCGCGCGCAGCTGGATGCCCTGAAGCCGGATTCCCGCGACCTGACCGCCGTCTGGTACTCGTCGGGGCGCGACGAGCCGTACGTCGGTGCCGGCATCGGCGCCCCGGCCATGCTGATGGACGCGGCGGGCCTGCAGAACGCTTTCGCGGATGAGCACGACACCTGGATCTCCGCCTCGTGGGAGAAGGTCGCCGAGGTCAACCCCGACGTGCTGGTGCTGATCGGCTCGCCTGGCAACACCGTGGAAGACAAGATAGCCCTGCTGACCTCGAACCCGGTGACTTCCACGATGGATGCCGTCGTGAACCGGCACTTCGTCACCCTCGACTTCGCCGCGGCCGAAGCGGGGGTGCGCAACGTCGACAGCGTGGCCGCACTGATCGATCAGCTCGGAGGGCTATGACCACCACCGTGCGACAGCCGAGCGCGCCGCTCCGCACCGCCGTGCGGGTCGCGCGGCGCCCTGCCGCGCGCACCGCGGTCGCGTCGGTCGTGCTGGCCGCGCTGCTGGTCGCCTCCGCGCTCATCGCCGTCGGGGTGGGGCCGGCGAGCATCGCACCGTCCGATGTCGCCGCCACCATCTGGGCCCACCTCACCGGCGGTGCGCCGGTGCTCTCGCCGACCGAGGATGCCATCGTCTGGCAGCTGCGGATGCCGCGCGTTCTGACGGCCGCCCTCGTCGGCGGCGGCCTTGCCCTGTGCGGCGCCGTCATGCAGGCCCTCACCCGCAACCCGCTGGCCGATCCCTATCTGCTCGGCCTGTCATCCGGCGCCTCGACCGGAGCGGTCATCGTGCTGGTGCTCGGTGTCTCGATCGCCCTGCCCGTCGCGGCGTTCGCCGGCGCGATGCTGGCACTGGTGTTCACGTTCGCCATCGGCCGGGCAGGCGGGCGCAGTTCGTCAACCTCGCTGATCCTGGCCGGGCTCGCCGTCTCTGCAGTGCTCTCAGCACTGACCAGTCTGGTGATCTTCTGGAGCGCGACGAACGACAGCTACCGCGAGATCCTCGGCTGGCTGCTCGGCTCGCTCGCGGGTGCGCAGTGGTCGGACGTGCTGCTGGTCGCCGTGGTCGCGGCGGTGTGCGCCGTGCCGCTGCTCGGTTCGGCACGCACGCTGGACGGCTTCGCGCTGGGTGACACGGCCGCCACCGCACTGGGCATCCCCGTGGAGCGGATGCGTCTCGCGCTGTTCGCCTGCTGCGCACTGCTGACCGGCGCGCTGGTCGCGGTCAGCGGGGCGATCGGATTCGTGGGGCTGATCCTGCCGCACGCCACCCGCGCGATCGTAGGCGTACGGCATCGCGCGCTGCTGCCCACCACCTTCCTGGTCGGGGCGCTGTTCCTGCTCTGGGCCGACACGATCGCACGCACGGCCTTCGATCCGCGCGAGCTGCCCGTCGGCATCGTCACCGCTCTCGTGGGCGGGCCGGTGTTCGCCGTGCTGCTCACCAGGGCGCACCGCACGAAGCTGGTGCGCCGATGAGCGCGGGTGCGGGAATGAGTGCGAGCGCCGGATTGGATGCCCGTCGCGTCGCGCTCACCCGCGCCGGCCGTCTCATCGTCGACGGCGTCGACGTCTCAGCACCGGATGGAGCCGTCACCGCACTGGTCGGACCGAACGGCGCTGGCAAGAGCACGCTGCTGCAGTTGATCGCCGGCATCCTCTCCCCCGACGGCGGTGACATCCATTTCGACGGCGCGAACCTGCACCGGATGCCCCGACGCGAGCGCGCCCGCAGGCTCGCTCTCGTCGAGCAGGAATGGGGCGACGTCGACGGTCTCACGGCACGCGAGCTCGTCGACATGGGGCGCATGCCGCACCAGAAGTGGCTGGCGGCAGCATCCACCGCCGACGAGGCGATCGTCGACGACGCCATCGTGCGCGCTGGAGCCGCCGAGCTCGCGGACCGCTCGGCTGGGACCCTCTCGGGAGGCGAGCGCCAGCGCGTGAATCTCGCGCGCGCCCTCGCGCAGCAGCCCCAGCTGCTGCTGTGTGACGAGCCCACCAACCATCTCGACGTGCACGCCCAGCTGTCGACGCTCGCTCTGCTGCGCAGCCTGTCCCGTGACGGGATGACGGTGATCGCCGCGCTGCACGACCTCAATCACGCGGCGCAGTTCGCCGATCACGTCGTGGTGATCGCGGGCGGGGTAGTGCAGGTGGCAGGTCCCCCCGCCGCGGTGCTCACTCCCGACTGGCTGCGCGCGGTCTGGCGGGTCGAGGCCGACGTGATCGCGCACAACGGGCATCCGCTGATCGTCTTCGAAGGGCCGGTCGCAGATCGCGACGCCGGGCAATCTCGCACGTTCGGGAGGAGTTCTCTCGAACCGGAGGAGGGATCCTCGGCAGATCTCCTCCGATGACGGAGTTCTCCTCCGCCGCGGCGTGAGGAGAACTGGCGCAGACGCAGAACGCCCCCGGCATCCGAGGATGACGGGGGCGTTCTGTGACGAAGATTACTTCGCAGCGACCACCTGGAGGGTGATCACGGCGGTGACGTCGTCGTGCAGACGAACCGTCGCCTCGTGCTCGCCGACCGACTTGATCGGGGCGGCGAAGTGCACCTTGCGCTTGTCGATCGCGCCGAGGTCGGCAGCAGCGACAGCGTCAGCCACGTCGGCGGTCTTCACCGAACCGAACAGGCGACCCTCGCCACCGGCCTTGACGGCCAGACGGACCTTGGTGCTCTCGAGCTTGTTCTTGAGCGCCGTGGCCTCGTCGAGGTCGTGGATCGCGCGAGCCTTGCGGGCGGCCTGAATCGACTCGACCTGCTTGGCGCCACCGCGGGTCCATGCGACCGCGAAGCCCTGGGGGATGAGGTAGTTGCGGGCGTACCCGTTCTTGACCTCGATGACGTCTCCGGCGCTTCCGAGCCCGGCGACCTCGTTCGTGAGAATCAGCTTTGCCATGTCAGCACCCCTTAGCGGCCAGCGCCGGCGTAAGGCAGGAGCGCCATTTCGCGCGCGTTCTTGATCGCCTTGGCGATCAGACGCTGCTCCTGCACCGAGACACCGGTGATACGACGGGCGCGGATCTTTCCACGCTCCGAGATGAACTTGCGAAGCGTTGCGACGTCCTTGTAATCAATGACGCCCACGCGGATCGACTTCGCGGGAGCGGTGGGCTTGCCACCCTTCCGCGGCTTGCGGCGGTCGCCGCTCGACTTTCCAGCCATGGTTTTTCCTTATGAGATGAGATCGGATGCCAGGGCCCTTCGACGGGCTCGGGATCCGAGGAACTTTAGAACGGGGTGTCGTCGCCGAAGCTGCCCGGAGTGCTCCAGGCGTCAGCACTCGAGGAGCCGGGGGTCGACCACGGCTCGTCCGAGACCTGCTGCTGCGCTTGCTGCGGACGGGACTGTCCACCGCCTGAGGATGCGGCCCGCGTGACCTGTGCCGTCGCGTATCGCAGCGACGGACCGATCTCGTCAACCTCGAGCTCGATGGCCGTGCGGTTGTTGCCTTCGCGGTCCTGGTAGGAGCGCTGACGCAGACGACCCTGCGCGATGACGCGCATGCCCTTCGTCAGTGATCCCGCCACGTGCTCGGCGAACTCGCGCCACACCGACGCGCGGAGGAACAGCGCTTCGCCGTCCTTCCACTCGTTGGCCTGGCGGTCGAACGTACGGGGCGTCGAAGCGATGGTGAAGTTCGCCACCGGCAGGCCGTTCTGCGTGTAGCGCAGCTCGGGATCTGCGGTGAGGTTGCCCACCACGGTGATGACGGTTTCGCCGGCCATGTTGCTTAGGCCTTCGCGACCTTGGGCTTACGGGCAGCCTTCTCGGCAGCGCGCTTCGCCTCGGCGGCGACCATGGCCTGTGCCTCTTCGGCACGCAGAACCTTGGTGCGGAACACGAGCTCGCTCAGGTTCAGCTGGCGGTCCAGCTCCTGAGTGGCCTCGCTCGTCGCGGTGAAGTTGACGACGGCGTAGATGCCCTCGTTCTTCTTGTTGATCTCGTAGGCGAAACGACGCTTGCCCCACACATCGACCTTGTCAATCGAGCCACCATCGTTGGTGATGACCTTCAGGAACTTGTCGAGGTTGGGGGCAACCTGGCGCTCGTCCAGCTCGGGGGTCAGAATGACCATGAGCTCGTACTGGTGCGTCACTTACCCACCTCCTTCGGACTAGAACGGCTCCCGGGACTTTCCCGGAAGCAGGAGGGTGTTGTGCACGTCGTCCGTCTCGGCTTCCCGAATGGATGCCAGAGGACAGACAACCTCGACAGTCTACCGGAGATCCGGGCGCGCCGCGAACGGGGTCGGCGATGGACTTGGCGGGCTCGTCCGTCCATGCCCTCCCCGGTACCGTGTAACCCATGGACTGGATCTCGGACCCATCCGCAGGCAGCTGGCTGCGCGAGCGCCTGGACGACGGGTACGCGACGATGCACGGCGTCGTGCCCCGGGGCTACCCGGCGTACGCGCGGGTATTCCACCCCGCTTCCGTGCGGTCGCTGCCGAATCGTGCGGTGCCGACGCAGGAGGAGTACAACCGGATGCCGGCGGCCGAGCTCGATGCGCTGAGCGGTCAGTACGTCGATCAGCCGGCGACGTGGGCCGACGCTGCCTCGGCATTCAGCACGGTGATGCACCCGCTCGCGCAATGGCAGAGCCTGGTGCGCACGCCGCCCGAAGAGGACTGGCACACCCGCATCGCTCCGGACGGTCGGGAGTTCTCCTCGCCGATGGAGGGCGATCTGGCGCCGGCCACGCTCGCGGCTCTGGCCGCGCACCTGACCGCGCACACGGCGACGCCGGATGCCGGTGTCGCCGCGGTCTGGGCAGGATACGGCGGCCTGCTCGGCTTCTTCGGAGAATCACCCTCGCGCGGGTTCTTCGGCTGGAAGGACGGCGAGCCGGTCTCGGACGCCGACGTCATCGCGGCGCCCGACCTGCAGTACGTCTCTCATCAGCAGATGCTCGAGCGCAGCATCCACGATCCTTTCAACAACGTCTTCCGCAAGCCGACCTGGCAGCCGGGCATCCTCTCGGACGAGATCTCGAAGGGCCCGCAGCTGGAGCTGCCCGGCCGCGAGTACGTGCTGTTCTCCGCGGCGCCCGCCGCGTTCATCGACCCGAACTGGGTCCTGGACGCGCCGTGGCGCGACCGTCCCGCCGAGGCGCACGGCTTCGCCCCGTCGGCACAGCATCCGAACATCATCTGGCCCGAGGACCACGCCTGGACGATGGTCAGCGAGATCGACTTCGACTCCACTGTCGTCGCCGGTCCCCCTGAGCTGATCGCCGCGATCTGCGCTGACCCGACGCTCGAGGCCGCACCGATCCCGGTCAACGCCGACCTGAGCTGGCAGGCCGACAGGATCAACTGATGACACGCACCAGAGTCGACCGTGCCTGAGCGGACTGCGCGGGCCTTCGACCCACGGCCGCTCACCGACCCGGTCGATCCGCGCGCGGTGCGCTCATTCTGGCGGGACATCAAGGCGCAGCATCCGCGTTCCACGGCGCAGGTCGTGACGCTCGTGGCCGGAGCGATCATCGCCGTCGTGGTCGGCGTGGTGCTCCTCGGCGTCCTCTCGACCATGACGGCCATCATCGGCGCCGGCATCGCGCAAGGCGGCTTCAGCCCGCTCGTCCTCGTGCCGCTGCTGTTCGTGGCTGTGGCGGTCGCGGTCGGCATCTCCGCGTTCGTGACCTCGCAGCGCACCCGCCGGAACCGCTACCGCATCGCCCGCTTCGCGGCGGCCAACGGCATGACCTACGTCGATCGCGTTTCGGCTCCGAATCTGCCCGGCCTGATCTTCCCGCAGGGCTCGGCCCGGCTCTCGACGGCGCTCGTGCGCGGCTTTCAGCCACGGTTCGTCGAGTTCGCGAATTACCAGTACACGACCGGATCCGGCAAGGACTCGACCACGCACCACTGGGGCTACGTCGCGGTGAAGCTCGACGTGCCGCTGCCGAACATCGTGCTCGACGCGAAGGGCAATAACGCCCTCGGCAGCAATCTGCCCGCGAGCTTCCAGCGTGGCCAGCGGCTGTCCCTGGAGGGCGACTTCGACAGGCACTTCGCGCTCTACTGCCCCGCGGGCTATGAGGCCGACGCCCTGTACCTCTTCACCCCCGACATCATGGCGCGCTTCATCGACCACGCAGCCCAACTCGATGTCGAGATCGTCGACGACTGGCTGTTCCTCTACATGCAGCGCCCCGCGTCGACCGTCGACCCTGCGACGTGGGCGTGGCTGTTCGGCACGGTCGGCGCGCTGCTGACCAAGCTCGATCAGTGGGCGCGGTGGCGCGACGAGCGGCTGCGGCAGGCGGGATCGGATGCTGTGGCATCCTCCTCCACGCCCGCTGATGCACCCACTGCGCCGGCGCTGCCCTTCGCGCCCCCGGCGGGTATGCTCGCACCGCCCCCCGGCGTCGCGCCGGAGGGCCGTCGTCTGAAGCGCAGCACGAAGAGTGTCGTGTTCGTCGGCATCGCCGTCTTCGGCTTCATCGTCTTCCAGAACGTCATCGTCCCCCTCTTGAGCAGGTGAAATGGAACCCCCCATCATCAACACGTCCGCCCTCACGGGCCCCGTCGATCCGCGTGCAGCGGCGAGTGAGGCGAACCGGGCGAGTGCCGGCGGCTGCGTCGTCGTCGGGCTGATCGCCCTGCTACCGGCGTTCGTCGCCCTGATCATCTCCGTCGGGTCAGGCGGATTCCTGACGACGGCGTCACTGATCGCGTGGGGCGTGGTGGTTGCCATCATCGTGATCGGCTGGCTGTGGCTGCGCCGTCGCAATGCCGAGAACGGCACCCGGCTGGCACGCCTGCGCGCATTCGCCGCTGCCAACGGGTTCACCTACACCGGTCGGATCACCGCACCGCAGGAGCCCGGCGTCATCTTCGGCATGGGGACGAACCCCACCTCGGCGGACGTGATCGCGGCGACCGAGCCGCGCGCGATGCGCATCGGCGAGCACCGCTATGTCGCCGGCTACCGCGACAGCGAGTCGTACGTGTGGGGGTTCGCGACCGTGCCCCTGGAGGCGCGCCTGCCCTGGAGCCGTCTGGTGCTGCAGCCACGCTCCACCGCCAAGCGACTGCCCGTGCGAACCGAGGTCGCTCCAGGACAGCTCGAGATCACCGGCCGCGGTGGCGAGCACTTCGAGGTGTGGGGTCCTGTGGGGCAGGCGGCTGCCGTGCAGGCGTTCCTGGACTCCTCGATGTTCGCACCCGCCGTGCTGGACCGGCTCATCGAGCAGGGCGTGTACGTCGAGATCGGCCAGGATGCGCTGTACCTGTACTCGTGGCAGCGCTTCGCCACAGATCAGCCCGCGTTCTGGGAGTCGATGCCGGCGCTGCTCCTCGACACGGCCGAGGCGATCGAAGAGGCGCTGCCCCTGGGGTGAACAGCGCCTCTTCCCGGGGAGTCCTCAGGCCGACGGAGCGAGGTCGAAGTACTCCAGTTCGGCGTCATTCAGCATCCGGGATCTGGTCAGGAACCGCATCCCGGTCGGGCCCTCCACGCTGAACCCCGCCCCACGTCCCTCGACGACGTCGACGGTGAGATGGGTGTACTTCCAGTACTCGAACTGCGATGCCGACATGAACATCTCCACGTCGGCGTCGAGCCCGACGTCCAGGTCGCCGAGTTTCACATCGCCGGGGCCAGTGATGAACATGCCGATCGGATAGCACATCGGCGATGAGCCGTCGCAGCATCCGCCGGACTGATGGAACATCAGCGGCCCGTGCTGCGCGGTCAGCTGCCGCAGCAGAGCCGCCGCGTCCTGCGACACGGCGACCCTGGAAAGCTGCTCGGACATCAGAAGAAGCCCATCGGGCCCTCTGCGTACGACACCAGCAGGTTCTTGGTCTGCTGGTAGTGATCGAGCATCATGCGGTGGTTCTCGCGGCCGATGCCGGACTGCTTGTACCCGCCGAACGCGGCGTGCGCCGGGTACTGGTGGTACGTGTTCGTCCACACCCGGCCGGCCTGGATCGCGCGCCCCGCGCGGTACGCAGTGTCGCCGCTGCGACTCCACACACCAGCACCGAGGCCGTAGAGGGTGTCGTTGGCGATGCCGATCGCATCGTCGAAGTCGTTGAAGCTCGTGACCGACAGCACCGGTCCGAAGATCTCCTCCTGGAAGATGCGCATGTCGTTCGTGCCCTCGAAGACCGTCGGGGCGACGTAGAACCCGCCGCTGAGGTCACCGCCGAGGTCGACCCGCTCGCCGCCCGTGAGCAGTCGTGCACCACCCTGCTTGCCGATGTCGATGTAGCTGAGGATCTTCTCGAGCTGGTCGTTCGAGGCCTGCGCGCCGATCATCGTGGTCCGATCGAGTGGGTTGCCCTGGATGATCTTGCCGACGCGCTCCAGTCCGTCCGAGACGAAGCCGTCGTAGATGGATGCCTGGATGAGCGCCCGCGAGGGGCAGGTGCACACCTCGCCCTGGTTCAGAGCGAACATCGTGAAGCCCTCCAGCGCCTTGTCGTAGTACGGGTCGCTGGTCGAGCGGGCGACGTCCTCGAAGAACACGTTCGGCGACTTGCCTCCGAGCTCGAGGGTGACCGGGATGAGGTTCTGCGAGGCGTACTGCATGATCAGCCGGCCCGTGGTCGTCTCGCCGGTGAACGCGACCTTGCGGATCCGCTTGTGCTGTGCGAGCGGGGCGCCCGCCTCGATGCCGAAGCCGTTCACGATGTTGACGACGCCGGCCGGCAGCAGGTCGCCGATGATCTCGAACAGGAAGAGGATGGATGCCGGGGTCTGCTCGGCCGGCTTCATCACGATGCAGTTGCCTGCGGCCAGCGCGGGGGCGAGCTTCCAGACGGCCATGAGGATCGGGAAGTTCCACGGGATGATCTGACCGACCACACCCAGCGGCTCGTGGAAGTGGTACGCGACGGTGTTCTCGTCGAGCTG
This sequence comes from Microbacterium sp. H1-D42, assembly GCF_022637555.1. Classification (NCBI taxonomy): domain Bacteria; kingdom Bacillati; phylum Actinomycetota; class Actinomycetes; order Micrococcales; family Microbacteriaceae; genus Microbacterium; species Microbacterium sp. H1-D42. The sequence goes on along the minus strand of NZ_CP093342.1, from coordinate 52,887 downwards.
GCTGATGCCGCCCTCCTGGGCGCGCAGGACGCCGGCGAAGTAGCGGAAGTGATCGATCGCGAGCGGGATGTCGGCGGCAAGGGTCTCGCGGACGGGCTTGCCGTTCTCCCAGGTCTCGGCGACGGCGATCTGCTCGAGGTGCTGCTCCATGCGGTCGGCGATCTTGTTGAGCACGACCGCGCGCTCGGCGGGGCTGGTCCTGCCCCAGCCGGCGAACGCCTGCCAGGCGACGTCGACGGCGCGATCGATGTCCTCTGCCGTGCCGCGGGCGATCTCCGTGAACGGCTTGCCGTTGACGGGGCTGATGTTCTCGAAGTACTGACCCTTCACGGGTTCGACGAACTCGCCGCCGATGTAGTGGCCGTAGCGGGGGCGATAACTGGCGATGGCGCCTGATGTTCCAGGGGCCGCGTAGGCGGTCGACACGGTCTCTTCGACGATGGTCATTGAGTCTCCTTCGACAGTGGCGGCGTCGGTGCCGTCCGATCTCGTCGAAGGTACGTCGCGCAACGTTGCACGACCGTGCGTCACGTTGCATCGGGTTGCGAGGGCGGCGCAGACGGACCGCGTCTCGGAGTCAATCCCGGTCGAGCTTCTCGATCCGGCTCACCAGACCCGCCCGGCGCGGCGAGCGCGCGGGCAGCATCTCCAGGCAGAGACGCAGCACCTCAGCATCCGACGCCCCCTCTGGGATCTCGACGTACGCGAGCAGCACTTCGACACTCGCCTCGGTGAGCATCGTCTCGCGCAGGATGCCCCGCAGGCTCTCACGCACCTCGACGACGCCAGGGGCATCCGAATCGGGCAGCACCGGGCCCCGGTATGCCGACAGCGCGACGCGGTGCGCGCCGCGATCGAGCAGCGAGAGCACGTTCTGCGCGTCGGTCTCGAGCGGAACCTGCAGGCGGTACGGCCTCGACTGCGGCACCAGGTCGGGCGAGATGCGCTCGAGCACCTTGCGCAGCCGCACCATCTCCGGCCGCAGCGTGTCCGGCGTGGAGCCCTCGCCGTAGACGAGCTCAGCCAGCCGATCGGCCGACAGTCCCTGACGGTGGGTGGCGAGCATCAGCAGGATCTCGGCGTGCCGGGCGCTGAGCTCGATGATCGACTCGGCGTCGACACCGGCGACGTCGAGTCGCGCGCGGTCGCGACCCAGCACCTGCAGCTGCGCCCGGCGCGGGGTGTCCCGCATCGGGCGACGAGTGGATGCCGGCGGCCGGGCGCTCTCGGCTCTGGGCGTCTCGGCTCTGGCTCTCAGCCGCGCGATCATCAGCTCGGATTCGACGGCGCGGGCGGTGGCATCCACCAGCATCCGCGCCTGCGGCGTGACCGCCTCGTCACCGCCGGTGACATCGATCACCCCGAGGATGCGCCGGGTCTCGGGGTCGAAGACCGGAGCCGCCGTGCACGACCACGGCTGCACCAGGCGGTTGTAGTGCTCGGCATGGTGGATCTGCACGGATTCGCCGAGTGCCAGAGCGGTGCCGGGGGCGGACGTGCCGATCGCGGCCTCCGACCAGTTCGCGCCCTCGACGAACCCCATCTCGCCCGACAGCATCCGCTGCTGCAGGTCGCCCTCGACCCACAGCAGTCGGCCGGCGTGGTCGCCGATCGCGACCACCACGCCGGAGTCCTCCGGCGAGCCCGGCAGCAGCAGGGTGCGGATCAGCTCGATCGCGCCGGAGAGCGGATGCCCGGAGCGGTACGCGTCGAGTGCCTCCGGCGTGAACTCCAGCGGCGGCAGTCCCTCGGCGCCGATGCGGTCCTGCCAGGCGCGCTGCCACGACGCGCGGATCATCGGCCGCACCTGCTCGAGGCGGCGATCGTCGAGATTGCCGGCGACCAGCTCTTCGTGCGCGCGCTCGACGATCAGGCGCGACACCTCCGGTGAGGCGTCGCGCGTCGATGACCATTGCGATGGCCTGCGACTGCTGTCGACCACACGACTCCGATCAGCACTGACGGGTTCGATCACGTGTTGAGTGTTGATCAAGTGTAGGTCCGATGGCGGGCCTCAGGCGCGGGCGGCCCACCAGTCCCGGAGGCGCTGCGCGGCAGCATCCGATCCGATCACACCCTCGTCGAGCCGGATGTCCAACAGGTACCGGTACGCCTCGCCGACCTCACGGCCGGGCGCGATGCCGAGGATCTGCTGGATCTCGTTGCCGTCGAGCTCTGGTCGGATGCTGTCGAGCTCCTCCTGCTCGCGCAGCTCGACGATGCGGTGCTCGATGTCGTCGTAGGCGCCGGCCAGACGGGCGGCCTTGCGCTTGTTGCGCGTGGTGACATCGGCGCGCACCAGGATGTGCAGGCGCTCGACCATGTCACCGGCGTCGCGCACGTAGCGGCGCACCGCGCTGTCGGTCCAGGCGCCCTCGGCGTATCCGAAGAAGCGCAGGTGCAGCTCGATGAGCTTGGCGACGGCATCCGTCGTGTCACCGTCGAAGCGCAGGGCCTGCAGGCGCTTGCGCGCCATGCGCGAGCCGACCACGTCGTGATGGTGGAAGGTGACGCCTCCGCCGGCCTCGAGCTTGCGGGTACGGGGCTTGCCGATGTCGTGCAGCAGCGCAGCGATGCGCAGGGCGACGTCGGGCTCGGCGCCGGGATTGCGCTGCTTCTCGAGCGCGATCGCCTGGCGGACCACAGTGAGCGAGTGCTCGTAGACGTCCTTGTGGTGGTGGTGCTCGTCGACCTCCAGCCGCAGCGCGCTGACCTCTGGCAGGAACTCCTCGATCAGACCGCTGTCGACGAGCACGCGGATGCCGCGGATCGGGTCGTCCGTCTGCATGAGCCGCACGATCTCGCCCTGGATGCGCTCTGGGCTGACGATCTTGAGCGTCCCGCGCAGGCGCTCGATGGCGGCGAAGGTGCCCTCTTCGACGGCGAAGTCGAGCTGGGCACTGAACCGCGCAGCGCGCAGCATCCGCAGCGGATCGTCGCCGAAGCTGACGTCGGGGTCGATCGGGGTGCGCAGGATGCCCGCGACGAGATCCTCGACGCCGCCGGTGGGGTCGACGAGCTTCGGCCCCTGTGCTGATGGTGGCGCCACCTGCAGCGCCATCGCGTTGACGGTGAAGTCGCGGCGCTGCAGGTCGCCGTCGATGCTGTCGCCGAACTCGACGACCGGCTTGCGGGTCCTGCCGTCATAGCTGTCGGCACGATAGGTCGTGATCTCCACCTGCTCGGGCGGACCATCGGGGTTCTGCATGCGCGCGCCGATGGTGCCGAAGGCGCGGCCGATGTCCCACTGGGTGGTCGAGATCGGCTTGACGATCCGCAGGATGTCATCCGGTCGCGCGTTCGTGGTGAAGTCGAGGTCGTGAGTGGGGCGACCCAGCAGGGCGTCGCGCACCGGGCCGCCGACGACGGCGAGCTCGAACCCGGCGTCGGCGAACGCGGTCGCGAGGCTCGCGACGACGGGGTGCGCGGCGAGCGCGCCGAGTCGGGACAGGCCCTCGGCCATATTGAGCATGGGTTCCAGATTACCGGGCGGGTGCCTGATCCCCGGTCGAGCGATCACGGGCATCCACCGCACCCCACCGATCGCGCGTCCAGCGCCGGACATTCACGGAACCGTCGCCACTTCGTCATCGACGCGTCACCTGCTGCCGATTGGGTTGATGCGTGTGCGCTCGGCACGCGCTCCCCCACCCGAAGAAAAGGATCGACATGCATTCTCGACCCGTCACACGACACGTCCGGCCGGTGGCTGCCGCGGCGCTCGTCGCGCTGATCGGCGGCACCCTCATCGCCCCGGCCGCGGCATCCGCCGCACCCTCCCCAGACGTGCCGACGGCACCCGTGCTCACCAGCGACAGCACCTGGCACTACCTGGACGACAACGCCGACCCCGCACGCGGCGACGCGAACCTGCGGGTCTGGACGACGCCGAGCTATGACGACAGCGCCTGGAAGAGCGCACAGGGCGCCTTCGGCGCGAAGAACGGCGCACTCGGCAAGGTCGGGCCGCACCAGCCGCGCTCGCTGCTGAACCACTACATCGGCGACACGAAGACGACGGTTCCGACCTACTTCTTCCGCACCGACTTCACGCTCGAGGCCGGCGTGGCCGACCAGGTGGCATCGCTCGCCGGCACCGTCACCTACGACGACGCGCTCGTCGTCTGGGTCAACGGCACGAAGGTCGCCAGCTACGTCGACGGACGCATCACCGAGACGACGAACCTCGAGTACGCCGGCGACAGCAACGGCGACCCGCTCACCAGCACCTTCGCCGCCAAGGGAGACCTGCTGAAGGACGGCGAGAACACCATCGCCGTGGCGCTGTATCAGGACCGCTCGACGAGCTCGGACATCTACTTCGACCTGTCGGAGCTGAAGCTCGTCTCGGCGAACGCCGAGCCCGTCGCCGCCCCACCGACCCGGGTCATCCTCACCCCGACCACCACGCCCGAGACCTCGCAGTCGTTCTCATGGCTGGCGGGCGACGCCTCGCACACCACCGGTCAGGTGCAGATCGCGCCGGTATCCGGCGGCACGGTCCGCACGGTCGACGCGGGCTCGGTCGGCGTCGTGAACGGCAACCCGCTGCAGCACTTCTCGGCGACCGTCGATGGCCTCACCCCGGCATCCGACTACCGCTACCGCGTCGGGTTCGAGGGCAGCTGGAGCGACTGGCACGAGTTCCGCACCGCCGACCCGAAGGCCACCGACTTCCAGTTCGTCTACTACGGCGACGCGCAGATCGGTCTCGACACCACGTGGCCGTCGGTCGTCAAGCAGGCCGAGGCCAACGCACCCCGCTCGATCGGCTCGGTGCACGCCGGTGACCTCATCAACACCGGTTCGAACGAGACGGAGTGGCTGAACTGGTTCAAGGGCATGCAGAACTCCGCCGCGACCACGAACGTCATGGCGGCCCCGGGCAACCACGAGTACTCCGGTGACAAGATGCTCACCGCGTGGAAGGCGAACTTCGAGTACCCGCACAACAATCCCTCGACCGGCACGGTCGGCGAACTGGCCAATCTCGCTCAGGGCGACACCGACGTGGCGCGACAGTACAAGGCGTACTTCGAGCACTGGAGTGAGTTCGCGAAGGAGACGGCGTACTACACCGACTACCAGAACGTGCGCTTCATCACGCTGAACGCGACGCGCGACACCACCTTCCTGACGCCGACCGGACTGCCCGAGTGCACGATCGACGCCTGCCCGAAGAACGATGTATCGCGTCTGTGGACGCGCTTCCAGGCGGCGTGGCTCGACCACATCCTCAGCGACAGCCCGTCGAAGTGGAACGTCGTCACCTTCCACCAGCCGGTGTACTCCACCTCGGCCGGCCGTGATGAGCCCATCCTGCGCGACGAGTGGGTTCCGGTGTTCGAGCGCAACGACATCGACCTGGTCATGATGGGCCACGACCACACCTACGCCCGCGGGTACAAGAACACCACGGCGACCGAGACGCCCGGTCTCACCACCGGACCGGTCTACATGGTGTCGAACTCCGGCGCCAAGCACTACAACCTCGAGACGCCCGAGCGCAACGTCTGGACCAACAACGGCGCCACGCAGGTGATGCGCGGCGAGCGCGTCACCACGTACCAGGTGATCGACGTGTCGAAGGACCAGCTGGTCTACCGGTCATACATCGCCGAGAAGGTCGCCGGTGCCAGCACCGACAAGAACGTCGGCGACGTGTACGACGAGTTCACCGTCACCAAGTACGACGACGGCGAGAAGTGGGTGACCGAGGCCGGTATGACTCCGCCCGCGCAGCAGGTGCCGGCGTCACTGACGCTGCAGGCGCCGACCGTCACCGCCGGCGACGCCGTGTCGCTGTCGGGTGCGGGTTTCGCCGCCGGCGAGAAGGTGCTCTTCGAGCTGCGCTCGGAGCCAGTGTCGGTGGGTGAGGCGACGGCGGATGCTGACGGAGCTCTGCAGGCGTCCATCACCATCCCGGCCTCGACCCCTGCGGGCGTGCACACGCTCGTCGCGATCCGCGAGAACGGCGACGAGGTCGCTGCGCCCGTGACCGTCGCCGCGGCGGAAGTGCCAGGCGGTGGCGGCACCGGGGAGACCCCCGGCGGTGGCGACTCGGACGGCGATGCCGGTGACGCGGGTGCCGAAGACAGCGACGCACTCGAGGGCAGCCTCGCGACGACCGGTGCCGACAGCATGCCGTACCTCGCAGCGGCCGGCGTGCTGCTGCTGGTCGGACTCGCGCTGGTGGCGGTTCGCCGTCGCCGCGCGCGCGAAGAGGTCGACGCGTCCTGACGCGCAGTGACAGGAGGTCGTCGATCGAGGTTCCGGTCGGCGCCCTCTTTCGTGTGTGCCGGCGGGCATTTCTTCCGCCGAGAGGAGGGTATCGGTGGACGCGCGCCGCGCTCCACGCCCTGAGCCAACGAGCACATATGCTCCTGTCATGGAATCCGAAGCCGAATCCGAATCCGGTCAGAACGATCATTCAGAATCGGACACCTCCCGCCGCAATTTCCTTCGCATCGGCGGGGCGGCCCTCGCCGGAGCCGCCGTCGGCGGGGTCGGCGGGGCGGCCATCGCGGCATCCATCGCACAGCGCGACGAGCGGTTCGAGACCGATCCGGAATATGCCGCGCTCAATCCGCGACACGAACCCGGCTTCGACCACATCGTCGTGCTGATGGGCGAGAACCGCTCATTCGACAATCTGCTCGGCTACCTGTACTCCAAGAACGACCTGCCGGCGGACGCCGAGTTCGAAGGACTCGCGTTCGGCGATCACGCCAACACCGCCCCCGACGGCACCCGCATCCCGGCACACGTGTACGACGGGCCGACCGACCGGATCATGGGCTTCCCCGACCCGGATCCGGGCGAGGAGTACCCCCACGTGAACACCCAGCTGTTCGGCACGGTCGATCCTCCGCACAACGCCGATGTCTCCGCGTCCGAGATGAAGGCGCCGTTCAACGCGCCCGCGGCTGGGGCGAAGGCGACGATGGACGGCTTCGTCACGGACTACGAGACCCATGTCAGGCAGCTCGGCGGCGGCAAGAAGCCGTCGACCGCAGAGGTCAAGCACATCATGGGCTCGTTCTCGCCCGAGATGCTGCCCGTTCTGTCGACCCTGGCGCGCGAGTTCGCGGTGTTCGACCACTGGTACTCCGGCGTGCCGTCGCAGACGTTCTGCAACAGATCGTTCTTCCATGCCTCCACTTCGCACGGATTCGTCACCAATCACTTCAGCGGCGGCTACGAGAAGTGGCTGGATGCCGAGCCGTCACCGACGATCTTCAACCGGCTGGAAGACGCCGGAATCCCGTGGCGCGTCTACTTCGACAAGCTGCAGCTGGTCTCGTTCACGGGATTCCTGCATGCGCCGGTGCTGCGGAAGTACTGGAAGACCAAGCGGTTCGGCACCATGGAGGACTTCTACGCCGACGCGAAGAAGGGCACGCTGCCGGCGTACGCGTTCATCGAGCCGCGCATGATCTACAACCACAACGACTTCCACCCGCCGTTCGGCCACCTGCGCGAGAGCACGGTCGACGGCACGACCTTCATCGACAGTGCGGAATCCGACGTCAGGGCCGGAGAAGTGCTCGTGCACGACGTGTACTCGGCGATCCGCAAGAGCGGATCGGCGAAGGGATCGAACGCGATCAACACCCTGCTGCTGATCACCTTCGACGAGCACGGCGGCTGCTACGACCACGTACCGCCGCCCAAGGCCGTGCCGCCGGACAAGTCAGGACCGGGAGAGATGGGGTTCACCTTCGATCGCCTCGGATGCCGGGTTCCCGCCATCGCCGTGTCGGCCTACACCGCCAAGAACACGATCATCCACGACGAGATGCACCACGGTTCGGTGATCGCCACCCTGAATCGACTGCATGGCTTGAAGCCCCTCACCGCACGCGATGCAGGAGCGAACAATCTGCTGTCTGTGGTGAACCTGACCAAACCGCGACACCCTGGGGACTGGCCGGACACGACCGCGTCGTTCACTCCCCCCAACCCCGAGGCGACGCCGGGGCATCCCGCGCACGCCAACAAGGACAAGCCGCTGACGCCACCCGCGGAGGGCATCCTCGGTCTGCTGCTCGCCAAGTCGGGGCTGCCTCGCGACCGCATGCCGAAGACCTTCGGCGAGGCCTACGAGTTGCTCGAGTCCGAGGCCAAGGGGCTGTTCGGGATCTAGCGGCATCAGACCCGGCTCCCGTTCAGACGTATCGCTCGAGGGCTGCCAGGCGCGCACCAGGATCGCCGGTGATCTCGATCACCTCGAGTTCAGGCGGCACGACCTCGGGATCATCGAGGAGATCCAGCAGCACATCATTCATCGCGCGGCGCAGCTCGAGGTGCTCATCGTCGCCGAGCGGGATCAAGTCGCTGGCGCTCAACGGCAGAACGACCAGCAGGTCCACGCTTCGCAGAGACTGGGCGGTCACCGCCGTTGCCTGCTCAATGAAGCCCACGGCCAGGTCGCCCCCCGTGATCTCGGCGAGCGCGAGCAGATAGGCGAGGAAGTCGAGGGGGCCGCGCTCGGCGATGAGATCGCGCACGTCCTCCTCGGCGAGTCGGTCTGCCGCCAGTGCGAGCTGCGCGGCGAACAGCGCGGCTGACGGCTGATCTGACCGCTCATCGGTGGAATCGAACGGGTCGCCCAGAACCGCGAACTGCGGGTGCCGAAATGCGAAGTCCGAGATCAGCGTGCTCTTGCCGCTGGCGTGGGTGCCCGATACGACGATCCGCATGCCGCGAGTGTAGTCCCGCGGCTACGCGACGGCGTCTCCCTGCACCGGCCCTTCCGTGTTCGGCTTCCACCCCAGCGCCGGCGCCACGTGCTTCGCGAACGACTCCAGCACGTGCAGGTTGTAGGCGGGGCCGAGCTGGTTCGGGATCGTCAGCATCAGCGTGTCGGCGGCCATCACGGCCTCGTCGGCCTTGAGCTGCTCGATGAGCGCATCCGGCTCTGCCGCGTACGTCTTGCCGAACGTCGAGCGCATCCCGTCGATGATGCCGATCTGGTCGCCGCTCTCGGCGCTGCGCAGCCCGAAGTAGCCACGGTCCTGGTCGTTCATCAGCGGGAACACGCTGCGGCTCACCGAGACGCGGGGCGAGCCGGTGTGGCCAGCCTGCTTGTACGCGGCGCGGAACCGGTCGATCTGCTCACGCTGCAGTTCGTGGAACGGCTGCCCGGTGGCCTCGGTCACCAGAGTCGAGCTCATCAGGTTGAGACCCTTGCGACCGGTGTCCTCAGCACTCGCGTGGGTCGCCGATCCCCACCAGATGTGGTCACGCAATGTGGGTGACTGCGGCTCGATCGCCAGATACCGACCGGCGCCGACCATGCGAGGGTCGCCGGGAGCGAGGCGCTCACCTTCGACTGCGCGCAGGAACAGGTCGAACTTCTCGCGGGCGAGCACACTGCCGCGCTCTTTGTCTTCGCTGTCGAAGTAGCCGAACGTCTCATAGCCGCGCAGTGCGGTCTCGGGCGAACCGCGGCTGACGCCGAGGGCCACTCGCCCGTCGGCGATGAGATCGAGCGTGGCGGCCTCTTCGGCGAGCTGCAGTGGGTTCTCGTACCGCAGGTCGATGACGCCGGTGCCGACCTCGATGCGCTTCGTGCGGGCGGCCATCGCCGTCAGCAACGGCATCGGCGATGCCGCCTGCCGTGCCCAGTGGTGCACGCGCACATACGCGCCGTTGACGCCGATCTCATCAGCGCCCTCGGCGATCTCGATGGTCTGCTTGAGCATGTCGCCCGCCGTGCGGGTCACCGACCCTGGCACGTCGGCGTAGTGGCCGAATGAGAGGAAACCGAAAGCCTTCATGATTTATCCAAACGAATAGATATCGGATGCTATTCCCGGCGTCCTCGTCACGCGTCTTCGGCGGGGATGAGCAGGCCGTCGAGCACGAGCTCGCGGATGCGGGGCTCGAGGTCGGCCCACAGGTCGGCCAGCGGCACGTCGAACAGATCAGCCAGGGCAGCGGCGATCTGCGCGACGGTCAGCTCGCCGTCGCACGCGCCGACGAATCCGGCCAGGGCCGAGTCGACGCCGATGGTGCGGCCGAACCCGCCGCCCTGACGCAGTTCGATCACGCTGGGGTCGTCGTTGCCTGGCATGTAGTGGCGCGCCTCGGTCACATCGGGGGCGACGACGAGTCGCTGGGGGATGCCATCCGCGAGAACATCATGGGCGGCGAGGCCGGCTGCCAGGGCGCGGCCGAGGGAGTGCACGGGCTGTGTGACGGTCTCGAAGCGGCGCAGCACCGGTCCCGCAACCGCTGGCCGGCGCAGCAGGATGTACCCGAATCCGACGGCGGTCACTGCTCTGGCCTCGAAATCGTCGAGCCAGGCGGTCAGCAGGCGGGTGAACTCGGCGTCGCGGGGCAGCGTGCCGCCATCGCGGATCCACAGCTCGGCGTATGCGAGCGGCGTCAGCTCTTCGCGCTGGATCACCCAGGCATCCACCTCGTCCTCCACCCACGAGCGCACCCGGTCCAGCCCTGACAGCGCACCTCCCCAGGACCGCGTGATCGACTCCCAGTTGCCGAGCAGCTGTGCGATGCCGCCTGGCGCCAGATGGGTCGGCACTGCGCGCAGGAACCGCTCGACGAGCGCGTCGCCGACCATCCCCCCATCGCGGTACTCGTACTCGGGCACGCCGGTCGCGCGCGGAGTGATCACGAACGGCGGGTTGGAGACGATGAGGTCGAACGACTCCCCCGCAACAGGGTCGAACAGGCTCCCGAGTCGGAACGAGATGTTTCGCACCCCGTTGAGCTGTGCGTTCAGCTCGGCGAATGCCAGCGCCCGTTCCGAGATGTCGGTGGCGACCACGACGCCCGCGTGCCGCGCGATGAGCAGCGCCTGGATCCCGCACCCGGTGCCCAGATCCAGCGCTCGCTCGACCGGCTCCTGGATCACCAGCTCGGCCAGAGTGCGCGAGGCACCGCCCACGCCGAGCACGTGATCGGCCGGCAGTGAGGTGCCCAGTGCGATCTCATCGAGGTCGCTGGCGATCCACCATTCGCCTACACCGTCAGCATCCACGAACGACTGCGGGCGGATCAGCGCCTGCGGCGCCACGCGCGCACCCGGCACGACCGCGAGGCCGAGCGCGACCAGGCCGTCGACGCCGACCCGCGGCAGTGCGGCCTGCACGTCCTGCACAGGCTGGGGCATCCCGAGCACGAACAGCCGTCCCAGTGTCGAGAGCGCATCCTCGCGCACACCCAGGGCACGCAGGATCGGCTCGCGCAGTCCACGCGCGAGCGCGTCGTCGGCCTCCTCCCCCCACAGCCGCCTGAGCGCATCGGAGCGGAAGTCGGCGGCATCCAGATCGGCGGCGAGAGCCCGCGCGTGGATGAGATCGGGGAGAGGGCGCGAGTGGTCCGGCACGGCCGTCACTCTACGCGCCTTCAGGCATTCACACGCCGCGCCACCTAGAATCAGGGGCGTCGCCCTCGCCACTCCCCCGGCGTCGTCGACTCCTGACCATGACCTCGACGCACCCCCGCGAAGCCTCACGCCCGCGCGCGCGCCGGCTGCTGAGCCGCCTCGCCGCGGTGGTCGTCGTCGGCTCGCTCGCCCTGGGTGGTGCGTCCGCAGCGTCCGCCGATGAGAATTCGGATGCCCCTGAGCCGGGCGACACCACCGTCGAGCTCTTCGTCTCGACCGGTTCCGGCACGGCGATCGAGCCCGGCGGGCCGCTGGTGAGCACCGTCACGCTCGAGAACGGCGCCGACACGGATCTCAGCGCCGGCACCGTGACCGTGCAGGTGAGCCGCAGCCCTCTCGCCGACAGTGCCGCGCTGAACTCCTGGCTGGGCGACGGCGTCGTGTCCGACACCTTCCACACGGTCGCCTCCGAGCCGACCCCCGTGGTCGACGATGGTGCCAAGGCCGCGGTGAATGTGGTCGTGGATGCCGTCGATCTGGGTGACCTCAGCCCCGGTGTCTATCCGGTGAAGGCACGACTGTCGGGCGCGAGCACGACCGGCCCCGACGGTGAGACCGTGCCCTGGGACCTCACATCCACGACCGTACTCGTGGTGTCGGCGCCCGGCGAGCACACTTCTGCTGTGCTCGTTCCGATCACCGCGACCCCTGAGAACGGCTCGCTGCTGACTGCGGATGAACTCGCGACGCTCACCGCCGGCGGCGGCGCGCTGGCCGGCCTCCTTGACGCCGTCACCGGTACGACGGCGATCCTCGCGGTCGACCCCGCGATCCCTGCCGCGATCCGGATGCTGGGTGCGCGGGCTCCTGAGACGGCGAAAGCCTGGCTGACCGAACTCGAGAGGCTGCCGAACGACGTCTTCGCACTGCAGTTCGGCGATGCGGATGCCACCGTGCAGGCTGCCGCCGGTCTGACGTCCCTGCTCGCGACCCCTGACCTTGCGCCGCTGATCCAGCCGGAGGACTTCCCCTCCGCCGCTGATCCCACCCCGACCCCGGACAGCACGCCGTCCGCCGATCCCGAGCCGACGTTGCCCGACAACAGCGAGCTCACGGCGATTCTCGGCGCGCACTCCGGCGTCCTGTGGCCGCGGCCAGAGGTCACCGAGCAGAACCTCTCGTCTTTCGCGACGTACCTCGGCGACACCGTCACGACCATCCTGCCCTCCACGTCATTCACTGGCGCCGCTGCCGCTCACAGCACCACGAACGGCCATGATGTGCTGGTCGTCGATGCGGCAGCATCCGCCCGGTTGTCCGCCGCGGTCGAACTCGACGACCCGGCCGCCGCTGATCGGGAGCTCACCGCGGCCGCTGGTCATCAGTTCTTCGCGTCGCAGCGTTCGACCACGACGATCCTGGGGCTGGATCGCTCCGAGACCCGCTCACCCGCCGCTGTCCGGGCGGCGCTGAGCGCGTTCGCCTCGCCGGCATCCTCACTCGCTCAGCTGAGATCCGTGAAGGCGACATCGGCTGAGCTGACGTCAGTAGGGACGAATCCGCGCGTCGACTCCCTGAATCGGCTGCTCTCCGACGAGCAGCGCCTGACCGACTTCTCGACCATTCTCGAAGAACCCGCGCTGCTGCTGAACCCCACGCGCGTCCGCGTGCTGCGCACGATCGGCGTCGGGCTTGATGACACCGAGTTCGCCGCCGCGACGACCGCGCAGGCAGAGCGCGTGCAGGAGACTCTCAACGCCGTGGGAATCCAGCAGCCCAAAGCGGTGCAGCTGTTCACCTCGGCAGCTCCCCTGCCGGTGTGGGTGCGCAACGACCTGCCGTGGGACGTGCACGTCTCGCTGTACAGCACGCCTTCGGATGTGCGGCTCGACATCCAGCCCGTCACCCAGGTCACAGCGCAGGCCGCTGGCAGCACCCGCGTGAACATCCCGATCGAGGCGCGCGTGGCCAGCGGCAACGTCGATGTGACGTTCCGCCTGAGCAGCCCCACCGGTGTGCCGATCGGTCAGCCGGCCGTCGCGGATGTGACGCTGCGCGCTGACTGGGAGGCCATCGGGCTCGGCATCCTCGCCGGGCTCATCGGGCTGCTGCTCGTGTTCGGCATCGTGCGCACGGTGCGGCGACGGAAGTCGGATGCTGCTGCGGCTGCTGCTGCTTCGGATGACGCAGCGACCTCAGATCAGGAGCGCGATGAGTAGTCTCGGCCGGGCCAGCGCGATTCTCGGTGCGGGCACATTGATCTCGCGCGTCACCGGGCTCGTCCGCACGATCGTGCTCGTCGCGGCGATCGGCAGCATCGGTCGCCCGGCCGATGCGTTCGCCGTGGCCAATCAGCTGCCGAACAACGTCTTCACGATCATCCAGACCGGCATCCTCACGGCCGTGATCATCCCGCAGATCGTGAAGTCCGCGGCGCACAAGGACGGTGGCCGGGCGTACATCTCGAAGCTGTTCACGCTGGGCACCATGGTGTTCCTCGTCGTCACGGCGCTTGCGATGGCGATCGCGCCGTGGCTGGTCATGCTCTACGGGCCGAAGTTCACACCAGATCAGATGGCACTGGCTATCGCGTTCGCCTACTGGTGCCTGCCGCAGATCTTCTTCTACGGCCTGTACGCGCTGATCGGCGAGACGCTGAACGCCAAGCGGGTGTTCGGGCCGTACACGTGGACCCCGGTCGCGAACAACATCATCTCGATCGCCGGATTCCTGATCTTCATCGCCCTCTTCGGAGGCAACCAGAACGTCGTCGACGTATGGGATCCGACCATGATCGCCGTGCTCGGCGGCACCGCCACGCTCGGGATCGCCCTGCAGGCCGCTCTGCTGCTGTTCGCCTGGCGCCGCACCGGGCTGTCGCTTCGCCCCGACTTCCGCTGGCGCGGGGTGGGTCTCGGCGAGGTCGGCACGCTGGCCGGCTGGACGTTCCTGATGGTCATCGCGGGGCAGATCGCCGGCCTCATCCAGACCAGAGTCGTCACGGATGCATCCGGCGAGCATCCCTCCACCGCACTGATGATGGCTGCGTGGCTGGTGTTCATGCTGCCGTACTCGATCTTCGCGATCTCGATCGGCACCCCGTACTTCACGCAGATCGCCGAGCATGCCGCCGCCGGCCGCCGCGACGAGGTGCGCAGCGACGTCGCCCGGTGCATGCGCTTCGTGTCGCTGTTCGTGGTGGGATCTGGCGTCGCCCTCGCCGTCGCTGCGGTTCCCGCGACTCGCATCTTCACCGAGAGCGCCGCCCAGGCCGTCGAAGCCGCACCCGTGCTGGTCTGCTATCTGGTGGGCCTCGTCCCGCTGTCGCTGCTGTTCATCGTGCAGCGCGCGTTCTACGCCTTCGGTGACACCCGCACACCGTTCCTGTTCACCCTCGTGCAGGTCGCGCTGATCGTCGGCTTCTCGTACCTGGCCGCCGCTGTCGCGCCGCTGAGCCAGCTCGCCGCCGCGGTCGCCCTCGGGCAGTCGCTCGCCGGGCTCGTGCAGACGATCATCGCGATCCTCATCCTGCGTAAGCGCCTCGGCGGCCTCGAGCTGCCGCAGACCCTGCTGTCACTGGGTCGCTTCTTCATCGCGGCGATCCCTGCGGGCCTTGCCGGCTGGGGTGCGTACGTGCTGATGGGCGCCGGCGACGGCTGGACCGCAGGGCAGACCGGCATGACCTTCGTCGACAAGATGCTCGGCGCCGTCGGCACGGGAGTCATCGGGCTGATCGCCGTCGTCGTGTACGCCGTGGTGCTCGTGCTGCTTCGTGCGCCGGAGCTCGCGGGCGCCGGCGCACTGGTCAAGCGCTTCCTGCCCGGCCGCTGAGCCTCAGCATCCGGGAATGTCGCCCGGTTACCATTGGTTGAAGCAGTCGATGCGGTTTCTTCACCAGCATCCGCGCCTGCTGATCAAGGAGAGCACATGCGTCAGGTCATCATCATCGGCTCCGGCCCCGCCGGCTTCAGCGCCGCCATCTACGCGGCGCGCGCCAATCTCAAGCCGCTGCTGATCGCCAGCACCGTCGAGGTCGGCGGCGAGCTGATGAACACCACCGACGTCGAGAACTTCCCCGGATTCCCCGAGGGCATCCTGGGTCCTGACCTGATGGCGAAGCTGCAGGAGCAGGCCGAGAAGTTCGGCACCGAGGTGCTCTACGACGACGTCACCGAACTGCACGTCGACGGCCCGGTGAAGAAGGTCGTCCTCGGCAGTGGTGCCGAGCACGAGGCATCCACCGTCATCTACGCAACCGGGTCCGCGTACCGCAAGCTCGGCATCGCCGGCGAGGAGCGCCTGTCGGGATACGGCGTCTCCTGGTGCGCGACGTGCGACGGCTTCTTCTTCCGCGAGAAGACGATCGCCGTCGTCGGCGGCGGCGACTCGGCGATGGAAGAGGCCACGTTCCTCACCCGCTTCGCGTCGAAGGTGTACGTCATCCACCGCAAGGACAGCCTCCGCGCCTCCAAGATCATGCAGGAGCGCGCGTTCGCGAACGAGAAGATCGAGTTCATCTGGAACAGCGAGGTCGTCGAGGTGCTCGGTGACGACGCGGTGAAGGGCGTGCAGCTGCGCTCCACTGCCGACGGGACGCTGAGCGACCTCGAGCTTGACGGTCTGTTCATCGCGATCGGCAACGACCCCCGCACGCACCTCGTGCACGACAAGCTGCAGCTCACCGACGCCGGCACCATCTGGGTCGACGGACGCTCTTCTCGCACCTCAGTTCCCGGCATCTTCGCCGCCGGCGACGTGATCGACCCGACCTATCGCCAGGCCGCGACCGCGGCCGGCTCTGGGGTCGTCGCAGCCCTGGATGCCGAGCACTTCCTCGCCGATCTCGAGGATGCAGCCACGCACGTGCCGGCGGCCGTCGCCGCCGAGGTCATCGCGAGCTGACACCCGCGGGAACACTTTCCCGTCTTCCGACGTTTCATCGGATGACACCGAACAAGGAGTATTTGTATGACTGCCAAGGCAACCACGCAGGCCACCTGGGATCAGGACGTTCTGCAGGCCGACGGTCCGGTGCTGGTCGACTTCTGGGCTGCATGGTGCGGACCGTGCCGCATGGTCGCGCCGGTGCTCGACGAGATCCAGGCCGAACACCCCGAGAAGATCACGATCCTCAAGCTCAACGTCGACGAGAACCCTGATCTTGCCATGAAGTACCAGATCACCTCGATCCCCGCGATGAAGGTGTTCCACGGCGGAGAGGTCAAGAAGACCATCATCGGCGCCAAGCCGAAGTTCGCCCTCGAGCAGGACCTCGCCGACTTCATCGGCTGAGTCTGCTCAGACCAGGACCCCGGAGGGTTCGAGAGCCCGTCACCTTTAGAGGTGGCGGGCTCTCGCGTTGGTGGATGCTGTCTCTCGCGGCGCCGACATCACGAAGGCCTCAGGCCGCCAGCATCCGCCACACGGTTGGACTCAGCTCGGGGTACTCCAGGGCGATGCTGCGCAGCACCTGGTTGTTCCAGCCCCGGTCGCGGATGTTGCCGCCACGATCCTCGACCACGTCAGCGCGCAGGAACAAGACGACGAGCTCGTCGATCGACGGCAGCTCAGTCATGAAATCCCACGGATCCTCGCCGCTGCGCAGGCGCTCGTGTACGAGCACCGATCGCTCATCGCCGGCTTCAGCGCGCAGCACTTCCAAGCTGGCGCGGCGGGGGAACGACTTGATCACCCGACAAGTTTACGCGGCTCGTCTGCGCACGCGGCGTTCGACGATTACCTCCTCGGTCATCGATTCCAACTCTCGTCCCTTCGTCTCGGCGACCTTGAAGTAGACGAAGAAGAACGACAGCAGCGCGAAGAAGGCGTAGAACCCGTACGCGAACGTCAGGCCTATATCGGCGAACGCCGGGAAGGTCGTCGAGATGAAGAAGTTGGCGATCCACTGGGCCGCGGCGGCGACCGCCAGGGCACCGGCACGAATCGAGTTGGGGAACATCTCACCCAGCAGCACCCACACCAGCGGACCCCAGGTAGCCCCGAAGAACACCACGAACGCGTTGGCCGAGACAAGCGCGACCGTCGACCAAGGTTCGGGCAGTACGACGTCGCCCGCAGCATCCAGCGTTCCGAACGAGAACGCGACCGCCATGAGTCCGAGCGTCACCGTCATGCCGACCGAGCCGACCAGCAGCATGAGACGACGACCGACGCGATCGACCAGCAGGATGGCAATGATCGTCACGACGATGTTCGTGACTGACGTGATGACCGTGATGGTCAGGGCATCCGACTCATCGAATCCGACCGACCGCCACAGCGTCGTGGAGTAGTAGAAGATCACGTTGATACCCACGAACTGCTGGAAGACGCTCAGCAGGATCCCGACCCACACGATGGGCTTCAGTCCGAGGCGATGGCCGCGCAGATCGCGCAGTGACTCCTGGCGTTCGGTGTTGATGGTGCCCGTGATCTCGATGATTTTCGCCTCGACATCGGCTTCGCCAGTGACTTCAGTGAGCACCTCCCCCGCCTTCACGAGGTCGCCGCGGGCCACCAGATAGCGGGGAGATTCCGGCAGTCGAAGCGCCATCAGACCGTACACGGTTGCGGGGATCGCTTCTGCGAGAAACATCCACCGCCAGGCATCCAATCCCCACAGCGGTTCGGCCGCACCGCCCGCGACGTTCGCGAAGAGGGAGTCCGAGAGCAGTGCGACGAAGATTCCGGTGACGATGGCGAGCTGCTGCAGTGATCCGAGCCGGCCCCGGATGCGCGCCGGCGACACCTCGGCGATGTATGCCGGGGCGATTACGGATGCTGCGCCGACGCCGAGCCCGCCGATCATCCGCCAGAAGATGAGGTCGATGACGCCGAACGCCAGACCCGAGCCGATGGCGGAGACGAAGAACAGTACCGCTGCGACGACCATCGTCGGTACCCGACCGAACCGGTTCGCGACCATTCCCGCGAACCACGCCCCAACGGCGCAGCCGATCAGAGCGGACGAGACGGCGAAACCCTTCAGCGCCGTGCCGAGTTCGAAGGCGCTCGACAGGGCATCGACCGCGCCGTTGATCACAGCGGTGTCGAAACCGAACAGGAAACCGCCGAGCGCAGCGGCGATGCTCACGCCGATGACCCGACCTCGGATCGCGTCGGACTTCATTGACTCAACCATCTCGCCCCCCGGTGTGCAGTTGACCGGAGCCTAGCCCGCTCGTTGGCGGAGGGGAAGAGGCGATTTCGTCTGTGGGTCAGCGCGCGCCGTACTGCTCCTCGCCGATCTCGCTGAGGATGCGGTTCAGATCCTGAATGGACGCGAACTCGATCTTGACCTGCCCTTTTCGCGCGCCGAGCGTGATCTGCACGCGGGTGTTCAGGCGGTCTCCGAGCTTGCCGGACACCTCATCGAGGTAGGCCCGTCGCGCACCGGCCTGCGGCTTCGGGCTCTTCCCCGGTGCGGTGGGCATCGTCTTCGCCGCGGCCTCGGTGGCGCGCACCGAGAGGTCTTCGTTCACGACCTTGTCGGCGAGACGCTGCATCTGCTCCGCGTCGTCGACCGAGAGGATTGCGCGGGCGTGCCCAGCGGAGAGCACGCCGGCGGCTACTCGCTGCTGCACGGGCACGGGCAGGCGCAGCAGACGGATCGTGTTGCTGATCTGCGGCCGCGACCGCCCGATACGGGTCGCGAGCTGTTCCTGCGTGATGCCGAAGTCCTCGAGCAGCTGCTGGTAGGCGGATGCCTCTTCGAGCGGGTTCAGCTCGGAGCGGTGCAGGTTCTCGAGCAGTGCGTCTCGGAGCAGATCCTCGTCAGCGGTCTCGCGGACGATCGCCGGGATCGTGTCGAGTCCAGCCTCGCGGGCGGCGCGGGTGCGCCGCTCCCCCATGATCAGCTCGTACTCTCCGCCGGCGTTCTTGCGAACGACGACGGGCTGCAGCACGCCGAACTCGCGGACGCTGTGCACCAGCTCCGAGAGGTGGTCCTCGTCGAAGTGGGTACGGGGCTGCCGCGGGTTGGGGACGATCAGCTTGGGGTCGACCTGGATCAGGCGGATGCCAGGGATCTCGGCCAGAGCCTCATCTGCGGCGGCCGCCGGTGCTTCACGCTGCTCGATCGGCGTCGTGTCGTCCTGCTTGACCTTGACGGCACCAGGGAAGAAGACGTCGACAGGACGCTCCGTCTGATCCGCCGTCGGAATGAGCGCGCCGATTCCTCGACCGAGTCCAGTTCGCTTGGCCATCATGCCCCCTGTTCTTGCGCAGTCTGCTGACCTCGCTGCGCGATCTCCACTGCTGCTTCCCGGTACGCGATGGCGCCGGCCGATGTTCCGTCGTATGAGATGACGGTCTGCCCGAAGCTGGGTGCTTCGGAAACTCGCACGGAACGTGGGATCACTGCGTCGAGAACCTGTTCCGGGAAGTGTGAACGCACCTCGTCGGCGACCTGCTGCGCGAGGCGCGTGCGCGCGTCGTACATCGTGAGCAGGATCGTCGAGAGGGCGAGTTCGGGGTTGAGATGCTTCTGGATCATCTGGATATTGCCGAGCAACTGGCTGAGGCCCTCGAGAGCGTAGTACTCGCACTGGATCGGGATGAGCACCTCGGATGCTGCGGTGAACGCGTTGATCGTCAGCAGCCCGAGCGATGGCGGGCAGTCGATGATGACGACATCTGCGGGATTCTCGCGCAGGTACACCTCGAGCGCACGTCGCAGCCGGAATTCGCGGGCGACCTGCGAGACGAGCTCGATCTCGGCGCCGGCGAGGTGGATCGTGCTCGGTGCGCAGAGCAGGTTCGGTGATTCCGGGCTCACCTGAACAATGTCCCCGAACGGGAGGTCGTTGATGAGCACGTCGTAGATGCTCGCGGTGTCTGCTGTGTGAGTCACGCCCAGTGCGGTGGACGCATTTCCCTGCGGGTCGAGGTCGATCACGAGGACCTTTGCGCCGAGCTCAGCGAGAGCGGATGCCAGGTTCACCGTCGTGGTGGTCTTGCCGACTCCGCCCTTCTGGTTCGACACCGTGAAGATGCGGGTCTCGCCGTCGAATTCGACGTTGACCTTACTGAGGGCCTTGCGGCGGGATGAGAGGTCGGCCAGTTCCCGCGCGAGCGGGGTGTCCATCCCGAAATCGGTGTTCGGCGATGCGCTGTCGGATGGTTTCACGTGAAACATCGACTCCTTTCGGGACCGTCTACAACTCTAACCGACACGGTCAGGTCGTTGAGCGAGGAGCGCGAATTGCCGCGGGCGCTCCGGTCATTGAGCGAGGCGAAGCCGAGACGAAATGCCCCTCTCCCCGGTCATTGAGCAAGGCGAAGCCGAGACGAAATGGCCACCCTCCTTTCCAGGACCCCGTTTCGACTCACTGGCGCTCGCTCAACGACCGCCCTCCCCCACCCCCGGTCATTGAGCGAGGCGAAGCCGAGTCGAAATGCTCCATCCCGCCACACCGTGCTTCACCCTTCAGCAGAAGCAGCACCCCGCCGCAGCGCGCGTTCGCGAGCACTCCAGCCTTTGATGGCGTCGAATCCGCCTTCGGTGAAGGCCAACCGCTTCGCGTGACTCCATCCCTGCATCCGCTTCTCGAGTGCGAAGGCTTCGTCGATTCGGTCGAACTCGGCCCACCACATCAGCTGCACGGGCAGTCGGCATGAGGTGTAGTCGCTGCCTAATCCCTGCGCATGAGTTTCGAGCCGAGTGTCCAGATCTTTCGTACTGCCGACGTAGAAGGTCCCATCGGAGCAGCGAAGCATGTACGTGTATCCGATCATCATGCGAGCGTACGGATCGGGAATTCAGACGTAGCCCACTGATCCCGGCCGCTGTGAATGTTTCACGTGAAACGGTGACTTGGGGAGAAGGATCGACCGAGACAGCACAAGGATGCGTCTACTCGCCCCGCTCTCTCAACGACCGGGAGCAGTCGTACCTCTTCTCGGTCATTGAGCGACGAGCGCAGCGACGAGTCGAAGTGCGCCCGCGTGCAGCACCGACTGTGTTTCACGTGAAACACCCCGGCAACACGGCATGAACTGTCTCGCCCTAAGGCGTTTCGACTCGCTGCGCTCGCTCAACGACCGGGCTCAGTGATGTCACTCCCCGGTCATTGAGCGAGAAGCGCAGCGACGAGTCGAAATGTTGGCACCCCTGGTGCTCAGATAGAGCACCAATGCCCCGCCATCACCAAGCGGGGTACTGCCCCTACCGACCGACGGTTTGGGACGGAAGCGCTGCGCTGTCACACATACAAGCACTCGAGCCGACGGCGTTTCACGAGAAACATGCGCAGTTCCCTTACACGCGGCGGCCACCAGGGGCACGAGCATTTCGACTCGCTACCGCTCACTCAATGACCGGAATGGGTGTCCCTCCCCCTTCGGTCATTGAGCGAGGAGCGCAGCGACGAGTCGAAATGCTGTCGGGGCGCTCCGGGGTCTTCCAAGTGAAGCATCCGTAGCAGTGGGTGTAACTGCTATCTGGGACGTCGGCGTTGCGATTCGCTGCACTCGCTCAACGACCGGGGTTGAGTGACGCGTGCAACGGTGACCCACGATGTAGGCACCCAAGATGGGGTGTTTCACGTGAAACATGCCCAGTTCTCTTACACACGGAGCCCATTGGCCAGTACGACATTTCGACTCGCTACCGCTCGCTCAATGACCGGAATGGGTGTCCCTCCCCCCTTCGGTCATTGAGCGAGAAGCGCAGCGACGAGTCGAAATGCTGGTGCGCTCCACCGGCGGCGCCGACGCTCCCGGGGTGCGGAAGAGCGGGCTTCGCGTTCGGTCATTGAGCGAGGAGGGCCGCGACGAGTCGAAGTGCTGTCGGGGTGCTACGGGGTGTTTCATGCGAAGCATCCGTACCACCGGATGTGAGTGCGATCTGGGAAGTGGACGTTTCGACTCGCTGCTCTCGCTCAACGTCCGGGGCGAAAGTCATGCCCCCCACGGGGCTGAGTGACGGGCGCGGCGCCGAGCCACTGACGAGCACCCCAGCCGACCTTGTTTCACGTGAAACATGCCCAGTTCTCTTACACGCGGCGGTCACCAGGGGCACGAGCATTTCGACTCGCTGCCGCTCGCTCAATGGCCGGAATGGATCTCCCTCCCTCTTCGGTCATAGAGCGAGGAGCGCAGCGACGAGTCGAAATGCGGTCGGGATGATCGGGGGTCTTCCACGTGGCGCATCAGTAGTGCTGGGTGTGACTGCTATATGGGCCGTGGACGTTTCGACTCGCTCCGCTCGCTCAACGACCGGGCCGAGCGACGCGCGGAGCAGCGACGCATAATTCAGGCACCCACGCCGACGACGTTTCACGTGAAACATGCCAAGTTCTCCTACGGGGCAGAGGTCATCGGCGAGCACGAACATTTCGACTCGCTCCACTCGCTCAATGACCGGGGGGAGCGGCACCCAAGGAGCGCAACGACGAGAGCAGCGATGTTCCACGTGAAACATTCCGACAACGTGCCGGCGGACGTTTCGACTCGCTGCGCTCGCTCAACGACCGGGGCAGGGGTAGCCTTCAGGCGCGAACGTGAGCGCGGAAGACGCGCGTCGGCTCGGACAGAACATCCTCACCGAGAATCTCGACGGCAGCGCCGGAGACCTTGTACTTCTTGAAGACCTTCTGGGCCGCCTCGATCTCGGCCGGCACATTGTGACCCTTGAGGAAGATCAACTCGCCGCCGTCCTTTGCGAGCGGGGCGGTGATCGGCACCAACGTACGCAGGGCGCTCACAGCGCGAGCTGTCACGACGTCGAACTCCAGCCCCACGTCCTCACCCCGCGCACGCATGACGGTCACGTTGTCGAGACCGAGAGATTCGACCTGCTCGTTCAGCCAGGTGACGCGCCGTTCCATCGGCTCGATCAGCGTCCACTGCACATCGGGACGGGCAATTGCGAGCACCAACCCGGGCAACCCTGCGCCAGAACCGACATCAGCCACCGAACCGTGGAACATCGGGGCCGCAATACCCGAGTTCAGAATATGGCGCGTCCAGATGCGCGGAAGCTCAAGCGGGCCGATAAGGCCCCGCAGCTCCCCCTCGGCGACCAGCGCCGCGGTGAACTTGCGCGCCAGGTCGATGCGGGCGCCGAAGAGGGCGGCCGCTGAGGTGGGTTCGAGTTCGGGAGTCGGATCTGTGGGGAGGGACATTTCGTCTCGCTTCGCTCGCTCAATGACCGGGGGCAGGGATGGACACGCGATGTTTCACGTGAAACATCCCCTCCGGATCAGCCGCGGCTGACCACCGTGTGGCGGTCTGCGCCCTCACCATAGGATTCCGAGACAAGGCCACGGTCCGACACGATGTCGTGCACGAGTTTGCGCTCATAGCTCGACATTGCGGGCAGCGACGCCTGGGTCGAGCCGGCGTCGAGCTTGGCCATGGCAGCATCCACAAGCGTCTCCAACTGGCGACGCCGCGTGTCCCGCGAGCCGCCGATGTCCAGGATCAGACGGGAGAAGGCTCCCGTCTTGCTCTGTACGGCGAGACGCGTCAGCTCTTGAAGAGCCTGCACGGTGTCGGGTGCAGACAGCACCGACACCCCATCGCCTTCCGCCTCGACCGAGACGTATGCCCGGCCCTGACGAACATCGAGGTTCAGGTCGCCGTCGATGTCAGCGATGTCCAGCAGCTCTTCCAGGAAGTCGGCTGCGACATCCCCTTCGTGCTCGAGCTCATCGACCGATGCACCGGTCGGCGTCTTCAGATCTTCAGCGGTCATCAGTTCGACCCCTTCTTCTTCGCGCGCTTCTTGCTCATCGGCTGCTCACGCTTCGGGGCCTCGGCCTTGGCCTTCTCGACCTCTTCCAACTTGCGCTGCTCTTCTGCCTGAACAACCTCGATCGGAACGATCTTGCCCTCGGCGTTGATGGCCTTACCCTTGCGAGCCAGGCGCTCCTCGCGAGCCTTGGCGGCCTCCGAGCCAGGGGTCGGCATCTCGCGGATGACCAAGAACTGCTGTCCCATGGTCCACAGGTTCGAGATGAACCAGTAGATGACGACGCCGAGCGGGAAGAACACACCCGAGAAGATGAAGCCGAGCGGCAGCACGTACAGCATGATCTTCTGCATCTGGTACGCCTGGCCGGTCTTGGCCTCGGGCGACAGGTTCTTCGAGATGATCTGCAGCTGCGTGAAGAACTGCGACGCGATCATCAGCACCACAAGGGTGGCCAGGAGGGCGATGGCCGGCACGTTCTGGTCTGCCCAGGCCTCGCCGAGCGTCTCGTGCAGCGACACACTGCCGAACAACGTGGCGTCGTAGAACTCCTGCGTCAGCTCCGGGCTCAGCATGCCGACGCCGCCCGTGCCCTGCTGAGCGTGGGTTCCGACGTCGCGCAGCACGCTGAACAGCGCGAAGAAGATCGGCATCTGCACCAGCAACGGCAGACAGCTCGACATCGGCGTCGTGCCGTGCTTCTTGTAAAGCGCCATGGTCTCGCGGCTCATCGCCTCACGAGAGAGCTGATCCTTCTTGCCCTTGTACTTCTCCTGAACTTTTCGCAGTTCAGGAGCAATTTCCATCATCTTCCGCTGGCTCTTGATCTGCTTCACGAACAGCGGGAAGACCGCCGCTCGCACGACCAGAACGAGACCGACGATCGACAGCACCCAGGTGAGACCGGCAGCAGCGGGCATCCCGGCCGCCGTGAGCACCCAGTGCCAGGCGACGAGGATGAGCTCAACCGCCCACTTCAGTGGCCAGAGGATGGCACCGAACAGGTCAAAACCGCCGCCGGAGTCAGCCGGAGGCGTGGTGCTTGCGAGCAGGAGGTCAAGACCCACTGTTCAGTCCTTTCGAGCAGGTACGACGAAACCGCGGGCGGTCAGGTCGTATCGGAAGTGAGCGTGCGGGCGAACGTCATCGACGCCGCCTTTGCTCCACGGATTGCAACGCAGGATGCGCCATGCCGAGAGCATTGCTCCCCACACGGCGCCATGCTGCTGAACCGCTCCTACAGCGTACGCGGAACAGGACGGGTAATACCTGCATACGTCGCCATACAGCGGAGAGATGATCGCCCGGTACAGGACGAGGAATGCCAGCACGAGGTTGCGCGGCAGCACAAGGAGACCTCGAAGGAGATCGGATGCCCGGAACTTCGCCGTTCCGAACGAGTACGACGGCAGCGCACTCATGCCCGCACCGGACCGGGGACCAGGCGATTCAGGCAGCGAGCGACATCCGCTCGCAGTGACGCGAAATCCGCGGTGGCGGATGCAGGAAGGGCACGGATGACGACATCCGTGCCCTCAGGAACCGTGTCGATGAACTCCGCGCACACTGCCTTCAAGCGACGGCGAACGGTGTTGCGAACCACGGCGGTTCCTACCTGCTTGCTGATGATGAACCCGAACCGGGGTGCCCGTTGATCCGCGCCGGCGAGCACCGAGGTGATCAGACGCGGTCCGCCGCATCGCGTTCCACGACGGACTACCTGTCGGTAGTCGACGCCACGGGTCAGACGATTCGGCCGGGCAAGCACTGGGCTTTACGCCGAGAGCTCGGTGCGGCCCTTCGTGCGGCGTGCCGAAAGGATGGCGCGGCCGGCGCGGGTGCGCATGCGGGCACGGAAGCCGTGCTTCTTGGCACGACGACGGTTGTTGGGCTGGAAGGTGCGCTTGGTCATGGAATCACTCCGGAACTGGTGGTGTCACCGGGGTTCTGCATCCGGAGACAGGGGGTACTGCCAATAGGCATAAGTCAACCGATTAAGGGTACGACCTGCCGCGGCGCAGGGCAAATCCGCCACTGAGCGCTGCTGTGCACCCGCCGAGTTGCGCACACCCATTATCCACAACTGTGGACAGATCCCACCACTGCGACACACCCGCGTGTTTCCGCGGGCGGCTTGCTGTTCCGCGTACCGATGACTACCGTTGCAACGAACGTTATCCACAGGGGGAGATCACGCTTCAAGGCGACCTTTCCACAACCCCGCCCGGAGCACCATGACCTCTCCCGCCCAGCCCGACGTACCGATCTGGTCAACCCTGCTCGAACGTCTCGCAGCTGACGACCGTGTCAGCCCTCAGCTGCACGGCTTCCTCAGCCTGGTCGTTCCCGCCGGCGTCATGGGCGGCGTGCTGTACCTCGATGTGCCGAACGATCTCACCGCCGCGCAGATCAACAAGCGGTTGCGCATCCCCCTGATGGAAGCTCTTTCCGCGAGCGGCGACGAAGTCACGTCCTATCGGACCGTCGTCAACCACGAACTGGCCGACCAGCCGACCGCGCCGATCGCGGTCCCCGACTTCGCAGCATCCGAGCCCCTCAGGGTCGAGTCCCCCATCGAGCAGCAGCCGACCCCGCTGCGTCACGAGTCACGACTCAACCCGAAGTACACCTTCGACAATTTCGTCATCGGCCAGTCCAACCGCTTCGCCCACGCCGCGGCGGTCGCCGTCGCCGAAGCACCGGCCAAGGCATACAACCCGCTGTTCATCTACGGCGACTCCGGTCTGGGCAAGACCCACCTTCTGCACGCGATCGGCGACTACGCCCAGTCCCTCTACACGGGGGTGAAGGTCAGATATGTCTCCAGCGAGGAGTTTACGAACGACTTCATCAACTCGATCGCGAACAACCGGGGCGCGGCATTCCAGAGCCGCTACCGCGAGGTCGACATCCTGCTCATCGACGACATCCAATTTCTGCAGGGACGAGCCGAGACGCAAGAGGCGTTCTTCCACACCTTCAACCAGCTGCACGACCACAACAAGCAGGTCGTTATCACCAGTGATGTCGCACCGAAGCTGCTCACCGGGTTCGAGGACCGCATGCGCAGTCGCTTCGAGTGGGGTCTGATCACCGATGTGCAGGCTCCCGACCTCGAGACGCGCATCGCGATCCTGCGCAAGAAGGCGCAGAGCGAGTCGCTGCACATCCCGGATGAGGTCCTCGAGTACATCGCCACCGTGGTGTCATCGAACATCCGCGAACTCGAGGGCGCGCTCATCCGCGTCTCGGCGTTCGCCAGCCTGAACCGCTCCTCGCTCGACATCTCTCTCGCACAGACCGTGCTGCGGGACATCGTCGACACGACCGAGGACAACATCATCTCGCCGACGGACATCATCACCGCCACCGCCGGGTACTTCAAGCTGACCGTGGACGATCTCTATGGTTCGAGCCGTTCTCAGCAGATCGCAACCGCTCGACAGATCGCGATGTATCTGTGCCGCGAACGCACCAGCCTGTCGCTGCCGAAGATCGGTCAGCTCTTCGGCAACCGCGATCACACCACCGTGATGTACGCCTGCAAGAAGATCAGCGAACTCATGAAAGAGCGCCGATCGATCTACAACCAGGTCACCGACATCACCACGCAGATCAACCGTCGCTGATCCCCGACACGCCTGTCGTCGCGCGGGATCGCCCCGGTTATCCGCAGGGCCTGTGGATAACTTGTGCAGAAGATGCCGATCGGATGCCCGAATCGCACTCGCCTGTGGATAACTTCGGATCAGCAGTGATCCACCCACACCCCCGAAACCCGCGGATTCCTCAGGGTTTCCACATGTGACACGGATGTAGTTTCCTACTCTCCACTGCTATCCACCGACTTATCCACAGAATCCACAGTTGTTAACACCGTTAAGAGATTTCCATCCTTCAAGGGTTATCCGATGACCAGATGGATGTGGACGGACCGCGAATGACAACAACTTCCGAGTAGTGGACGCCTGGCGGGGTACGGCTAGCATGGGATGGCTTGCAGTGGGCCCACGGCAAGCAGCGAAGTACAACGAGGGAGCGCCCGTGAGGTTTCAGGTCAACCGCGATGTGTTCAGCGAGGCCGTGTCGTTCGTCGTCAAGCTGCTCCCTCAGCGGAATCCGCAGCCCATCCTTGCGGGTGTGCTCATCGAGGCATCCGATCAGGGCCTGACTCTGTCGGCATTCGACTACGAGGCATCGGCTCGGACCACCATCGAGGCGACAGTCGACGAGCCGGGCACGATCCTCGTACACGGGCGACTGCTCTCCGACATCGCCAGCCGACTTCCCAACGCGCCGATCGAGATCGCTGTCGAGGAAGACGGCGGCATCGCCGTCACCTGCGGGTCCGCGCGCTTCACCCTGGCATCCATGCCCGTTGAGGAATATCCCTCGATTCCCGAGGTCGCCGGCGCGACTGGTGTAGTTCCGGCCGAGGACTTCGGCACCGCCATCGCACAGGTGGCCTTCGCCGCGTCGCGCGACGATGTGACTCCTGTGCTCACCGGTGTGCAACTCGAGGTCGCAGGTCACAACCTCAGCCTCGTCGCCACCGACCGGTACCGCGTATCGCTGCGTGATGTTCCGTGGGATGGCGGCGAATCCGAGCAGACCGCCCTGGTCCCGGCGCGCACGCTCACCGAGGTCGGCAAGACCTTCGCGCATGGCGGCAACATCGAGATCGCGTTCTCGGGTGCAGGCGATCGCGAGATCATCGCCTTCACGTCGGGCAACAAGACCGTCACGTCTCTCCTGATCAAGGGCAATTTCCCGCCCGTTCGCCGCCTGTTCCCCGAGCAGACCGACCACTACGCGGTCGTGAACACCGCCGACCTCATCGAGGCCGTGCGCCGTGTCGCCCTGGTGCTCGACCGCTCCGCGCCGCTGCGCTTCACGTTCACCAGCGACAGCGTGACGATGGATGCGTCGGGCAGTGAGCAGGCACGGGCATCCGAGTCCGTCGACGCGCACCTCAACGGCGGCGACGAAGTCACGCTCGGGCTGAACCCGCAGTACCTGCTGGAAGCACTGGGCGCGGTCAAGAGCGAGTTCACCCGTGTGACCTTCACCTCGAGTGACAACGCCAACAAGCTCAGCCCGGTGCTGATCACCAGCCAGACCTCGGTCGATCAGGCCGGCCTCGACTCGTTCAAGTACCTGCTGCAGCCGAACCTGCTGCTGCGGTGACGCTGCAGCCGATCACGCCCGACCTCGCGCGACGGATCATCGCGCGTGAGGAGCGGGACGGTGATCGGTGGCACGCGGAGTATCCATTCGACGATGAGCTCGTGCCGTTGCGGATGCTGGCGCAGAACCACGCGCCCGACCCGGTCTTCACGCTGTACATGATCCGCGAAAAAGGCCTGGCTATAGGCGGTTTGGGATTCTTCGGCCCACCGGATGAAACCGACACCGTCGAGTTCGGATATGGACTCATCGCAGCCGCGCGAGGGCGCGGTCTTGCATCGGATGCTGTCGTCGAGGGCCTGCGGATTGCAGCGTCTCATGGTGCGCGGCGGGCCATCGCCGACACTGAGGTCGTGAACGGCGCCTCGATCAGGGTGCTGCAGAAGGCCGGCTTCGCCGAGACGGAGCGCACCTTTCAAAAGGTCCACTTCGCGAAGGATCTGCAGCACGGTCTGTGATGTCGCCCGACGTCGCAGACCTGCAGGCGACAAGCGGGTGTCGGACCCGAAAGGTAGGCTGATGCGGTGATCGTGGAGCACCTGAACCTGGTCGATTTCCGCAATTACGCGACCGCCGATCTCACGTTGCACAGCGGTCCGAACGTGCTGGTCGGCAGCAACGGTCAAGGCAAGACCAACCTCGCTGAGGCGATCGTCTTCCTCGCGACTCTCGGTTCGCATCGAGTCTCCTCCGACGCGCCGATGGTGCGCGATGGTGAGGAGTTCGCCGTCATCAGGGCCCGTCTCGCGCACGGCACCCGCAAGGTTCTCGTCGAAGTGCAGTTGAACCGACAGGGATCGAACAAAGCGCGCATCAACGGGTCGCCGTCGAAGCCCAATGAGCTTCCGCGCTATGCCCATGTCGTGCTGTTCGCTCCGGAAGATCTGCAGATCGTCCGTGGCGACCCCTCCGCGCGCAGAAGATTCGCAGATCAGCTGCTGATTCAGCGCATCCCACGGATGGCTGGTGTGCTCGCCGACTATGACCGGGTGCTGCGTCAGCGCACGGCGCTGCTGAAGTCCGCGCGCGCCCGCGGGGTGCGGGGCGAGGGACTGAACACCCTCGACGTGTGGGATGACAAGCTCATCGTGCTCGGCTCTGAGATCATCCACGCACGCATGAGACTGGCATCCGATCTGCAGGGTCCGCTGACCGACGCCTACACGGCCATCGCGGGGGCGGACCATCGTCCGCAGCTGGATTGGGCGCTGTCCGTGCGCGGTGGCGACCCAGAAGAGGGCGCCCTTCGTCTCGCTTCGCTCGCTCAGGAACCGGTAGAAACCGATGCCCGTGGCGAGATCGAAGAGCTCTTCCGAACTGCCCTGCAGGACAAGAGGGCGAAGGAGATGGAACGGGGACTCACCCTGGTGGGGCCGCACCGCGACGATCTGATCCTGCGAGTGCGCGACCTTCCGGTGAAGGGATACGCCTCGCACGGAGAATCATGGTCGGTCGCGTTGGCGCTGCGACTGGCATCGGCCGAGCTGCTGCGCACCGAATCGCCGGCCGGGGATCCGGTGCTGATCCTGGACGATGTCTTCGCCGAGTTGGATGCTGATCGTCGACGTCGACTGGCTGAGCTCACCTCCGGATATGAGCAGGTCATCGTGACGGCGGCTGTCGAGGCTGATATCCCCGAGGTCCTGCACCGGCACGTCGTGCGCATCAACGCGGGTACTATCAGCGACGAGCGCTCGGAGACGAACGAGAACACCGACTCGAACGAGAACAGCGAGTCGAACGAGAACACCGAGTCGCCAGCAGAGCCGACGAAGGAGGATGCCGATGACTGATCCGCAGCCTCCCGAGACCGTCGCGACGTATCTGCGGCTGCGCGGACTCAAGCCGAGCTCCAAGAACTGGAAGCGCAAGAAGCGCGTCGTCGTCGACGATGACAATGCCCCGTTCTCGAAGGGCCGCGACCCCGGCACTCTCGGCGACGTGCTGGCCAAGCTCACCAAGGATTCGGGTTGGGAGAAGACTCTCGCAGCCGAGGATCTGGTGAGACAGTGGGCGGAGCTCGCCGGCTCCGACACCGCGAAGCACTCCGAACCGGTGTCGCTCGAACGTGGCGTGCTCACCGTGAAGTGCGATTCGACGGCGTGGGCGAAGAACCTGCAGTTCATGCGCGCGGTGATCATGACCGAGATCGGTAATCGCTATCCGGACGCCGGAGTTCAGAATCTGCGATTCATCGGTCCGGACGTCCCGTCGTGGAAGTGGGGACCGCGCGTCGTGCCCGGACGGGGCCCACGGGACACCTACGGGTAGGGCATCACAACCAGACCTTAAAGCGCTCAGAACGCCACACACGGCCATTGAGCCGCATATTGCTCCCCGAAACCCGCTAGAATGGCAGTGACCTTTCGATGTGGAGACCTAACTCTGATGACGCCCGAAACCCCTGCCCCCGAGAACGACCCTTCGACGAACTCAGGGACCGGAGGCGGGCAGGTGCCCGGTGACTACGGCGCGGACTCGATCCAGATCCTTGAGGGTCTCGAAGCTGTTCGCAAGCGCCCTGGCATGTACATCGGCTCGACCGGACCGCGCGGCCTGCACCACCTGGTTTACGAGATCGTCGACAACTCTGTCGATGAGGCGCTGGCCGGCTATGCCGACCGCATCCGCGTCACGCTGCTGGAGGACGGCGGCGTTCGTGTGCAGGACAACGGCCGTGGCATCCCCGTCGATCCGCACTCCTCCGACCCGACCAAGTCGACCGTCGAGGTCGTGCTCACGATCCTGCACGCGGGTGGCAAGTTCGGCGGCGGCGCGTACGCCGTCTCGGGCGGTCTGCACGGCGTCGGCTCGTCGGTCGTTAACGCCTTGTCGACGCGCTTCGATGTTGAGGTCAAGCAGAAGGGCTTCGTATGGCGCCACAGCTTCGCCGACGGCGGCGAACCCCAGCAGGCTCTGGAGAAGGGCGACGCCACTGACGAGACCGGAACGACGATCACGTTCTGGCCTGATGCCACGATCTTCACCGAGACGATCGACTTCGACTACGAGACGTTGCGCACGCGCTTCCAGCAGATGGCATTCCTGAACAAGGGGCTGCGCATCACCCTGAGCGACCAGCGCCCGGCACACGCCTACGAAGTGGAAGAGGACGGCGAGCTCGTCAGCAAGCAGCCGTCGAACGACTTCCTCTATGAGCGCGGTCTCGTCGACTACGTCGAGTACCTCAACAAGGTTCGCAAGGCCGAGGTCGTCAACGAGGAGATCATCGACTTCGAGTCCGAGGACAGCGAGCGCAAGATCTCGCTCGAGGTCGCGATGCAGTGGACCACGTCGTACACGGAGAACGTCTTCACCTACGCGAACACGATCAACACGCATGAGGGTGGCACGCACGAGGAGGGCTTCCGCGCAGCGCTGACCAGCCTCGTCAACCGCTACGCCCGGGCGAACAACCTGCTCAAGGAGAAGGACGAGAACCTCTCCGGCGACGACGTGCGCGAGGGGCTCACCGCGGTCATCTCGATCAAGCTCGGCGAGCCGCAGTTCGAGGGGCAGACGAAGACCAAGCTCGGCAACACCGAGGCGAAGACCTTCGTGCAGAAGATCGTGAACGACCAGCTCGGCGACTGGCTGGACCGCAACCCGGCACAGGCCAAGAATGTGATCCGCAAGGCGATCGATGCCGCGACCGCCCGCATGGCGGCCCGCAAGGCCCGTGAGACCGCGCGTCGCAAGAGCGTCTTCGAGTCGGCCGCGATGCCGGACAAGCTCAAGGACTGCACGAGCAAGGACCCCTCGATCAGCGAGATCTTCCTGGTCGAGGGTGACTCGGCAGGCGGCTCGGCCGTGCAGGGCCGCGACCCGCACACCCAGGCGATCCTGGCGCTGCGCGGCAAGATCCTCAACGTCGAGCGCGCGCGTCTCGACAAGGCTCTGGCCAACAAAGAGGTCCAGGCGATGATCCAGGCCTTCGGTACCGGCATCGGCGAGGACTTCGACATCGAGAAGGCGCGATATCACAAGATCGTGCTGATGGCGGATGCTGATGTCGACGGCCAGCACATCACGACGCTGCTGCTGACGCTGCTGTTCCGCTACATGCGCGGACTGATCGAGGCCGGTTTCGTCTACCTCGCGATGCCGCCGCTGTACCGCCTGAAGTGGACGAACTCCCCACACGAGTACGTCTACACGGACGTCGAGCGCGACGCGCTGATGAAGGACGGCCTGGCCAATGGCAAGCGCCTGCCGAAGGACGCCGGCATCCAGCGCTACAAGGGTCTCGGCGAGATGAACCCGAAGGAGCTGTGGGAGACCACGATGGATCACACCACGCGCACCCTCCGCCAGATCACCATCGACGACGCGGCCGCGGCCGACGAGATCTTCAGCGTGCTGATGGGTGAGGACGTCGAATCCCGACGCACCTTCATCCAGCGCAACGCCAAGGACGTCCGCTTCCTCGACATCTGACGCTTCGACAAGCTCAGCGACCCAGATCTGAACGACCGGAATCGAAAAGACACATGACTGACGAAGAACGCCCCGACCTCAACGAGGGTCACGAGCACGGCCGCATCGACCAGGTCGACCTGCAGTCCGAGATGCAGCGCAGCTATCTCGACTACGCGATGGCCGTCATCGTGGGCCGCGCGCTGCCGGATGTGCGCGATGGCCTCAAGCCCGTGCACCGCCGCGTGATCTACGGCATGTACGACGGCGGGTTCCGCCCTGACAAGTCGTTCTCGAAGTGCGCCCGCATCGTCGGCGAGGTGATGGGTCAGTACCACCCGCACGGTGACTCGGCGATCTACGACACCCTCGTGCGCCTGGTGCAGCCCTGGTCGCTGCGCTATCCGCTTGCGCTCGGCCAGGGAAACTTCGGCTCCCCCGGCAACATGGGTGCCGCGGCTCCCCGGTACACCGAGACGAAGATGGCTCCGCTCGCGCTCGAGATGGTGCGCGACATCGAAGAGGAGACTGTCGACTTCTCGCCGAACTACGACGGGCAGACCCAGGAACCGGACGTCCTGCCGGCGCGGTTCCCGAACCTGCTGGTCAACGGCTCGATCGGCATCGCGGTCGGCATGGCGACCAACATCCCCCCGCACAACCTGCGCGAGGTCTCGGCTGCGGCGCTGTGGGCGCTGGAGAACCCCGACCTTCCCCGTGAGGAGCTGCTCGAGGGTCTGATCCAGCGCATCCCCGGTCCTGATTTCCCGACCGGCGCGCAGATCCTCGGCACCAAGGGCATCCAGGAGGCGTACCGCACCGGGCGCGGCTCGATCACGATGCGCGCGGTGGTCGAGGTGGAGGAGATCCAGGGCCGCACGTGCCTGGTCATCACCGAGTTGCCGTACCAGGTCAACCCCGACAACCTGGCGGTGAAGATCGGCGACCTCGCTCGCGAGGGCCGCATCACCGGCATCGCCGACATCCGCGACGAGTCCTCGGACCGCACCGGTCAGCGACTGGTCGTCGTGCTCAAGCGCGACGCGGTCGCGAAGGTCGTACTGAACAACCTGTACAAGCACACGCCACTGCAGGACAACTTCGGCGCGAACATGCTCGCGATCGTCGACGGTGTGCCGCGCACGCTCGCACTGGACGGCTTCATCACGCACTGGCTGCACCACCAGATCGACGTGATCGTGCGCCGTACGCAGTTCCGGCTGCGCAAGGCGCAGATGCGCATGCACATCCTCGAGGGCTACCTGAAGGCATTGGATGCCCTCGACGAGGTCATCGCGCTGATCCGACGCTCCCCCACGGCCGACGAGGCCAACGAGGGTCTGCAGCAGCTGCTCGCCATCGACTGGGATCAGGCCGATGCGATCCTCACCATGCAGCTGCGTCGCCTCGCGGCAATGGAGCGACAGAAGGTGATCGACGAGGCCGCCGCTCTCGAGATCAAGATCGCCGACTTCAAGGAGATCCTCTCGACGCCGGCCCGCCAGCGCGGCATCATCCACGACGAGCT
Source organism: Microbacterium sp. H1-D42 (assembly GCF_022637555.1). Lineage (NCBI taxonomy): Bacteria > Bacillati > Actinomycetota > Actinomycetes > Micrococcales > Microbacteriaceae > Microbacterium > Microbacterium sp. H1-D42. The sequence goes on along the minus strand of NZ_CP093342.1, from coordinate 17,706 downwards.
CACCGAGATCGTCGACCGCTTCGGTGACGAGCGTCGCACGCACATCCTGCACGGCTTCGACGGCGACATGTCGATGGAGGACCTCATCCCCGTCGAGGAGATGGTCGTCACCGTCACCCGTGAGGGCTACATCAAGCGCACCCGCAGCGACAACTACCGGTCACAGCACCGTGGTGGCAAGGGCGTGAAGGGCGCGCAGCTGCGCGCAGACGACCTCGTCGAGCACTTCTTCGTCACGACGACCCACCACTGGCTGCTGTTCTTCACCGACAAGGGTCGCGTCTACCGCACCAAGACCTACGAGGTGCCTGAGGCCGGCCGGGATGCGAAGGGTCAGCACGTCGCGAACCTGCTGGCGCTGCAGCCCGAGGAGAAGATCGCTCAGGTCCTCGCCATCCGTGACTACGCAGCCAAGGACTACCTGGTGCTCGCCACCCAGGGCGGACTCGTGAAGAAGACCCGCCTCGGCGACTACGACACCAACCGCCAGGGCGGCGTCATCGCCATCCGCATGCGCGAAAGTGACGAACTGGTCAGCGCGAAGCTGGTCAACGCCGACGAGGATATCCTGCTCATCAGCGCCAAGGGCATGTCGGTGCGCTTCCACGCCACCGATGATGCGCTGCGTCCGATGGGACGCGCCACCGAGGGTGTGCGCGGCATGAAGTTCAAGGACGACGCTGACCACCTGCTGTCAGCATCCATCGTCGCCGAGGATTCGTTCGTCTTCACCGTCACCGACGGAGGCTACGCCAAGCGCACCACGGTCGCCGAGTACAAGGTGCAGAAGCGCGGCGGAACCGGCATCAAGGTGGCCAAGCTGAGCGATGAGCGAGGCGAACTCGCGGGCGGTCTGATCGTCTCCGAGGACGACGAGGTCTTGGTGGTTCTGTCCAGCGGCAAGGTGGTACGCTCTGCCGTGGCCGAGGTGCCCGCCAAGGGCCGCGACACCATGGGAGTCGTGTTCGCCCGCACCACGGGAGGCGACCGCATCCTGGCAGTCGCCCGCAACAGTGAGCGGGCCGTAACCGAAGAGGACGACGCGGAGGATGAGACCTCCGAGCCTCAGGCGCCCGAGACCACCGAGACCCCCGAAGTCTGATCCGAAGAGAGCAACGACACATGAGCACAGTCGCTGACAAGCTGGCCAAGAAGTCCACCCGTAAAGCCGGCGGCAAGCAGGTTCGCCTGCGCCTGGTCTACATGGACTTCTGGTCGGCCGTGAAGCTGTCGTTCCTCGGAGCGGTGGCGCTGGCGATCGTGACCATGGTGTCGTTCTTCCTCGTGTTCATGGTGCTGCAGGCGACGGGTGTCCTCACCCAGGCCGGCGAGATCCTCGCGACCCTGACCGACGGCAGCGTCGACCTGGAGAGCCTGGTAGGACTGCCGCAGGTGATGGCCTTCGGCGCCGTCGTCTCGATCCTGAACCTCATCGTGTTCACCGTGCTCGGCGCGGTCATCGCTGGTATCTACAATTTGGCCGTGAAGGTGACGGGCGGGCTGCTCGTCGGGTTCATGTCGAACTGATTCTGTTTCGGAAGAGCCCCTTTCCTGAGGAGAGGGGCTTTTCCGTGTCTGGCCGCGGTCGCGAGAAGGTTCCCTGCGCTCGCAGAGCGGGGCCCCTCCGCTTCGCTCCTCCCCGATGCTCGCTCCGGGAACATTCTCACTCCCTCCTCGTCGTCCCGTTCTGCGGTGATGGTGTTGCACCCGACGACAGGCGGGGGGAGGATCTATAGGGAACTGTACGTTCACTAAGGGGTCCAGATGGGAAACGTCGTCGGGTTGGACGAGCTGGGGCGGGGGGACCTCGACGTCGCGGGCGGCAAGGGGGCGAACCTCGGAGAGCTGCTGAGGGCCGGGCTGCCGGTGCCGGGCGGATTCGTCGTCACGACCGATGCGTATGCCCAGGCCGCCGAGGCGGTCGGGTTGGCGGAGCGCGTTGCGGACGCCGAGCCGGAAGAACTGCGGCGGATGCTGCAGCAGGCACCCATCACCGACGCGCTGCGCGCGCAGGTGCATGAGGCATACGCCACGCTCGGCGGCGAGGTGGCGGTCGCGGTGCGCTCCAGCGCCACCGCGGAAGACCTGCCTGGGGCCGCGTTCGCCGGGCAGCAGGACACCTACCTGAACATCGTCGGAGTGGATGCTGTCATCGACGCGATCCGCAACTGCTGGGCATCCTTGTGGACCGACCGCGCGGTGTCCTACCGGCGTGAGCGCCGCGTCGATCCGCACACCGTGCGGATCGCCGTCGTCGTGCAGGTGCTCGTCGACGCCGACCTCGCCGGTGTCATGTTCAGCGCGGATCCGGTCACTGGCGCCCGCGATCGCATCGTCGTCGATGCGGCAGCCGGCCTCGGCGAAGCCGTCGTCTCCGGCATGGTCACCCCCGACCACTACCTGCTCAGTGCCGACGGCGAGCAGCTCGAGTTCACCGCGGGTCGCGCCGACATCGCCATCCGCTCCATCGAGGGTGGCGGTGTGCGAGAAGTGGCGGCGCCAGCATCCGACTCCCCGCTTCTGAACGCGACGCAGCTGCGAGGACTGGCGGGCTACGCCAGAGCCGCCGAGCGGCACTTCGGTCGCCCTCAGGACATGGAGTGGGCCATCGCCGACGGCGAGATCTTAATCCTGCAGGCGCGGCCCATGACGGCGCTGCCGCCGGAGGCGGTGCCGATGAACCGGCGCCAGCGGCTGCAGAGCGTGATCTTCAGCGAGTACCTGCCTGTGCGTCCCTATCCGATGGACATGACGACGTGGACGGCCAAGGGGCCGGCCGACATGATGCGGCAGATCACCGAGTACTTCGGCCTGCGCGGCGCGTTCGCCGGCTACCTGCGGGAGGAGGACGGCGTCGTCGTGCAGTTCGTGCCGCCCAACCCGCATCCGGGCCCCGGCATCCTGCTCGCCCCCTTCAAGGTGATCGGCAAGGTCGCGCAGTTCCACGTCGAGGGCTGGACGCGCGATCCGCGCCTGGCTCGGCTGCTCGCGGGCGCCGATGCCCTCGATTCGCTCGATCTGGCGGGGCTGTCGTGGCGTGAGCTGCAGCGGGTACCAGTGCGGGCACTGGATCTGATGGACATCAGCCGTGACCTGCGCATCGACTACCTGCCCGGTGCCGGCGCCGCGATCGCGCGGATGGCCATCGTGGCGACGCTGCTGGGGCGCAAGGGCATGCTTGGCGACCTCACCGGCGGCGCGCCGACGCGCACCGCGGCATCGGAGCGGGCGCTGGTCGCGCTGGCGGAGACAGTGCGATCGGATGCCCCGCTGCGCGCCCTCTTCGAGGCGCGCACTCCGGATGAGATCGTCGCCGAGCTCGAGAAGGGCGACTTCGCCGACTTCACTGCCGCCCTCGACGCCTTCCGGCACGACTTCGGACGCAAGGAGACGACATCTCCCCTGCTGGTCAGCCCGCCGACGCTCGCCGAGTCGCCGGCGGTCATCATCGGGATGATCGCCACCTTCGTCGAGCATCCCCCACAGGAAGATCCATCGTCGAAGTCGCAGGCCGCGCTGCAGAAGTTTCTGCGCCATCCGCTGCTGCGTCCGCACTGGGCGCAGCGGCTGATCACGCGTTGGATGCGGGCAGCACAGGCGGGCGTCGGGTTCCGGGAGGACACGCACTTCTACTTCACCGCCTCGCTGCCGGCCCTGCGCCGCGCGCTGCTCGAGATCGGTGCCCGGCTGCGGGACGCCGGAGTGCTCGACGAGCCGTTCGACGTGTTCCATCTGCGCTGGGAGGAGGTCACCGCGATCCGGGAGATCGAGCGGATCGCGCCTGCCGATGTCGACCGACTGCGGGGACTGGTGACCGCCCGCGCCGCGAAGCGCGCTGAGCTCGCCGGCATCCCGCTGGTCGATCTGCGGCAGGTCTTCCGGCGCGAGAAGGTGGCGGATGCCCTCGTAGGTGGTGCCCCGGCCGGCGGCGGCACAGCGGAAGGGCCTGTGCGCGTGATCCGCGAGGCCGCGGACTTCCACAGGCTGCAGCAGGGTGACGTGCTGGTGTGTCCGTACACGAATCCGGCCTGGACGCCGTTGTTCCTGCGGGCCGTCGCCGTGGTCGTCGACACCGGTTCGATCGCCTCGCACGCCGCGATCGTCGCGCGCGAGTACGGGCTGCCGGCGGTGATGGGCGCCGGAGACGGCACCAGCACCCTCGTCGATGGTGATCGGGTGCGGGTCGACGGCACGACGGGGCGGGTGACCCGTGCCTGACGAGCGCACCGAGCGGCTGACCGCTCAGCAGCAGAGCGCGGCGGCTCCAGCATCCACCCCACTGGCATCCACCCCACTGGCATCCACCCCACTGGCATCCACGCCGGCATCCACGCGTCGCCGCGGTGAGGCCCTGCGCGCGGCGATCCACGCCGCGGTCCTGGCCGAGCTCACCGAGAGCGGATACGCCGATCTGACCATGGAGCGCGTCGCCGACCGCGCCGGTGCCGGTAAGGCATCCCTCTACCGACGCTGGAACTCGCGCGCCGAACTCGTGCGCGACACGGCGTACCACCTCATGCGCGACACCCAGGGGGTGCCGGACACCGGTTCGCTGCGCGGTGATCTCATCGCGATGCTCGGTCAGACCGCGCGGCTGCTGGCGAGCCCGCTGGGTTCGGCGCTGCGCGCGCTACTGTCCGAGATGCTCGCCGATCGCGTCGCGGCAGGCGAGCTGTCGGCGTTGTCGCTGGGGATGGGGCGGCAGCTGATGTCAGAGGTCGTCGAGCGGGCAATCGCGCGGGGCGAGATGACGGCGGATGCTGTCACCGACCTGCGACTCGACGTCGGCCAGGCTCTGATGCGCGATCGATTCCTGTTCCGCGCCGCCACGGTCGACGCCGCCACCGCAACCGACATCGTCGACCAGGTGCTGCTGCCGCTGTTCGCCTCCCCGACCACAGCGTCCCCTTCCCCGCGCAACACCTGACGTCGACGCCCCCAGTCAGACGACGCCGGTCGTGCCGAGCAGCGTGCCGATCAGCCACGTCGCCACCAGCGCCAGCGCGCCGCCGAGCACGAGTCGCAGTGACGCCCGAACCGGGGATGCGCCGCCGATCTTCGCCGAGACCACGCCGGTGATGGCGAGGGCGATCAGCACCGCCACGAAGGTGACGGGCACGCGCAGCTCGGGTGGCGGCAGCAGGATGGCCAGCAGCGGCAGCAGCGCACCGATGGTGAATGAGATCGCCGACGAGATCGCGGCATGCCAGGGGTTCACGAGATCGTCCTGGTCGATTCCGAGTTCGACCTCGAGATGTGCGGCCAGGGCATCATGCTCGGTGAGCTCCACAGCCACGGTGCGGGCGGTCTCAGCACTGAGACCCCGCTGCCGGTACAGCTGGGTGAGCTCGTCGAGCTCTTCGTCCGGCATGCTGCGCAGCTCTTCGCGCTCCTTGTGGATCAGCGCCCGCTCGGTATCGCGCTGGCTGCTTACAGACACGTACTCACCGAGCGCCATCGAGATCGCCCCGCCGACGAGGCCGGCAAGCCCCGCGATCAGCAGCGCAGCGCTGTCGGTGGAGGCGCCGGCGACACCCACGACGAGGGATGCCACCGAGACGATCCCGTCGTTGGCGCCCAGCACTCCGGCGCGCAGCCAGTTCAGCTTCTGACTGAGGCCGGCACCGTGCGGTTCGTCGGCGTGTGTATCGGTCATGCCACCATGATGGGCGATCCGACACCCGATCGGGACTGCGACGGTAGGGAAAACCCGAAAACAGGTCTCGGGCTGTCCCCGTGTCGCAGACCCGCCGAGATCCGTAGCGTTGTTGTCATGACCACGAATCCGACTCCCCCGCCTCCGGCTCCGCCGGCGGCCCCGTCCCTGGCATCGCCGGTCCCGCCGCCCGCGCCCAGCGCCGCGTCGCCGACCGGGTCGGCATCTTCGGATGCTGCCAGGCCACCGCTGCGGATCCTGCTGACCATCCTCGAGCTGGCCGCGCTCGGCGCCATCGGCTCCGGCGTGCTCGGCCTGCTGACCGGCGTGCTCGGCGCTGGCCTCGCGCTGCTCTTCGTGTTCGGGATCGGGCTGCTCTTCCTGGTCGGCCTCGTCTACGGACTCTTCGGCGTCGCCTGGTTCGAGCAGCTGCGCGTGAGCGCCCTGTACGACCTCGAGCTTCCCGCGCTGCAGTGGCGCGCCCGCACCAAGCCGGGCTTCGGCGGGTGGCTGTCAGGACTCGCCCGTCAGTCGGTCAGCGGACCGATGTGGCGCGCAGTGGCGAACTTCGTGCTCGCCTGCATCGCCGGCACGCTGGTGATCCGACTGTTCTGGGGCATGATCTGGTCCGTCTTCTTCGCCTTCTCGCCCCTGAACGGGCAGGACACGATCGATGGCCCGTTCGGCGCCGCGATCCAGGTCGCATGGGCACCGCTCGCCGGAATCCTCGGAGTGCTCGCCTCTGCCGCCGGCATCGTCGGCCTTGCGCTGCTGCACCGCGTGCTCAGCCGGGCGATCGTCGTGCCGAACCGCGAGGCAGAGCTGACCGCCAAGGTGCAGACCACCAGTGCGCAACGTGCCGGCGCGGTCCGCGCCGCAGAACTCGAGCGCACCCGCATCGAGCGCGATCTGCATGACGGCGTGCAGCCCCGGCTGGTGTCGGTGGGCATGACGCTGGGTCTGGCGCAGCAGAAGATCGACACCGATCCGGCCGCGGCCAAAGAGCTGATCGGCGAAGCGCACACGTCCACGAAGGCCGCGATCACCGAGCTGCGACAGCTCGCACGTGGCATCCACACCTCTGTTCTCGACGATCGCGGGCTCGACGCCGCGCTGTCGGCACTGGCCGGACGCTCGCACATCCCTGTGCAGCTCGACGTGCGCATCGATCCGTCTGTGACGGGTGCAGGTGCAAGCTGCCGCGACGCGGAGGCTGCGGTGTACTTCGCCATCGCCGAGTCGCTGACCAACGCGGCCAAGCACTCCAGAGCTAGCGAATGCCGGGTCGTCGTGCGCAGCCGTGAAGGGGGCCTGTGGGCCCGCGTCGAGGACAACGGCATGGGCGGTGCGCAGGTGCAGCCCGGTGGCGGCCTCGACGGCATCACCAACCGTGTGCTGGCCGCCGGCGGCACGTTCCGACTGGAGAGCCCGGTGGGCGGACCGACGAGCCTGGAGGTGACGGTGCCATGCGCATCCTGATCTGCGAGGACTCCGTGCTGCTGCGCGAGGGTCTGGTGCGACTGCTCGAGGACTCCCGTCATGAGATCGTCGCGGCCCTGCCCGACACGGATGGCCTGATGGATGCTGTCACCGAGACGGCCCCCGACCTGTGCATCCTCGATGTGCGGCTCCCCCCGACGTTCACCGACGAGGGCATCCGCGCAGCCCTGGCGCTGCGCGCCCAGCATCCGACACTTCCCCTGCTCGTGCTCTCGCAGTACGTCGAGGAGCGCTACGCCAGCGACCTGATCGCCGCGCAGGGCGGGGCGCTCGGGTACCTGCTGAAGGATCGCGTCGCCGACGTCGCCGAATTCGTCGCCTCGGTCGAGCGGATCGCGGCCGGCGCGACGGAGCTCGACCCCGAGGTGGTCGCGCAGCTGCTCACGCGCCGCAATCGCGATGAGCGGATGCTGCGTCTCACCGACCGCGAGCGCACAGTGCTCGCCCTGATCGCCGAGGGCAAGTCGAACAGTGCGATCGCGGGGCTGCTCTTCGTCAGCGAGGCGAGTGTCGAGAAGCACATCACCTCGATCTTCCAGAAGCTCGGGTTCGATCCCGAGGACGGCAACCGGCGGGTGCTCGCAGCGCTCGCTCACATCGACAACACGCAGTACAGCAACGAACACGGAGGCCTGTGATGGCTATAAAGACGGTGACGGTCGTACTGGCCGCATTCGGTGGGCTGGTGCTTCTCGGCAGCGGCGCCACGGCAGCGGTGGCCGGAGTGGGGGCCATCGCCCCGACCAGCGAAGTGCGCCCGATCGACGTGAGCGGTGTGCAGAACCTGGATGCCCAGGTGGACGGCGCCGAACTGCGGATCGAGTTCTACGACGGCGACGAGGCAGTGCTGCGCGCTGACCACGGATCGACGAGCGGCTGGACCTTGCGCACCGACGACGATGAGCTGCAGGTGCGCAGCCCGAAACGCACCTGGTTCGGGATCGGCTGGTTCTCGCCGGACTGGCTGCAGGACGGTGACCGGGTGACCCTGCAGCTGCCGCAGTCGATGGCCGGCCTCGACGCCGATCTCACCTTGAACGCCGGGGCGCTCTCGGCGGACGGCGAGTTCGACTCGCTCGATGTCGAGGTCAGCGCCGGTCGGATGGACCTGACCGGCACGGCGAACAGTCTGGAGCTCACCTTGAACGCCGGTGGCGCAGGCGTCGAGCTGGACGGTGTCGACGAGGCGAGTTTCGAGATCTCGGCGGGAAGGGCGGATGCTGAGCTGACCGGCTCCGCGCCGCGCGAGGTCACCGCGAACGTGTCGGCGGGGCAGCTCAATCTGACGGTGCCGGAAGGATCGTACGACGTGCGTCAGGACGTGTCGGCGGGCAGTCTGAACAGCGACCTGCGGCAGGATCCGGACAGCGCGAATCTCGTGCACGTCACGGTCTCGGCCGGCACGGTGAACCTGCGCGAGGGTTGAGTGATCGGGGCGGGTCGCTGAGCACGTCTCACGACCCGCCCTCGATTTCTCTTTGCCCGCAGCATCGGGTAAAGTCTTCAAGGTTGACGGGGCTATAGCTCAGGCGGTTAGAGCGCTTCACTGATAATGAAGAGGTCCCAGGTTCAAGTCCTGGTAGCCCCACTCCGTTCGCGGAAATCCCCGCGGTGTCCGCGCCGCTCAGGGGCCTTAGCTCAGTTGGTAGAGCGCTGCCTTTGCAAGGCAGATGTCAGGAGTTCGAATCTCCTAGGCTCCACAAACATGAAATGCGCCGGCCCGAAGGGTCGGCGCATTTCTTCTTTCTCGGGACGGGCCCGGCGTAGTCTCTTCCCATGATCGGGAGGCATCAGCCGTGGCCGTGATCCAGGACGTCCTGCCGCTCGGCGATGAGCTCGAGCGCTCGTACTCGGTGCGCGTGCGCGGGCGGTTGAAGTTCCGCGTCGGGCAGCTGGTCTACGTGGCGTTCTCGCTGGATGAGACCGAGATGGAGTTCGCCTTCCCGCGGGAGGAGCGCGCGGCGCTGGTCGGCGGTGACCCGCGCAAGTTCCAGATGCCGTCGGAGTCCGACCTGCGCTTCAACTGGGTGCGCTCAGATCTCGCCGCCCTCGAACCCGCCGAGGCCCGAGAATTCGTCGTCGACGCCTGGCGCATGGTCGTGCCGCAGAAGTTGTCGCGCGCCTACGATCAGTGGCATCCGGCCGGGCCTGGCTGACGAGCCCGACCTTGGCCGCCTCGCCCACAGGTGAGAGCATGTCCTCATGAGCCTCCCTCACGCTGACATCGATCCGGACGGACTGCTGGAGTACTCGGTGGTGTTCACCGACCGATCCCTGAACCACATGTCGGCGAAGTTCGTCGGCATCATGCAGCAGACGCTGAATATTCTCTGCGAGGCATATGGTGCCGACAGCGCCGCACTCGTCAACGGCGGCGGCAGCTATGGCATGGAGTCGGTGGCACGCCAGCTCGCCACCGGCAAGCGCGCCCTTGTCGTGCGCAACGGCCTGTTCTCCTACCGCTGGTCGCAGATCCTCGAGGCGGGCGAAATCGCGAGCGACGTCACGGTGTGCCTCGCGCGCCCCGACAGCGACGATCCGCAGGCAGCGTGGAGCCCCGCGCCCATCGACACCGTCGTCGCCGCGGTCGACGCCCGCCGACCCGAGGTGGTCTTCGCCCCGCATGTGGAGACCGCAGCGGGCATCCAGCTCACCGACGAGTACATCCACGCCCTTGCCGACGCCGTCCACGCGGTCGGCGGCGTGCTCGTGCTGGACTGCATCGCCTCTGGTGCGATGTGGGTCGACATGCGAGCACTCGGTGTCGACGTGCTGCTCAGTGCGCCGCAGAAGGGCTGGAGCGGCACACCCGGGGTCGGCTACGTGATGCTCAGCGAGGCGGGCCGCGCAGCCGTGGCATCCAGCAGCTCGACCAGCTTCGCGCTCGATCTGAACCGCTGGCTCGCGATCTCAGACGCCTACCGCGATGGGTCGGCGACGTACCACGCGACCATGCCCACCGATTCGATCGCGCACAACCTGGCTCAGATGATCGAGACGCGCGAACGGGGCTTCGCCGCGCTCAGGGACGCGCAGGTCGAGCTCGGCGCGCGCGTGCGGGCGCTGCTCGCAGAGCACGGACTGCCGTCGGTGGCCGCATCCGACTTCGCCGCTCCGAGCGTCGTCGTCGTGCACACCACCGACCCGGCACTGCGCACCGGCGCACGCTTCCGTGAGCAGGGACTGCAGATCGCCGCCGGTGTCCCCCTGCACTGCGACGAGCCCGACTCGTTCTCGACCTTCCGGATCGGACTCTTCGGTCTCGACAAGCTCGCCGACGTGGATGGCAGCGTCGCCCGGCTCGAAGCCGCGCTGCAGCGGATGCAGGGCTGAATACCTCCGGCCGGAAACCACCAGCGACCTGGCCGGAATCAATAGAGTGGAAGTCCCCCACAGATGGAGCCGGAAATGACCGAGAAGATCATCGTCGGAGTCACCGAGGCCTCGGGCAGCCGCCGTGCTGTCGACTGGGCCGCAGCGCGGGCCATCGCCCGCAGACAGCAGCTCGAACTGATCGGAGTGATCGGAGGCGCAGTCGGAAACGTCGGCGAGGGCAGTGTCCTCGAGGCGGCGTGGGCAGCCACGCAGGAGCTTCTGAACGAGGAAGCCGAGCGCGTGGCCGCAGACGACCTTGTCGTCACGACCCGTGTGGAGAGCGGCAATCCGGTCTCGGTGCTCACTGACGCATCCGAGCACGCCGCGCTTCTCGTCATCGGCAGCGACTACCGGGGTCCTGGTGACGGCCCGGCGCGCGGCTCTCATGGCATCCGTATCGCCGCCGCCTCGGCCAGCCCTGTCGTGGTCGTTCCGGACTTCGAGATCACGGGCGAGCGCAGTGGTGTGGTGGTCGGTGTCGATGGGTCGCCGACGTCCGAGCCGGCAATCGCCTTCGCCGCAGCCGAGGCCGATCGCCTCGGTGAGCCCCTCACCGCGATCATCGTCTGGACGCCGATCGCGACGCCGCGCAATGCGGTGATGGTCATGCCGCAGGCGTACCGGGAGGGCATGGAGCAGAACGCCCGCGAGTCCCTGGCGCTGTCGATCGCGGGACTGCGCAGTCAGTATCCCGGCATCGAGATCGAAGAGGCCGTCGCCGAGGGATACCCGTCGGCGGTCATCAACGAGCTCGCCGAGAGCGCCCGCCTCACCGTCGTCGGCAGCCGCGGACACGGCACCGTGCGGCGACTGCTGCTCGGCTCGATCAGCCACGAGGTGCTGCAGCGCCTGGCCACGGTCACCGCGGTCGTGCGCTGAGGCAGGTTCGCATCGCACCCTGACCCGGCCCGCGAATCTCGGCGGGGAGGGCAGTATTTCGCGACCCGGCAAACATGGGCATCCCGCGTTCGGGGGACTACTGTGAACCCATGGACCTGCGTGTTGCCGCTTACGGGGTCATCACGGACGATGACCACCGGGTGCTCCTGGCGCGGTGGGTCGAGGGCCGCCGCGTCGCCTGGACCATGCCGGGCGGAGGGCTCGAAGACGGCGAGGATCCCGAGCTCGCCGTGCGTCGCGAACTGCGTGAGGAGACCGGTTTCGACATCGAGACGACCGAGCTCCTCGGCATCCACTCCCGCGTCATCCCCGCCTCTCGACGTGTGCGGCGCGACGAGAGCCACACGCCACTGCACACGCTGCGCATCCTGTACCGCGCCGAGATCGTCGGCGGTGCGCTGCGCTTCGAGAAGAACGGCTCGACCGACATGGCTGGCTGGTTCACCGTCGATGAGGTCGCAGAGCTGCAGCGCGTGAAGCTGGTCGACATCGCCTTGCGCATGGCTGGCATCCTCTGAAGACCGACCAGAGCGACCAAGATGGAGGGATGGTCGCGCCGCTCTCCCCCATCTCCGCCGTCCGCAACGTCCGCCCATGGGGCGGACCGATCAGCGACATCCTGATCTCGGATGGGGTGATCAGCGAGGTGGTGCCGGCGTCGGATGCGCCCGTGGCGCCCGACGAGATCGACGGCGGTCGGATGCTGGCGCTGCCGGGCCTGGTGAACACGCACGCCCACGTGGACAAGTCGTGGTGGGGCAAGCCGTGGCAGTCCTACGGCGGCGAGCCGGGGACGGACGGCCGCATCCGGCATGAGCGCGCCCGCCGCGACGAACTGGGGATCCCCAGCGTCCAGACCACCGCGCACGTGCTCGGGGAATTCGTGCGGCACGGCACGACGGCGATCCGCACGCACGTCGACGTCGATCTGGGACTGGGCCTGCGCGGCATCGAGGCAGTGCGCGAGGCGGTGGCCGCCTACGACGGAGCACTCGCCTGCGAGGTCGTGGCGTTCCCGCAGGACGGCGTGCTGCGGCGTCCTGGTGTGCTGCCGCTGCTCGCCGACGCCGCGCGTGCGGGCGCTGAGCACATCGGCGGGCTTGACCCCGCCGGCATCGACCGCGACCCGGTCGGTCAGATCGATGCGATCTTCGCCCTGGCCGCTGAGCACGGCTGCGGCATCGACATCCATCTGCATGACGGCGGGTCGCTCGGTGCGTTCCAGTTCGACCTGATCATCGACCGCACTCGTCGGCTGGGTCTCGAGGGTCGGGTCAACATCGCACATGGCTTCGCGATTGTGGAGGTGGATGCTGCGCACCGCCGCGATCTGCTGCAGGCCATGGCCGAGCTCGACATCACCATGACGACGGTCGCTCCGCTGCGCATGCCGCAGTTGAATCTGCACGAGTTCGCCGAAGCGGGGGTGCGCTACGGCTTCGGCACCGACGGCATCCGCGACCTGTGGAGCCCGTACGGCACCGGTGACCTGATGGGCATCGCGTGGCAGTACGCCCGCGGTGGCGGGGTCGCGCGCGATGAGGACCTGCTGCGCGTGGTCGAGCTCGCGACCTCTCTTGGTGCGCCGTTCGCCGGCGTCGAGCGCAACGACCTCGCGGCGGGCTCGCGCGCCGACGTGGTGCTGATCGACGCCGAGAACCCGATGGATGCCCTGGTGCGCACCCTGCCGCGCGAACTCGTCGTCGGCGGCGGTCGGATGCTGTTCCGACGCTGACCGGTGGGCTGCGCGGGCTACTCCGGGACGGAGATGTCGGCGACCGTCGCGTCGTAGGCGCGGGTCAGGTCGTCGGCGTCGACGAACAGGCTGTAGCCATGCGTGCCGGCTCCCATGGCGACGCGACGACCGACGATCGTCTCGTCGACGTAGACCGGCCAGTCGGTGGTGCTGCCGATCGGCACGATCGTTCCACGCTCGTATCCGGTAGCGGCCAGTGCCAGTTCGGCCTCGGGCAGGCGCAGCTTGTTCACGCCGACCAGGGCACGCAGCTTCGGCCACGAGATCGACCGACCGCCCGGCACCAGGGCGAACAGGTAAGTGTCGTCCGATCGCTTGACGACGAGCGTCTTGACGATGTCCGACGGCTGCAGTCCGAGCAGTTCAGCGGCCTCAGCCAGACTGCGCGCCACAGGCCGCTCGCGGATCTCGATCTCGAGACCACGAGCGGCAGCCGCAGAGCGCACGCGCTCGTGCGCGTCGTCAGGCTCCGGAAGCGCTGTGCTCACGCGTTGGGAGGCGAAAGCGGGTCGTCGGCGACCCAGAGTTCATCATCGGCACGCAGCGCCTGCCAGGCCGCGACGACGACGCCGACTGCGGCGGCGACACCGAGCACAAGGGCGATGACCGAGCCGAGGCCCATGCCCTTCTTCTGCGGCTCGACGACGACGGCGCGACCGCCGCCGGTGTAGTTCTGACGCTTCCGGTTCGCGACATCCCACGCGGTCAGCGCGGTGCCGACAACGCCACCGACGATCGGGACGACCCGCTCGTCGACGACCTGCTTGCCGACCTTCATCCCGCGGTTCACCGTCGGCGCGACATGGCGCTCGTACGATTCCTGCACGGCCGGCACGACCTGCTCCCGGTTGAAGTTGCCGAGTTGACGACCTGCCTCACGGGCGATGTCACTGGCCTGGCCGACCAGAACCTGCTGCGACTCCCAGAGTCGTCCTGCGTCGTTCTGAAGCTGGCGCAGTTCCTTCTTGCGCTTGCGGCTGACATTCACGTTGCTCTCCCGTCGGTCGGAGTCCGTTCACGAAACATCTAACCAGACCAGACTGAGTACCAGCAGGGTCTGGCGCGGATGCGCTGTAGGCGTAAGAATACGCGGCCGATTCAGAACCTGCTCTGCGAGAATGAAAGCATGGCTCACGCTTCTCATGTCGCAACCCTGCACACCAACCACGGTGACATCGTCATCAACCTGTTCGGCGACCATGCCCCGAACACCGTCGCGAACTTCGTCGGCCTGGCTGACGGCTCGAAGGACTGGACCGACCCGGCCACTGGCAAGCCCGGTGAGGGCCCGCTGTACAAGGACGTCGTGTTCCACCGCATCATCCCGAACTTCATGATCCAGGGCGGCGACCCGCTCGGTCAGGGTGTCGGCGGTCCCGGCTACAACTTCAACGACGAGATCAACATGGAGCTGGGCTTCAACGAGCCCTACATCCTCGCCATGGCCAACGCCGGCCTGCGCCGCAATGCCATCACCGGTCAGGCCGAGGGGACCAACGGCTCGCAGTTCTTCATCACCACCGACCCGACGCCGTGGCTGCAGGGCAAGCACACGATCTTCGGCGAGGTCGCCGATGACGCCTCGAAGGCCGTCGTCGACGCGATCTCGGCCGTTCCGACCGCTGCGGGCGACCGCCCGATCGAGCCGGTCGTGCTGCAGTCGATCGACATCGTCGCCGCCTGACGACAGACGTCACGACAGCACTGACGACAGCACTGGCCGATCCGGATGACGAACCCAGACCTCACGCGCAATCGAGAGAACTTCTGCTACCGGCATCCGGATCGGCAGAGCTTCGTGCTCTGCCAGCGCTGCATGCGCACGATCTGCCCCGAGTGCCAGACGCAGGCGCCCGTGGGCGTCATCTGCCCTGAGTGCATGAAGGACATGCGCAAGGCGCAGACACCGGCGCAGCGCAAGGCCTCCCGCCGCTGGGGCGGGTCCATCGCCGCCGACGGGCGACCGCTGGTGACCTACGCGATCATCGCGATCACCGCGGCCGTGAGTCTGCTGCAGATGCTGCCTGGCATCGGCGTCTTCATCACCCGCGCGCTGCAATTCGCGCCGGTGTATCTCTACCCAGACCTGTCCGGCTTCCCGTTCGAGCCGTGGCGCATGCTCACCGTGCTGCTGGTGCACGGCGGGTTCATCCACCTCGGCCTCAACATGCTCGCGCTGTGGATGCTGGGCAAGGTGCTCGAGCCGATGCTGGGCCGCTGGCGCTTTCTCGCGCTGTACCTGATCAGCGGCTTCGGCGGCTCGGTGGCCGTGGCCTGCCTCGCGCCCACCACCGCGACGGTCGGTGCCTCTGGGGCCATCTTCGGCCTGATGGCTGCCCTGCTGATCATCGGCCGCCACATCGGCGGCAACGTCACGGGCATCCTCGTGGTGCTGGGGCTCAACTTCGCCTTCGGCCTGTTCGTCGGCGGCATCTCGTGGCAGGCCCACCTCGGCGGCGCGATCGTCGGCGCGGCTGTTGCCTACGTCTTCACGCGCACGAAGCGTCGCGACCAGCGAACGGCGCAGATCAGCATCCTCGTCGCCCTCGTGCTGGTGCTCATCGCGATCACCGCCTTCGTGCCGCCGGCGCTGATCAGCGCCGGCGTCTTCGGCTGATCCTCCTCGCCGGAGCACCCCGACGCGCAGAGTTATCCACAGGTCTCTCCACAGATGGGGAGAATTACACCGTTGTTATTCACAGGTCATCCCCGTTGTTAACAACTGCCTGGGGATAGAACGACGCCCCCTCACCGTGGTGAGAGGGCGTCGCGCAGTCAGATGCCGGCGTCAGCGCCAGCGGGTGGTCATAAGGAAGCCGATCAGCGCGATGCCGAGGCCGATGCCGAGGTTCCAGGCGTCGAGCCCGGGGATCGGGTACTTCGAGCCCGAGATGTAGTAGACCAGGATCCAGGCCAGTCCGAGCAGCATGAAGCCGACCATGACGGGCTTGAACCACACGGCGTTGGGTGCGTCATCAGTGCCCTCGGGGCGCTCGACGGGTTCTTCGGGTACGCGGGATCGTGCCATGCGAGTCAGTCTAGCGGGGGTGAATAGACTTTCCCTATGCACGAGGATCGGTCAGCTCGGCGGTCGCGCCGCGTGTCGGGGCGAACCCGCTCCAGGGCGACCGTCGTCAGCGTCCTGGGCGAGCTCATGCTCACCGCCGGCGTCATCGTGCTGCTGTTCGCCTCATGGCAGATGTGGATCGGCGACATCATCATCGGCGCCGAGAACAATGCCAAGGGGGACGAGCTCTCGCAGCAGTGGGCCGCCGCACCAGCGCCCGTGCCGCCGCCCGTCTCCGAATCCGAGGGTGAGCCCGTCTACGAGCCGCCGATCCTGCCGCATCCCGCTGACGCGGAGATCTTCGCGAACATGCACATCCCCCGTTTCGGCGACGACTACAACGTGCACGTCGCGGGTGGCACCAGCCGCGCGCGCACCCTCGACACGATCGGGATCGGACTGTACGAGCAGTCCAAGATGCCGGGCGAGGTCGGCAACTTCTCCCTCGCAGGGCACCGCACCACGTGGGGCAAGCCGTTCAATCAGATCGACAAACTCAAGCTGAACGACGCGATCGTCGTCGAGACGTCCGAGGGCTGGTACACCTACCGGTTCCGCACGCTCGAGTACGTCCAGCCGACCGCGGTCGACGTGCTGCTGGATGTGCCGCAGATGCCGCAGGCCCAGACCGGTGAGCGCTATATCACCCTGACCGCCTGCTCGCCCCTGTACTCACTTGCCGAGCGCATCGTCGCGTACGGCCTGTTCGAATCGTTCCAGCCCCGAGCCGAGGGGCCGCCGGCATCGCTGGCATCCGTCGAGGTCGCCACCCCGTCTGCCGAAGCCGGCCAGTCCGCCGAAGGAGTCCGCTGATGTACGCCGCCCTGTGGCGCCTGCTGCCCGGCCCATGGTGGGTGCGAGTGCTCATTCTTCTGGTGCTCGCCGCCGCCGTGCTCTATGCCCTCTTCTTCTACGTCTTCCCGTGGATCAGCCCGTACGTGCTTCCCGCCGAGGTCGATCTGGAATGAGCGTGCGCGTGCTCGTGGTCGACAACCACGACAGCTTCGTGCACACCCTGATCGGCTACCTGCGCGAACTCGGCGCCGAGGTCACGATGGTCGAGGCTGACGCGTCGGGTGCTGACTGGCCGACGCTGCTGAGGTCGCATGATGCCGTGATGATCTCGCCTGGGCCAGGCACGCCCGCAGACGCCGGTGCGTCGATAGAGGTGGTGCGGCTGGCAGCGGACGCGCGGATGCCCCTGCTGGGCGTCTGCCTCGGGCACCAGGCCATCGGCGAGGCGTTCGGCGGCACCGTCTCGCGCGCGCCCGAGCTCATGCACGGGATGGTCTCGCAGGTGTCCCATGACGGGGCGGGCCTGTTCGCGGGCATCCGCTCTCCGTTCGCGGCGGGTCGCTACCACTCCCTCGCGGTCGCTGAGAGCGACCTGCCGAGCGACCTGCGCGTCACCGCTCGGGCCGAGCGGGGCACAGTGATGGCGATCGCGCACGC